>NZ_LT907842.1:4800000-5400000 GCF_900215245.1 Pseudomonas fluorescens
CGTGCTGATCCTGTTGATCTACTTTGCCCTGCCGTCGCTGGGGGTTCGTCTCGACAAAATCCCGTCCTTCATCATCACCCTGTCGCTGTATGCCGGTGCCTACCTGACCGAAGTGTTCCGTGCCGGGCTGTTGAATATTCCCAAGGGCTTGCGTGAAGCCGGCTTGGCCATTGGCCTGGGCGAGTGGCGCATTCGTGCCTACATCACCGTGCCGGTGATGCTGCGCAACGTGTTGCCAGCGTTGTCGAACAACTTTATTTCGCTGTTCAAGGACACCTCGTTGGCCGCCGCTATCGCGGTGCCGGAGCTGACCTATTACGCCCGCAAGATCAACGTCGAAAGCTACCGGGTGATTGAAACCTGGATGGTCACGACCGCGCTCTACGTGGCCGCCTGTTATTTCATCGCCATGCTGCTCCGTTACCTGGAACAGCGTCTGGCGATCCGTCGTTAAGGAGGGTTTCCATGTACGAGTCCCCCAGCTGGCTGCATGAGTTGTGGATCGCCCGGGATACCCTTTGGGCGGGGTTTCAGACCAGTATTTATTGCTCGGTGCTGGCGATTATCTTTGGCACGCTGATCGGTATCTTCGCGGGGTTGATCCTGACCTACGGCAAATTCTGGATGCGTGCGCCGTTTCGTCTGTACGTGGACCTGATCCGTGGCACGCCTGTGTTTGTGTTGGTGCTGGCGTGTTTCTACATGCTGCCGGCGCTCGGTTGGCAGATCACCGCGTTCCAGGCCGGGGCGGTCGGGCTGACGTTGTTCTGCGGCTCGCACGTCTCGGAAATCGTGCGCGGCGCGTTGCAAGCCATCCCCCGTGGGCAACTGGAAGCGGGCAAGGCGATTGGCCTGACGTTCTACCAGTCCCTGGGTTACGTGCTGTTGCCTCAGGCGCTGCGCCAGATCCTGCCGACCTGGGTCAATTCCTCCACGGAAATCGTCAAGGCTTCGACCTTGCTCTCGGTGATTGGCGTGGCTGAGTTACTGCTGAGCACCCAGCAAGTGATCGCGCGTACGTTCATGACTCTGGAGTTCTACCTGTTCGCCGGGTTTCTGTTCTTTGTCATCAACTACGCCATCGAATTATTCGGGCGCTACATTGAAAAGCGGGTGGCCTTGCCATGAACCAACCACATACCCCCTCACCGCTGCTGAACATTCGTGGCCTGCGCAAACAATACGGTCAGGTGGAAGTGCTCAAAGGCGTCGACCTGTCCATGCAGCGCGGCAACGTGGTGACCTTGATCGGCTCCAGCGGCTCGGGCAAGACCACGCTGCTGCGTTGCGTCAACTTGCTCGAAGAATTCCAGGGCGGCCAGATCACCCTGGATGGCGAGTCGATCGGCTACAGCGAAATCGCCGGCAAGCGTGTGCGTCACCCTGAGCGGGTGATTGCCCAGCACCGCGCGATGACCGGCATGGCGTTCCAGCAGTTCAACCTGTTTCCGCACCTGACCGCGTTGCAAAACGTCACTCTGGGCCTGCTCAAGGTGAAGAAAATGGGCAAGGACGAAGCCGTGGCCCTGGCCGAAAAATGGCTCGACCGTGTCGGCCTGCTGGAGCGGCGCAACCACTTCCCCGGGCAATTGTCCGGCGGCCAGCAACAGCGTGTGGCGATTGCTCGTGCAATCGCCATGAACCCCAGCTTGATGCTGTTCGACGAAGTCACCTCGGCCCTCGACCCGGAACTGGTTGGCGAGGTGCTGAGCGTGATCAAGGGCCTGGCGGAGGAGGGCATGACCATGTTGCTGGTCACCCACGAAATGCGTTTTGCCTATGAAGTGTCGGACAAGATCGTATTCATGAACCAGGGCCGTATTGAAGAGCAGGGCACCTCGAAGGACATCTTCGAGCGTCCGCAATCGCCGCGCCTGGCGGAATTTTTGAAGAACATTCGTTTTTAATCAGGAGCAACGTTATGACCATTACTCGTTACGGCACCGGCAGCACCGCCGGCGGTGGCCAGCCACGTCCTTTCGCCCGTGCGGTGGAAGCGGACGGCTGGCTCTACGTCTCGGGCCAGGTGCCAGCGGTGGACGGTGAAATCATCAACGGCGGCATCATTGAGCAGACCCGCCAGACCCTGCGCAATGTGGTGGCGATTCTGGAAGAGGCTGGCTACGAACTCAAAGACGTGGTGCGCGTGGGTGTGTGGCTGGAAGACCCACGGGACTTCTGGAGTTTCAACAAGGTCTTCGGCGAATACTTCACCCCGGAACACGCCCCGGCGCGCGCCTGTGTGCAGGCCAACATGATGGTGGACTGCAAGGTCGAGATTGATTGCGTGGCCTACAAGAAAAAAGGCTAAATGCCCCATGCTTGAAGCCATAGGAGATCCCATGTGGGAGCGGGCTTGCCCGCGATGACGGCGTGTCAGCCAGCCCATCTGGCACTGACCCACCGCAATCACGGGCAAGCCCGTTCCCACAGGGGATCACTGTGCAGCACCCACATTTGACCGGACCGATTACTGCCATGACCGAAGACACCATCAAACGCCGCGCCAAAGGCCTGGACCGTGCTTTTGATATCCTCGATTTTCTCAAGGAAATCGGCCAGCCCCTGCGCCCGAATGATATTGCCAGCGGCATCGGCAGCCCCAAATCCACCGTCTATGAGTTGGTCGCGTCGCTGCTGGAACGGCGCATTCTGGAAACGGTGGGCAAGGACGGCCACGTCTACCTCGGCCGCCAGTTGTACTTCCTCGGCCAGGCGCACCTGCGCCATTTCGACTTGACCCGCGAGGCCGACCACGCCTTGCAGGAAATCGTCAGCCAAACCCACGAAACCGCACAGATGTGCCTGCTCAACGGGCGCAAATACACGGTGGCGCTGATGCGCGAAGGTGAGCGGCATTTCCGTATTTCGTCGGACATCGGCGAAAACGCGCCAATTCCGTGGACCGCCTCCGGGCGCCTGTTGCTGGGGCACTTGAGCGACCAGCAAATCATCGACCTGATCGACGACGACGATTTCATCCTGCCGGACGGCCAGCGCCTGGCGCTGGACACCTTCCTGGCGCAGATCCGCCAGGCCACGCTCGATGGGTTCTTCTCCTTCGACAGCGTGGCCGACACCTTTACCCATTGCTTCGCTGCCCCGGTTCGCGACGCGCAAGGCATCAGCATTGCGACCTTGTGCATCGTCGCCCCACGGGCCGACGCGATTAAAAATTACAACGACTATCGCCGGGTGTTGATCGACAGCGCCAACAACCTGGCCCGCCGCATCAACGAATAGGAGTTTTCCATGTCTGCCTTCAACGCCGTTGAAAAAGGCGCCGCCGCGATTGGCGCCCACTTGGTCCGCGACGTCAGCCTGCCGGCCCTGGTGCTGCACCGTGACGCCCTGGAACACAACATTCGCTGGATGCAAGCGTTTGTCAGCAACAGCGGCGCAGAACTCGCGCCCCACGGCAAAACCAGCATGATGCCCGCACTGTTCCAGCGCCAGCTCGCCCAAGGCGCCTGGGGCATTACCCTGGCCAATGCGGTGCAGACCCGTGGCGCCTATGCCGGTGGCGTGCGCCGCGTGTTGATGGCCAACCAACTGGTCGGCGCGCCGAACATGGCGTTGATTGCCGACCTGTTGGCCGATCCTGATTTCGACTTCCACTGCATGGTCGACCACCCGGACAACGTCGCCGACCTGGGCCTGTTCTTCGCCGCCCGTGGGCTGCGCCTGAACGTGATGATCGAGTACGGCGTGGTCGGCGGCCGTTGCGGTTGCCGCAGCGAGCAGGAAGTGCGTGAGCTCGCCAAGGCGATCAAGGCCCAGCCGGCCCTGGCCCTTACCGGCATCGAAGGCTACGAAGGTGTCATCCACGGCGAACACGCTATCAGTGGCATCCGCGAGTTCGCCGCCAGCCTGGTGCGATTGGCCGTGGACCTGCAAAACAATGGCGCTTTCGACCTGCCCAAGCCCATCATTACCGCATCGGGTTCGGCCTGGTACGACCTGATCGCCGAGTCCTTCGAGACGCAAAACGCCGCCGGCCGTTTCCTCAGCGTGCTGCGCCCCGGCAGCTATGTGGCCCACGACCACGGTATCTACAAAGACGCGCAATGCTGCGTGCTCGACCGTCGCAGCGACCTCAATGAAGGCCTGCGCCCTGCGCTGGAAGTCTGGGCGCACGTGCAATCGTTGCCCGAACCCGGCTTTGCGGTGATTGCCCTGGGCAAGCGCGACGTGGCCTACGACGCCGGGTTGCCGGTGCCGCTCAAGCGCTACAAGGCCGGTATCCTGCCGGCCGAAGGCGATGACGTGAGCGCCTGCAAAGTCACCGCAGTGATGGACCAGCACGCGTTCATGCGCGTGGCACCAGGGGTTGAGCTGCGTATCGGCGACATCATGTCCTTCGGCACCTCGCACCCGTGCCTGACCTTCGACAAGTGGCAAGTGGGCTGCCTGGTGGATGAGCAGTTGCAGGTGATCGAGTCGCTGCAGACCTGCTTCTAGACCGAGTCGCGGCCATCGCAGGCAAGCCAGCTCCCACATTGACCGCGTTGTATCTGAAGGCATGCAGTCAACCGTGGGAGCGGGCTTGCTCGCGAAGGGGCCATCAGCCACACCAGAGGTTAGGGGCCATCGCAGGCAAGCCAGCTCCCACATTGACCGCGTTGTATCTGAAGGCATGCAGTCAACTGTGGGAGCAGGCTTGCTCGCGAAGGAGCCATCAGCCACACCAGAGATTAGCGGCCATCGCAGGCACGCCAGCTCCCACATTGACCGCGTTGTATCTGAAGGCATGCAGTCAACTGTGGGAGCGGGCTTGCTCGCGAAGGAGCCATCAGCCATACCAGAGATCAAAGGCATGAACACACAACCGCGCATCGCCCTGATCGGCGAATGCATGATCGAATTGCAGCACCGCGCCGACGGCAGCCTGCAGCAGAGCTTCGGCGGCGACACCCTGAACACGGCCGTGTACCTGCGCCGCGAGCTGGGCGCTGTCGGCACGGTCGACTACGTCACCGCTTTGGGCGATGACAGTTTCAGCGATGCCATGTGCCAACAGTGGCGCGACGAAGGCTTGGGCCTGGACAGGGTTCAGCGCTTGCCCGGCCGTTTGCCGGGGTTGTATTGCATCCAGACGGACGCCAACGGCGAACGCAAATTTCTCTACTGGCGCAATGAAGCCGCCGTGCGTGATTGCTTCACCACGCCGGCCGCCGAACCGATCCTGGCGGCCTTACCGGATTACGACGTGGTGTATTTCAGCGGTATCACCTTGGCGGTGCTGGGTGAAATCGGGCGTGAACGCTTACTGCAAAGCCTGATCGAAACCCGCCGTCGCGGCGGTAAGGTGGTCTTCGACAACAACTACCGGCCGCGTCTGTGGACCAGTGTCGAGGCGGCGCGCGCGGCGTATCACCGGGTGCTGGCCGAGGTGGATATCGCTTTGCTGACTGAAGATGACGAGCGTGTGCTGTTTGGGTACGCCGACAGTGAGCAGGTGTTTGCGGCGTACCCGGCCATTGCGGAAGTGGTGCTCAAGCGCGGGGCGCAGGCGTGTTTGATCCGTTGCGCAGGCGAGCGCTTTGCCGTGCCGGCGTTGCAGGTCGAGAACGTGGTGGATACGACGGCGGCGGGGGATTCGTTCAGTGCGGCGTATTTGGCCAGTCGGCTCACGGGTGGTTCGCCAGAGGCGGCGGCCTTGGCGGGGCATCGGTTGGCGAGCCGGGTGATTCAAGTGCCGGGTGCACTGATCCCAAGATAGTCGGTGGAATAGCCGCCCGCTGCGGTTCGCGAGCAAGCCCGCTGCCACATTTGATTGCATTTCAACTGAAGGAACTCGGTCAACTGTGGGAGCGGGCTTGCTCGCGAAAGCGGTCTAAAGCCCAACCCTCAGTCGCGGTAAAACACCTGCACCAGGTGATAGCCAAACTTGCTCTTGATCGGCCCATGCACCACCTTCACCGGCTTCTTGAAGATCACCGCATCAATGGCCCCGACCATCTGCCCTGGCCGCACTTCACCCAAATCACCGCCGCGCTTGCCGGACGGGCAGGTCGAGTATTTCTTGGCCAGCACATCAAACGCTTCGCCCTTGGCAATGCGCTGCTTGAGCTGTTCGGCTTCTTCGCTGGTCTTCACCAGAATGTGACGGGCTTGGGCTTTCATTGATTTCTACCAGGTGTGCGGCGGCGCGCGATTATGCCTGAACTCATTCGTCGACGCTGATCATGCTGCGGATTTTTGTTGCCAGCAGGTCAACGGAAAACGGTTTGGCGACCATGTCCATGCCGTCTTCCAGAAAGCCCTGGCGCTCGGCGGCTTTTTCGGCGTAACCGGTCATGAACAACACGCGCAGGCCGGGCCGGTGCTGACGGGCGATTTCCGCCAGTTGCCGGCCGTTCATGCCGGGCAAGCCGACATCGGTCACCAGCAGGTCCACACGCAAATCCGACTCCAACAAAGGCAGCGCCGTGCGTGCGTCCGCTGCCTGGTGTGCGGTGTAACCCAACTCATCGAGCACATTGACCACCAGCATGCGCACCGCCGGGTCATCCTCGACCACCACCACCGACTCACCGGCCAGCGCCAACGGGGCCTCGCTCAAATGCTGCGGCAGGTGGCTTTCCAGGGCGGTGCCATACAGGCGCGGCAGGTACAGGCGCACGCAGGTGCCCTGGCCGGGCTCGCTTTGGATCGTCACGTGGCCACCGGATTGCTGGGCAAACCCATAGATCATCGACAGCCCAAGGCCTGTGCCCTGGCCGATAGGCTTGGTGGTGAAAAACGGGTCGAACGCCTTGGCCAGGATTTTCGGTGCCATGCCGGTGCCGTTGTCGCACACGCCCAGCATCACGTAGTCGCCGGCCTTCACCGGTTCCAGGGTGGTGATGTCGCTGCCATCGAGGTAGCTGTTGGCGGTTTCGATCAGCAATTCGCCGCCGTCGGGCATGGCGTCGCGTGCGTTGATCACCAGGTTGAGCAGGGCGTTTTCCAACTGGCTGGCATCGGTATTCACGGGCCAGATATCGCGGCCCAGTTGCACTTTGAGCGTGATATGCGCGCCTTTGGTTCGCTGGAACAGATCCTCCAGGGACGCTACCAGCTGGTTGGGGTCCAGCGGGCGGCGGTCCAGCGACTGGCGGCGCGAGAACGCCAGCAGCCGATGGGTGAGGGCGGCCGCGCGATGGGCGGACGATACGGCGGCGTCAGTAAAGCGGCCGATTTCGTCGCTGCGCCCGGCACTGATGTAGCGCTGCATCAAGTCCAGGCTGCCGATAATCCCGGTCAGCATGTTGTTGAAATCATGGGCGATGCCGCCGGTGAGCTGGCCCACGGCTTCCATTTTCTGCGCGTGACGCAGCGCGTCTTCGGCGCGCTCGCGTTCGAACATTTCGTTTTGCAGGCGCTGGTTGGCTTCAGCCAGCGCCTGTGTGCGCTGGGCGACGCGCTCTTCGAGGTTCTCGTTGAGGTGGCGCAGGGCCTCTTCGGTGAGTTTGCGTTCGGTCTCATCGATAACAAAGATATAGAAGCCGTTCACCGAGCCGTCATTGCTGAAGCGTGGCAGGTACTTCATCAACGCGTGGCGCGGGCGGCCGTCGTGATGGGGCGTAACGGTCATGAAACTGCACGCCTTGCCCTTGAGCGCGGCGGCGATCTTGTCTTCGCGCCCGGCATACAGCTCGTCGCCGATGACCTCACGGATGGTCTTGCCGTACAGCTCCTGGGGCGTCATGCCATACCAGTCGAGGTAGGCGCTGTTGTTCAGGCGAAAACGCTGTTCGTGGTCGACGTAGCCGATCAGCACCGGCATGGCGTTGATGATCAGTTGCAGCTCGGTCTGGCTTTGGCGCAGCGCGTGCTCGGTGTGTTTACGTTCGGTCAGGTCCAGCGCGGCGCCAAGGAAGCGTGCCGGGCGGCCTTGCGGGTCCTTGTAGCAGCGACCACGGGCGAACACCCAGCGCAGTTGGCCGTCGGCTTGCAGCAAGCGGTATTCCTCGGCGTATTCGGTGCCAAAGGTGATGCAGTGTTTGATGCTGCGCGCCACCATGCCGCGGTCTTCGGGGTGCACGCCTTGCAGGTAGTCGCTGATCGGCAACAGGCCGGCGTCACTCGGGTTGACGCCATGCAAATAGGCGAAATGGGCGTCGGCGATAAAGCGGTCTTCGCCGATGTCCCAGTCCCAGGTTCCCACCGCATCAGTGGCGGCCAGGGCCAATTGCAGGCGTTGTTCGGTGCTGTGCTGGGCCTTGAGGCTGTCATCGGAGCGCTGTTGCAGTTCGAGGGCTTTGCTGCGGCGCTCGTTGGTCTCGATGGCGGTGACCAGAATGCCGGCGACGGTGCCGCTTTCATCGCGGACCGGGCTGTAGGTCAGGTCGAGCCAGATGTCGGTGTCGCGATGGTTGCGTTGCAGGACGAAGCGCTGTTCGGTGAAGGTGCGCACCTGGCCGGTGAGGACGGCGTCGTAGATCGGTGCGGTAAAGTTTTCCAGCTCCGGCCAGGTCTCATGCGCGGGTTGGCCCATGGCGCCGGGGTGTTTGTTGCCCGCGAGCGCGGCGAAGCCGTCGTTGTAGAGTTGAGTGAGCTGGCTGCCCCACAGCAGCAGCATCGGCATCGGTGAGTGGACCACGATATCGACGGCGGTGCGCAGGCTTTGCGGCCAGTCACTGGATTCACCGAGGGGGCTTCGCGCCCAGTCCAGCCGTGCAATCAATGCAGCGGCTTCGCTTCCGGTGGATGTTACGTTCATGAAAAAACCCTAAACCCGACACTTTGAAAGACGACAAAACCGATTATCCCGCGACACGGGAACGGCTGACTACCCCTCGAAAAATAGCATGCATTGGGGGTTTGTCTTCAACTGCGTGCTTCAGGGCGGAAACCTTTCTTGTTTATGCCAGCTCCGGTCGATCACGAAACTGCGCGAGCGCCTCCGGGTTTGCCAACGCGTCAGTGTTCTTCACCGGTTCACCGTGCACCACGTTGCGCACCGCCAGTTCGACGATCTTGCCGCTGATGGTGCGCGGGATATCGGTGACGGCGAGGATTTTCGCCGGCACATGGCGCGGCGTGGTGTTGGCGCGAATCACCTGGCGAATCTGTTGCTCCAGGGCGTCATCGAGTTCAATGCCCTCATTGAGGCGCACAAACAGCACCACCCGCACATCGTCCTGCCAGCGTTGGCCGATGGCCAGGCTTTCCAGGACCTGCGGGACCTTTTCCACCTGGCGATAAATCTCCGCCGTGCCGATGCGCACACCGCCCGGGTTGAGCACCGCGTCGGAGCGCCCATGAATTAGCAGGCTGCCATTGGGGCGTTGTTCGGCGTAGTCGCCCTGGGCCCATACACCGGGAAACTGGCTGAAATACGCCGCGCGCAGCGTGTGCTGGTGCGGGTCATTCCACAGCCCGATCGGCATGGCCGGAAAATGCCGAGTGCAGACCAATTCGCCTTTTTCGCCGATCAGCGGCTGGCCCTGGTCGTTCCACACTTCGATGGCCATCGCCAGGCTCTTGCACTGCATTTCGCCACGCCGCACCGGCAGCGCCGGGTTGCCGATCACAAAGCAGGAGACGATATCGGTGCCGCCCGACATCGACGACAGGCACAGCTCGCTTTTGATGTCGCGGTACACGTAGTCGTAGCTCTGCGGCGACAGCGGCGAGCCGGTTGAAATCAGCCCTTTGAGGCTGCTCAAATCATGACTCAGCCGCGGTTGCAGGCCGGCTTTTTCCAGGGTGACGAGGTATTTCGGGCTGGTGCCGAATACGCTGATTGTCTCGGCATCGATCAGGTCGATCAGCCGTTCGGGGCCGGGGTGAAAGGGCGAGCCGTCGTACAGCACGGCGGTCGCGCCGAGGGCCAGCACCGACACCAGCCAGTTCCACATCATCCAGCCGCACGTGGTGTAGTAAAAGAGGCAGTCATCCCGCGACAGGTCGGCATGCAGGCCGTGTTCCTTGAGGTGCGTGAGCAACACGCCGCCGGTGCCGTGGATGATGCACTTGGGCACGCCGGTGGTGCCGCTGGAATAGAGGATGTACAGCGGGTGATTGAACGGCACTGCGACAAATTCAGGTTCGCCGCCGGGTTGGTAAAAGTCGCCCCACAGCGTGACCTTGGCGTGGGTCTGATAATCCGCGGCTGTCGCCTGTGGCCGGGCATACGGCACGATGATCAGCTGTTGCAGGGACGGCAGGCGCGCGAGGATTTCATGCAGCTTGGCGCTTTGGTCGATGGCCTTGCCGGCATAGCGATAACCCGCGCAGGTGATCAGCACCTTGGGTTCGATCTGGCCGAAACGGTCGATCACGCCTTGGGTGCCGAAGTCCGGCGATGAACAGGACCAGATCGCCCCGAGGCTGCTGGTGGCGAGCATGCCGACCAGGGTTTGCCAGGTGTTGGGCATGCACGCGGCCACGCGGTCGCCCACCCCTACACCCGCTGCGCGCAGGCTGTGTTGCAGGCCGGCGACGTGGCTAGCCAGTTCGGCGTAGGTCAGCTGTTCGCGCTGGCCGTCCTCGCTGATGGCGACCACGGCCGGGTGATCATCACGGCGGCGCAGCAGGTGTTCGGCAAAGTTCAGCGTGGCGTCGGGAAACCACTGGGCGCTGGGCATTTCACGGTCTTCGATCAGCGTCACCGAGGGCGGGCTGCGAAATTGCACGTCAAAGAACCCGACGATGGCCTGCCAGAAGTCGGCGCGCTGGTCGATGCTCCACTGGTGCAGGGCCGGGTAGTCGGGCAGTTGCACGCTGTAGCGGTCGTTGACGAAGCGGCGGAACTGGTCCATCCGCGTGTTGGCGATGCGTTCCGGGGAAGGTTGCCAGAGGATCTCGGACATTGCGCAATCTCTTGTGCTTAGATGAAATCTACCCAACAGCACGGAGCAAATGTGCGAGCGGGCTTGCTCGCGAATGCGGTGGGTCAGTTACAAACTGGCTGGCTGACACGCCTCCTTCGCGAGCAAGCCCGCTGCCACATTTTAAAACGCCTGTGTGTGGAATAGCGGGGTTTACTGCGCCAGCCAGCCACCATCGATATTCCACGCCGCGCCGCGCACCTGGGCACCGGCCTCGCTGCACAGAAACAACACCAGCTCACCCAACTGCGGCGGTGTCACAAACTCCAGCGACGGCTGTTTCTCCGCGAGCAAATCATGCTGCGCCTGCTGCGGATCAACGCCGTTGGCCGCACGGTCATCAATCTGCTTCTGCACCAGCGGCGTCAGCACCCAGCCGGGGCAGATGGCGTTGCAGGTGACGTTGCTGGTGGCCGTCTCCAGGCCCACCACTTTGGTCAGGCCGATCACGCCATGCTTGGCCGCCACGTACGCGGCCTTGCCCACCGAACCGACCAGGCCGTGCACCGAGGCGATATTGACGATACGCCCCCAGCCTTTGGCCTTCATGCCCGGCAGGCTCAAGCGCGTGCTGTGGAATACCGACGACAGGTTGATCGCGATGATCGAATCCCAGCGTTCCACCGGGAAATCCTCCACCGCCGACACGTGCTGAATGCCGGCGTTATTGACCAATATATCCACGCCACCGAATTCACGCTCGGCATAGGCCAGCATGTCGGCGATCTGCGCCGGGTCGCTGACGTCTGCCGGGTGATGGCCGACTTTACCGCCGAACGCCTGCACCTGGGCGATCACCGCGCTGGCGTCGCCGAAGCCGTTGAGGATCAGGTTGGCGCCGGCCTTGGCCAGGCTGAGCGCTATGCCCAGGCCGATGCCGCTGGTGGAGCCGGTGACCAGGGCGGTCTTGCCGTTCAAGTTCGTCATGTCAACCTCACACAATGCCGGTGGCGTAGAAAGTACCGATCACCACGAACACCGCGAGGGTCTTGATAATCGTGATGCCGAAAATATCCTTGTAGGCTTCGCGGTGGGTCAGCCCGGTCACCGCCAGCAGCGTAATCACCGCGCCGTTGTGGGGCAGGGTGTCCATGCCGCCGCTGGCCATGGCCGCTACCCGGTGCAGCACTTCAAGGGGGATATTGGCCGCATGGGCCGCGGAAATAAAGCTTTCGGACATCGCCGCCAGGGCGATGCTCATGCCGCCCGAGGCCGAACCGGTGATACCGGCCAGCAAGGTCACGGTGATCGCTTCGTTGACCAGCGGATTGGGGATGCCCTTGAGCCAGTCCGCCAGCACCAGAAAGCCCGGCAGTGAGGCGATGACCGCACCAAAGCCGTATTCCGATGCGGTGTTCATCGCCGCCAGCAGCGCACCGCTGACCGCGCTTTTACTGCCTTCGGCGAGCTTGTCGCGAATCGCCGACCAGCCGAACACCAGCACCATGACAATGCCCACCAGCAACGCCGCCTGCACCGCCCAGATTGCCGTGAGCTTGGCGACTTCGGTGGTCACCGGCGCGCTCATGCCCGGCAGGCTCAGGCTATGGGTCTTGCCATACCACTGCGGAATCCAGTGGGTGAACAGCAGGTTCATCACGCCCACCAGAATCAGCGGCGACAGCGCGATCCATGGGTTGGGCAAGGTGAGGTTCTCGGCGGTTTCCGGCTCGTTACGCAGCTCGGTGCCATAGCCTTCGCCGGCACGCTGGGCCTTGTTGCGCTGGCGCGCCAGGTAGAGCATGCCGGTGCAGAACACGAAGATCGTGCCGATCAAGCCCAGCCACGGCGCAGCCCACGCGGTGGTATTGAAGAAGGTGCTGGGGATGATGTTCTGGATCTGCGGCGTGCCGGGCAGGGCGTCCATGGTGAACGAGAACGCGCCAAGGGCGATGGTTGCCGGGATCAGGCGCTTGGGGATATTGCTCTGGCGGAACATCTCCGCTGCGAACGGGTAGACCGCAAACACCACCACAAACAACGACACGCCGCCGTAGGTGAGCAGGGCGCAGACCAGCACGATCACCAGCATCGCCTGGCGTGTGCCAAGCAAACGGATCGCGGCGGCAACAATCGAGCGCGAAAAGCCCGACAGCTCGATCAGCTTGCCGAACACCGCGCCAAGCAGGAACACCGGGAAATACAATTTGATAAAGCCGACCATTTTCTCCATGAACACCCCGGTAAAGGCAGGGGCGACGGCGGACGGGTCGGTGAGGAGCACAGCGCCGAGGGCGGCGATGGGGGCAAACAGGATAACGCTGTAGCCACGGTAGGCTGCCAGCATCAACAGCGCGAGGGCTGCCAGGGCAATGATCACACTCATGGTGTGTCTCCAAATCGGATTGTTATTGTTGTGGGGTGGTGCTTTGGAGAGGGGCTATAGCGAGATGTGTGCCAAAACATTAACGTGTTGAAATATAAGAATATTATTTGATTTTAGATCGGCGGGTCAGAATTTTGTCTCTATCTAGAGACAAGTGAAGGCCCAATGTGGGAGCGGGCTTGCTCGCGAAAGCGGTGTGTCAGTGCTAGATGAGCTGGCTGAAATACCGCATTCGCGAGCAAGCCCGCTCCAACTTTAGATTGTCTTCATAAATAGAATTGTTTCTCTGTTTTGAGACTAGGCGATGCCAAGGGCAACCATTTTCTTGTACAGCGTCGATCTGCCCAGCCCCAACCGCTTGGCCGCGTCCACCACATTGCCGTCACAGGCCTTCAACGCCGCTGCAATCAGCTGCCGATCAAAGCGCTCCCGCGCCGCCGCAAACGTCTCACCCTCGAGGGTTTCCACCGGGCCACGCGTCACCGGGCTAAACGTCCCAATCGCCGCGCGAATCTCCCTGGCATCCAGCATCAGGTCATCACTCAACAACGCCGCGCGTTCCAACACATTGCGCAACTCACGGATGTTCCCCGGCCACGCGTGCTGTGCCAACAGCGCGAGGGCCTCGCGGTCCAGTTCATGCTGGCTGCGCAGCTCTTCCAGAATCGCCTCGCTCAATGCTGGAATATCATCCAGTCGCTCCCGCAAGGGCGGCACCTGGATGGGCAGCACATTCAGCCGGTAATACAAATCTGCACGAAACTCACCGCGCTTGATCGCCGCTTCGAGGTCCATGGACGTCGCGGCAATCACCCGCACATCGCTGTGCAGCATGTCGTTGGAGCCGACCGCTTCGTATTCCTTCTCCTGCAACACCCGCAGCAGTTTGCTTTGCAGCGCCAGCGGCATATCACCGATTTCATCCAGAAACAGCGTGCCGCCGTGGGCGATCTGCAACTTACCGGGACGGCCTTTGCGGTCGGCCCCGGTAAACGCGCCCGGCGCGGTGCCGAAAAACTCGGCTTCGAGCAGGTCGTGGGGAATCGCGGCACTGTTGATACTGACGAAGGCTTTGTGCGCACGCGGCGAGGCGCCATGGATCGCCTGGGCCAGCAGCTCCTTGCCAGTTCCGGTTTCGCCCAGCAGCAACACCGGTGACTCGGCACTCGCACTGCGCCGCGCTCGGCGTTTGACTTCCAGGCTGGCCGCACTGGTGCCGATAAAGTGCGCGAAGTTGTATTTGCTCTGCCGCGAACGCAGCAACGACCGCGTGGAGGCCAGCTCCTGCTGCATGCTCAGGTAACGCTCGATCAGTGGCGACAGGTTGCGCAGCTCATCAAACAGCGCAAACCCAATCGCACCAATCACCGCGCCGGCATCGTCGTGAATCGGCAGGCGCATCACCACCAGTGGGCCCTTGGGCGTGTCCTGGATATCCAGCAAAATCGGCTGATCGTTGCGCACGACCTGGCGCAACAAACTGTTGGCGATCACCTGCTCACACGGCTGGCCAATGGCATCGTCGGCGCTTTTGAGGCCGAAGCGCTTGGCATAGCGCTCGTTCATCCAGACGATATTCGCGTCACGGTCGACAATCACTGTGCCTTCGCTGGACTGCTCGATGATCTCGAACAGCGACTGGATGGCCAGGCCGCGCACCCGTTGGTAATCCTTGAGGCTTTCGTTGCTATTCATGCACCCGCCGCCAACATAAAATATGAAGAGGGTCGCGCTCCTACAAAGGAATATGCGCTGCCGCCAGAAGCTCCTTGGTGTACGCGTGCTGCGGCGCCTCGAACACGTCATGGCTCGCGCCGCGCTCCACCACCTTGCCATCCTTGATCACGATCATGTCGTGGGCCATGGCGCGTACCACCGCCAGGTCATGGCTGATAAACAGGTAGGTCAGGGCGTATTTTTCCTGCAGTTCACGCAATAACGCCACGACCTGCTTCTGCACCGTGCGGTCGAGGGCGGACGTGGGTTCGTCCAGCAACATCAGCGCCGGCTTGAGCACCAAGGCGCGGGCGATAGCGATGCGTTGGCGCTGGCCACCGGAAAACTCATGGGGGTAACGATGACGGCTGGCGGGGTCGAGGCCCACGTCCTTGAGCACCTGAATCACTTGCGCATCGCGGTCGGCCAGGCTGCACGGCGCGTGCACTTCCAGGCCTTCGCTGATGATCTGTTGCACCGACATGCGCGGGCTGAGGCTGCCGAACGGGTCCTGGAACACCACCTGCATCTGCTTGCGCCACGGGCGCATTTGCTGGTTGTTCAGGGGGTCGAGGGCGTGGCCCTGGAAGCGGATGCTGCCGGTGGAGTCGAGCAAGCGCAGGATCGCCTGGCCGAGGGTCGACTTGCCTGAACCGGACTCGCCGACAATCCCCAAGGTCTTGCCGCGCTGCACGCTGAGGCTGATGCCGTCCACGGCACGCAGGTAAGTTTTGCGCCGGAACAGCCCGCCGCCGAGGGGGAACTGCACGGTCAGGTTGTCGACCTGCAACACCGTCTCGCGCTCGTCGCTGCACAGCACATCACCGGCAGGCTCGGCATCCAGCAGCAGGCGGCTGTAAGGATGCTGCGGTGCGGTGAACAGCGTCTGGCAATCGGCCTGCTCGACAATCTCACCGGCGTGCATCACGCACACGCGCTGGGCAATGCTGCGCACCAGGTTGAGGTCATGGCTGATCAGCAGCAGCGACATGCCCAACCGTTGTTGCAGGGACTTGAGCAGCAGCAGGATCTTGCGCTGCACGGTCACGTCCAGCGCGGTGGTGGGTTCGTCGGCGATCAGCAGTTCCGGCTCGCAGGCCAGGGCCATGGCGATCATCACGCGCTGGCGCTGGCCGCCGGAGAGCTGGTGCGGATACGCCTTGAGCCGTTCCTGGGGCTTCTGGATGCCCACCAGTTCAAGCAGTTCGAGGATCCGCGCCTGCGCTGCCTTGCCGCCCAGGCCCTTGTGCAACAGCAGGGTTTCGCCGATTTGCTTTTCGATGCTGTGCAACGGGTTGAGGGAGGTCATCGGCTCCTGGAAGATCATCGCAATGCGGTTGCCGCGCAGCTTTTGCAACGTGCCGGCTGGCGCGCCGATCAACTCCTGGCCGCGATACTTCACGGAGCCGGTGGTTGCCGTGCCGGCTTCGGGCAGCAATTGCAAAATCGAATGGGCCGTCACCGACTTGCCCGAGCCCGACTCGCCCACCAATGCCAGGCACTCGCCGGGGCGTACGTCCAGGCTCAGGTTGCGTACGACGGTCTGGCCGCTGAAGGCGACGCTGAGGTCGCGGATTTCGATCAGGTTCATCTGCAGTCACTCATGAACGTGGGTCGAAGGCATCACGTAATGCCTCGCCAATAAAGACCAGCAGCGACAGGATCAGCGCCAGGGTGAAAAATGCCGTCAGGCCCAGCCACGGCGCTTGCAGGTTTTGCTTGCCCTGGGCAATCAGCTCGCCCAGCGACGCGCTGCCCGCCGGCATGCCGAAACCGAGGAAATCCAGGGCGCTCAACGTGGAGATCGCTCCGGTCAAAATAAACGGCAGGTAACTCAGGGTGGCGGTCATGGCATTCGGCAGGATATGCCGGCGAATGATCTTGCCGTCACCCAGGCCCAATGCGCGGGCGGCCTTGACGTACTCCAGGTTGCGCCCGCGCAGGAACTCGGCGCGCACCACGTCCACCAGGGCCAGCCAGGAAAACAGCGCCATGATCCCCAGCAACCACCAGAAGTTCGGCTCGACAAAGCCCGACAGAATGATCAGCAGGTACAGCACCGGCAATCCGGACCAGACTTCCAATAGGCGCTGGCCCAGCAGATCCACCCAGCCGCCGTAGTAACCCTGCAAGGCCCCGGCGGCAATGCCGATGGCGGCGCTGATGGCCGTCAACGCCAGTGCAAACAGGATCGACACCCGTGCTCCAAAGATCACCCGCGCCAGCACATCGCGCGACTGATCGTCAGTGCCCAGCCAGTTCACCGCCGAGGGCGGGCTGGGGGCAGGGCGGGTCAGTTCGTAGTTGGGGGTGTCGTCGCTGAACGGGATCGGCGGGAACAGCATCCAGCCGCCGTCCTGCTTGATCAGCTTTTGCACGTAGTCACTGCGGTAGTCGGCCTGGAACGGCAGCTGCCCGCCGAACTGCTGCTCGGTGTAGCGCTTGAACACCGGGAAATACAGCTCGTTCTTGAAACTGAGCAGCAGCGGTTTGTCATTGGCGATCAATTCGCCGCCCAGGGTCAGGATAAACAGGCCGATAAACAGCCACAGCGACCACCAACCGCGACGGTTTTTCTTGAATCGCTCGAAACGCCGACGCGCCACCGGGGATAGATTAAGCATCAGGCGTTCCTCGCCGCGAAGTCGATACGCGGGTCCACCAGGGTGTAGCAAAGGTCCCCGATGAGTTTTATCAGCAGGCCGAACAACGTGAAGATAAACAGCGAGCCGAACACCACCGGGTAGTCACGCGACACGGCGGCTTCGTAGCTCATGCGGCCCAGGCCATCGAGGGAGAAGATCACTTCGATGAGCAGGGAACCGGCGAAAAACACGCTGATAAACGCCTGGGGAATCCCCGAGATCACCAGCAGCATCGCGTTGCGGAACACATGGCCATAGAGCACACGTCGTTCGCTCAAGCCTTTGGCGCGGGCCGTGACCACATACTGGCGGGTGATTTCATTCAAGAATGAGTTTTTGGTGAGGATTGTCAGGGTGGCAAACCCGCCGATCACCAGCGCGGTGACGGGCAACACCAGGTGCCAGAAGTAGTCGGCGATCTTGCCGACGGTGCTCAGTTCGTCGAAGTTCTCCGACACCAGCCCGCGCACCGGGAACCAGTTCAGCGACGTGCCACCGGCGAACAGCACAATCAGGAACATCGCAAACAGGAACGCCGGCATCGCGTAGCCGATGACGATGGCGGTGCTGCTCCACACGTCAAAGCTGCTGCCATGGCGCACGGCTTTGCGAATGCCCAGGGGGATCGACACCAGGTAGGTAATCAAGGTGGCCCATAAACCCAGGGAAATGGTCACCGGCATCTTTTCCAGGATCAGGTCGATCACAGTCTTGCCGCGGAAGAAGCTGTTGCCGAAGTCCAGCCGGGCGTAGTTCTTGAGCATCAACCACAGGCGTTCCGGGGCGGGCTTGTCGAAGCCGTATTGTTTTTCGATGTCCTTGATCAGCTTGGGGTCGAGGCCACGGCTGGCCCGCGAGCCGCTGATGCTTTCGCCGGAAGAGCCGCCGATGCCGCCCCCGCCGATCCCTTGCAAGTGCGCAATAGCCTGTTCGACCGGCCCGCCGGGCGCGGCCTGGACGATCACGAAATTCACCAGCAGGATGATCACCAGCGTCGGGATGATCAGCAGCAGGCGCCGCACGATATAGGCAAACATCAGCGGGCACCTGCGCGTTTTTTCAACTCGGCGTTCATTTGCTCATTCGTCAGTGGCGTGGGGCTGATTTCCCACCAGGTTTCCAGCGCTTCGTCGTTTTTGGCCTCGATGGCCGGGCGCCCGAAGCGGTTCCACCACGCGGCGGAAGTGCCGGGCGGGTAGTAATTCGGAATCCACAGGTAGCTCCATTGCAGCACTCGGTCCAGGGCGTGGGCGTATGTGAGCATCTGGGCGTGGGTGTTGGCCTTGACCAGGCCGTTGATCAGGGTGTCGACGGCCGGGTCTTTCAACACCATGTAGTTATTGGCACCGGGGTCGTAGGCCGCCTGGGAGCCGAAGTAGTTGTACAGCTCCATGCCGGGCGAGGTGGTCACCGGGAAGCCAATCACGATCATGTCGTAGTCCCGCGCCATCATGCGGTTGACGTATTGCGAGGAGTCGATGCGGCGGATATTCAAGGTAATGCCGATCTGCGCGAGGTTGCGTTTGTAGGGCAGCAACAGACGTTCCAGGCCGGGTTGGGCATTGAGGAAGGTGAACTCCAGCGGTTCGCCTTGTGCATTCACCAGCTTGTCGCCATTCGGTGTCCAGCCGGCCGCTTCCAGCAAGGCCAGGGCTTGCAGCTGCTTGTCGCGGATCATGCCACTGCCGTCGGTGACCGGCGCCTTGAACACCTGGGTGAAGGCTTCGTCGGGAATCTGCCCACGCAGGGGTTCCAGAATCGCCAGCTCTTCTTTGGTCGGCAATTGGCTCGCCGCCAGCTCGCTATTGGAGAAATAGCTTTGCTGGCGAATGTACAGGTTGCGCATCATCTGACGGTTGGCCCATTCGAAGTCCCACAGCATCGCCAGCGCCTGACGCACCCGGCGGTCCTTGAACATCGGCTTTTGTACGTTGAACACATAGCCTTGGGCCGGTTGCGGCATTTCTTTGGCCAGGTGCGCACGTTGCAGGCGGCCGTCGTCGAGGGCCGGGCCGTTGTAACCGATGGAATAACCGGTGGCGGAGAACTCGCGATTGAAGTCGTAGGCGCCGCCGCGCAGTACCTGGCGCGCCACCTCGGTATCGCCGAAATACTCCAGGCTCAAGTGATTGAAGTTGTACAGGCCACGGCTGACGGGCAAGTCCTTGCCCCACCAGTCCGGGTCGCGGGTAAAGGTGATGGTGCTGCCGGAGTCGATCTTGCTGATTTTGTACGGGCCGCTGCCCAGCGGGGCTTCATAGCCGCCGCCATTGGCGAAATCGCGGGTCTTCCACCAGTGTTCGGGGAATACCGGCAAGGTGGCGATATCCAGGGGCAGGGTGCGGTTTTCATTGCTGGAAAAGTCAAAACGCACCTGGCGCTCGCCTTCGACTTCGACGTGCTTGACGTCGGCGAACAGGGTGCGAAAACGCAGGCTGCCTTGGGTCATCAGCAGGTCGAAGCTGTAGCGCACATCTTCGGCGGTGATCGGCTTGCCGTCGGCAAAACGCGCCTTGGGGTTGAGGTAGAAACGCAGCGACAGGCCGTCGTCCGAGCGTTCCATCTTCTCTGCAACCAGGCCGTAAACGGTGTAGGGCTCATCCAGGGACCGCTGGGCCAGCGGGGCGTACAGCCAGCCGTCGACCTGGGAGACGCCGATGCCTTTGTCGATATACGGCAACACATGGTCGAAACGCCCGATTTCGATGGCTGAGCGTCGCAGGCTGCCGCCTTTGGGGGCGTCAGGGTTGGCGTAGTCGAAGTGGGTGAAACCGGCGGGGTATTTGGCGGGTTCGCCGTACACGGTCAAGTAAGTTTGCGGGGCTGCAGTCGCGGCGGTGCTGGCCATTAGCAGGCCCAGGGCAGCGCCGAGGAGTTTCAGGGAAAAAGCCAATCGCATTATCAGCCTTGAACGCCAGGTGAAGAAGAATAGGGACGGGTACGTTAACGGCTTAAGCGCCGCCCGTCACCACATGCACAACGGCCCGCCAAAAGGCGGGCCGTTGTTTAGAGCGTCAGCGCAGACTGGATCAGTCCTGGCGGCTGGTGACTTCCAGCAGGTGGTAACCGAACTGGGTTTTTACCGGGCCTTGCACGGTGTTGACCGGGGCGCTGAAGACGACGGTGTCGAATTCTTTAACCATTTGGCCTGGGCCGAACGAGCCCAGGTTGCCGCCGTCGCGGCTGGATGGGCAGCTGGAGTTGGCTTTGGCGATTTCTGCGAAATCGGCGCCGCCTTCGATCTGGGCTTTGAGTTCGTTGCACTTTTCTTCAGTGGGAACGAGGATGTGACGGGCGGTGGCTTTGGCCATGGGGAGTAACTCCTTGATGTAAAAAGGGTGAGCGTACCGGATTCAGGCGGTTATTTCCTGGCAAAGTTCCAATGATTTGTTGGTTGGTTGGTTGGTTGGTTGGTTGGTTGGTTGAGTACATATCCGTTGCTGCGGTAACGGCGGCTATGGGTTCCGCTCTTACAGCGGGTCACTTTTGGCAAACGCCCCAAAAGTAACCAAAAGGTCTTTGCCCCACCACTCGGTGCCTCGCCCAGGCTCGGCATGCCCTCTCTCCGGCTTGAATCCGTGGGCCGCCGCAATGGGCCATCCTTGGCCCAGTGCGGCTAACCCGGCGTCCTGCCGGGTTACCCACGGATTCAAGCCTGCGTTCGGCCAGCGTGGTTAACGGGGCCTGTCAGATCAAGATCAACAGCAGATCAAAGTCAAAAGCAGAGCACGGCGGCCTGACAGCCGGCCTGAGTGGTAGAAGCAAAAGCACAGCAACACCACGTTTACCTGATGAAATGAGATCCAAATGTGGGAGCGGGCTTGCTCGCGAATGCGGTGTGCCAGTCGGCTTATTTGTAACTGACCCAGCGCCTTCGCGAGCAAGCCCGCTCCCACAATGTTGATCGAGTTCAGCTACCAGCACCGTAGTGCACTGCTTTTCTGTGGGAGCTGGCTTGCCTGCGATGCAGACACTTCGATACATCAGGCATACCCGGCAGCAGGCCCCATACCAGCTCCCAGATTGACCCAATACAGTCTAAAGAACTGCCCACCCTCTGCCTGATGTACCCAGTTCAAAATGTGGGAGCGGGCTTGCTCGCGAATGCGGTGGGTCAGTCAGCTCATTTGTAACTGACCCAGCGCATTCGCGCGCAAGCCCGCTCCCACAATGTTGACCGAGTTCAGCTGCCAGCACCGTAGTGCTCTGCTTTTCTGTGGGAGCTGGCTTGCCTGCGATACAGACACTTCGATACATCAGGCATGCCCAGCCGCAGACCCCATACCAGCTCCCAGATTGACCCAATACAGTCTAAAGAACTGCCCACCCTCTGCCTGATGTACCCAGTTCAAAATGTGGGAGCGGGCTTGCTCGCGAAAGCGGTGTGCCAGTCGGCTTATTTGTAACTGCCCCACCGCATTCGCGAGCAAGCCCGCTCCCACAATGTTGATCGAGTTCAGTTGCCAGCACCGCAGTGCTCTGCTTTTCTGTGGGAGCTGGCTTGCCTGCGATGCAGACACTTCGATACATCAGGCATGCCCAGCCGCAGACCCCATACCAGCTCCCAGATTGACCCAATACAGTCTGAAGAACTGCCCACCTTCTGCCTGATGTACCCAGTTCCAAATGTGGGAGCGGGCTTGCTCGCGAATGCGGTGGGTCAGTCAGCTCATTTGTAACTGACCCAGCGCATTCGCGAGCAAGCCCGCTCCCACAATTTGACCGAGATCTGCTTCCATCGCCAGGGCGGTTGTTAGGCCGCGGTGCTCGGTTTTTGATGTGTTTTTGGTTCTAGGCGGCCCGCGCCGTGAGGGCGGAACTGCTATCAGCCATCACCCAAATAATGGATATGCCCAAGGTCAACCGCGGACACCCGCGGGTACCAAGAACGCTGCCTCCAACAACTGCCGTGTGTAGGCATGCTGTGGGGCAGTAAAGATCGCCGACGCTTCTCCCTGTTCCACCACTTGCCCATGCTTTACGACCATCAGTTGGTGGCTCAGGGCCTTCACCACTGCCAGGTCATGGCTGATAAACAGATAGGTCAAGTTGTACTTGGCCTGCAAGTTGCGCAGCAATTCCACCACTTGGCGCTGTACCGTGCGGTCCAGTGCTGACGTTGGCTCATCCAGTAAAATCAGGCGTGGCTTGAGTACCAGCGCGCGGGCGATGGCGATGCGCTGCCGTTGGCCGCCGGAGAATTCGTGCGGGTAGCGGTGCCGCGCGTCGGGGTCCAGGCCGACCTCCTTGAGCGCTGCAATAATCGCCGTTTCCTGCTCCGCCGGCGTCCCCATCTTGTGAATGCGCAAGCCTTCGCCAACAATTTCGCTGACGCTCATGCGCGGGCTCAAACTGCCGAAGGGGTCCTGAAACACTACCTGCATTTCTCGCCGCAACGGGCGCACTTGCTGTTGGGTCAGTCGGTCCAGTTGCTGGCCCTCAAAGCGGATCCCGCCTTTGCTTGCGATCAGGCGCAAAATCGCCAGGCCGAGGGTCGATTTGCCCGAGCCGCTTTCGCCGACTATGCCCAGGGTCTGGCCCTGGGCCAGGCTGAAGTTGATGCCGTCCACCGCCTTGACGTAATCGACAGTGTTTCGCAAAAAGCCTTTCTTGATCGCAAACCACACCTTCAGGTCAGCGACTTCCAGCAACGGCGGCCCCACCGCATTGGTGGCCGGCCCGCCGCTGGGTTCCGCCGCCAACAGTTCCTGGGTGTAAGGATGCTGCGGCGACTGGAACAGCGTCTCGCACTCGGCCTGTTCAACGATGCAGCCCTGTTGCATCACGCATACGCGGTGGGCGATGCGTCGCACCAGGTTCAGGTCGTGGCTGATCAGCAGCAACGCCATGCCCAGCCGCGCCTGCAATGCTTTGAGCAGTTCGAGAATCTTCAACTGCACCGTCACGTCGAGGGCCGTGGTCGGCTCGTCGGCGATCAGCAACTCGGGCTCGTTGGCCAGCGCCATGGCGATCATCACCCGTTGGCGCTGGCCGCCGGACAGTTCGTGGGGCAGAGCCTTCAGGCGTTTGTGCGGTTCGGGAATGCCCACCAGTTCGAGCAATTCCAGGGTGCGACGGGTCGCGATTTTGCCCGTGAGCCCCTTGTGCAGGCCGAGCACTTCGTTGATCTGCTTCTCGATGGAATGCAGCGGGTTCAACGAGGTCATCGGTTCCTGGAAAATCATCGCAATGCGGTTACCGCGGATATGCCGGATGGTTTTTTCTTTGAGCGTTAGCAGGTCTTGCCCGGAATAGTTGATGGTGCCGGCCGGGTGCCGGGCCAGCGGGTAAGGCAGCAGCCGCAGGATCGAGTGGGCGGTCACCGATTTGCCCGAGCCGCTTTCGCCGACCAGGGCCAGGGTTTCGCCGCGCTTGATATCGAAGCTGACATTGTTGACCACACGGTGGTGATGGTCGCCGGTAACGAACTCGACGCAGAGGTCGCGGACTTCGATCAGATTGTCCTGATTCATCTCATTTCCTCGGGTCGAAGGCATCGCGCGCGGACTCGCCGATAAACACCAGCAAACTCAGCATGATCGCCAGCACGGCAAATGCACTCATGCCCAGCCACGGCGCTTGCAGGTTGGATTTACCCTGGGCCACCAGTTCACCCAACGACGGTGACCCAGCCGGCAGGCCGAAGCCGAGAAAGTCCAGGGCGGTGAGGGTGCCAATGGCGCCAGTGAGGATGAACGGCATAAAGGTCATGGTCGAGACCATGGCATTGGGCAGGATATGCCGGAACATGATGGCGCCGTTCTGCATGCCCAGGGCGCGGGCCGCGCGTACGTATTCGAGGTTGCGCCCGCGCAGGAACTCGGCGCGCACCACGTCGACCAGGCTCATCCAGGAAAACAGCAGCATGATCCCCAGCAGCCACCAGAAATTGGGCTGCACAAAACTGGCGAGAATGATCAGCAGGTACAGCACCGGCAAGCCCGACCAGATCTCCAGGAAACGCTGCCCGGCCAGGTCGACCCAGCCGCCATAGAAACCCTGCAAGGCTCCGGCGACCACGCCGATGATCGAGCTGAGCACCGTCAGTGTCAGGGCAAACAGCACTGACACCCGGAACCCATAGATCACCCGCGCCAGCACATCACGGCCCTGATCGTCGGTGCCCAGCAGGTTGACCGACGAGGGCGGCGCGGGCGCCGGCACCTTCAGGTCGTAGTTGATGCTCTGGTAGCTGAACGGAATCGGCGCCCACAGCGTCCAGGCGTCCTTGGCCTTGAGCAATTCCTGGATATACGGGCTCTTGTAGTTGGCCTCCAACGGGAACTCGCCGCCGAAGGTGGTTTCCGGGTAGCGCTTGAGCGCCGGGAAGTACCAGTCGCCGTCGAAGTGCACGGCCAACGGCTTGTCGTTGGCGATCAATTCCGCGCCCAGGCTCAGCACGAACAGAATCAGGAACAGCCACAGCGACCACCAGCCACGTTTGTTGGCTTTGAAACGCTCGAATCGGCGGCGATTGAGGGGGGACAGGTTCATCTCAATGCTCCCGGCTGGCAAAGTCGATACGCGGATCGACCAGGGTGTAGGTGAGGTCACCGATCAGTTTCACCACCAGCCCCAGCAGGGTGAAGATAAACAGCGTGCCGAACACCACCGGGTAGTCACGGTTGATCGCCGCTTCAAAACTCATCAGGCCCAGGCCGTCGAGCGAGAAGATCACTTCCACCAACAACGAGCCGGTGAAGAAAATCCCGATAAACGCCGAAGGGAACCCGGCAATGACCAGCAGCATGGCGTTGCGAAACACATGGCCGTACAGCACGCGGTGGTTGGTCAGGCCCTTGGCTTTGGCGGTGACCACATACTGTTTGTTGATTTCATCGAGGAAGCTGTTTTTGGTCAGCAGTGTCATGGTCGCGAAGTTGCCGATCACCAGGGCCGTGACAGGCAAGGCCAGGTGCCAGAAGTAATCGAGGATCTTGCCGCCCCAGCTCAGCGCGTCAAAATTATTCGAGGTGAGCCCGCGCAAGGGGAACCAGTCGAGGTAACTGCCGCCGGCAAACACCACGATCAGCAGGATCGCAAACAGGAAAGCCGGGATCGCATAGCCGACGATGATCGCCGAGCTGGTCCACACGTCGAAGTGGCTGCCGTGCCGTGTGGCCTTGGCGATCCCCAGCGGGATCGACACCAGGTACATGATCAGCGTGCTCCATAACCCGAGGGAGATGGACACCGGCATCTTTTCCTTGATCAGGTCGATGACCTTGGCATCGCGAAAGAAGCTGTCGCCGAAATCCAGCCGCGCGTAGTTCTTGACCATGATCCACAGACGTTCCGGCGCCGATTTGTCGAAGCCGTACATCTTCTCGATTTCCTTGATCAGCGCCGGGTCCAGGCCTTGCGCGCCGCGGTAGCTGGAGCCGGCCACCGAGACCTCGGCGCCGCCACCGGCAATGCGACTGGTGGCGCCGTCAAAGCCTTCGAGCTTGGCGATCATCTGCTCAACCGGGCCACCGGGAGCGGCCTGGATGATGATGAAGTTGATCAGCAAAATCCCGAACAGCGTGGGGATGATCAGCAACAGGCGGCGAACAATATAGGCCAGCATTTAATCGCCTCCGCTCGCCGGATCGGCGCTGTGTGCAGTGTCCAGGGTGATGGCCGGCTTGGCCGCGGGCTTGGCCCACCAGGTGACTGTGCCGACGTCGTAGCGTGGCGGGGTCTTGGGGTGGCCGAGGTGGTCCCAGTACGCGACGCGGTAGGTCTTGATGTGCCAGTTGGGAATCACGTAGTAGCCGAACTGCAACACACGGTCCAGCGCTTTGGCGTGGTCGACCAGGCTTTGGCGTGAGCTGGCGTCGATCAACGCTTCCACCAGTTGGTCGATGACCGGGTCCTTGAGGCCCATGTAGTTGCGACTGCCAGGCTTGTCGGCGCTGGACGAGGACCAGAATTCGCGCTGTTCGTTACCCGGTGACGTCGATTGCGGGAAGCTGCCCACCAGCATGTCGAAGTCCCGCGAACGCAGGCGGTTGATGTACTGCGAAACGTCGACGCGGCGAATCACCAGGTTGATGCCAAGGTCGGCCAGGTTGCGCTTGAAGGGCAGCAGTACCCGCTCGAAGTCGGTCTGGGCCAGCAGAAACTCGATGTTCACAGGTTTGCCGGTGGTGTCGACCATCTTGTCGTCGACGATCTTCCAGCCGGCCTCTTGCAACAACTGGTAGGCCTCGCGCTGCTGGTTGCGGATCATGCCGCTGCCGTCGGTTTTGGCCGGCTCAAAGGCCTGGGTGAAGACTTCGGCGGGGAGCTTGTCGCGAAACGGTTCGAGGATTGCCAATTCACTCGGGCCGGGCAGGCCGGTGGCGGCCATTTCCGAGTTCTCGAAGTAGCTGCGGGTGCGGGTGTAGGCACCGTTGAACAGCTGCTTGTTGCTCCATTCGAAATCCAGCAACAGGCTGATGGCCTTGCGTACCCGCACATCCTGGAACATCGGTTTGCGCGTGTTGAACACAAAACCCTGCATGCCGGTGGGGTTGCCGTTGGGGATTTCTTCCTTGATCAGTCGCCCCTGGGCGACGGCCGGAATGTTGTAGGCGTTGGCCCAGTTCTTCGCGCTGAATTCCAGCCAGTAGTCGAACTGCCCGGCCTTCAAGGCTTCCAGGGCGACGGTGCCGTCACGGTAATAGTCAGTGATGCGGTTGTCGAAGTTGTAGAAGCCCTGGGTCATCGGCAAGTCCTTGGCCCAGTAGTCCTTGACCCGCTCATAGCGCACCATGCGCCCGGGCTTGACCTCGGCGATCTTGTACGGCCCGCTGCCGAGCGGTATTTCCAGGTTGCCCTTGGCAAAGTCGCGGGTCGCCCACCAATGTTTGGGGAGTACCGGCAGTTGCCCAAGGATCAGCGGCAATTCGCGGTTATTGGTGCGCTTGAACTTGAACAGCACGCGCAGCGGGTCTTCGGCCACCACTTCGTCGACGTCGGCGTAATAGGTGCGGTAGAGCGGTGAGCCATCTTTGATCAGGGCCTGGAAGGTGAACACCACGTCTTCGGCGCGGATCGGGTGACCATCGTTAAAGCGCGCTTCGGGGCGCAGATAAAAGCGTACCCAACTGTTGTCCGGCGCCTTTTCGATCTTGCCGGCCACCAGCCCGTATTCAGTGATGGGCTCGTCCAGGCTTTGCATGGCCAGGGTGTCGTAGATCAGCGGCAGATTGTCTGCCGGCACGCCCTTGCTGATGTAGGGGTTAAGGCTGTCGAAGCCGCCCATGGCCGACTCGCGAAAAGTGCCGCCCTTGGGCGCGTCGGGGTTTACGTAGTCGAAATGCTTAAAGTCGGCGGGGTACTTCGGCGGTTCGTTGTAAAGGGTTAACGCATGTTGCGGCGCGGCGTTGGCCGCAGAGCACAGCAACAGACTGGTGAGCAATGCGTTGCGCAAAGACATCATTGGGCTTTCTCCGAAGCTTTCAGCCACCATGCGCTCAGGCCCAGGCTGTAGGGCGGCGTGGTGACAAAGGCGAACCGGTTGCGGTACGCCAGGCGATGATAGTTGAGGTACCAGTTGGGGATGCTGTAGTGCTGCCACAGCAGCACCCGGTCCAGGGCGCGGCCGGCGGCCAATTGTTCTTCGCGGGTCTGCGCCGCGAGCAGTTGCTCCAGCAGGTGATCGACCACCGGGTTGGCGATGCCTGCATAGTTCTTGCTGCCCTTGATCGCCGCTTGGCTGGAGTGGAAGTACTGCCACTGCTCAAGGCCGGGGCTCAGGGTCTGGTTGAGGGTGACCAGGATCATGTCGAAGTCGAACTGATCGAGGCGCTGCTTGTATTGCGCCCGGTCCACGGTACGCAAGCGCGCGTCGATGCCGATGCTGTTCAGGTTCTCGACATACGGCTGCAGGATGCGCTCCAGGTTCGGGTTCACCAGCAGGATCTCCAAACGCAGCGGCTGCCCTTTGCTGTCCAGCAGGCGCTGGCCGGACAGTTTCCAGCCGGCTTCGCCGAGCAGGGCGAGGGCGCGGCGCAGGGTGTCGCGCGGGATACCACGACCGTCGGTCTGCGGCAGGCTGAAGGCTTGTGTCAACAGGTTGGCCGGCAACTGGTCACGGTACGGCGAAAGCATCAGCCACTCGCGGCCCACCGGCACGCCGGTCGCGGAAAATTCGCTGTTGGGGTAGTAGCTCACGGTGCGTTTGTAGGCGCTGCTGAACAGGGTGCGGTTGGTCCACTCAAAGTCGAACATCAGCCCCAGCGCCTCGCGCACCTTGGCCTGGGCGAAGGTCGGACGCCGCGTGTTCATGAACAGGCCCTGGCTCTGGGTCGGGATCTGGTGGGCGATTTGCGCCTTGATCACATCGCCACGGTTGACCGCCGGGAAGTTATAGCCGGTGGCCCAGTTCTTGGCCTGGTGTTCGATGTAGATGTCGAATTCGCCGGCCTTGAAGGCTTCGAAGGCCACGTCGCTGTCGCGGTAGAACTCCACTTCGACCTTGTCGTAGTTGTAGAACCCTTGGTTGACCGGCAGGTCCTTGCCCCAGTAATCCTTGACCCGTTCAAACACCAGTTGCCGGCCAGGGGTGACTTTGCTGATGCGATACGGTCCGCTGCCCAGCGGAGGTTCGAACGTGGTGGCCTTGAAGTCGCGGTTCTTCCAGTAATGCTGGGGCAATACCGGCAGCTCGCCCAGGCGCAGGATCAGCAAGGGGTTGCCGGCGCGCTTGAACACGAAACGGATGCGATGCCGGTTGAGGATGTCGACCCGTGCCACTTCCTGCAGGTTGGTGCGGTACTGCGGGTGCCCTTCGGTCAGCAGCGTGCGATAGGAAAATGCCACGTCATAGGCGGTGATGGGTTTGCCATCGTGGAAGCGCGCTTCCGGGCGCAGGTTGAACACCACCCAGCTGCGGTCCTCGCTGTACTCCACCGACTGTGCAATCAGCCCGTAGCTGGAGGTCGGTTCGTCGCCGGACGGCGCGTATTGGCCAGTGCCGACCATCAACGGCTCGTTCAGCTCATTGACGCCGTATTGCAGGAAATTGGGGGTGGAAACCGGGCTTGAGCCCTTGAAGGTGTAAGGGTTGAGCGTGTCGAACGTGCCAAATGCCATGACCCGCAAGGTCCCGCCTTTAGGCGCTGCAGGGTTTACCCAATCGAAGTGGGTGAATTTGGCCGGGTACTTGAGCACGCCGAACTGCGTATAACCGTGGCTCTCGGTAATCGTCGCGTTCGCAGCAAAGCTCAAGGCCAGACTTATTAGTAGAAGGAGGGGACGCTTCAAGTCAGAGATCCGATCCAGGCGGCTTGGGCTTTATGATCGGTACAGTAACAGCTTGTTCCGGTTGGAAAAAGGTGGCTGGAAACACTGGGAATGCAATGGGGGAACGGGCTTGCTCGCGAAGGCAGTGTGTCAGTCAACAGAGATGTTGAATGTGCCACCGCTTTCGCAAGCAAGCCCGCTCCCCCATGAGCGCCCCAGTATTCTTGAAGCCTTAGCGCGGCCCGGAAACCACCAGCATCTGCCCCGGCTTGAGCGCCTGGCCAGTACGCGGGTTCCAGCGCTTGAGATGTTGCATCTCAACGTTGAAGCGCTTGGCGACGATGTACAACGAGTCGCCTTTCTTGACCTTGTATTGCACCGGCTTCTTGCTGTCAGCCTTGGCCACCAGCTTGCGCGTGTCTTGCATCACCAGGGTCTGGCCGACCTTGAGGGCCTGCCCATTGAGCTTGTTCCAGCGCTGCAGGTCATGCACATCGACCTTGTTCGCCTTGGCGATCAGCGTGAGGTTGTCGCCCGTGCGCACTTTGTAGCTGCGCGTGCGCCCGGCAACCCGTGTGGTCTCAACTTCGTCGAACACCTGCTTTTTCGGACGCATCGCCAGCAATTCTTCCGGCTTCATCGTCGACAGTGTGCTGGTCAGCAGCTGCGCCTTGGAGCTGGGTACGAGCAAATGCTGGGGGCCGTCGAGGGTGGTGCGTTGTTTCAACGCCGGGTTGAGCTGGAACAGTTCGTCTTCGTCGATCTCAGCCAGCGCGGCGACCCGGGACAGGTCCATGCTTTGCTTGACTTCAACCACTTCGAAGTAGGGCGTGTTGGCAATCGGGCTCAGGTTGACGCCGTAAGCCTCGGGCGCCAGTACCACCTGGGACAGCGCCAGGAACTTGGGCACGTAGTCCTTGGTTTCCTGGGGCAGGGGCAGGTTCCAGTAGTCGGTCGGCAGGCCGAGCTTTTCGTTGCGCTCGATGGCCCGGCTGACCGTGCCCTCACCGGCGTTGTACGCCGCCAGGGCGAGCAACCAGTCGCCGTTGAACATGTCATGCAGACGTGTCAGATAGTCCAGGGCGGCGGTGGTGGAGGCGGTGATATCGCGGCGGCCGTCGTAGGCACGGGTCTGGCGCAGGTTGAAGTAGCGCCCGGTGGAGGGAATGAACTGCCACAGGCCGACCGCATCGCTGCGCGAATAGGCCATTGGGTTGTAGGCACTTTCAATCACTGGCAGCAGCGCCAGCTCCAGGGGCATGTTGCGTTCTTCAAGGCGTTCGACGATGTAATGAATGTAGAGGCTGCCGCGTTCTCCGGCGTTCTCCAGGAAGGAAGGGTTACTGGCGAACCACAAACGCTGTTGCTCGATGCGCGGGTTGACGCCCAGGCCGTCCTGCAATTGAAAGCCCCGTCGCATGCGTTCCCAGACATCCTGGGGGACTTCGGGGCTGGGCTTCTCTGAGAGCCAAATAGGTTTTTGCTTGATCTTGGCGGCAAGATTGGGTTTGGGTTGCACGGTGGATTGTGCAGCGAAATTTGTCGATTGGCAGCCCGCCAGAGTCGCGGACACAGCCACCGCCACGGCTTGAGCCAGGCGGGTCAATGCGTCTGAAGAGATGGATTTACGAATAGATGACGACATTGGCTGGAAGTAAGTTCCGGGCAAAAATGTCGGGCGATTCTAGAAAGCGCTTTGGTTCCGGTCAACCATTCAGAAATTCCGTATCAGATTGCATCCTCTTAGAACTTATCTTTCCATGCCCTCAAGCTAGCAAACACCTCGGCCCCAGAGCGGTTGTCGCGACCGTTCCGTTCGTCCGCTTTTTGTTTAACGGATGTTTCTGCGGTACGTAGAAAAGGGTTAGTACGTTTTTCCAGGGCCAAATTGGACGGCAGCGTCATCTCGCCACGGGCCCGTAACTGCTTGACGGTTTCCACGCGTGCGGCGATATCGGCATTGTCCGGTTCCACGGCCTGGGCAAATTTGAGATTACTTTGTGTGTACTCGTGGGTGCAGTACACCAGGGTGTCGTCGGGCAGCGCGGCCAGGCGTTGCAATGAGGTGTGCATTTGCTCCGGCGTGCCTTCGAACAGGCGGCCGCAACCGGCGGCAAACAGGGTGTCGCCACAAAACAGCACGCCCTGATGGTAAAAGGCGATATGGCCCAGGGTATGCCCCGGCACGCTATAAATGTCGAAGTCCCAGCCCAGAGCCGTGACGCGGTCGTTATCCATCAACGCCACGTCGCGCGCCGGGATGTTTTCGCTCGCGGGGCCGTAAACCTTGGCGCCGGTCACACTTTTCAGTTGCTCGACGCCGCCGACATGATCATGGTGATGGTGGGTGATCAGGATGTCGCTGAGGGCCCACTGCGGGTTCTGCCTGAGCCAGGCCAGCACCGGCTCGGCATCGCCGGGGTCGACCACGGCGCAGCGTTGGGTGTGCGGGTCTTGTAACAACCAGATGTAGTTGTCGGTGAACGCGGGGAGTGCACTGATCTGTATCATTCTTCGATTCGCCAAGCTGAACACATTGGTGCATCTTAGAACGTCTAGGCGAGTTGGAGAATGCAATGACTGATAAAGCGTTCGCCCAGGCCGATCCTGAATGGCTGGCCCTGATCAGCGCGGCCCGTGAATGGCTGTCCGGGCCGATCGGGCAATTTTTGCTGGACGAAGAACGGTGCATGCTCGAAGACGAGCTGGGCCGGTTCTTTGGTGGTTACCTGGTGCACTACGGCCCGTCGGCGCAGACGCCGCCCGCTGCGCCGCAGGTCCAGCGCAATGTGCGCCTGGGCGCGCCGCTGCCGGGGGTGGAGATCGTCTGCGAGGAGCAGGCCTGGCCGTTGAGCGAGCATGCCGCCGATGTGGTGGTGTTGCAGCATGGCCTGGATTTCTGTCTGTCACCCCACGGTTTGCTGCGTGAAGCGGCGAGCAGTGTGCGCCCTGGTGGCCATTTGTTGATTATCGGCATCAACCCCTGGAGCAGTTGGGGCCTGCGCCATGTGTTCGCCCATGATGGCCTGCGCCAGGCGCGCTGCATCGCGCCATCACGGGTAGGCGACTGGCTGAACCTGCTGGGTTTTGCGCTGGAGAAACGCCGCTTCGGGTGCTATCGTCCGCCGCTTGCGTCAGCCAAGTGGCAAGGCCGTCTGGCCGGCTGGGAGCGCCGAGCGGGTGCGTGGCAACTGGCGGGTGGCGGCTTCTATTTACTGGTGGCGCGCAAGATCGTGGTCGGGCTGCGGCCGGTGCGTCAGGTGCAACGCCAACCCATGGGCAAGCTGGTGCCGATGCCGATGGCCAAGGTCAATCGCAAGCAGAGTGAACCGTAACCCCCCTTTTTGATGACCGGCCGAATCGTTCGGCCTCGGGATACTGTCGGTCAATTACCGCCAGCCCGTTTTGATGGATGCAACCGATGACCGATACCGTAGAACTCTTCACCGATGGCGCCTGCAAGGGCAATCCCGGCCCCGGCGGCTGGGGCGCGTTGCTGGTGTGCAAGGGCGTGGAGAAGGAGCTGTGGGGCGGCGAAGCCAATACCACCAACAACCGCATGGAGCTGATGGGCGCCATTCGCGGCCTGGAAGAACTCAAGCGCCGGTGTGACGTGCTGCTGGTGACCGACTCGCAATACGTGATGAAAGGCATCAACGAGTGGATGGTCAACTGGAAGAAGCGCGGCTGGAAAACCGCGGCCAAGGAACCGGTGAAGAATGCCGACCTGTGGCAACTGCTCGATGAGCAGTGCAACCGTCACAACATCACCTGGAAATGGGTGCGCGGGCACATCGGCCATCCGGGCAACGAACGCGCCGACCAACTGGCCAACCGTGGCGTGGATGACGTGCGCGGTTACAAGCAGAGCTAAGGTTTAAAGGGCGGCGATGGCCTGGGCCAGCTGCATGTCGCTGGAGGTTTGCGCCGGCAAACGCGCGCGGATAGGCATCAGCGCCGACGTCAGGCGCACGCCACGGATCTGGCCATCACTGGCCACAAACGATTCGGCGTCCTGCCTGGCGGCCTGCACACTCTTGTCGTGCTTGAAGGAAGAACTCGTGCCCTGGGTGTCACTCATGGACACGCTGACCAGAACGTCGGTCGTCATCACGAAACGGGTGGCGTGCGCCGTGCAGGCGCTGCCCATCAGCACCAGGGCATACAGGGTTTTTGACCGGTTTATCGGGCGGTACGGTCCGCGTTCGAGTGGGGTGCGCAGGCTGGCAAGCGCGTCCAGGGCGAACTGCTGCAGCTTTGCTAAAGCGTGTTAAAAACTGTCGTGCATCAAGCGCCTTGGGCCGGTCTTGGGCTGCGTAAGGTGTGACGTGCTAATATTGCGCCCCTTGAAATACACCACCGTTGAGAGCTGAACCCTGATGGCCATCCGATCTGTTGTACTCGATACCGAAACCACCGGCATGCCGGTGACCGATGGCCACCGGATCATCGAAATCGGTTGTGTCGAACTGATGGGGCGCCGCCTTACCGGCCGTCACTTTCACGTTTACCTGCAACCGGATCGGGACAGTGACGAGGGTGCGATCGGCGTTCACGGCATCACCGACGAATTCCTCAAAGGCAAGCCGCGCTTCGCCGAAGTGGCCGACGAGTTTTTCGAATTCATCAACGGCGCCCAGCTGATCATCCATAACGCGGCGTTCGACGTCGGTTTCATCAATAACGAATTTGCCCTGATGGGGCAGAGCGATCGTGCGGATATCTCCCAGCACTGCTCGATCCTCGACACCTTGATGATGGCCCGTGAGCGTCACCCAGGCCAGCGCAACAGCCTGGATGCCTTGTGCAAACGTTATGGCGTCGACAACTCCGGCCGTGAACTGCACGGCGCCTTGCTCGACTCCGAGATTCTCGCCGACGTTTACCTGACCATGACCGGCGGCCAAACCAGCCTGTCCCTGGCCGGTAACGCCTCCGATGGCACGGGGTCGGCGGAGGGCTCGGGCAACCGCCCTTCGGAAATTCGCCGTTTGCCGGCGGATCGCAAGCCGACCACCATCATCCGTGCCAGCGAGCAGGATTTGGCTGAGCATGCAACGCGGCTGGAGGCGATTGCCAAGTCGGCCGGTGCGCCGGCTCTGTGGTCGCAACTGACCCAGCAATAGCCTGATTCAACACGGTTGAAAAATGTCGGCGCGGGTGGGCTGCGATAGCGCTGGGTCAATGGATCAAGGTGCTGGCTGATGCACCGCACCCGCGAGCAAGCTCGCTCCCGCTGTTGAACATCATCGCCGGAAAAATCTTCATTCGCGTCATCCGCTCCCAGCTTCTACCCTGAATGCATAGCCCTCAGGACTACAAGCGCTCATGTACAAAGACCTGAAGTTCCCTGTTCTTATCGTACACCGAGACATAAAGGCCGACACCGTTGCCGGTGACCGGGTTCGAGGCATCGCCCACGAGCTGGAACAAGAGGGCTTCAGCATCTTCTCCGCTGTCGACTACGCCGAAGGCCGGCTGGTGGCTTCTACCCATCACGGCCTGGCGTGCATGTTGATCGCCGCCGAAGGGGCCGGGGAAAATACCCACTTGCTGCAAAACATGGTCGAGTTGATTCGCCTGGCACGGGTGAGGGCGCCCAACCTGCCGATCTTTGCTCTGGGCGAGCAGGTCACCCTGGAGAATGCGCCGGCCGATGCCATGAGCGAGCTCAACCAGTTGCGCGGGATTCTTTATCTGTTCGAAGACACCGTGCCGTTTCTTGCCCGGCAAGTCGCGCGCGCCGCACGCACCTACCTGGATGGCTTGTTACCGCCGTTCTTCAAGGCACTGGTGCAGCACACTGCCGATTCCAACTACTCCTGGCACACACCCGGCCATGGCGGGGGTGTGGCCTACCGCAAAAGCCCGGTGGGGCAGGCGTTTCATCAGTTCTTTGGGGAAAATACCCTGCGTTCGGACCTGTCTGTGTCCGTGCCCGAATTGGGCTCGCTGCTCGATCACACGGGCCCGTTGGCGGAAGCCGAAGCGCGTGCCGCGCGCAACTTCGGCGCCGATCACACGTTCTTTGTGATCAACGGAACCTCGACGGCCAACAAGATCGTCTGGCATTCCATGGTCGGTCGCGACGACCTGGTGCTGGTGGATCGCAACTGCCACAAGTCGGTATTGCACTCGATCATCATGACCGGCGCGATCCCGTTGTACCTGTGCCCGGAACGCAACGAACTGGGGATTATCGGCCCGATCCCGCTGAGCGAATTCAGCCCCGAATCGATCCAGGCCAAAATCGAAGCCAGCCCGTTGACCCGTGGCCGGCCGCCGAAAGTGAAGCTGGCGGTGGTCACCAATTCCACCTATGACGGCCTGTGCTACAACGCCGAGCTGATCAAGCAGCAATTGAGCAACAGTGTCGAGGTCTTGCACTTCGACGAGGCCTGGTACGCCTACGCGGCGTTCCACGAGTTTTTCGCCGGCCGTTATGGCATGGGCACCTCGCGTACTGCGAACAGCCCGCTGGTATTTACCACACACTCGACGCACAAACTGCTGGCAGCCTTCAGCCAGGCGTCGATGATCCATGTGCAGGACGGCGGCGCGCGCCAACTGGACCGCGACCGTTTCAATGAAGCGTTCATGATGCATATCTCCACCTCGCCGCAATACAGCATCATCGCCTCGCTGGACGTCGCGTCGGCGATGATGGAAGGCCCGGCCGGGCGTTCGCTGTTGCAAGAGATGTTCGATGAGGCGCTGAGCTTCCGGCGCGCCCTGGCTAACCTGCGCCAGCATATCGCCGCCGAGGACTGGTGGTTTTCGATCTGGCAGCCGCCTTCAGTCGCCGGTATCGACCGGGTGGCCACTGCGGATTGGCTGTTGCACCCTCAGGACGACTGGCATGGCTTTGGCGATGTGGCCGAAGACTACGTGTTGCTGGACCCGATCAAGGTGACGCTGGTGATGCCCGGCCTGAATGCCGGAGGCGCGTTGAGCGAGTGCGGAATTCCTGCGGCGGTCGTCAGCAAATTCCTCTGGGAGCGTGGGTTGGTGGTGGAGAAGACTGGCTTGTATTCTTTCCTCGTGCTGTTTTCCATGGGGATCACCAAAGGCAAATGGAGTACCTTGCTCACCGAGTTGCTGGAGTTCAAGCGCCACTACGACGCTAACGTCAGCTTGGCCAGTTGTTTGCCCTCGGTGTTCAAACAGGGGCCGGCGCGTTATCAAGGCCTGGGTTTGCGCGACCTGTGCGACCAATTGCACAGTTGTTACCGCAGCAATGCCACGGCCAGGCACCTCAAGCGCATGTACACAGTGTTGCCGGAAATTGCGATGAAACCGGCTGACGCATACGATCAGTTGGTCAGGGGTGAAGTCGAAGCTGTGTCCATCGATGCCTTGTCAGGGCGCATCGCCGCCGTGATGCTGGTGCCTTATCCGCCGGGCATTCCGTTGATCATGCCGGGCGAGCGTTTTACCGAGGCGACGCGGTCGATCATCGACTACCTGGCGTTCGCCCGCACGTTCGATAGCAGCTTCCCCGGTTTTGTCGCCGATGTTCATGGGTTGCAACACGAAGATGACGGCAATGGCCGTTGTTACACCGTCGATTGCATCAAGGGTTAAGGATGTTTATGCAAGCTGTAATGAACCCGAAGTACCCAGGGCTCAGCGTGCGGGTCGCCGACGAAGGTTTTGATGCCTACGTGTGGGGCAATGATTTCAGCTTTGAGGTCAGCGCCTATGCCGTGCCAGAAATGGGCAAGCGTGTCGAGCAATGGGGCGTGGAGCGCATCCTGCCGTACCGCAAGTGCTATGGCATCGACCCGGAAGAGTTCGCCAGTTTTCGTGACGCACCCGACAGTGCGATTTTTATGGCTTACCTGGATGACCGTGCGGTAGGGCATGTCGTGGTCAGCACCAACTGGAACGGTTTTGCCCACGTTGATGAACTGGCGGTGGCCTTGCCTGCACGGCGGCATGGTGTGGCCAAGGCATTGCTGGACGTGGCGCAGTTCTGGGCGCGCAAGAAAAACCTGCCGGGCATGATGCTCGAAACCCAGAACAACAACCTCGGCGCCTGCCGCCTGTATGAGCGTTGCGGATACGTGATGGGTGGGATCGATCAACTGCGTTATCGCGGGATTGATCCGCAGACCCGTGAGGTGGCGATTTTCTGGTATCGGCTGTTCAAGCCCGAGTTGGGCACGGACTGAACGTTGCGTCTGCCAGCTTTTCACACCACCTCAAAGGCCTCGGGGCAGGTTAGGAGTCGATCCAGGAGTGTTCGGCGCCGACCTCTACCTGCAATTGATCACGGAAGGCCCCATAGTGTTTCTTGGCCTCATCTACCCTCGATTGCAGGTCGCTCGGTGCCGATATACCTCGGTCGGCATAATATTGGCGCGTTTCGGTGTCGAGGTTGAACGGCTTGCCAAGCCTCAGTCTGCCATTGACCAAGTTGGTTTCTTTACTTTTTTTATCGAAGCCTGCGTCGTAAATGTCCGGTCGCCTGGCTTTCAGCACGTCGTCAAACATATTCGGGCCCACGGTCTCGAAAATCCTGCTCTCGTAGGTCCGGAAATCCGCCGTGTAGCTGACCGCGCCATTGGCATCACGCCCCGTGGTCGGGCGATTGGCCTGAAAGTAGGCTTTATTATTGCTGAAGCGGCGATTCATTTCGGCAATCATTTCAGTGACGACCGGGTTGTCTGCCTGGGTGGCGAAGTTGCTCGTGTTAAAGAACAGTCTGTAGTCGGTCAGTGTGTGCGCGACCGGCGCGCCGATCAGGATATCCGAGTCTCCGGCGTGCAGGCCTGCCGAGCCGACAGCACCTTTGATCGTGTCATCGGTGTCGAGATAGATGCCGCCATATTTATTCATTAACGGGTAGCGTGCCACGTCAGAGGCGGCGGCGAGATTTTTGCCCTGGCCCTGGCGGAAATAGGTATACATTTCCGAATTTTTCAGGGGCTGGAAAAATGCCTCTTCGTGCAAGTTCATGACGGTGATGCCCGGTGCGTTGTTTTCCAGATTGGCCTTGATGGCCGTGAACAGCGCTGGGGTATCGGCGTCAACATGCACAATGGCGTTGAACCCCGGCATCTTTTCGGTATTGGCCGCGATGTTCTTGACCAACTTCTCCGATATTTCGCCGCCGGCCCAGAAATAGTGAATGTCTTTGGGTAGGGGGCGGATATTTTCCGGCATTTGCAGGATGGCCGGCGGGGTCGCATCAACGAACTTGAAATTATGCGCGTCGATCTTTTTGGCTTTGTTCATTTCATCAAGTGTGCCTCGCTGCCATTTGTTCTTTCCCGTTCTCCAGAAATAAATACCGTTTGCGGCATCTGGGCTCCAGGCCCCGACACGGGTATCGAAGGTGGCGAGATAGTTCATGCCGTCATAGTTGATGGAGTAAGGGAACGAACCCGGGTATGTATTGACTCGTACGTCATCTATCGGCATTACGTAGGTGTTTTCGTCGAGCTTCCAGGCAGGCGAGTTGTCGGGGGCACCGCCGAATAAACGGTTGGCCGAGGCGGAAGGCTCCCAGCCGGCGACGCCCAGGTCCCTGACGGCAATATCGGCTTGGCGTGCGTCGGGATGCTGGATGACTCGCTGGCCATCCTTGAGCGTGGACCGATAAAGCTTACCGTCGACTTTCACATATTCAATATTGTTCGGGCCCACGTAGACGTTGGCCTGCAGGCCCTTCACCCGGAGCAGTTCGGGGGACACTGTTGCCTCGTAACCCAGCAGCGCAGATTTATTCAGGGTCTTGACTTGGCCCGCGTTCGCCACGACTGCCGGCTGGAATTTTTTCAGCGGCGCTCCATAGGGTTGCCCCTTGCCGATGTCGTAGGCATACCAGTGACCGTTGCGGAACACGGCGCCGCCTTCCAGGCTGTGCTCGGCCACTGTGTAGGTGCCTACGGCCGCCAAACCATGCTGCTGGCCTGCTGCCTTGAGCACATCGTAGCTACCACTGGCACCCTTGAGCACATTCACCGCTTCCTTGCCCAGGCGTGCGCCGCGGCGTATCAGCCAGCCCGCGCCCCTGAGCAGGTCGCTGGCGCCACTCAAGGGGTTGAGCGCCTCAATGGCAACGGTGCCTACGAATCGTGCGGTTTTCGTCGCCGCCTTCAGGCTGGTCAACCCCTTGGCAAGCACTTTGCCCGCTTGGGCGGCTTTGCCCAGGCCGAGGGTCACCAGGCCCACAACATCAGTGCCCAGGTCAAACAAGCCATCGCCGACGTTGCCCTTCATAAAATTGACAACGGCTGACCTGAAGGGAATCAGGTTGAGCAGGAACTGGCCGATGGCATCGTCGGCAGCTGCGCTTTTATCGTAAGAGGTGGACCCTCTGGCATGCTGGAGCAGGTCGTCATTGTCTAGGTCAAGCGATTGGGTGAACACCCGGGAGATGTAGTGGGTGCGTGGGGAGTCGAAGACCTGTGGCGTTTGCAAGAGGGTGTCTTTTTCCCCCGCCTGCAGGCTGTGTTCGGTCGGGAAGGGGTTAAACCGCACGGTTTTATGCAAGGCGTTGGCGACCCTCGTCTCGAGTTTGTCGTAGGGCGGCGAATACGTATGGATCTTGTAGTTTTCTTTGGAAATAGTGCCGGCGTGAGTATCAATGCGATAAATGTTGACCTGCCCGTCACGGGTGATCTTTACATCCAGCGTATGGCCTCTTTTACTCAGGGTTTGGGTCCAGAAGTCGGTGCCCAGGGTGTATTCGTTGGTCTGGAAAAATTCGAGCTCGCCATACTCGAAATTCTGTTTGTCCTCCGGCGGCAAGGTCGATATCAGGTAGTGAGCCATGCCCGAATGGCCCTTTTTCATTGCCTCAATGGCAGATGCGTAGTGCTGCGTAAAGGTCTCTGCGACGCTCAGCTTGCCGCTGGTTGACTGCTCGCAAAACGCCTGAATGGGGATCCGTTGGTTGTGGGTTTCCCAATGTTCGTTGCGGTCCGCATTGGTCTTGTCGCCCTGCATGACGATATCGAGCATCGAGTGCTCGCCGGGGAAGCGGCCCGGCCGCCCTGGGATCTTTGAGACTTTGACGATGTCTTTGGCCTTGAAGACGCTGTCGTCGACCCCCGGAAATGCTTCTCTGAGTAACGCCAGCCCCATGTCTTCACGGTTCGGAAGCGGTGTCGCGAGTGCCGTTGCTGTCGCCTGCACAGCGCTCTGTTGGGTGCTGAAGGCGCGCTGCAAACCTTGCATTTCGGTATCCGAGGGCACCTGGCCGGCGTTCCACAGGCCATTGACCACGCCCCAATTGATCACCGCTTCGCGCTGGATATATTGGGTAAGGTTTGCGTCGATCTCGATATTTTCGGCGCCAGCCAATACCTCGCTGTAGGTCATCGTGAGCACGCGCCCCGGCGCTTGGGCTTCCAGTTTGGCTGCGGCAATGGCCAGCTGTGTCCAGGGAATACTGCCGTACTTCACACTGGGCGGGATGTCCTTGACCAAGCATTCAGGTGCGGTGCGGGCCAGCAATACCCGGGCGGCAAGGTCGGCTGATTGCGCAGAGGCACGGCCTTCTTTCACCAGGTGGTGACTAAAACCCTCAATAACCGCTGCGGCCGGTTTACCCCATTGCTGGCGTTGCCCAAGGTCAAAGCCGGCGACACCGTTGCGCACCGGCGCGTGCACGGCTTCCGGGTCCAGGCTGAGGTGGATGGCCGCCAGCAAGTAATCATTGAGACTGGTGTTCGTCGCGACACCACCCAGCCGGGTTTGTATGGCCTCGCCCAGTGCTTTGGCTGCGGCTGAGCCCAGCAGCATCTGCGTCGCTTCGGCGGGTTTTTTCAAGTCATCGTTCGACAGGCTGGCTGCCGATAACAGATAGCCCAGCACGCCCTTGCGTTTATCGGCCAATGGCAGCCCAGGCAGGGTTGAGTCAGGCGCATTCAGCAGGTCGAGGATGGCTTGTTTATCCACGCCTGCCATAGGGCTTGGCCAAGACAACGCACCGCTGAAATTACCCAGGGGGTGGGTCTGCACGTGCTTGGTCGCGGTTTGATATAGCGCGAGCACCTCGTCGAGGGTTGTCGGTACGTTCAGGCCGCTGCCGGCGAGGTACGCTTGGAGCTTGACGAAAAGATTGCTTGGGGTCAGCTGGTGTTGTTGGTAGTAGTCGGAGTCTTCACAGACCGGTATTGAAAGCGTGCTCAGGCGCACGGCCAGTTCGGCGGCAACACGGATTTGCTGGTCGCCGGTTAAGTGACCGGGGAACGTTTGGCTCAGTTCCTCAAGCAGCGCGCGCAGTGCGTTGGCCAGCTCTCTCCAGTTGCAGCGTTCACCGAAGGCTTTTTTCAGGGCGGTGGGGTTGTCGAGCGCGTCGGCTACCTCAGGCGCATCATTATCCGCTGCCGTTGGGGGGCTGATCAGGGGGCTGGCGAGCTGTGGTTGGTTGTGGTTGGCGACGTTGCTCAGAGGCAGACGCGCAGTAGTGGCGTGATGGGTCACGTTCATTGAGGAGCCTTCCGTAGTGGTGGTATATCGTCCGGCACAGCGCCCCAGTGGGGCTTTGTGCAGCGAATAGGTGAAGAAAACGTCGGAAGGGGTTCCCGCTTGACTGTCAGGAGGTGTGTCGGGGGCAGGGGAGCAAAGGTCTGCGTTACGCGACTGGCGCGCTCGGCGGTGTGCCGGCCAGCAAGGCTTGGGCCTTGTGCGTGATGATCTCCAGTAGGGCATTCAGCGCTGGCGTCGATTCAGTTTCTTTCAACGTCAAACCGTAAAGGATTACCGGGATGGGCGGAGATAACGGGCAAGCATCCAGCCCGATCTCCCGGGCACCGGATGCGGTGAACGGGTCGACAATCGCCAAACCTTCCCCTGCCTCCACCAGGCTGCGCATCATCTGATAGGTCTGCACCCGCGTTTGCACCTCCGGCAATGGGCGCAGAGCCTGCAACTTGGCGTCGAGCAGACGGCTTAACGGGTCATGCCCTTCGAGCCCGATCATCGATTGCCCGGCCAGCTCCTGTAATGCAATGTACTTTTGCTTGGGCTTGAGCCAGCCGTGGGGCGCGAGCAATTGCAGTTTGCCCTGCGCCAATACCGTGCTTTGAATGTGTGGGTGCTGCGGGTCATAGAGGCTCAGGCCCACATCGGCTTCGCGCAGCAGCAGGCTCCTGACGATCTCCCGGGTCGGCTGGCTCGACAGGTTGCACGGCGTGTCCTGGAAGCGTCGACGCAATGCAGCGATGCTTTGCGGCAGCAGTTGATTGGCCAGGGGCGGGGTGCACACTGCACGCAAGGTGGGCGCATGATGGTGTTTCAAGCGGCTGGCCAGGCGTTGCACCGGTTCCAGCGCTTCGTAGAGCTGGGCGATTTCAGCCTGCAGCTCCAAGGTCTCGCGCGTCGCTTGCAAACGCCCGCGCACGCTGGCAAACAGCATGAAGCCCAATTGGCGCTCGGCATCCTTGAGCGTGGCGTCCACATCGCCCACGGGGAGTTGCAACCATTCGGCGGCCGTGCCGAGGTGTCCGGTCTGCAAGATGGCCTGAATCACTTCGATATGACGTAAACGCATCGCCGGAGTCTATGTTCAGTGCGGTGGGGTTTCAATGGCTGGGGAAAAAACAGCACGGGCGTGGTCGGATGTCGGCCAGCGTTAGCATGTATACAACTGCAATGATCAGGTCATATAAGAACGTATCAACCGAGGGACAATGGGGAGCCTTACCATGCCAGGACGTACCACAATCGGAAAGATCCCCGGCCAGCGTGGCTTTACGCGTTGGGCGGTGCTGGTGGCGTTGATCATCGTTGGCGTGCTGGCGTTTGCGGTGGGGCCACGTTTACTGGGTGAGGTCACTGTAAAGGAAATTGCCACGGCGAAAGCCCAGGTGGCCGAACTGGGCAAGGCTGTCGAGCAGTTTCATCAAGACATTGGCCGTTACCCCACTGATGAAGAAGGCCTGGAAGCGCTGACCTCAGCACCGGCTGGCGAGGTGAAATGGAAGGGGCCTTACGTGAGCGAAGACCTGCTGGCCGACCCTTGGGGCATTGCCTATCAGTATCACTGTCCGGCCACGCAAGCGAAAACGCCCTTCGACCTGTTCTCGTTTGGCAAGGACCGCACGCTGGGCGGTGTCGGCGAGAACAAGGATATTACCTACGGCGACAACTGATTCATCTGGCATTACCCATCGACCTGATTAGAATGGCGCATCTGATCATCAACGACCAATGCCGGTTACTCGGCACTTAAAACAAAAACAGGTCCGGTCTCACATGCCTATACCCTCGACATTCCTCGGGGTAACGGCCAAGCAACTACTGGTCCTGGTGACCCTTGGTAGCGTGGCTGCTTATCTCCTCAATAGTCACGATGAACACACCCCGGAAAATCTCGCCCTGGAGGCGTTTATCCGTTCCCAGGAACAGGTGGGCGAGCAGGTCGGCGCGGTGCTGGAGATTGCATTGGTCAGGCAGGTGGTCGCCTATCCCGGTTACGGCACCTCGGGTTACAAGCGATCGCTGTTTGCCGTCGAGGGCGAGCGGGGGCGGTTGATGGTGACGCTCAGGCAAATGGACGGTGAGCAGGGCGTCGAGGTGACGGAGATACGCCGACCCTGATCACCCAGCCCAGTCAACGCCATCAATGGCCAGGACTGAGCAGGTCGATAAGGCGGGATCTTATGAAGCGAGGAACGTTGGGGATTCGCGGACGATAATTTTGTCCGACTGGATCAGTCTGAATTCATCGCCTTCCAGCTTCTCTACACGATCGCCAATGGCCAGCTTGTAGGTAGTGGTGGGCGCCGAGCCAGCCAGGTCGCCTTGCACCGGGTTGGATTCCTGGAACTCATGCACCGAATACACGCGTCCTTCCGCGTCTCTGGCATGGAACTGTCCGACAAGTACTGCAGCCATCTGTTTAGAACCTCTGGAGATAAACACTCGATTTGCGGTTCTGTAGACCGTCATGGAGCGGGGTAGTTTACCTATGGAAAAAAAATACTATTCGTTGATGTTTTCAGACGCTTCCTACGCTGGCAGCGGTGAGTCAAACGTCTTGGGCCTCATTAAAACCTTCTGGTGAACCTGTCGCGAAAACTCTATAACTACAAGCTCCATTAGTCAGACGTCGGGAAAACCTCAATGAGCAAGGTCTATACGATTGCCGTCCTGGTTGGCAGCTTGAGAAAAGAGTCGATCAACCGCAAGGTCGCCCTGGCTTTGGCCGAACTGGCCCCAGCCAACCTCACATTGAACATCGTTGAAATTGGCGACTTGCCGCTCTACAACGAGGACATCGACGGGGCATCACCGCCCGCAGCCTACAGTACTTTCCGTCAGCAGGTACGTTCATCCGACGCGGTGCTGTTCGTGACCCCGGAATACAACCGTTCCGTGCCCGCCCCGCTGAAGAATGCCATTGATGTGGGCTCTCGCCCTTACGGGCAAAGTGCCTGGAGCGGCAAGCCCGGCGCGATCATCAGTGTGTCGCCGGGCGCGATTGGCGGCTTCGGCGCCAACCACCATCTGCGCCAGTCGCTGGTGTTTCTTGATGTGCCGTGCATGCAGCAGCCGGAAGCCTACTTGGGGGGCGCGGGCAGCGCGTTCGATGAGGCGGGCAATGTGTCGGAAAAGACCAAGCCATTCCTGCAGGCGTTTATCAATGCCTATGGCACCTGGGTCGAGAAACAACACGGTTGAATACGCAACACCCGGCCGCCAGCGCCGGGTGTTTTGTTTTTGCGGTCAGGCCAGGCGATCCGCCAGTGCCAGCGCGTGTGCGGTGGATTGCTGGCGGGAGGTCTGATCGACCTCCGGCCCCAGCAGGGTTTTTTCCACCGACAGCGTGTGCACATCCGTCACACCGATAAATCCGAGCCAGGCGTCCAGATAGGGTTTCTGAAAGTCCATCGCCTGCGCGCCGGGTGCGGAAAAATCCATCCCTCGCGCGTACACATTCACCGCCGTCTTGTTGTGCAGCAGGCCTCGCAAACCGTGTTCCGGGCTGAACTCAAACAAGACATCCTTCTGCGACACCACGTCGATAAAGTGTTTGAGCTTGTAAGGGATCGCGAAATTCCACAGCGGTACCGAGAACACCAATACGTCCGCCTGATGCAACTGGGCCGCCAGGGCTTTCAGTGCCGTCCAGGCGACGCGTTGCTCGTCGCTCAATGCCACGCCGCTGAGGCCCGCATACTTGGCGTCCATCACCGGCCCATCGAATTCAGGCAGGTCGAGGGCCCACACATCCAGGGTCACCACGTGGGTGTCCGGGGCGTTCTGCTGATAACGCTGGATAAATTGGCGGGCGATTTCCAGGGATGCGGAGCGCTGTTTGCGGGGTGAGCATTCGATGTGCAGAAGCGTAGTCATGGTGGGCCTCGAAGAAAGTTGACCCGAGCATTGCAACATAGCGCTTGATGAAATATAAATCGTGTTTTGGAGGCCTATTAATTAGATATCAGAATATGTTTGATGGCGTGCTGCTTAAAACCTTCGTCGCGGTGGTGGATGAGGGCGGTTTCAGTCGTGCAGGCGAGCGTCTGCACCTTACGCAGTCGGCCGTCAGCGGGCATTTGCGGCGCCTGGAAGAACAGGTCGGCAAGCCGTTGCTCACGCGCACCACACGTTCCCAACAGTTGACGCCGGACGGCCAACGGTTGATGGCCTACGCGCGCGGTATTCTGGCGTTGAATCGGGATGCCTGGGCCGAGCTGACCCGTTCGGCGTTTGCAGGAGATCTGCGCGTGGGTGTGTCGGAGGAGTTCGCCGACGCACGCCTGTTGCGTGAGCTGCAAGACGTTGCCGCCGAATACCCAGGCATCCAGATCACCGTGCAGGTGGGCATTCCCGGTTCGTTGCTGAGTTTGATGAAGCAGGGTGAGCTGGATGTGGTTGTGGGGTCGTTATGCGAGTCAAGCGAGCCGGGCCTGGCGTTGTGGCGAGAGCCGCTGGTGTGGGCCTGGTCCGCGCAACCGACGGTGGCATTACCGACGCCTTTGCCGCTGGCCCTGTTTCCGGCGCCCTGTCCTTACCGCGAGGCGGCGTTGACCCGTCTTGCCCAGGCCGGTATCGCCCAGCGCACCGCCTTGCAGTGCAGCAGTTACGCGGCGTTGCACGCTGCCGCGATGTCCGGGTTTGCAATTGCCCCGATGGCACTCAGCCAAGTGAAGCCGGGCTTGACGGTACTCGGCAGCGAACAGGGTTTGCCCGCGTTGCCGGACGCCGAGTTCCGCCTGTTCAGCGCGCCGGAGGCGGACTCACGCCTGGTCGAGGTGATCACCCAGGTCGTGGTCCGTTATGGCGCTTCCCGGCGTTACTGAGTGTCAGCGCAACCAGTTGGTGCGCGCCAGTTCGATGACTTCATCGCCGCGCCCGCTCATCACCGCCTTGAGCATATACAGGCTGAAACCTTTGGCCTGTTCCAACTTGATGCTGGGCGGCATCACCAGTTCTTGGGTGGCGGTGACGACATCCACCAGCACCGGGCCGTCATGTGCCAGGGCCCGGCGCAAGGCCGGTTCGAGGTCTTCGGAGTGTTCCACGCGGATGCCCAGAATGCCCATGGCATTGGACATGGCCGCGAAATCCGGGTTTTTCAATTCGGTGCCGGTGTCGAGGTAGCCGGCGGCTTTCATTTCCATGGCGACGAACCCGAGTGACGAGTTATCGAACACGATGACTTTGACCGGCAAATTCAACTGCGCCAACGAGATGAAATCGCCCATCAACATGGCAAACCCACCGTCGCCGGACATCGAAATGACCTGGCGCCCGGGGAACGCTGCTTGGGCACCGATGGCCTGGGGCATGGCATTGGCCATCGAACCGTGGTTGAACGAACCGATCAGGCGGCGTTTACCGTTCATCTTCAGGTAACGCGCCGCCCACACGGTGGGCGAGCCCACATCAGCGGTGAAAATTGCATCATCGTCCGCCAGCTCGCTGAGCATACGCGCGACATATTGCGGGTGGATCGGTCGGCCAGCCTTCGATGGCTGCGCCAGGTCGTCCAGGCCCTGGCGGGCTTTCTGGTAATGCTTGAGTGAAGTATCGAGGAAGCTGCGATCGGTCTTGCGGCTCAGGCGCGGCAACAGCGCGTCGATGGTCTCGCTGACGTCAGCAGCGATACCCAGGTCCAACGTGGCCCGACGCCCGAGGGCCTGAGGGTTGCGGTCGACCTGGATGATCTTCGCGTCGGTAGGGTAGAACTGACGGTACGGGAAGTCGGTGCCGAGCATGATCAGCGTGTCGCAGTCGAGCATGGCGTGATAGCCGGAGCTGAAACCGATCAGGCCGGTCATGCCCACATCAAATGGGTTGTCCCACTCCACATGCTCTTTGCCGCGCAAGGCATGCACCACCGGCGCGCCCAAGGCGTCGGCCAGGGCCACCACCTGGTCGTGCGCGCCGGCACAGCCGCTGCCGCACAGCAGGGTGACTTTCTGGCTGCTCTGCAGGATCTCGGTGAGGCGTTGCAGGTCCTGTTCCGCCGGCAAGGTGCGCGGTGCGTGCAGGGCTGGCCACGGCTTGAGCGAGTCTTCCACCTCGAGCAGTGACACATCGCCAGGAATCACGACCACTGCTACACCGCGATTGAGGATCGCCGAGCGCATGGCGCGATGCAGTACGTGGGGCATTTGCGCGGGGTTGCTCACCAACTCGATAAAGTGGCTGCACTCTTTGAACAGTTCCTGGGGGTGGGTTTCCTGAAAGTAGTTCAGGCCGATTTCCGAAGACGGGATTTGTGCGGCAATGGCCAGCACCGGGACATGGTTGCGGTGGCAGTCGAACAGGCCATTGATCAAATGCAGGTTGCCCGGCCCGCAACTGCCGGCGCACACCGTCAGTTCGCCGGTGGCGGCGGCTTCGGCACCGGCGGCGAACGCGGCGACTTCTTCGTGGCGCACGTGCATCCACTCGATGCTGTCCATGGTGCGCAGGGCGTCGGTCAGGCCGTTGAGGCTGTCGCCGGTCAGGCCCCAGATGCGTTTGATGCCCGCCTGTTCAAGGGTGGTCGCCAATTGCTGGGCCAGGTTGATTTTCGCCATGAAGAACTCCAATCGTCAGTGAGGTAAAAAATTGCTGATCAATAGGGGACAGTTCGATCACGGCGAATGCTCCGCGCTTAATGTGAAGATTGCGTCATGGCGGCGCGGTATTGGCGGGTGCGGCGGGCGATAAACCACTGGTCACGGACCAGCGCCATGCACGGGGCAACCTTGGGCTTGGGCTGATGGCCGCGGCTCAGGCGGCGCATCTGGTAACGCACCACTGCCAGGGTGGCGAGGGCGGCCAGCGGCTTGCGCTGCCAGTTAATCGGTTTGAGTTGCGGGTTCAGGTCGCGCCCTGCGCGCCAATGCTTGATCAACTGCGGTTCCAGCGTCAGGGCGGTGGCGATGCCGGCCATGGCAATGCCACTGTCGAGCACCTGCTGCACGATCGGCAGGCGACGAATACCACCGGTGACCATCAGCGGCATGGTGGCGATGGTTGCAAGTTCCTTGGCAAATTCCAGGAAGTACGCTTCACGCGCCAGGGTGCGGCCGTCCCGTGCGTCCCCTTGCATCGCCGGGGCCTCATAACTGCCGCCGGATAATTCGAGCAGGTCAATCGGCAGCGGGTTGAGCATCTCGACCACGGCGCGGGCATCGGCCTCTTCGAAGCCGCCGCGCTGGAAGTCCGCCGAGTTGAGCTTTACTGCCACGCAAAAGGATGGGCTGACGTTGGCGCGCACTGCGTTGATCACCTCCAGCAGCAGGCGCGCACGGTTTTCCAGCGAGCCGCCCCAGCGATCGGTGCGCAGATTGCTCAGGGGCGAGAGAAACTGGCTGAGCAAATAGCCATGTGCTGCGTGGATCTGCACCCCGGTAAACCCGGCTTGTTCGGCCAGGCGCGCGCTGGTGGCGAAGCGGTTGATTACGTCTTGAATGTCGTGTTCGGTCATGGCCTTGGGCTTGGCAAACATCTTCGAAAAACCGCCCAGATCGAGCGCAACGGCAGAGGGTGCCAAGGCTTGCTGGCCCAGATTGGCCATGGTCTGGCGACCCGGATGGCTGAGCTGCACCCAAAAGTGCACGCCCTTGGCGCGGGCAACATCGGCCCACTCACGAAAACTGTGCAGGTGCTGTTCGTCTTCCAGGGCCACGCCGCCGGGCCCGGTCATGGCGTGGCGGTCGATCATCACGTTGCCGGTCAGTAACAGACCGGGCTCACCGTCCGCCCAGGCTTTGTACAGCTGTTTCAATTCGCGCGACGGCGCTTGGTGGGCGTCGGCCATGTTTTCCTCCATCGCTGCCTTGGCGATGCGGTTGGTGAGGATTTGGCCGTTGGGCAGTTGCAAAGCTTCAAAGGGCGACATGGATTGACTCCTGAGCGGGGGAGGCCCCAGGCTAAGCTTAAAGTTAACTTTAATGTCAAGCAGGGCGTGGCAATGAATATTGGTGAACTGGCAAAACAGAGCGGGCTGGCGGCGTCGCGTATCCGCTTTTATGAGGCCGAAGGGCTGATCAGCCAGGTGGGGCGCCAGGCCAATGGCTATCGACGCTATTCAGCGCAAGCGTTGCAAACCCTGCAACTGATTCAGAGCGCGCAGCAGGCCGGGTTTACCTTGCAGGAGCTCAAGGCATTGATGCCGGCTCCAGGCGAACACAAGCGCGACGAGCTGATTGAGGCGCTGGAGCGCAAGGTGCAGCAGATCGAAGGGATGCAGGCGCAGTTGGCCCACAGCAAAGCGCAGTTGCTGGGCGTGATCGAGGCGGTGCGGGCGCACCCGGCAGATGTGCCGTGTTCGATGGGTCAAAAGCAAGTGCTGGCGTCGATCAACCTCACGCCATAAAAAAAGCCCTGGCATGCCAGGGCTTTTTCAGGTGCTAACGCTTAGCGACGACGGAACAAGGGCAGCGGTTCATCCGTTGCGGCTTGATAGGTCACCGAGAAATCCTTGAGGCTTTCCAGCGCTTCGTACGGGTCTTTGTCGGCGCGCAAGGCGAAGGCATCGAACCCGCAGCGGTGCAGATAAAACAGCTGATCGCGCAGCACATCACCAATCGCGCGCAACTCGCCTTTGAAACCGTAGCGGTCACGCAGCAGGCGGGCGTTGGAGTAGTTGCGCCCGTCGGTGAAGGCCGGGAAGTTCAGGGCGATAACCTGGAAGTGCTCCACGTCGTCGCCGATTTCTTCGGCCTCTTCATCGGCGTCCAGCCACACACCCAGGCCGCCATCGCGGGCCTTGAGCGCATGGGCGTGTTCGCGCCACAAGGCCAACGGTACGATCAGGTCGTCGCAGTTGGAAATACCGTCGAAGCTCGCGTCCTTGGGCAGCAGGTGCCAGGTTTCGTCGAGGACTTCGTTGTTCTTAATGATTCGCTGCATAGACGCGCTCCTTGAACAAGTCGATGCCGATGCGCTGGTAGGTGTCGATGAAACGCTCATCTTCGGTGCGCTGTTCGATGTACACGTCGATCAGCTTGCCGATCACCTCGGGCATGGCTTCCTGGGCGAAGGACGGGCCGAGGATCTTGCCCAGGCTCGCATCGCGGCTGGCGCTGCCACCCAGGGACACTTGGTAGAATTCTTCGCCTTTCTTGTCCACGCCCAGGATGCCGATGTGGCCGACATGGTGGTGACCACAGGCGTTCATGCAACCGGAGATGTTCAGGTCCAGCTCGCCGATGTCGAACAGGTAGTCCAGGTCGTCGAAACGGCGCTGGATCGATTCGGCGATCGGGATCGATTTGGCGTTGGCCAGGGAGCAGAAGTCGCCGCCCGGGCAGCAGATGATGTCGGTCAGCAAGCCGATGTTCGGCGTGGCGAAACCGCCTTCGCGCAGTTCGCCCCACAGCGTGAACAGTTGGCTTTGCTCAACGTCGGCGAGAATGATGTTCTGCTCGTGGGAGGTGCGCAGTTGGCCGAAACTGTAGCGCTCGGCCAGATCGGCGACGGCGTCCAGCTGTTTGTCGGTGATGTCACCTGGCGCAACGCCGGTAGGTTTCAGCGACAGGGTCACCGCTACATAGCCCGGTTTTTTGTGCGCCAGGGTATTGCGGGTACGCCAGCGGGCGAAACCTGGGTGCTGCTGGTCAAGGGCGGCCAGTTCGGCGTCCTGATTGCTCAGGGCCTTGTACTCAGGGTCGACGAAGTGCTTGGCCACACGGTGTACTTCGGCTTCGGTCAGGGTGGTCTGGCCGCCGCGCAGGTGTTCCATCTCAGCGTCGACCTTCTGCGCAAACACCTCAGGGGTCAGCGCTTTGACCAGGATCTTGATCCGGGCCTTGTACTTGTTGTCACGACGGCCGTAGCGGTTGTAGACCCGCAAAATGGCATCGAGGTAGCTCAACAGGTCCTGCCATGGCAGAAACTCATTGATGAACGCACCGACCACCGGTGTACGACCGAGGCCGCCACCGACCAGCACACGGAAACCCAGCTCGCCAGCGGCGTTGTGCACCGGCTCAAGGCCAATGTCATGCACTTCGATGGCGGCGCGGTCCGAGGTCGAGCCATTGATGGCGATCTTGAACTTGCGCGGCAGGTAGGCGAATTCCGGGTGAAAGGTGGTCCACTGACGGACGATTTCACACCAGGGGCGCGGGTCGATCAGCTCGTCGGCGGCTACGCCGGCAAACTGGTCGGTGGTCACGTTGCGCAGGCAGTTACCGCTGGTCTGAATGGCGTGCATCTGCACGGTCCCCAGTTCAGCCAGGATGTCCGGCACGTCCTCCAGCGCCGGCCAGTTGAACTGCACGTTCTGGCGGGTACTGATGTGGGCGTAGCCTTTGTCGAAGTCGCGGGCAATCTTGGCCATCATCCGCGTCTGGCGCGAGGTCAGTTGGCCATAGGGCACGGCCACCCGCAGCATCGGCGCAAAGCGCTGAACATAAAGGCCATTTTGCAGGCGCAGAGGGCGGAACTCTTCTTCGCTCAGTTCACCTGCCAGATAGCGTCGGGTCTGATCACGGAACTGCTTGACGCGGTCCTCGATGATGCGCTGATCGTATTCGTCGTATACGTACATATAGGTCCTGTTCTCGGCAAATCTGCGCGCACGGCCGCGCACTCCCAACGGAGCCGGCGCACGATACCAGTTTGCGTTTATGCGCAAAAGTGATGTTTGAGTATATGTAAATAACCAAATTGACTAATGAGAACGGTTATCGCGATACCCACATTTGTCATGCGGGCAATCATGAACTTTACTGTCGTCGAGTCTTAATGCAATCACCTATAAAACCGACAAGAGGCGATGCGATGAGCAATTCGACTAAAGCCCGTAAACCTGACAGTACCGTTGATGCCTGGGCCATTCTGTTTCTGATCATTCTGGTGGTCGGAACAGCCGTTTTCTGGGTTGGCCACCAGTAAATGAAGCAGGATTGAGCCTCGATTGACTGCCAATTTGCCATTATCATGGCGGTCAACATCCAAGGCTCAAACGACCATGTTGAAGGTTCTGATTGCGTGCGTGTGGTTATTGGGTTCGGCGTACGGGGCGATGGCCCATGCGACGTCAGTGGTGTTTCTTAACCCGGGCACGTCGACCGAAACTTTCTGGGTCACCTACGCGCAATTCATGCAGGCCGCCGCCAAGGACCTCGGCCTGGATTTGCGTGTGCGTTATTCCGAGCGCAACCCGGACACAACCGTCGCCCATGCGCGCGAAGCCCTGCAAGGGGAAAACCGCCCGGACTACCTGGTGTTCGTCAACGAACAATACATTGCTCCGCAGATCTTGCGCATGGCCTTGGGCTGCGGGGTCAAGCTGTTGATCGTGAACAATGCGTTGACGGCCGCTCAACTGCAAATGCTCGACATGCACAAAGACGCGCAGTGGATCGGCAGCCTGGTGGCCGATGACGAGCAGGCCGGTTACCTGATGCTCACCGACCTGCTGCGCAGCCATGGCCCGGTTGCACCCGGTGAGTCTCTGGACCTGCTGGCGTTTTCTGGGGTTAAAAATACGCCGGCCGCACAGCGACGTGAGCAGGGCTTGCGCCGCGCCCTGGCCGAGCACCCGCAAGTGCGTCTGCGCCAGTTGGTGTATGGCGAATGGAGCCGCCAGCGCGCATTCGAGCAAGCCACGCAGTTGTTCAAGCGCTATCCCCAGACGGCGTTGGTATGGTCTGCCAACGATGAGATGGCGCTCGGCGCCATGCAGGCCCTGCAAGACAGCGGGCGCGTGCCGGGCAAGGACGCGCTGTTCAGTGCAGTCAACAGCTCGCCGGGCATCTTGCAGGCACGCCTCGACGGCCGGCTCACAACCCTCGTCGCCGGGCACTTCACGTTGGGTGGCTGGGCCATGGTGTTGATCAATGATGACGCCAAGGGCGTCGATATCGCCGCCTACGGCGGGCGTGACCGCCAGCAAGCGTTGTTCCAGCTGATCGACGCCAGGCAGGCACAACGCTTATTGGGGCCAATGCCGCCAGTGGATTTTCGCGCACTGTCAGCGGTGGGCAAGCCACCGTCCTACCGTTACCCGTTCAGCCTGCAACTGCTGTTGCGTTAAACGCCCGCCAGGTGCAGCACCAGTTTGACAATGCCGAACAAGGTCAGCGCAAACACCGCTGTGAACAGGATGCCCAGGACCACAAAGTGGCTGGGCTTGCCGTGAGTAAAGTCGCGAGCGCGGTTTTTGCCGCTTTGCACACCGAACGCTGCCGCCAACACGCTGTGCAGCATCTGCCAGAAGGTCGGCGGTTTGTTATCGCTTGGGTCTTCCATATATCCCTCTTCGGCCGGACGTTATGCAAAGCATAGACAAGCGAATGGAAACGTCACTCAGGTTTTAACACCTCCAGCCCAAGAAACAGCGTCTGATCCAGTGGTGGCTTGATCTCGGCTTTGTCCAGATTGACCACCGCACGGTTGTTAGCGCGCGATTGTTCGATCAGCTCTCGGCGGGTGAACAGACGCTCAGCCCGGGTTTTCAAATGGCCGAAGGCGGGTTGGGATGCGGGCGCATGCTCAGAGGGATAATGGAAGTGGGCATACCACAAGACAGTCTCGTCAGCCTTTTTGCCGGCTTTGATCAGGCTTTTGTCGCGTATTGCATATTCGGTAAGGTAATCGCCGGCCTTCAATTTGATGCGACTGCGCACCAGATTGATATCAACGAAGCCGTATTTCCATAAATAGGCAATGTTGGCGGCTTTCGGGCGTTGCAGTTTGTAGCCTTCACTGCACACCTCGCGGGCCTTCTGCGTGGCGGATGCGGCTTCTTCAAGGACGTGATTCCTCAAGGCGGTGGCGCTGCTATCAGTGGCGTGGTCGCGGTCTATTTCTGCCGCAAGCGCTTCAAATTTCGCCGCGTGCTGGGTCAGCATCACCTCCCATTCATAAGGGTCGACTGCCTCTACACGGCCGGGCTCTTGAAGTTTTCGCTGTTGAAAACGAATGCTTGCGTCGATACCCGCGCGATCGGCTGTCAGGGTTTGCGCCAGCGTTCTTAGCGTCTTCAGCGGCCGAATGGCCCGTGGGGGCAGTTGTGTGGTGGTGTCTGCGGGTTCAACCACTTTCCACACCCCTTCATCGGGGTGCTCGTGATACGTGGCGAGGAGGGTGCCTGTGAAGGTGTCGTTGATATCGACGAAATTGCCCGATGCATCAGCGCTGCTTGGCCGCAAATCGCCGATCAGGCTGGTCTTGTCGACGGTTTTGATCACTCGGCGAGTGGGTTTTTTGGGGCGTTTGGCCCTGTCGGGCGCGGGGCGCGGGGTAATTTTTTCTTCAACCAGGATTAAGCTCGCCAGTTGTGCTTCAAGGCTTGCGCGGGCTTCGCCCAGCTGCTCCAGGAACGGGCCTCGGTATTCGTCTCGTAACAGGCTCGAATGCATCTCGGAGAGCGAGATGACGGCGTTTTCCAGTTGCTCATAACGCTTGAGGGAATCTTTGAGTACGGCCATTTGTTCGGCGGGTGAGTAACCGGTGGTCGTGCGCATTTCCGTGTGTGCAAATATGCCGACAGTGGCTTGACGGTCGATGAGAATAGCGAGGAAAGGGCTTTCCTCCGGTTTTCTTGGGCCCGGCGTGCGATCCGGTAACAGCTCAAACAGGGCCAGCAGCAGGTGATGTTTGATAATGGCCGAGGAGATGATGCGGTCAGGTGGAAGTTCTGCCAGCAGGTTCGCGCGCAGCGCTGAGGTTGCCTGCTGCAGAGTGGCTTCGATGTTCTCTGTGAGTTCGAGTATCTCTTTGAGCGTTTCCAGTCGTTGCATCGCGCCGCTGATGAACACTTCATAGGCATCTGTGATGTTATCGGGCAGTTCTCTGTCGACGCGTCTTAGCAGTTCAGCCAGGTCTTCGCCGCGTCGGGTTTGCAGCGTGTGTGAGATTTTCTGATGCAGGTTCGCATAGGACACCAGCGAGTGTTGGAACAGGTTGGTTGTGGCGTTATCGCGCGCATCTTTGTATTTCACCTCGGTCCTGTCCAATTCCATCAATTGGCGAGCCGTGGCTTCGCTCTGTTGCAGCACATCGACAAACGTGCGGGTGTTTTCCCGGTAGTTCTCCACCGCGATGTTCCAGTCATGCAGGGCGCGTAACGTCGAGCGTTGCCGTTGCTCATGGCGCTCGACGATTCTGGAGCGCAAGGCGGGCAGCAATTGGGGGTTGTTGAGCCGTTCCCAATCCTCTTTCAGTGCGCGTTGTTGCTCGGTCAGTCGAACCCGGGCGGTGATGACGGCGCTGTTGAATTGCTGGGCCTGGCTTGCCAGTTGCTGCGCTTCCCGAGTGAGGTTTTCCAACGCTGGGTTTAGCGCCTGCAATCGCTGTTTATTACGCTCCGCCAACCCCGCGAGTCTTTCTCTGGGCATGCCGCCCTCCAGCCTGGCTCGTCGGTCCAGCCCCCAGCGCCCCTGTTGGTCACTGGTCAGTTTGAAACCGGGACGTTGCGGATGCTGCGGATGAACCAGGTAAACCTCGTTGAAACCCTGGACCACGTTGACCTGGAACAGCAGCGCGCCGACGCTGGCGTGCCAGGCGCCGTCAATCCGGTACAAGCCTTTGAGAGGGCCGCTTGCCTGCGCCGGCGGCAGGGACGCAGGCCACGGCACATGCAGGTCAAGCAACGCCTGCATCAGCCTTGCACTTGCCCAAGGGCTGGCCAGTGAACGGGTGAAGTCCAATGCGGTGTGGCCGGTCGCCGGAGGTTCGCCTGGCAGCGCCACAGCGCCCTGATGGACCACTGCGGCACTGGGCGCATGGGGCAGGCCCGCAGGGCGGCGCCAGCGAGCAAGGCGCAGTGCCGGGTCTTCTGCGCTGGGCTCCAGCAGCGGCTGGCGAGGCCGGTTGGCCGGTGTGGCAGCGTGCAGCAGCACCATCGCGGTGTTAAGCAACAGGTCAATCAACGCCAGCTCACGGGCAGTCGGGTCGCTGCTGTCCAGCCCGGCCAGGTCCTGCTCCAGGCTGGCGACCAGTACCATGAACCAACCCGCCAACATGGCTGGCCCCTGTACCAGTGGCAACAGTAAGGTATTGAAGAGCAGCCACGCACCTTCCATCACAACGGCCCAGCGGCTTTCGCTGTTGGACACCGACTCGCGATCTGCCAGGTCGACCAGTGCCCGCGCAGTGCTGCCGTATAGATGGTTGAGCAGTTGGCCGTTGACTTGGGATTGCAGCCACTCGCCGGCACCTTCATCGACCGCCAGGGTCGCGGGAGCGGGGTGTTGGGGAGGGCTGAATTCATCCCCCGCCAGGAAGCGGATGATGTGAGGTTCTTTGATGCCGCCGTTGGCGTAGATAGGGCGTGCCTGGTCGGTCAGCCAGGTCAGCACCGTGTTTTGCAGTTCGCCGGGTTTGGCCAGTGCGTCGAGCAGTGCCTGGCGTGTCGGGTATTCATGCAGGCAGTCGGCATACAGTGGTTGATACAGCAGGTGTGGGCCGACACGCACATCCCTGGGTTCAATAATGAACGCGTTGCTGACCTCATCGGGCTGGGCGCCGGTTTTGCGGCAGAACGCCAATGGGCGCAGGAGGATCTCCTCGCCGTCGACGTATCGGTCCGAAGGCATCGAGCCCATCAGCGCCTTCACATAGCGATAACCCATGACGGTCAGGCCGTGCTGTTGGCGAATCTTGTATTCCAACGCCTGCATCGGCAGCTTGACCTTGAGTTCGCGGGTAAACAGCTGTTCCCGGCGCCGTGCGTCACGGGTGTCGGATAACAGCACATCCCTGATTCTTTGCGGGTACGTGCTGCCTATGTCGACGCGCTGAATTAAACCGCTGCTGCCCATCAGGTAGTCTTCGTCCAGCCAGCCTGGCAGTGCCAGGCCTCCCTTGGCTGAAAGCGTCAGCCGTCCTGAAGGCTTGCCGGCCAGGTTCTTCACTGCCAGCTCCGTCAATGACAGGCGCACGTGTTCGACGATACCTGCGCCACCCGGGTAGCCGGCGGCCACGGTAAAGTCCAGCAGGACCTCGTCGGGGTCGTAGTCACCATGATCGGCTCGCATCTGCTTGCGTAATGCCGCGCGGCTGAAGTCATGGATATTCTCAATGCCGTCGTTGAACGATTGACCCTGGTTGCGTCGCAATACTTGCGCCATCTCCTGCTGGTGGCGGTGCAACGCAAAGCGGTCATCGGCGCTGGCTTGCGTGAGCCACTCGGGCAACTGGTCGCGGATCGTCTGCAGGTGCGGTGCGGCAGGCGTCGCAACCTGGGTAAAGAAAACCGCCGGGTCGGTGAGCGTGTCCAGGCGCCGCTGCAGCGTGGTTTCGTCCTGGCCCTCAAAGGTCAACGCCGCGAGGTCTTCCAACGCCTGGTCGAGGAGCAGGCCGGCTTGTTGTTCGAACACGTTGCCGTCGGGTTCGTTACGCCTCCAGGTGAGGCTGTCGAACTCGAACTGACGCTGCATCCTGGCGCCCCAGGCGTGACTGAAATCATCGATGGAGGTAAACGCCTCAACCCTTCCTGCGATGCTGTAAAGCAGCACCTGTTGATCGCGTACCAGCAGCAGGTCCGGGCTCAGCAGGCGTGTTTCTTCTACGCCTTTAACGAGTGTGCTTTCAATGAAATAGGCATAGGTGGTGGGCGAGGCGTGGGAGAGCCGGTCAAGCCGCCCCGGCCATGCGGCGACGGCTGTCAGCATGGCCCGTTGGTTGTCGGTCAGGCTTGACTGACCTGCCGCTGCGGCCGTCATCTGGCCATTGAGAAACTCACTCAGCCATTGCCAGCGACTGCGGCCGTGGCTATCGCTTGCGCTCCAGTAGTCCGCCAGTTCCTGCTGGAAATGCAGCGGTAGCGACACGCGCAATTGGTCGATGATGTGCGCGATCACCTGCATATCGATCAGCGCAGGCGGTGTGGGTTTCAACACCGTAGGGATTTGTTGCGTGAGGTAATACGGCAGCTCGCGGCGTGTGTGCAGGTCCAGCAACTGCGGGTCGAGTACGTGCGCCAGAGCGACTTCCATCAGCGACCGGTAGATGTAGTGACTCTCTGGCTGCGGGATGGCGAGCTTGAGCGTCGGCAGATCCAGGGGCAGCGATGGGTAACACGCCAGTATCCGACTGCGCAGTGCATTGAATACCACCGAATACAACGCCGGGCGTGTCGAGAAACGTTGATGCACCGCCGATGCTGGCAGTTGGCTCAGGGGGGCAGGGGTGTGCGGGGTGGGCATGATGAAATCCTTTGCGGTGTGATCCAATGATCGGTACGCACAGGAAATCGATTTTGCTCATGTCAGGTGAGGTATCCGGATACCGCTTTCAACACCGAGCTTGCACGCGTCAAGGCCCGGTACCCGCCTGCTTCGAACGCCTGCAGCGGTCGATGCTGCAAGCGGTCCGGGCAGGTGAATACCGCGCTTCTTAGTTGTCGTAACCCAGGTTGGGAGCCAGCCAGCGTTCGGTGACGCTCAAGTCCTGGTGCTTACGCGCGGTGTAGCTGTGCACTTGGTCCTTGTCGACTTTGCCCACGGCAAAGTACTGCGCCTGCGGGTGGGCGAAGTACCAGCCGCTGACTGCCGCTGCCGGGAACATCGCGTAGTGTTCGGTGAGGAACACACCGCTGCGGCCGGCGTGCATTTCGTGGGCCTCGGGGTCCAGCAGTTGGAACAGCTGAGCTTTCTCGGTGTGGTCCGGGCACGCCGGGTAGCCCGGGGCAGGGCGGATGCCGCTGTATTGCTCTTTGATCAACGCCTCGTTATCCAGCTGTTCGTCCTTGGCATAACCCCAGTGTTCTTTACGCACCTGCTGGTGCAGCCACTCGGCGCAGGCCTCGGCCAGACGGTCGGCCAGGGCCTTGACCATGATCGAGTTGTAGTCGTCGCCCGCGTCCTGATAGGCCTTGGCCACTTCTTCGGCGCCGATACCGGCGGTGGTGATGAAGCCACCGATGTAGTCGGTCACGCCGCTGTCTTTGGGCGCAACGAAGTCGGCCAGGGAGAAGTTCGGCTTGCCGTCGGTCTTGATGATCTGTTGGCGCAGGTGATGCAGTTTGGCAATCGGCTGGCCGTCGTCACCGTAGACTTCCAGGTCATCGTCCTGCACCTGGTTGGTCGGCCAGAAACCGAACACTGCGCGGGCGCTGATGAGTTTTTCGTCGATCAGCTTGTTCAGCATTTCCTGGGCATCGGCGTAGAGCGCGGTCGCCGCTTCACCCACCACTTCGTCTTCGAGGATGCGCGGGAACTTGCCGGCCAGGTCCCAGGAGATAAAGAACGGCGTCCAGTCGATGTACGCGGCCAGGACCTTGAGGTCGATGTTGTCCAGCACCCTGGCACCGGTAAAGCTCGGTTTCACCGGGGTATAGGTGCTCCAGTCGAACTGTGGCTTCTTGGCGATCGCCGCCGGGTAACTCAGGCGCTCGGTACGTGCGCTGCGGTTCGAGGTGCGTTCACGCACGTCGATGTATTCCAGGCGGGTTTTCTCGACAAAGGCCGGTTTCAATTCCTTGGACAGCAACTGCGTGGCCACGCCCACCGCACGGGAGGCGTCGGTCACATAGATCACCGCATCATTGCTGTACTTGGGCTCGATCTTCACCGCCGTGTGCGCCTTGGAGGTGGTGGCGCCACCGATCATCAGCGGCAGATGGAAGTCTTGGCGTTGCATCTCGCGGGCCACGTGCACCATCTCGTCCAGGGACGGCGTGATCAAGCCGGACAGGCCAATAATGTCGCACTTCTGTTCCTTGGCCACTTGCAGGATCTTCTCGGCCGGGACCATCACGCCCAGGTCGACAATGTCGTAGCCGTTGCAACCCAGTACCACGCCGACAATGTTCTTGCCGATGTCATGCACGTCACCTTTTACGGTGGCCATGAGGATCTTGCCCTTGGCTTCCGGCTTGTCGCCTTTTTCCAGCTCGATGAACGGGATCAAGTGGGCCACGGCCTGCTTCATTACCCGGGCGGATTTAACCACCTGGGGCAGGAACATTTTGCCGGCGCCAAACAGGTCGCCGACGATGTTCATGCCGGACATCAGCGGGCCTTCAATCACTTCGATCGGGCGCGCAAACGACTGCCGGGATTCCTCGGTGTCTTCGACGATGTGGGTGGTGATACCCTTGACCAGCGCGTGTTCCAGGCGCTTGTTCACCGGCCAGCCACGCCATTCCTCGGTCTCGGCTTCCTTGACGCTGCCGTCGCCCTTGTACTTGTCGGCGATGGCGAGGAGGGCGTCGGTGCCTTCCGGGGTGCGGTTGAGCACTACATCTTCCACGGCATCGCGCAGCTCGGCCGGGATCTGGTCGTAGATCTCCAGTTGGCCGGCGTTGACGATACCCATGCTCAGGCCGTTGCGGATCGCATACAGCAGGAACACCGAGTGGATCGCCTCACGCACCGGGTTGTTGCCGCGGAACGAGAACGACACGTTGGAGACGCCGCCCGAGGTCAGCGCGTACGGCAGCTCGTCACGGATATAGGCGCAGGCGTTGATAAAGTCGACGGCGTAGTTGTTGTGCTCTTCGATACCGGTGGCGACCGCGAAGATGTTCGGGTCAAAGATGATGTCTTCCGGCGGGAAGCCGACTTCATTGACCAGGATGTCGTAGGAGCGTTTGCAGATTTCTTTCTTGCGCGCTTCGGTGTCGGCCTGGCCGGCTTCATCGAAGGCCATCACCACCACGGCGGCGCCGTAGCGCTTGCACAGCTTGGCGTGGTGAATGAACTGCTCGACGCCTTCCTTCATGCTGATGGAGTTGACGATGCCCTTGCCCTGGATGCACTTGAGGCCGGCTTCGATCACTTCCCACTTGGAGGAGTCGATCATGATCGGCACGCGGGAGATGTCCGGCTCGCCGGCAATCAGATTGAGGAAGGTGACCATGGCCTTCTTCGAATCGAGCATCCCTTCGTCCATGTTGATGTCGATCACCTGGGCGCCGGCTTCCACCTGCTGCAGGGCGACTTCCAGGGCTTCGGTGTAGTTGTCTTCACGGATCAAACGGGCAAAGCGTGCGGAACCGGTAATGTTGGTGCGCTCGCCGACGTTGACGAACAACGAGCTGCGGTCAATGGTGAACGGCTCCAGGCCCGACAGTCGGCAAGCCTTGGGAATATCCGGAATCGCGCGTGGCGCATAGCCGGCCACGGCCTTGGCGATGGCTTCGATGTGGCCGGGCGTGGTGCCGCAGCAGCCGCCGACGATGTTGAGGAAGCCGCTCTGGGCGAATTCTTCGATGACCTTGGCGGTTTGCGACGGCAGTTCATCGTATTCGCCGAATTCGTTGGGCAGGCCGGCGTTCGGGTGCGCCGACACATGGGTGTTGGCCTTGTTCGACAGCTCTTCCAGGTACGGGCGCAGTTCACTTGCCCCAAGGGCGCAGTTCAGGCCTACGGAAATCGGCTTGGCGTGGCTGACGGAGTTCCAGAACGCTTCGGTGGTCTGGCCCGACAGGGTACGGCCGGACGCGTCGGTGATGGTGCCGGAAATCATGATCGGCAACTCGATGCCCAGCGCTTCGAACACCCCTTGCACAGCGAAGATTGCCGCTTTGGCGTTGAGTGTGTCGAAAATGGTTTCGATCAGGATCAGATCGGCGCCGCCCTCAATCAGACCTTTGGTCGCCTCGGTGTAGTTTTCCACCAGCTCATCAAAGGTCACGTTGCGGTAGCCGGGGTTGTTCACGTCAGGCGACAGCGAGCAGGTACGGCTGGTAGGGCCGAGCACGCCCGCGACGAAACGCGGCTTGGCCGGGTTCTCCAGGGTCTTGGCGTCGGCGATCTTGCGTGCCAGGCGCGCGCCCTCTACGTTTAATTCGTAGGCCAGGGCTTCCATGCCGTAATCGGCCATGGAAATGCGCGTGGCGTTGAAGGTGTTGGTTTCCAGGATGTCGGCGCCGGCATCCAGGTAGGCTTTTTCGATGCCGCCGATCACGTCCGGACGGGTGATGACCAGCAGGTCGTTGTTGCCCTTGACGTCGCTCGGCCAGTCGGCGAAGCGCTTGCCACGATAATCCTGCTCCTCAAGCTTGTAGCTCTGGATCATCGTGCCCATACCGCCATCGAGGATCAGGATACGTTCCTTGAGGGCTTGATGAAGGGCGTGCAGACGAGCGCTACGATCGGACATGGGACTACTCTGGTCAGGCATTTCGGAGGGGGCGAATCATAGCAAACCTGTGCCTATTTGGAGCATGCCAAGGTTTTGCATGAATATCGTTCATGTTGCTGTGGGTTCCAGGCCGGTAGAATTCGCGGGTTTTTTATTTTGGCTTCATTTTGGGACCAGGCTCATGCCGTATCGCATCATTATCAGCCTTGCACTTTTGCTGATTGGCACTACCACACAGGCCCAAGATCCCGCCCCGGCGATTTCCTATACCCGTGACATTCAACCGATTTTTACTGAGAAGTGCGTGGCCTGCCATGCCTGCTATGACTCGGCCTGCCAGTTGAACCTGGGCAGCGGCGAAGGCGCGGCACGCGGCGCGACCAAAGTGCCGGTCTATGACGGTGAGCGCAGCCAGGCCACCAAGCCGACCCGGCTGTTTTATGACGCGTTCGGTAAAGCCGCCTGGCAGCGCGAAGGCTTCAGCTCGGTACTTGATGCCCAGGGCAGCCAGGCCGCGCTGATGGCGCGCATGTTGGAGCTGGGCCACCGCCGTGCGCCCTTGCAGCCCAACGGCAAACTGCCCGATGACATCGTGCTGGGCCTGAACCGCGAAAACGTGTGCCCGTCGCCAGGCGAATTCGACGCCTACGCCGGCGCGCACCCCAATGAAGGCATGCCGTTGGCCGTCACCGGCTTGAGCGACCAGCAATACCAGACCCTGCAACGCTGGCTGGCCTCCGGTGCGCCGATTGATCAACAAGGCGTGGCGCCGAGTGCCCAGGAAGCGGCCCAGGTGCTGCAATGGGAAAACCTGCTCAACGCCCCCGGCGCCCGGCAAAGCCTGGTGGCGCGCTGGCTGTTTGAGCACCTGTTTATTGCGCATCTGTATTTTGAAGGCGGCGAACCCGGGCATTTCTTCCAGTGGGTACGCTCACGCACCCCCAGCGGGCAGCCGATTGACCTGATCAACACCCGTCGCCCGAATGACGACCCCGGCACTCGGGTGTATTACCGCCTGTGGCCGGTACAAGGGGTGATTGTGCATAAAACCCACATCACTTATCCGCTCAGTGCGCAGAAATTGGCACGGGTCAAATCCTTGTTCTACAGCGGCGACTGGCAGGTGACCGCGTCGCCGGGCTACGGCCCCGGGCGGCGTGCCAACCCGTTCGAGACCTTCGAAGCGATCCCGGCGCAGGCGCGTTACCAGTTCATGCTGGACAACGCCGAGTACTTTGTACGCACGTTTATCCGTGGCCCGGTGTGCCGCGGGCAGATTGCCACGGACGTGATCCGCGACAACTTCTGGGCGCTGTTCCAGGCACCCGATCACGACCTGTACATCACCGATGCCCGCTACCGTGGCCAGGCCACGCCGTTGCTGGCGATGCCCGGCCAGAACGATGACGTGGGCAGCGTGCTCAGCCTGTGGCTCAAGTACCGCGACAAGCGCAACCAGTACGAAGCCCTGCGCCGGGACAGTTACGCCGACCTGCCGGCGCCAAGCTGGTCAACCCTGTGGGCCGGCAATGACAATGCGCTGTTGAGCATCTTCCGCCACTTTGACAGTGCCTCGGTCAATAAAGGCCTGATCGGTGAAGTCCCGCAGACGATGTGGTTGTTCGATTACCCGTTGCTGGAGCGCACCTACTACCAACTGGTGGTCAACTTTGACGTGTTCGGTAATGTCTCGCACCAGGCCCAGACCCGGCTGTACTTCGACCTGATCCGCAATGGCGCCGAGCAGAACTTCCTGCGCCTGATGCCCGCCGATAGCCGCGACGACTTTATGGACGATTGGTACCAGAACAGCGGCAAACTCAAGCTCTGGCTGGACTACGAGGCGATTGATGATGACACGCCGAGTGGGCTGCATCTGGATGAGAAGGACCCGAAGCGCGATTTTGCCCATCAGTTGCTGACTCGCTACGGTGACCTGAATGCCAGTCCGGACCCGATCAACCGGTGTACCGGTGCCTATTGCTCGCGTGATGGGATTGATCCGGCGTTGCAGGATGCGGAGCAGGCGCTCAGTCGCCTCACGTCGAGGCCGGCGGCGGGGCTCAAGGTGATTGAGCAATTGCCTGAGGCCACGATGCTGCGGGTCGAAACCGCCAGCGGCAAGCGGGTGGTTTACAGCATGTTGCGTAATCGTGCGCACAGTAATGTGGCGTTTTTGCTGGGTGAGGCTTATCGCTATCAGCTGGGGCTGGATACGGTGACCATCTATCCGGGGGTGCTGAGCAGTTATCCGAACTTTATGTTCAACATTCCGGCGGGGGAGGTGCCGGAGTTTGTTTCGGCGATGGAGGATGCCAAGGATGCCCAGCGGTTTGAGAGGATTGTTGATCGGTGGGGGGTGAGGCGTAGTCATCCGCTGTTTTGGCAGTATTTTCATGATTTGTCGCGGTATGTTTTTGAGACTACGCCGGTTGAGGATGGGGTGTTGGATATGAATCGGTATGAGAATTTGTGATTTTTGATTTTTGATTTGTGATTTGGGTGGGGTACATATCCGTTGCTGCGGTCACGGCGGCTATGGGTTCCGCTCTTACAGCGGGTCACTTTTTTACAAACGCCTAAAAAAGTAACCAAAAAACGCTTTGCCCCACCACTCGGTACCTCGCCCAGGCTCGGTATGCCCGCACTCCGGCTTGAATCCGTGGGCCGCCGCAATGGGCCATCCCTGGCCCAGTGCGGCTAACCCGGCGTCCTGCCGGGTTACCCACGGATTCAAGCCTGCGTTCGGCCAGCGTGGTTAACGGGGCCTGTCAGATCAAGATCAACAGCAGATCAAAAGCAGAGCACGGCGGCCTGACAGCCGGCCTGAGTGGTTGAAGCAACAGCATAGCAACAGCACTTTTACCGGATGAAATGAGTTCCAAATGTGGGAGCGGGCTTGCTCGCGAATGCGTTGGTTCAGTCAGCTCATCTGTCACTGATGCGCTGCCTTCGCGAGCAAGCGCGTTTTCACAATTTGACCGAGTTTTGTCTTCCGTTATCAGCTCGGCTGTAAGGCTGCCCCAGCTTTGCTTTTGATCTAACCCTTGAGGTTGGCTGCCAGGCCGCCGTGCTGTGCTGTTGATTTTGATCTCAGGCGCCCGATGGCGAGGGCTCAGGGTCCAAAGCCTTTGTTCTGGCACACCGAGCCTGGGCGCGGTGCCGAGTGGTGGGGCAAGTGCCTTTTGGGTGCAGTTGGGCTCTTTTCACAAGTGACCGGCCGTAAGGGCGGAGCCCTAAGCGGCCGTGACCGCAGCAACGGCTAGGTACACCTCCCGAGGCGCCCACATAAAAAACTATCCCGACAAAAACACTAGGACTTTGTACCTCGGTAATAATTTGGCGTAAACTGGCGGCAAGCCTGTGAGGAGTTTCCATGACTGCCATAACCATTACCGACGCCGCGCACGATTACCTGGCTGATCTGCTGTCCAAGCAGAACACCCCAGGCATCGGCATCCGCGTCTTTATCACCCAGCCCGGCACTCAATACGCCGAGACTTGCATCGCCTACTGCAAGCCTGGGGAAGAGAAACCTGAAGACACCGCCCTGGGGCTCAAAAGCTTCACCGCGTATATCGATAACTTCAGTGAAGCCTTCCTCGACGACGCGGTGGTCGACTACGCCACCGACCGCATGGGCGGCCAGTTGACCATCAAGGCGCCCAACGCCAAGGTGCCGAATGTCAACGCCGACAGCCCGGTCAACGAACGCATCAACTACTACCTGCAAACCGAGATCAACCCGGGGCTCGCAAGCCACGGCGGGCAGGTCAGCTTGATCGACGTGGTGGACGATGGCATCGCCGTGTTGAAATTCGGCGGCGGCTGCCAAGGCTGTGGCCAGGCCGACGTGACCCTGCGTGAAGGCATCGAGCGCACGCTGCTCGAGCGCATTCCAGAGCTCAAGGGCGTACGCGATGTGACTGACCACACGCAGAAAGAAAACGCCTACTACTGAGTAAGGCGTTCACTGCGAACAAAAAAACGGCGCCCCGTGAGCGCCGTTTTTTTATGCTTTAAATTCAGTGTCTTGCGCGGTCTTTCTAACAAATAAGATCAACTGTGTGAGCAGGCTTGCTCGCGAACGCGGTCGTTCAGTTAGAGGTGCAGGGGCTGACCCCCGCATTCTTCAGGGGCGATAAAGGTGCGCGTGGCTCGCCCGGTACAGTGAGGACTCGCTGAAGCGGTCGCTTGCCAGCACCCGTCCGACCACGATCAGTGCCGTACGCCGGAAACCCTTGGCGGCGACCTGCTCGGCAATATCACTCAGTGTGCCGACAACCCAATCCTGATCCGGCCACGTCGCGCGGTGCACCACGGCAATCGGGCAGTCCGCGCCGTAGTGCGGCAGCAGTTCGGCGACGATTTTGTCCAGGTGGCTGACCCCCAGGTGAATCGCCATCGTCGTGCCATGACGCGCCAGGCTGTCGAACGCCTCACCGGCGGGCATGCTGGTTTTGTCGGCGTAACGGGTCAGGATCACGCTTTGGGCGATGTCCGGCAGGGTCAGTTCCGCCTCCAGCAATGCCGCGCAGGCCGCCACTGCGGTGACCCCGGGAATAATCTGGAAGGGAATGCCCCGCTCGCGCAAATGGCGGATTTGTTCGCCAATCGCCCCATACAGGCTCGGGTCGCCGGAGTGCACGCGCGCCACGTCCTGGCCCTTTGCATGGGCCGCCTGGATCAACTCGATGATTTGTTCCAGGTGCAATTCGGCGCTATTGACCACCTGTTCCGCCTGATGGCCCTCCAATACGGCGGCGGGCACCAGCGAGCCGGCGTAAATGATCACCGGGCAACTGCGGATCAGCCGCTGGCCTTTGACGGTGATCAATTCCGGGTCGCCGGGGCCGGCGCCGATAAAGTAGACGGTCATGGGGAATTCCTGTTGAAAAACGGGCGAGCATGAAGATTGCTCATGATCGAGGAGGGCAATTATCGGGATTTTAGTCGGCGCATGCCAATGCAAAGGTGGCCTGGGCGGATTTTTTGCGCGTGATCAACAGGCGGGCAGGGCGCTGGGAGAGCTGTTCAACCAGGGCCAGGGCGGCGCTTTCGGCGATGCCATAGCAACCAGTATGCGCAAAGGCGACGGCTGACTTGTGGCTCAAGCGGTCTTCATAACCGGTTAAGTGTTCTGCGCCAAAACACTGCAAGGGCAGTTCCAGCAGTCGGGCCAGGGCCAGCAAGCCCGGTTCAGCCTGTTTGCGATCAATGCTTGCCAACGCCGTGATGCGATGGCGCGCAATGCCGGCGTCGGCGAGGGCGGTGTCAAACAGGCTGAGCAGGCTGTGAACATCACAGCCCCGTTGGCAACCCAGGCCGACCACCAGTGTCATGCCGCGTATTGACCGTCGCGGTTGCGGCGGAACAGCCACGCGCTGATCAAGCCCAAGGCCAGCCAGAAGGCGACGTTGGTCAGTTGCGAGGCGATCTTGAACTGCGCTTCCAGGGCTTCGGGTGCCAGCATCGAATGCACTTCAGGCTGCGGCGCGCCGATGATATGTGGCACGGCCAGAATCGCCACGCCCAGTATTTTTAGCAGCCCGTTGCGGCCAAACACCAGCAGCGCGATCCCCGCAGCGGTAGAGGCCGCTGTACCGATCCACCAGATCTGCCGTTGCGCCAGGTCGGCGGCAGCAGTGCCCGGCAATTCCGGCGGCAGGCCCAGGGTGGGGGCCAGTACAAAGGTTGCGTAACCGGCCAAGCCCCACAACAACCCTTGGGCCGTGCGGGTCGGCGCGCGCAAGGTGTAGAGACCGGCCAGCATCAGCGCGAAACCGACCGCTACCACCAGGTTGCCGCCGGTGGTCGACAGCACACGCTGCCAGCCATTTTCCGGCTCCCAGGCTTCGGCGTCGTGGGTGTGGGCTGCGGCGCCAGCGGCGTGTGCGTGAGCCACTTCGGCGACCGGGGCATTTTCAAAGGTTTCCGCCTGCAGAATCAGCGGGGCGACCCAAAAACTTTGCAGCAAGGTCAGCAACAGGGCGGCCAGCAGGCCGGTGAAACCTGCGGTTTGGGCAATACGCTTGATCATGTCGGCAGGCCTCAGTGGCACGGGAACGCGGCGCTGTGGCGGGTATCGTGGGCCGCGTTGTGCACCGCCTCGATATGCGAGAAGCCGGCGAAATACACCAGGCACGCGCCCAGAATCGACGCGCCGATGGCGGCACTCAGGCGTTGGCTCAGGGTGGCGGTGCTGCTGGTGGTGTGCGAGGTGCTGCTGATGATCGACATGGCGCGTCCCTTCTGGGTGTCAGGGTGAAACGAGCGCATGCAAACCCCGCGAGCCAGGCACGCAGGGTTCTGAACAGCGCCCGCCCACCGCGGGTTTGTTATCTGATTTTTCGGGCCGGTCTCCGGGCTTGCGAGGGGGCTCTGTGAACAGAGTCCTGAAAGCATCGCCTTCCCATGCCAGGGGCACAGTGGCTGTGACGCTTCGCTCGCTTACCGTTGCGGGGGCAGCACCGGACTTCGCACGTGTCGACGTGAGTCACCGGTTTCCCGTTTCACCCTGTGAAGGGCACCCGAAACAAGAGGTGTAGGAGAGCATGGGCGGGGGATAGGCGTCAAATGGAGGTTTGGCGGCTCTCGAAATTCGCCAGCCGCCACCCGCTGGTTGGCCCGATCGATCAGTCCGGGTAGTGAAATTCCGGCGAGCTGTGGGTGCGTGTGTACTCAACGTTGCGCTGATCGAAGCGCTGATCTTGTGTTCCTGAGAACCCCAAAAAGCCCACGCCGATATCCAGGCGGTCAAGCAACTCTTTGCGTTTGAGCAGGGCCTGAGCGACCCCTCTCGCTTGCGGGCTGAAGGTGTTAGCGCTTGGCAGTTCACCGGAAGCTTCTCGCAACTCGGTGAAGTTCACGTATTTGTCGCCGCCGCCAAATTCGTTGAAGTGTTTGCCCACCAGGGTGATCAGCGCACGGTCGCTCAGGCGTTGGAAGTCACCGGTCTCAGTCGCGAGATCGTCTCGGCTGATTTGACCGTCCTTGCCGCTGGTAAAGTCCAACTGCTGGAAGAGGTCTTTGCGCTTCAATACTTCCTGGGCAATCTCGATCTGCGTGTGGGTTGGCGGCACCCCGTTCAGCGGTCGTCCATCTGCCACTCGCTGAAGGGACTTTTTGGTAATGGTCTCGGTAAAGCGCGGATCGCTCATGGCATCAAAATAGGTTTGGAGTGCTTGCGCCAGTTCTCGGGGGTGGAGTTGGTCAACGGGCTCCGTCCAACGTGCAGTCGTAGGCGCGGCTTGCTGAGGGAGGAGAGCTGCGGGCAAGTGTGAATTGACAGAGGGAGGAATCGTGAGCGTCATGGTGATTTCCGTTTTATGTTGAGGTCTGTTCACTCATAGGTGTCGAATGCGGTTATGGCGTTCCCGGAGCGTTCGGTTAATAAGATCTGGAATTGTTTCAAGCCGCTGACGGCGAGCGCCCCGGTCCGTGTATCAATCAACGTTGACCCGCTTCCCCGCACTGCGTAGCCTTGCACCTTCGAGGTTCTTCGGCCCAGGTCGAAGCTAAGAAGGGAACGCGGTTCAAGCCGCGGCTGCCCCCGCAACTGTGAAGGGTTCATCTGACTGCCACGCCACTGCCGATACGGCGGGAAGGCGCAGTCAGCGCCGGTCGCAAGACCCGCATGCCCCAAGCCAGGAGACCTGCCTCGTCACCGATTTTCTACTTCAACCGGGCGGGGTGATCCGGTGACGAAATCAGCTTCTGCGCGTTGCGCAGGGCCATCGTCCCGTATGCCCGCCCCAAAGGGCATCCGATGAAAACACTGGCCAAACTTCCCGTCACCATCGTCACCGGCTTCCTCGGCTCGGGCAAAACCACCTTGCTGCGCCATATGCTCGACAACGCCCAGGGCCGTCGCATCGCCGTGATCGTCAACGAGTTCGGCGAGCTGGGCATTGACGGTGAAATCCTCAAGCAGTGTTCGATCGGTTGCACCGAGGAAGAAGCCAACGGCCGCGTGTACGAACTGGCCAACGGCTGCCTGTGCTGCACCGTGCAGGAAGAGTTCTTCCCGGTGATGCGCGAGTTGGTCGCCCGTCGCGGTGACCTCGACCATATCCTGATCGAAACCTCGGGCCTGGCCCTGCCAAAACCCTTGGTCCAGGCCTTCCAGTGGCCGGAAATCCGCAGCGCCTGCACGGTTGACGCGGTCATCACCGTGGTCGACAGCCCGGCCGTGGCCGCCGGGACCTTCGCCGCGTTCCCGGACCAGGTGGATGCCCAGCGCAAACTCGACCCGAACCTGGACCATGAATCGCCGCTGCATGAGCTGTTCGCCGACCAACTGGCCAGCGCCGACCTGGTGATCCTGAATAAATCCGACCTGATCAGCCCTGAAGACCTGGCCCGCGTGCGCCTCGAAGTCGCCGAAGAGCTGCCACCCGCCGTAAAAATCATCGAAGCCAGCAGCGGTCGCCTGCCGCTGGACGTGTTGATCGGCCTGGGCGCCGGTTCCGAAGCACACATCGACGACCGCCACAGCCATCACGATCATCACCACGAAGGTGAAGACGACCACGACCACGATGCGTTCGATTCCATCTCCATCGACCTGCCGCAAGCCGATGAAGCGCTGCTGCTCGACGCCCTGACGCAGTTGGTGGTGCAACACGGCATCCTGCGCGTCAAAGGTTTCGCGGCGATCCCCAACAAACCGATGCGCCTGCTGATCCAGGGCGTGGGCACACGTTTCGACAAGCACTTCGACCGTGCCTGGCAGGCTGATGAAGCACGCGTCACGCGTCTGGTGCTGATCGGCCAGGCGCTGGACGCGGCGGGCCTCGAAGCGCAACTGCGCGCCGCCCTCAGCGTTTAACCCATGCACCTGCTCAGGACCCAGCCCGGCGGTTTCGTCTCGGAAGACAACATTGCCGACTTAGGCCAAACCCCCGCTGAACTGGTGATCCTGTGCAGCGGCGACTCCAGCCTGGCACTGCTCGCCGAAGCGGCTCAGCAGTTACCCGACGACTACCCCAGCTTTCGCCTGGCCAACCCGATGCAGGTGCAGAACCATGCCTCGGTCGACCTGTACGTGGACGAGGTGCTGCGCCACGCCAAGGTCATCCTGATTTCGCTGCACGGCGGCATCGGTTATTGGCGCTACGGCATCGAGCGCCTGGTGAAGTTGGCCGAGCGTGGCGTGCAACTGATCCTGGTGCCGGGCGATGATCGCCCGGACCCGGAACTCAGCGGCTTGAGCACCGTAGGCGTGGACGCGCGCGACCGCCTGTGGCACTTCCTGCGCCAGGGCGGCCTGGGCAACGCGCTGGATTTCTATCGTTGCCTGGCAAGCAGCTACCTGGCCCGCGACTATGCCTGGGCCGAACCGCAAAGCCTGCCGCGCACCGCGATTTATCACCCGCATAAAGCCAACCCGCGCTTGAATGACTGGCAGTCGGATTGGCAGGCAGACTGGCCGGTAGCCGCCGTGCTGTTCTACCGCTCGCATTTGCAGGCGGCCAATACCGGGTTTATCGACGTGTTCTGCCAACGCTTGCAAGCGGCGGGTCTTAACCCGTTGCCGATAGCGGTGGCCAGTTTGAAAGAGCCCGGCTGCCTGACGGTGGTCGAAGACTGGCTGGATGACGTGCAGGCGGCGGTGATTCTGAACACCACCGGCTTTGCCCAGTCCAGCCCGGAAGCCCCGCATTTGCGCCCGTTCCGGCGCAATATTCCGGTGATCCAGGCGATTTGCGCCCAGGACAACCAGCCCGGCTGGGAGGCCAGCGAGCAAGGCCTCGGCCCGCGCGACCTGGCGATGCATATTGCCTTGCCGGAGCTGGACGGGCGCATTATCAGCCGTCCCATCAGCTTCAAAGACCTGGCCTGGCGCAGTGAGCGCAGCCAGTCCGACGTGGTGTGTTACCGCGCTGCGCCCGAGCGTATGGATTTCGTCGCCGAGCTGGCGCGGCGTTGGGTTGAGCTGGCGCGGGTGCCGAATGCGCAAAAGCGCATCGCGCTGATCCTCGCCAACTACCCGACCCGCGACGGCCGCATCGGCAATGGCGTGGGCCTGGATACCCCGGCGGCGGCGCTGAATATCCTGCGCGCGCTGCAAGCCGACGGTTATCCGGTGCCCAGTGAGTTGCCGCACAGCGGCACGGCCTTGATTCATGAGCTGCTTGGCGGCGTGACCAACGATCTGGACAGCCTCGACCTGCGCCCGTGCCACCAAAGCCTGGGCCTGGACGACTACGAGGCGATGTTCAAGCGCCTGCCGGAAGCCAATCGCCAGGCGGTACTGGAGCGCTGGGGCACGCCGCAGAACGATCCGATGTGCCGCGACGGCCGCATGATGATCGCCGGCCTGCGCCTGGGCCTGACCTTCGTCGGCATCCAGCCGGCGCGGGGTTATCAGGTGGACCACAGCGCGGTCTATCACGACCCGGACCTGGTGCCGCCCCACGGCTATTTGGCGTTCTACTTTTGGTTGCGCCACACCTACGGCGCCCATGGCGTGATCCACGTGGGCAAGCACGGCAACCTCGAATGGCTGCCGGGCAAGGGCGTGGGGCTGTCGGAAAACTGCTGGCCCGACGCGCTGCTGGGGCCGTTGCCGAATATCTACCCGTTTATCGTCAACGACCCGGGCGAGGGCGCCCAGGCCAAGCGGCGCACTCAAGCGGTGATCATCGACCACTTGATGCCGCCACTGACGCGGGCCGAGACCTACGGCCCGCTGCGTAACCTGGAGCTGTTGGCCGACGAATATTACGAGGCGCAATTGCTGGACCCGCGCCGCGCCCTTGAATTGCAAAAAGACATTCTCAAGCTGGTGCGCGAAACCCATATCGATCAGGAGCTGGAGCTGGACAACGACGCCGACGCCGCGATCTGGTTGCCGCGCCTGGACACTTACCTGTGCGACTTGAAGGAGTCGCAGATCCGCGACGGCCTGCATATTTTTGGCGAGTCGCCCGACGGCCGTTTGCGCATCGACACCTTGCTGGCCTTGCTGCGCATTCCGCGCGGCGATGGGCGTGGTCCGCAGTCGAGCTTGCTGCGCGTTTTGGCCAAGGCGTTTGCGCTGGGCTTCGACCCACTCGATTGTGCGCTGGCCGAGCCGTGGACCGGGCGTCGCCCCGAGGTGCTGCAAGCCATTGATCCGCAGCTCTGGCGCACTGCCGGTGATACCCGCGAGCGCCTGGAGTTATACGCCGCGCGGCTGATCGAACAAGCGCTGGAAGGGCCGCTCGAGCAACTGGAGGAACCCGGCTGGGAGGACGTGAAGGCGGTCATCGAAAGCCTGCGCATCGTCGTGGCGCCACGCCTGGATGCGTGCGGGCCGGCGGAAATGCGCGGTTTGCTGGATGCGTTAAGTGGCCGCTTTGTACCCGCAGGCCCCAGCGGCGCACCGAGTCGTGGGCGCCTGGATGTGCTGCCCACCGGGCGCAATTTCTTTACCGTGGATGTGCGTAACCTGCCCACCACTACCGCCTGGCGCATCGGCTTTCAATCCGCCAACCTGATCCTTGAGCGGCACCTGCAAGACCACGGCGACCACCTGCGCCAGCTCGGCCTGTCGGTCTGGGGCACTGCCACCATGCGTACCGGCGGTGATGATATTGCCCAGGCCATGGCGCTGATGGGCGTACGCCCGGTGTGGGCCACCGGCAGCCAGCGCGTGGATGACTTCGAGATTCTGCCGATCAGTTTGTTGGATCGCCCGCGCGTCGATGTGACGCTGCGCGTGTCCGGGTTCTTCCGCGATGCCTTTGCCAACCTGATCCGGCTGTTTGATGCAGCCGTGCAAGCGGTGGCCGCCCTGGATGAGCCGGATGCCATGAACCCGCTGGCGGCCAAGGTGCGCAGCGAGCGCGAGGCGCTGCTCAGCGCGGGCCTGGATGAAGAGGCAGCGGCGAAACAGGCCGGCTGGCGCATCTTTGGCGCCAAGCCTGGCGCCTACGGCGCGGGCGTACAGGGTGCGATTGATGGTCGCTTGTGGCAGAGCCGCGAGGATTTGGCCGAGGTCTACCTGAACTGGGGCGGCTATGCGTATGGCGGTGCCGACGAAGGCACTGCCGCCCGCGAACAGTTCGCCCAGCGCCTGAGCCAGGTGCAGGCGGTCCTGCAGAACCAGGACAACCGCGAGCACGACCTGCTCGATTCCAACGACTACTACCAATTCCAGGGCGGCATGCTCGCCGCCGTGGAAACCCTGAGCGGTGACAAGGCCGCCAGCTATCATGGCGACCATAGCCAGCCGGACCTGCCCAGGATCCGTACCCTGAAGGAAGAGCTGAACCGGGTTATCCGTTCCCGTGCCGCCAACCCCAAATGGATCGAAGGCGTGAAGCGCCATGGCTATAAAGGCGCGTTCGAAATGGCCGCGACGGTGGACAATCTGTTCGCGTTCGACGCCACCACTGCGCTGATTGATGATCACCAATACGCCTTGCTCGCCGACGCCTATTTGCTCGACCCTGACACCCGGGCGTTTGTGCAGCAGCACAACCCCGATGCCCTGCGCGACATGACCGAGCGTATGCTCGAAGCCCAGCAGCGCGGCATGTGGCAAGCGCCGGGCGCGTATCGCGAGGCGTTGGAAAACCTGTTGCTGGACATAGAAGAAGACAGCTGATGACTGATATTGCGCATTTCCCGCTGTCCGCCGTGGTCGGCGCCGACGACTTGAAACTGGCCCTGTGCCTCACCGCCATCGACCCGAAAATCGGCGGCGTGCTGATCGAAGGCCCGCGCGGCATGGCCAAGTCCACGTTGGCCCGAGGCCTGGCGGATTTGTTGGCCAGCGGGCAGTTTGTCACCTTGCCGTTGGGCGCTACCGAAGAGCGGCTGGTGGGCACGTTGGATCTGGACGCAGCGCTGGGCGAAGGCCGCGCGCAATTTTCCCCCGGCGTCCTGGCCAAGGCTGACGGCGGCGTGCTGTACGTTGATGAAGTCAACTTACTGCCTGATCACCTGGTGGACCTGCTGCTCGATGTGGCCGCCAGCGGCACCAACCTGATCGAGCGCGACGGCATTTCCCACCGGCATTCGGCACGCTTTGTATTGATCGGCACCATGAACCCGGAAGAGGGCGAGTTGCGCCCGCAACTGCTCGACCGCTTTGGCTTCAATGTGGCCTTGAGCGGGCAAACCCTGCCCACCGAGCGCGGGCAGATTATCCGCCGCCGCCTGGATTTCGACAGCGATCCTGCCGCGTTTTGCAGCCAATGGGCTACGCAGCAAGCCGCCTTGCGCGATCGCTGCACCCAGGCGCGGGCGCGGCTCGACAGCATTGCCTTGGATGATCAGGCATTGGCGCAGATCACTGAGCGCTGTTTTGCCGCCGGTGTCGATGGCTTGCGCGCAGACCTTGTGTGGTTGCGCGGCGCGCGCGCCCATGCAGCCTGGCGCGGCGCGGGCGCTATCGCCGAGGAAGATATCGACACCGTGGCCGAATTTGCCTTGCGTCATCGTCGCCAGGTGCAGACGCCTCCGGCGAGCCCGCCCGATAAAGGCCAGGCGCCACAACCTTCGGACAGCTCACCCGGCCAAGGCCAATGGGGCGCTATGCCCGCAGCGCCGTTGCCCACGGGCGCGCGCCGGGATGTGCCCACCTGGCCAAAAAAGCCCTAGGCATTCGCCCCCGACCTGACGCGGGGGCGGATGCCCGGCCCAAGGCGGGGCGACTGGAAAAAGGCAGGCATGGCAAAGCGCGTAGCGCACCGTTTGGTTCGATCAACTGGCCGGGCACCTTGCTCGGTGGTCGCCCGCAAACCCGTGAGGATTTGGTGTACCACCTGCGCAGTCGTGCAGCCCATGAGTTGTGGCTGGTGATTGTCGATGCCTCGGCGTCCACCCGGCGCCATGGTGCGTTGAGTGACGCCAAAGGCTTGCTCGCCCAGTTGTTTGATGACGCGTATCGGCAACGGGCGCGCATGGCGTTACTGACGGCCAGCGGGCACGTGCCCAAATGGCAGGTGCAGGGGTTGAAAGCCGCCAAGGGCCTGACCGATTGGCTCGCTCAACTCGGTGCCGGCGGCGGCACGCCGTTGCTGGCGGCGCTGTCCGAAGCCGGGCATTGGCTGCACGCGCGGCGCAAGCGCTACCCGGCGGAGCAGCAGCGTTTGCTGGTAATTACCGATGGGCGGCTCAAAGATATCGCCGGATTAGCGGCGCTCGAGTGCCCGGGATTACTGGTGGATATCGAGCGCGGCCCGATCCAGCTCGGACGCGCCCAACAGCTGGCGCTTGCGTTGCAGTTGGACTATCGGCATATCGACAGCGTGCCGCTGCAATAAAAGTGAACGTTCCCTGATTCCCGCTTGTCCCCGCTTCCCATGTCACCCCCCGCCTGCCAAATCCCTTAATTTTTCAAGCCTGCCGGAAGCCGCTCCTGGCCCCCGGCTGTGCCCGCGATTTTATCAGGGCGCCCAGCACACCCGATGCAAGCGGCAGCTGAAAACGGACTTTCTCCTCAACCGTGACTTATCAGGCAGGTTACCCCCATGCAGTTCAGCGAATTATTGGCAGCGATTTCCACCCATGCGATCCGTCTGCAACTGGAAGAGGGCGACCTGATCATCCTGGGCGACGATGAGGCACTGGATGACGCGCTGTGGGACCAACTGATTGCCCACAAACCGCGCCTGCTTGAGTGGGTGGCCGAGCATGGCGGTGACTGGCTGAGCCCGGCGTACCGCATCACCCCGGACATGTTGCCGCTGGTCAACCTCGACCAAGCGGCCATCGACCGGATTGTCGCCGCCATCCCCGGTGGTGCGGCGAATGTGCAGGATATCTACCCGTTGGCGCCGCTCCAGGAGGGCATGCTCTACCATCATTTGTCGGCGCAACAGGGCGATCCCTACGTGCTGCACGCGCAGTTTGTGTTCGACAACCGCGCGCGTCTGGAGGGGTTTGCGCAAGCGCTGCAATGGGTCGTCGACCGCCACGATATCCTGCGCACCTCGATGGCCTGGGAGCGCCTCGATGAGCCGCTGCAAGTGGTGTGGCGCAAGGCAACCCTGGCGTGCGAACACGCCTCCTTGACCGGCGGCGACGTGTTGGCCCAACTGCTGGCGCGCTACGATGCACGCACTTACCGCATGGGCCTGGATCAGGCGCCGTTGCTGCGCCTGGTGTTTGCCGACGACCCGGCCAACCAGCGCGTGGTGGCGATGCTGCTGTTTCACCACACTATTCTCGACCACACTGCGCTCGACGTGGTGCGCCATGAAATCCAGTTGTACCTGGCCGGCCAGCAAGCCCAAGCCGCTGAACCGGTGGCGTTTCGCAGCTACATCGCCCACGTGCGGCACGCCGTCAGCGAGCAGGCGCATGAGGCGTTCTTCCGCGAGATGCTGGCGGATATCGAGGCGCCGACCTTGCCGTTCGGCCTGCAGGATGTGCGCGGCGATGGGCAGGGCATTGATGAAGCGCGCATTCCCGTAGACAGCAGCGTAAGCCGTCGCCTGCGCACCTTGGCGCGTCCGCTTGGGGTGAGCGTGGCGAGCATGATGCACGTGGCTATGGCGCGTGTATTGGGGGTGGTCTCCGGTCGCGAGTCGGTGGTGTTCGGCACGGTCATGCTCGGCCGCATGGGCGCGGGCGAGGGCAGTGAGCGCGCCTTGGGCATGTTTATCAACACCTTGCCACTGCGCGTGGATGTGGGCGCGCAGGCTGTGCGCGCCGAGGTCCAGGCCACCCATGCACGCCTTAGCGCCTTGCTCAATCACGAACACGCCTCCCTGGCACTGGCCCAGCGGTGCAGTGGGGTGGCGGCGCCTATGCCACTGTTCAGCGCGATGCTCAACTACCGCCACAGCGCCGCCACCGATATGGCCGCCGTGATTGAGGTTGCCGAAGGCATTCAGGTGCTGGGCGCCGAAGAGCGCACCAACTACCCGCTGACGGTCAACGTGGATGACCTGGGTGAAGACGTTGCGTTGACGGTAATGGTCGACGCCGCCATCGGTGCGCAACGCGTTGCCGGTTACCTGCATACCGCTTTGGAAAGCCTGGCCGATGCCCTGGAGCAGCGACCGGATCAGCCGCTGAGCGGCCTGAATATTCTCCCCGATGCCGAGCGTCACCACCTGCTGCACAGCCTCAACCAAAGCCCCGCGCACTACACCGACACCGCCCTGATCCACCAGCAAGTCGAAGCCCACGCCGCCGCCCAACCCGACGCCATTGCCGTGCGCTTTGAACACCTGCGCCTCACCTATCGCCAACTCAACGAACGCGCCAATCAGCTCGCCCACCGCCTGCTGGCCCAAGGCATACGCGCGGATGATCGAGTGGCGATCTGCGTGGAGCGCGGCCCGGAAATGATCATCGGCCTGCTGGGCATCCTCAAGGCCGGTGCCGGCTATGTCCCCATCGACCCGGCTTACCCGCTGGAGCGCATCGCCTACACCCTGGCTGACAGCGAACCCTCGGCGGTGCTGGTGCACGCCAACACTCGCCATCTGGTCGGCGACCGCATGGCGATTGATCTCGACAGCGTGCGCGGTGAGTCCATCGTCAACCCGCGGGTCAACCTCAGCCCGGCCAGCCTCGCCTATGTGATCTACACCTCAGGTTCCACCGGCCTGCCCAAAGGCGTAATGATCGAGCATCGCCAGGTGGCGCGGCTGTTCACGGCCACCGAGCAGTGGTTCGGCTTCAACCCCAACGATGTGTGGGCACTGTTTCATTCCTTTGCGTTCGACTTCTCCGTGTGGGAAATCTGGGGCGCGCTGATGCACGGTGGCCAGCTGTTGATCGTGCCGCAACTGGTCAGCCGCTCGCCGGATGAGTGCTACACGCTGCTCTGCGAAGCCGGCGTGAGCATACTCAACCAGACGCCGAGTGCCTTCCGGCAACTGATCGCCGCACAGGGCAGCAACCCGCAGTCGCATTCCTTTCGCCAGGTGATTTTCGGCGGCGAAGCGCTGGAGCCCGGCATGCTCAAACCGTGGTACAGCCGCGCGATCAACGCCGGAACGCAATTGGTCAATATGTACGGCATCACCGAAACCACGGTGCACGTCACTTATCGCGCGCTGGAAGCGGCGGATGCGCAGTTGGTCGGCGTGAGCCCGATTGGCGTGCGTATTCCCGACCTGCAGCTCTACGTGTTGGACGAGCAGCGCGAGCCGCTGCCGTTTGGCGTGGTTGGCGAGTTGTACGTCGGCGGCGCCGGTGTGGCGCGCGGTTACCTCAACCGTGATGCGCTCAACGCCGAACGCTTCCTGGCCGACCCGGCCACCGGCCTGCGCATGTACAAGACCGGCGACCTCGGCCGCCTGCTGGCCGATGGCAGCGTCGAGTACCTGGGTCGCAACGATGACCAGGTGAAGATTCGCGGTTTTCGTATCGAACTGGGTGAAATCGAAGCACGCCTGGCCACCGCCAACGGCGTGCGTGACGCCGTGGTGATCGCCCGTGAGGACGAGCCGGGTAACAAACGCCTGGTCGCCTATGTGATTGGCGAGCCCGACGTCAGCGCCGCCGCACTGCGCGACCACCTGCTGCTGAGCCTGGCCGAATACATGGTGCCCAGCGCCTTCGTGCTGTTGGATAAGTTGCCGTTGACCACCAACGGCAAGCTCGACCGCAAGGCCTTACCGGCACCGGATGCCGATGCCCTCGCGCGGCGTGACTATGCCGCCCCGCAAGGCGCGATTGAAACCGCCATCGCCGGTATCTGGCAGCAGCTGTTGAAGCTCGACAAGGTGGGCCGCGACGACAACTTCTTTGAACTCGGCGGCCACTCCCTGCTGGCGGTCAAGTTGATCGAACGCATGCGCCAGATGGACTTGAGCGCTGATGTGCGCGTGCTGTTCGGTCAACCCACGCTGTCTGCCCTGGCGGCTGCGGTGGGTGGGCAGCGGGACGTACAGGTGCCGGTCAACCTGATCGAGCCCGCCAGCGAACACATCACCCCTGACATGCTGCCCTTGGTGGCGCTGGACCAGGCCGGCATCGACCATATCCTGCGCACCGTGCCCGGCGGTATCGCCAACGTGCAGGACATCTACGGCCTGGCGCCGTTGCAGGCCGGTATTCTTTATCACCACCTGGCAACCACCGAGGGCGATCCCTATGTGTTGCAGGTGCAGTTCAGCTTTGCCGACCAAACAGCGCTGGATGCGTTTGTCGGTGCATTGCACAGCGTCATAGCCCGCAACGACATCCTGCGCACCAGCCTGCTCTGGGAAGGCCTGGATGAACCGGTACAAGTGGTCTTGCGCCAGGCGCCGCTGGCGGTTGAGCGCATCGACGTGCAGGGGGGTGATGCCCTGGCGCAGCTGCAACAACGCTTCGACCCACGCCACTATCGCCTCGACCTGTCCCGCGCCTCGTTGATGCACTTTGGATACGCCCCGCAGCAGGACGGCTTCGTCGGCATCCTGCTGCTGCACCATATCCTGATCGATCACACCGCCCTGCACGTGTTGGTGGAGGAAATGAGCGCAAGCCTGGCCGGTCGCAGCGCGCAACTGCCGGACGCGGTGCAGTACCGCAACTACGTGGCCCAGGCGCGATTGGGGGTGACTCAGGCGCAACATGAAGCCTTCTTCAGCGACATGCTCGGCGATATCGACGAGCCGACGCTGGCGTTCGGGTTGCAGGATGTCAATGGCGACGGCAGCGGTATTGTCGACGCTCACCTGCCACTGGACCCGGCCCTCAGCCAAGGCCTGCGCGAACAGGCGCGGCAACTGGGCGTCAGCACTGCCAGTTTGGTGCACCTGGCCTGGGCCCAGGTCTTGGCGCAAGTTTCCGGCCAGCAAGACGTGGTATTCGGCACCGTGCTGCTCGGCCGTATGCAAGGCGGCGAGGGCGCCGACCGGGCGCTGGGGATGTTCATCAACACCTTGCCGCTGCGGGTCAGCCTCGGCTCGACCAGTGTGCAAGCCGGCGTACGCGCCACCCACGCGCGCCTCGCGCAGTTGCTGGGGCACGAGCACGCCTCGCTGTCACTGGCCCAGCGGTGCAGTGGCGTGCCGGGTTCGCTGCCGTTGTTCAGCACGCTGCTCAACTACCGCCACAGCGCAGCCGGGGACGCGCCGGGAGCCAGTCCGTTCGCCACCTCCGGGATCGACATTCTCAGTTCCGAAGAGCGCAGCAATTACCCGCTGGTGCTGAACGTCGATGACCTCGGCACGGGGTTTGCGCTCACCGTACAAGGCGTGGCCACGCTGGATGTGCAGCGCGTGGGCGACTCTATGCGCACCGCGTTGGCCCACCTGGTCACCGCGCTGCAACAAGCGCCGACCACGCCCCTGCACGCGGTGTCGATTTTGCCCGCAACCGAACGCCACCAGGTGCTGGTGGGTTTCAATGCCACCGCCCGCGAATACCCGGCGCAGTTCACCGTGCACCAGTTGTTCGAAGCCCAGGCGCTGGCCCGTCCCGAAGCCGTGGCGGCGATGCATGGCGCGTTGTCATTGAGTTATCGCGACCTCAACCGCCGGGCCAATCGCCTGGCCCATCACCTGATCAACCAAGGTGTGCAACCGGGCGAAAGTGTTGCGATTGCGCTGCCACGTTCGCTGGATTTGCTGGTTTGCCAGCTGGCGATCCTCAAGTGCGCGGCGGTGTATGTGCCGCTGGATGTCAACGCCCCGGCCGAGCGCCAGGCCTTCATGGTGCAGGACAGCGGTGCGCGCCACGTGTTGACGGCCCTGGCCGACCTGAACCTGGATGCGCTGTCACCGCGCAATCCCGACCTGGTCCAGTCGTCCGACAGCGTGGCGTACATCATGTACACCTCCGGCTCCACCGGCGCGCCGAAAGGCGTGCAAGTGCCGCACCGCGCGGTCTCGCGCCTGGTGCTCAACAACGGCTACGCCGATTTCAATGAGCGTGACCGTGTGGCCTTCGCGTCCAACCCGGCCTTTGACGCCAGCACCCTCGACGTGTGGGCGCCGTTGCTCAATGGCGGTTGCGTGGTGGTGGTCGAGCATGCGGTGCTGCTGTCCCAGGCGGCCTTTGCTTCGCTGTTGCAGGAGCAAGCGGTCAGCGTGCTGTGGATGACCGCAGGCTTGTTCCATCAATACGCAGATGCATTGCTGCCGGTGTTCCGTCAGTTGCGCTACCTGATTGTCGGCGGCGATGTGCTTGACCCGCTGGTGATCGGCCGCGTGCTCAACCACGGTAAGCCCCAGCACCTGTTGAACGGCTACGGCCCGACCGAAGCCACCACGTTCTCCACCACGTTTGAAATCAGCGCGGCGTGCGCGGGCGGCGTGCCGATTGGGCGGCCGATTGCGAATGCGCAGGCCTACGTGCTGGATGCGCGCCAGCAGCCGCTGCCGCTGGGCGTGGTCGGCGAGCTGTATATCGGCGGTGCGGGCGTGGCCAACGGCTACTTGAATCAGCCGCAACTGACCGCCGAAAAGTTTATCCCGAACCCCTTTGGTGAAGGCCAGCTTTACCGCACCGGCGACCTGGCCTGTTGGCAGGCCGACGGTAATTTGCTGTACCAGGGGCGCAATGACCTGCAAGTGAAGATCCGCGGTTTCCGCATCGAGCCCGGTGAAATCGAGAGCTGCCTGGCCGCGTTCCCCGGTGTCAAGGATGCGGTGGTCATGGCCCGCGAAGACGAGCCTGGCGATAAACGCCTGGTGGCCTACTACACCGCCCAGGCCGCGTTGGAAATCGAAGCGCTGCGTGCCCACGTGCAAGGCCTGTTGCCGGATTACATGGTGCCGTCGGCCTATGTCTGGCTGGAACTGTTGCCGCTGACCGCCAACGGCAAACTCGACCGCAAGGGCTTGCCGGTGCCGGGGCCGAGTGCGTTGCTCAGCCGTGGCTATGAGGCGCCGGAAGGCGCGGTGGAAACCCTGCTGGCGCAGATCTGGCAGGACGTGCTCAAGCTGGAACGCGTCGGGCGGCATGACCATTTCTTCGAGCTGGGTGGGCATTCGTTGCTTGCGGTCAGCCTGATCGAACGCATGCGCCAGGTGGGTTTGAGTGCCGATGTGCGTGTGCTGTTCAGCCAACCGAGCCTTGCCGCATTGGCGGCGGCGGTCGGCAGCGGGCGCGAGATTGTGGTGCCGGCCAACCGCATTCCACCGGGCTGCACGCGTATCACCCCGGCGATGTTGACGCTGCTGGACATTGATCAAAGCGCCATCGAGCGCATCGTCGCCACAGTCCCTGGCGGCGCGGCCAATGTGCAGGATATCTACCCGCTGGCGCCATTGCAGGAAGGCATTCTCTATCACCATATCAGCGCCGAGCAGGGCGACCCGTACCTGCTGCAATCGCGCATGGCGTTTGACAGCCTTGAGCGCCTGCACGCCTTTATGGGCGCGCTGCAGCAGGTCGTGGCGCGTCACGACATCCTGCGCACCGGGGTGGTCTGGGAAGGCCTGGACAGCCCGGTGCAAGTGGTCTGGCGCGAAGCACCGTTGACGGTGCAGGCCGTCGCCCTGGACCCGGCCGACGGCGGCATCATTGAACAACTGCATGCGCGCTTTGACGCCCGCCATTACCGCCTGGACATCACCCAGGCGCCGCTGCTGCGCATGGTCTACGCCCAGGACCCGGCGAATGATCGGGTCGCCGCCATACTGTTGTTCCACCACTTGGCACTCGACCATACCGCCATGGAAGTGGTCGGCCAGGAGATGCGCGCGTTTCTGTTCAACCAGGCGCATGCCTTGCCGGTGGCTGCACCGTTTCGCAACTACGTAGCCCAGGCACGCCTGGGAGTCAGCGTGGCCGAGCATGAGCAGTTCTTCCGCGACATGCTCGCGGATGTCGATGAACCAACCTTGCCGTTTGGCGTGCAGGATGTGCAGGGCGACGGCCGGGATATCGAAGAGGCCGAGCAGCCCCTGGACGCGGCGCTGGCGTTGAGGGTGCGTGAGCAGGCGCGTGTGGCGGGCGTCAGCGCGGCCAGCCTGATGCACCTTGCCTGGGCGCACGTGCTGGGGTGGCTGTCGGGGCGTGACGACGTGGTGTTCGGCACCGTCTTGATGGGCCGACTGCAGGCCGGCGATGGCGCGGACCGCGCGTTGGGCATGTTCATCAACACCTTGCCGCTGCGGGTGGATGTGGCTGGCGGCGCCGCGAGCGCGCTCAAGGCAACCCATTCACGCTTGAGTGGGTTGTTGGCGCATGAACATGCGTCCCTGGCGCTGGCTCAGCGTTGCAGCGGCGTCCCGGCCGCCGTGCCGCTGTTCAGCGCCTTGCTCAACTACCGGCATAGCAGCCCCGGCGAGATGGCCCGCGACGGCCACGGCATTTGGGCAGGCGTGCAACTGTTGGGCGGCGAAGAGCGCAGTAACTACCCGCTGACCCTCAGCGTCGACGATCTCGGTGCAGGCTTTGGCTTGACCGTGCTGGCCTTGCCGCAGATCGGCGCCCAGCGCCTGTGTGGTTACATGCATAACGCCGTGGAGCAGTTGGTCACGACACTGGAGCAGGCACCGAACACCGCACTGCATCAGTTGCCGATGCTGCCGCCGGCAGAACGTGAAACCCTGCTGCGTGAGTTCAACGCAACCGCCGCCGATTTCCCGACGGGGCAGACCGTCCAGGGCGCTTTTGAAGCCCAGGTCGAACGTCAGCCCCACGCGATTGCCGTGCAACAGGACGGCGAATCCCTGACCTATCAACAGCTCAACCAGCGCGCCAACCAGTTGGCCCATCACCTGCTGGCGCTGGGCGTACAGCCGGATGATCGGGTGGCGATCTGCTGCCGCCGTGGCCCGCAGATGTTGGTCGGGCTGCTGGGCATTCTTAAAGCCGGCGCCGGGTATGTGCCCATCGACCCGGCGTACCCCGCCGAGCGTATCGCTTACCTGTTGCAGGACAGCGCGCCGGTGGCGGTGCTGGCCGAAGCCGGCACCCGTGATCTGTTGGGCGCGGTCGCCACCGTGGACCTGCTGGACGACAGTCGGCAACACCTTGCCGTGAGCAATCCTCAGCTCGCCGGCCTGACTGCGGCCCATTTGGCCTACGTGATCTACACCTCGGGCTCCACCGGCCAACCCAAAGGCGTGATGGTCGAACACCGCACCGTGGAAAACCTGGTGCACTGGCATTGCGAAGCTTTTGGCCTGGATGCGCGCAGCCACACCAGCAGCGTCGCCGGTGCAGGGTTCGACGCCATGGCCTGGGAGGTGTGGCCCGCGCTGTGTTCGGGGGCAACGCTGCACGTGCCGCCGGCCAACGTCGGTAATGAAAACATCGACGAGTTGCTCGCCTGGTGGCTGGCGCAGCCGCTGGACGTGAGCTTCCTGCCGACGCCGGTGGCCGAGTACGCGTTCAGCCAGAACCTGCAACACCCGACCCTGCGCATCCTGCTGATCGGCGGCGACCGTCTGCGCCAGTTCACTCAGGAGCGGCGTTTTGCCGTGATCAACAATTACGGGCCGACCGAAGCCACGGTGGTCGCCACCTCTGGCCGCGTGCGCGCCGGGCAGGCGCTGCATATCGGCCGGCCGGTCGCCAATGCCAGTGCGTACGTGCTTGATGCACACCAGCGTCTGGTGCCGGTGGGCGTGGCCGGTGAACTGTATGTGGGCGGCGGCGGCGTGGCGCGAGGCTATTTGCACCGCCCGGACTTGAGCGCCGAACGCTTCCTGCAAGACCCGTTCAACGAAGGGCGCATGTACCGCACCGGCGACCTGGTGCGCTGGTTGCCCGATGGCAATCTCGAGTACCTGGGCCGTAATGATGACCAGGTCAAAGTGCGCGGCGTGCGAGTCGAACTCGGCGAAATCGAAAGCCGCCTGGCGGCGCTGGACAGTATCGGCGAAGCCGTGGTGTTGGTGCGCGAGGGCCGTCTGATCGCCTGGTTCACCGAACACTACCCGCTGGAGATTGACACCCTGCGCGCACAACTGCGCGAGCAGCTCCCCGACGCGCTGGTGCCGGCCGCCTACGTCAAGCTCGACGCGCTGCCCCTGACTGCCAACGGCAAACTGGACCGCCAGGCGCTGCCGCAGCCCGATCAAGCGTCGTTGCTGAGCCGCGACTATGAGGCACCTCAAGGTGAGGTGGAAACCACCCTGGCGCGTATCTGGGCCGAGGTGTTGCAGGTCGAGCAAGTCGGCCGTCACGACCACTTCTTCGAACTGGGTGGCCACTCGCTGCTGGCCGTCAGCCTGATCGAACGCATGCGCCAGGTCGGCCTCAGCGCCGATGTGCGTGTGCTGTTCAGCCAGCCAACGCTCGCGGCCCTGGCCGCCGCCGTAGGCAGTGGTCGCGAAGTGCAGGTGCCGGCCAACCGCATCAGCGTTGATTGCCAGCGCATCACCCCGGACATGCTGACGCTGGTGACACTCGACCAATCGACGATTGATCAGGTGGTCGCCCGCGTCCCCGGCGGCGCCGCCAACGTACAAGACATTTACCCGTTGGCGCCATTGCAGGAAGGCATTCTTTATCACTACATCACCGCCGAGCAGGGCGACCCGTACCTGCTGCAATCGCACCTGGCCTTCGACAGTGTGGAGCGCCTGCATGCCTTTGCCCAGGCGCTGCAACACGTCATCAACCGGCATGACATCCTGCGCACCGGTGTGGTGTGGGAGGGGTTGGTGCAACCGCTGCAAGTGGTGTGGCGCAAAGCCGAGCTGAGCATGCAGGCCGTGCACCTGCAAGGCGATGTACTGGCCGGTCTGCACGAGCGTTTCGATGCGCGGCGCTACCGCGTGGATATCAGCCAGGCGCCCCTGATCCGCCTGATTTACGCCAACGACCCGGCCAACGCGCGTGTCGTGGTGGTGCTGCTCTATCACCATATCGCCCTCGACCACACCGCCTTCGACGTGGTGCTGCGCGAAATGCAGGGCTATCTGCTCGGCCACCCGGCCCCCACGGCGGCGCCGATGCCGTACCGCAACTATGTGGCCCAGGCGCGTTTGGGCGTGAGCGAACAGGAACACGAACGCTTCTTTCGCGAAATGCTCGGTGATGTGGACGAACCGACCTTGCCGTTCGGCTTGCAGGATGTGCGCGGCGACGGCAGCGCCATCGAAGAACATTGCCTGCGCCTGGACAGCGCCCTCAACCGTCGCCTGCGCGCCCAGGCCCGGTTGCTCGGCGTGAGCACCGCGAGCCTGTTCCACCTGGCCTGGGGCCAAGTGCTGGCGGCGACGTCGGGGCGTCACAGCGTGGTGTTCGGCACGGTGCTGGTGGGCCGCATGCAAGGCGGCGAGGGCGCTGACCGGGCGCTGGGGGTATTTATCAATACCTTGCCGCTTCGCCTGGAAATCGACGCGCAAGGTGCACGCGCCGCGGTGCGTGCGACCCACGCCCGGCTCACCGCGTTGCTGGGGCATGAGCACGCGTCGCTGGCGTTGGCTCAGCGCTGCAGCGGGGTGACGGCACCGGCGCCGCTGTTCAGCTCGATGCTCAACTATCGCCATCGCGGCGCCGCGACTCAATCGGCAGACGCGCAACAGGCCTGGGAAGGCATGCAAACCCTGGTCAACGACGGGCGCACCAACTACCCGCTGACGTTGAACGTGGATGACCTGGGCGATGGCTACGAGGTCACCGCCCTGGCGCAAATCGACGCGCAACGGGTGTGTGGCTATATGCAAACAGCCTTGGCCGGGCTGGTCGATGCCCTGGAGCACGCACCGCATCAGGCGCTCAATCGCTTGCCGATCCTAGGCCATGACGAGCGGCACACACTGCTGGTGGAGTTCAACTCAACGCAGGTGCACTACAACCTCGACCAGACCCTGCACGGCCTGTTCGAAGCCCAGGTCGAGCGCACGCCGGATGCCATCGCGGTCAAAGCCGGCGACCTGCAGCTGACCTATCAGGCACTCAACGAACGCGCCAATCGCCTCGCCCATCACCTGCGTGAACGCGGCGTACAGCCGGATTCGCGTGTGGGTATCTGCGTCGAGCGTGGCCTGGACATGGTCATCGGCCTGTTGGCCATCCTCAAGGCCGGTGGCGGTTATGTACCCCTCGACCCGGCGTACCCACGCGAGCGTATTGCCTACATGCTGCAAGACAGCGCGCCCGTGGTGGTGCTGGCGCAGGGCGCCACCGTTGAGTTGCTCGGCGATGTGCCGGTGCTCGATCTGGACCACGACACCTGGCAACACCAGCCTGCTGCCAACCCTCAAGTGCCGGGGCTCACCGCCCAGCATCAGGCCTACGTGATCTATACCTCCGGTTCCACCGGCCAGCCCAAGGGCGTGATCAACGAGCACGCCGGCGTCGTCAACCGCCTGCTGTGGATGCAGGACGCGTACGGCCTCAAAGCCCATGACACGGTGCTGCAGAAAACCCCGTTCAGCTTTGACGTGTCGGTGTGGGAGTTCTTCTGGCCGCTGTTGACTGGCGCACGCCTGGTGATGGCGCGCCCGGGCGGCCACAAGGAACCGGCGTACCTGTGCGAAGTGATCGAAGCGGAGCACATCACCACGCTGCACTTTGTGCCATCGATGCTCGAGGTGTTCCTGGCCCACGGCGATGTCAGCCAGGCCGCCGGGCTGGTGCGCGTGATGTGCAGCGGCGAAGCCTTGCCGGGCAGCCTGGTGCGGCGCTTCAAGCAGCAATTACCGGAGATCGGCCTGTACAACCTGTATGGCCCGACCGAAGCGGCCGTGGATGTGACGGCCTGGAACTGTGCACGCCCCGATGTGCCGGACAACACGCCGATCGGCAAGCCGATTGCCAACACGCGCATGTACCTGCTGGATGCGCAGTTGCAGCCGGTGCCGTTGGGTGTGGTCGGCGAGCTGTTCATTGGCGGCGTGCAAGTGGCGCGCGGCTACTTGAATCGGCCTGAGCTGACCGCCGAACGCTTCCTCAAGGACCCGTTCACAGGTGGCCGTATGTACCGCACCGGTGACGTCGGGCGCTACCTGCCCGATGGCAATCTCGAGTACCTGGGCCGCAACGATGACCAGGTGAAGATCCGTGGTTTGCGCATCGAACTGGGCGAAATCCAGGCGCGGCTGCTGGAGCATCCGCAGGTTAACGAGGCCGCCGTGGTGGCCCGTGACGATCGCCTGGTGGCTTATTACACCGGTGCGCCGGCCGACATCGAACACCTGCGCGCCCACCTGTTGCAGCACCTGCCGGACTTTATGGTGCCTGCGTTGTTCGTGCAGCTTGACGCGCTGCCCCTGAGCCCCAACGGCAAGCTCGACCGCAAGGCCCTGCCTGCGCCAGGTATGGACGCGCTGAGGGTGCGCGAGTACGCGGCGCCGCAAGGTGACACCGAGATCCTTCTCGCGCAGCTCTGGGCGGAACTGCTCAAAGTGGAGCGGGTAGGGCGCCATGACAACTTCTTTGAACTGGGCGGGCATTCGCTGCTCGCCGTGAGCTTGATCGGACGCCTGCGCCAGGAAGGCATGGAAGCCGATGTGCGGGCGTTGTTTGAACAGCCGACCCTGGCCGGCTACGCCGCCATAACCGAACGAATGGAGATCGTCCTGTGAGTATTCTTGAGCTATTGGCGACGCTGAAAACCAAGGACATCCAACTGGCGCTCAAGGGCGAGCAGTTGTCGGTGCAAGGCAATAAACAAGCGTTGAGCGACCCGGCGATCCTTGCCGCGTTGCGCGAACACAAACCCGGGCTTATCGCGTTGATCCAGGCCGGGGAGTATTCGGCGAGCAAGGCCGGTGAAGTCGAGGTGCCAGCCAATGCGATACCGGCCGGTGCCGAGCGCATCACGCCGGGCATGCTGACCTTGTCGACGCTGAGCCAGGACGAGATCGACCGTATCGTCTCGACCGTCGACGGCGGCGTGGCGAATATCCAGGATATCTACCCGCTGGCGCCCTTGCAGGAAGGCATTCTGTTCCACCACGTCAGCGCCGAACAGGGTGACCCGTATGTGATGCAGTCGCAGTTCGCGTTTGACAACCTGGCGCGCTTCGAGGCATTTGCCCAGGCCTTGCAAACCGTGATGGACCGCCATGACATCCTGCGCACAGGCGTGGTCTGGGACGGCTTGCAGGAACCCTCGCAAGTGGTCTGGCGCCAGGCGCGCCTGCCGGTGCAGGCCCTTCAGCTCGACCCGGCGTGCGGCGACATCGCCGCGCAATTGCACGCGCTGTTCGACGCCCGCCACTATCGCCTCGACGTCACGCAGGCGCCGCTGCTGCGCCTGGTACGTGCCGACGACCCGCTGAATCAGCGGATCGTCGCGACCCTGCTGTTCCACCATATGGCCCTCGACCACAGTGCCCTTGAAGTGGTGTGCCACGAACTGCAGGCGTGCCTGTTGGGGCAGGGCGCAGCGCTGGGCCGGCCCGTGCCGTTTCGCAACTATGTGGCCCAGGCGCGGCTGGGCATCAGCGAGCAGGAACATGAACAGTTCTTTCGCCAGATGCTCGGCGATATCAGCGAGCCGACGTTGCCGTTTGGGTTGCAGGATGTGCAGGGCGATGCCCGCGGCATCGCTGAAGTCAGCCTGCCATTGGCGCCGGCGTTGGCGCAGCGCTTGCGCGCGCAAGCCCGGCAACTCGGTGTGAGTGCCGCCAGCCTGTTCCACCTGGGCTGGGCCCAGGTGTTGGGGGTGTTGGCGGGCAAAGAACAGGTGGTATTCGGCACCGTCCTGATGGGCCGCATGCAAGGCAGTCATGACACCGATCGGGCGCTGGGGATTTTCATCAACACGCTGCCGTTTCGCGTGGACGTGGGCAGCCAGGACGTGCGCACCGGGGTCAAGGCCACCCATGCACGGCTGACCACCTTGCTGCGCCATGAGCACGCCGCCTTGGCGCTGGCCCAGCGTTGCAGCGGCGTGGCGGCGCCGACGCCGCTGTTCAGTGCGCTGCTCAATTACCGTCACAGTGCGCCGGCGGCCGATAACGCGGCGGCGTCGGCCTGGCAAGGGATCGTCGCGCTCAGCGCCGAAGAACGCACCAACTACCCGCTGACCTTGAGTGTGGATGACCTCGGTGACGGCTTTGGCTTGAGCCTGCTTGCCAGCACCTTGGTCGACCCGCAGCGCGTCTGCGCCTACCTGGAAACCGCCCTGGACAACCTGGTGACCGCGCTGGAGCAAGCGCCGCAGACGGCCCTTCACCATGTGTCGGTGGTGCCTGCCGCCGAGCGACAACAACTGCTGGAGCAGTTCAACGCCACTCAGGCGCATTTCCCGCAGGGCACCACGTTGCATGCGCGCATCGAAGCCCAGGCCGCGCGCACACCCGAGGCCATCGCCGCGGTGCACCAGGGCCGCCAACTGAGCTACGCCGAGCTGAACCAGCAAGCCAACCTGCTGGCCCATCACCTGCTGGCGTTGGGCGTCAAACCGGATGACCGCGTGGCCATCGTCGCCCGTCGTGGCCTGGATACCCTGGCCGGGTTGCTGGCGATCCTCAAGGCCGGAGCCTGTTATGTGCCGGTCGACCCGTCCCACCCGGCCGAGCGCCTGAATTATCTGCTGACCGACAGTGCGCCGGTGGCGGTGTTGACCCAGCACGCTCTGCTGGAGCGCCTGCCTGCCCTTGATGTGCCGGTGATCAACCTGGATCGCTTCACCTGGCAGCACCATTCGGCGAGTAACCCCAAGGCCGCCGCGACCGCGTCGAACCTCGCCTATGTGATCTACACCTCCGGCTCCACCGGCCTGCCCAAAGGCGTGATGGTCGAACACCACACGGTGGCCAATCTGGTGGACTGGCACTGCCGTGCCTTTGACCTGTGTGCCGGGCGCCACACCGCCAGCGTCGCCGGTTTCGGCTTTGATGCGATGGCCTGGGAAGTGTGGCCGGCGCTGTGTGTCGGCGCGACCTTGCACCTGCCGCCCGCCGATGAAGGGGCGCAAGACGTCGACGCCTTGCTGGCCTGGTGGTGCGCGCAGCCGCTGGACGTGTGCTTCCTGCCCACGCCGGTGGCCGAGTACGCGTTCAGCCAACAGATCGAACACCCCACGCTGCGCACCTTGCTGATCGGCGGCGATCGCCTGCGCCAGTTCGCGCGTGCCCAGCGTTTCGAGTTGATCAACAACTACGGCCCCACGGAGGCCACGGTGGTTGCCACTTCCGGCAAGGTCGAGGCCGGGCAGCCGTTGCATATCGGTAAACCTGTCGCCAATGCCACGGTGTACGTGCTGGATGAACAACAACGGCCGGTGCCATTGGGGGTGGCCGGTGAGTTGTATGTGGGCGGCAAGGGCGTGGCGCGCGGTTATTTGAATCGCCCGGAACTGACCGCCGAACGTTTCCTGCAGGACCCGTTCAACCCCGGCCGCATGTACCGCACGGGTGACCTTGCGCGCTGGTTGCCGGACGGCACTCTCGAGTACCTGGGGCGCAATGATGACCAGGTGAAAATCCGCGGCGTGCGCATTGAGTTGGGCGAGATCGAAACCCAGCTCAACCAGTTGCCGGGGATTCAGGAGGCCGTGGTGCTGGTCCGTGAGGATCGCCTGGTGGCTTACTTCACTGAACATGCGCAGCTCGACCCGTTGGCCGTCGGTGATATCCGCGCCCATCTGGTGGCGCACCTGCCCGACTATATGGTGCCGGTTGCCTATGTGAAGCTTGACGCGCTGCCCCTGACCGCCAACGGCAAACTCGACCGCAACGCCCTGCCGGCGCCGGATAGGGCCGCCGTGTTTACCCGCGAATACGAGTCACCCGAGGGCGAAATCGAAAGCGTGCTCGCCCAGATCTGGGCCGATGTGCTGCACGTAGAACGTGTCGGGCGCCGCGATCACTTCTTTGAACTGGGCGGGCACTCGCTGCTGGCGATGCGCATGGTGTCGCAGGTGCGCCAGCGCCTCGGGGTTGAACTGAACCTCGGCGACCTGTTTGCCAATGCCGAACTGGCGGCGGTCGCCGAGGTGCTGGCCCGCTCGGGGCGCAGCACGTTGCCGGACATCCTCCCGGCCAACCGTGACGAACCTGTGCCGTTGTCCTTCGCCCAGCAGCGCCTGTGGTTCCTGGCGCTGATGGAAGGTGCCAACACGGCCTACAACATCCCTATCGGCTTGCGTTTGCGCGGGCAGTTGCATGTCGAGGCCTTGCAACGGGCGCTGGCGCGTATCGTTGCGCGCCACGAAACCCTGCGCAGTCGTTTTGCCCAGCAAGGCGATGACGCCCACGTGCTGATCATGCCTGCCGAAGACGTGCTGCCCCTGCAAGTGCAGGACCTGCGCCGTCACCCGCAACCCCAGCAGGCGTTGGATGCGTTGATCCACGGCGAGGCCTCGGCGCCGTTTGACCTGGAGCGCGGCCCGTTGCTGCGCGGGCGACTGGTGGTGATGGCGGACGAGCACCATGTGCTGTTGCTGACCCTGCACCATATCGTCTCCGATGGCTGGTCGATGGGCGTGCTGACCCGCGAACTGATGGCGCTGTATCAAGCCTTCAGCCACGGCCAGCCCGACCCGTTGCCGCCGTTACCAATTCAATACGGCGACTTTGCCGTGTGGCAGCGCTTGTGGCTCAGTGGTGAAGTGCTGCAGCGCCAGAGCCGTTATTGGCAGCAAGCCCTGGCCGGTGCGCCGGCCTTGCTCACGCTGCCCACCGACCGCCCGCGCCCGGCGCAGCAGGACTATGCCGGCAGCAGCGTCGCAGTGCGCCTGGATGAACGCCTCACCGCCGGGCTCAAGGCCTTGAGCCAACGGCACGGCACCACGCTGTACATGACCTTGATGAGTGCCTGGGCCTCGCTGTTGGCGCGGTTGTCCGGGCAACACGACGTGGTGATTGGCTCGCCGGTGGCCAACCGCAATCGCAGCGAAATCGAAGGGTTGATCGGCCTGTTCGTCAACACCCTGGCGGTGCGCATCGACACGTCGGGCGAATTGAGCACCGAGGCGTTGCTGGCGCGGGTCAAGGCGCTCACGCTGCACGCCCAGGCCCACCAGGACTTGCCGTTCGAGCAGGTGGTGGAAATCACCCGGCCGCTGCGCAGCCTGGCCCATAGCCCGGTGTTCCAGACGTTGCTGACCTGGCAGGACAGCAGCGCGCCGATCCTCGCGCTGGGTGATCTGGCCCTGGAAGGCATCGTCGAGAACAGCCACTTTGCCAAGTTCGACCTGTCGCTGAACCTCGGCGAAGTGCAGGGCAGCATTCTCGGTGCGCTGGAATATGCCGTGGCACTTTTTGATGAATCGACCGTGCAGCGTTATGCCGGCTACTTCACCCGCGTGCTGCAGGCCATGGTCGATAACGACCAGGCGGTGCTGGAGCATGTACCGCTGGTGGGTGAACGTGAGCGTCAGCAGCTGCTGTTCGATTTCAACGCCACCGCCGTCAGTTACAACCTTGAGCAGACCTTGCACGGGATGTTCGAGGCGCAGGTGGCGCGCACGCCGCATGCGGTGGCGGTCAAGGCGGGCGAGCAGCACCTGACCTATGCCGAGCTGAACGCGCAGGCTAATCAGTTGGCCCGTCACCTGCAGGCGCTGGGCGTACAGGCGGATTCGCGCGTGGCGATCTGCGTCGAGCGGGGCCTGGAGATGGTCATCGGCTTGTATGCGATTCTCAAGGCTGGCGCGGCGTATGTGCCGCTGGATCCGACCTATCCCCACGAACGCATTACCTACATGGTGCAGGACAGCGCGCCGGCAGTGGTGCTGGCCCAAGCGGCTACACGTGGCTTGTTGGGCGAGGTGGCAGTGGTCGATCTGCACCAGCCGACCTGGATGCATCAACCCGTCGACAACCTCGGCGTCCAGGGCGTGAGCGCCTATGTAATCTACACCTCCGGCTCCACCGGCCAGCCCAAAGGCGTGATCAACGACCATGCCGGTGTGGTCAATCGCCTGCTGTGGATGCAAGACGCTTATGGGCTTACGGCGCAGGACACCGTGCTGCAGAAAACCCCGTTCAGTTTTGACGTGTCGGTGTGGGAATTCTTCTGGCCGCTGTTTACCGGCGCACGGTTGGTAATGGCGCGCCCAGGCGGGCATAAAGACCCGGTGTACCTGTGCGAAGTGATTGCCACCGAACACATCACCACCGTGCATTTCGTCCCCTCAATGCTCGATGTGTTCCTCGCCCATGGCGATGTGACTCAGGCCGCCGGGCTGGTACGCGTGATGTGCAGCGGTGAAGCCTTGCCGGGCAGCCTGGTGCGCCGGTTTAAACAACAGCTTCCAGGCAGTGCGCTGCATAACCTGTATGGCCCGACCGAAGCCGCTGTCGATGTGACGGCGTGGAACTGCGCAGGCGCGGTGACGCCGGACAATACGCCGATCGGCAAACCCATCGCCAATACACGCATGTATGTGCTCGATAGTCAGTTGCAGCCGGTGCCGTTGGGCGTGGTGGGCGAGCTGTTCATCGGCGGCGTGCAAGTGGCGCGGGGCTATCTGAACCGGCCGGAGTTGACCGCCGAGCGTTTCCTCGACGACCCGTTCACCCACGGCCGGATGTACCGCACCGGTGACGTCGGGCGCTACCTGGTCGACGGCACTCTCGAGTACCTGGGGCGCAATGATGACCAGGTGAAGATCCGTGGTTTGCGTATTGAACTGGGCGAAATCCAGGCGCGACTGCTGGAACATCCGCAGGTCAACGAAGCGGCGGTGGTCGCCCGCGAAGAACGGCTGGTCACCTATTACACCGGCACTCACAGTGACATCGACGGCCTGCGCAGCCACCTGCTGCAGCACCTGCCTGAGTTCATGGTGCCGGCGATATTCGTGCACCTGGATGGGCTGCCGCTGAGCCCCAACGGCAAGCTCGACCGCAAGGCCTTGCCGGCGCCGGGCCTGGATTCCCGGGTGGTACGCGCATACGAGGCGCCTCAAGGTGATACCGAAATCGCCCTGGCCAGCCTGTGGGCCGAATTGCTCAATGTGGAGCGCGTGGGCCGTCACGACAACTTCTTTGAACTGGGCGGGCATTCATTGCTGGCGGTCAGCCTGATGGGCCGGATGCGCCGCCTCGGGTGGTCGGCGGATGTGAAAGTGCTGTTTGGTCAGCCGACACTGGCCGCCCTGGCGGCAGCGCTGGGCGGTGGTCGCGAAGTCGCGGTGCCGGCCAACCGCATTGCCGCTGATTGCACCCACATCACGCCGGACATGCTGGCGCTGATCCGGTTGGACCCGGCGGCCATCGAGCGCATTCTCGCCGGCATCCCCGGCGGTGCGGCGAATGTGCAGGACATCTACCCGCTGGCGCCCTTGCAGGTGGGCATTCTTTATCACCACCGCGCCGTGCTGGAGGGTGACGCTTATCTGCTGCAGGCGCAGTTCGCCTTTGACAACCTGCTGCGCCTGCAAGCCTTCACTCGGGCGTTGCAGGCGGTGATCCGGCGGCATGACATCCTGCGTTCATCCTTCCATTGGGACGGCCTGGAAGAGCCGGTGCAGGTGGTTTGGCGTGAAGCCTCGTTACGCGTCGAAACCGGCCCGTTGCCGCAACGCCTGGACCTCGCCCAAGCCCCGTTGATGCGCTTGGTGTATACGCAAGAGCCCCAGCGGGTGGTCGCCACGTTGCTGTTCCATCACTTAGTGATGGACCACCTTGCGCTGGAAATCCTGCAGCATGAAATGCAGGCATTTCTGTTGGGGCAAGAGGCCGAGCTGGGCACGCCGGTGCCGTATCGCAACTATGTCGCGCAGACCCGCCTGGGGGTTGATGATCACGAGGCGTTCTTTTGCGAGATGCTGGGTGAGATCGACGCACCCACCGAGGTCGAACACCTGGGCGCCGCTGAAAAAGCTCAGCGGGCGGTTGAGCCTCAGTTGAGCCAGCGCCTGCGTGCCCAGGCGCGCCAAGCGGGTGTCAGTGCCGCCAGCCTGCTGCATGTGGCCTGGGCCCATGTGTTGGGCAAAGTCAGCGGCCGCGAACAGGTGGTGTTCGGCACGGTGCTGCTCGGTCGCCTGCAAGGGGGCGAAGGCGCCGAACGGGCCATGGGGGTGTTTATCAACACCTTGCCGTTGCGGGTCGACCTGGGCCAACACTCGGTGCACACCACGCTGCGTGCAACCCATGCACGGCTGACTCAACTGCTCAGCCATGAACATGCGCCGCTGGCGCTGGCCCAACGTTGCAGCGCGGTGCCGGTGGCGACACCGTTGTTCAGCGTGCTGTTCAACTACCGTCACAGTGCGCCGCAAGCCGGTGGCGTGGCGGCGGCATGGCAGGGCATTCAGTTGCTCAAGGCCGAGGAACACACCAATTACGCGCTGTCGGTGAGCGTTGATGACCTGGGCGATGGCTTGCGCCTTGAAGCCATGGGGCCGGGGGCTCGACGTTTGTGTGACTACCTGCACGCGGCCCTTGAACAGGTGGTGGAGGCGCTGGAGCACAACCGTGAAGTCGCCATCGGCTGCCTGCCGATTCTGGCGGCCGCTGAACGCCAGCAGTTGGCGGACTTCAACGCCACGACCCGCGCGTTCCCCCGCGAACACACGGTGCAGCGCCTGTTCGAAGCCCAGGCCCAGGCCCGCCCGGATGCCTTGGCGGCGTTGCACGGCGAGCACCTCCTTGGGTACGGCGAACTGAATACGCGCGCCAACCGTCTGGCTCATCACTTACTGAGCCTGGGCGTGCGTCCTGCCGATAACGTGGCGATCCTGCTCCCGCGTTCGTTGGACCTGCTGGTCAGCCAGCTGGCGATCCTCAAATGCGCCGCCGCCTATGTGCCGCTGGACATCAACGCGCCCGCCGAGCGCCAGGGCTTTATGGTGCAGGACAGCGGCGCGAGCTGGGTGATTACCCGCAGCGATACCGCCATCGAGTACCCGGCGCGGCGCCTCGACCTGGACAGCCTGGCGCTTGACCCGCAACCGAGCCACAACCCGGACGTGTCGCAGTCCTCGGACAGCGTGGCGTACATCATGTACACCTCCGGCTCCACCGGCACGCCGAAGGGCGTGTTGGTGCCGCATCGCGGCATCACGCGCCTGGTGCTTAATAACGGCTACGCCGACTTCAATGCCGCCGACCGCGTGGCGTTTGCCTCCAACCCAGCGTTCGATGCGAGCACCATGGACGTGTGGGGCCCGCTGCTGAACGGCGGCCAGGTGCAGGTTGTCGACCACGCCATATTGCTCGACCCAGTGGCTTTCGGGCGGGCGTTGAGCGGGGCGACGGTGCTCTTCGTCACCACGGCGTTGTTCAACCAGTACGTGCAGATGATTCCCGAGGCCCTGGCCGGCTTGCGCATGCTGTTGTGCGGCGGCGAACGTGGCGACCCGGCGGCGTTCCGCAGCCTGCTGGCGCAGGCGCCCGCATTGCGCCTGGTGCATTGCTATGGGCCGACGGAAACCACCACTTACGCCAGCACCTATGAAGTGCGCGCGATCGCCGATGACGCCGACAGCGTGCCCGTGGGGCGGCCAATTTCCAACACGCAAATCCATGTGCTGGATGCGCAATTGCAGGCGGTGCCGCTGGGCGTGACCGGTGAGATTTGCATCGGTGGTGACGGCGTGGCCAAGGGGTATTTGAACCGGCCGGAGCTGACCGCGGAAAAGTTTGTCGACGACCCGTTCAACGCGGGGGCCTTGATGTACCGCACCGGCGACCTTGGCCGCTGGACGGCGGATGGCCTGCTGGAATGTATCGGGCGCAATGACCATCAGGTGAAAATCCGCGGCTTTCGCATCGAACTGGGTGAAATCGAAGCCCGCCTGGCGAGCTTTGCGGGCATCCAGGACGTGGTGGTCCTGGCGCGTGAGGACGTGCCGGGTGACAAGCGCCTGGTGGCGTATTTCACCTGGGCGGCCGCGCCCGTTGGCATCGACAGTGTGCGCGCGCACCTGCACGGGCAATTGCCGGAATACATGCTGCCGTCGGCCTATGTGCCACTGGCGCATTTGCCGCTGACGGCGAATGGCAAGGTCGATCGCAAAGCCTTGCCGCTGCCGGCCCTGGACGCCTTTACCGGCTGCGAGTTTGAAGCGCCTGCCGATGCGTTGGAAGACACCCTCGCACAGCGCTGGGCGGATGTCTTGAAGCTGGAGCAGGTCGGTCGACACGACAGCTTCTTCGAACTGGGCGGGCATTCATTGCTGGCCATTCGACTGGTCAACCTGCTGGATGAAGCCGGCCTGCAGGTGACTCTGGCCGAGTTGTTCCAGCACGCCAGTGTGGCCAGTGTGGCCGCCATGTTGCGCCAACGCACGGATGCACCGGTGCGTGACAGTGCATTGATAACGGTGCGCAGCAGCGGCTCGCAGCCGCCGCTGTTCCTGATCCATGAATTCAGCGGCATGGACGTGTACTTCCCGGCACTGGGCCAACACTTGCCCGGTGACTATCCGATCTATGGCCTGGCGGGTCTGGCGCTCGGTGAGGCGCACCTGAACACCATGGAAGGCCTGGCGGCCCGCCTGGTCGGCCTGATTCGCAGCGTTCAGCCACATGGGCCTTACCGTGTGGCGGGCTGGTCGTTCGGCGGCGTGCTGGCGTATGAGGTGGCGATGCAACTGCTGGGGCTGGATGAAGCGGTTGAGTTCCTCGGGTTGATCGACAGCTACGTGCCGCGCATGACCGACCAGGGCAAGGCGCGCTGGAGCGGGCCGGATGCCCTGAAGCGGCATTTGTTGTTGCAGTGCACTGCGTATTGGAAAGCACAGGGAGGTGTGGATGAGCTGGCGAGCCTTGAACAGTTGGAGGCGGGCATTGGACAGCTGGACTTTGCGGCTCTGCTGCAACGCTGTCGCGATGAAGGTCTGCTATACGCGCAAATGGCAGCGGCTACGGACGCGGACCTCTTGAGCTTTATCGAGCGGGAAGTGGGGCATGGGCACGCGCTGGCGCATTACAGCGTGTTTGCGTTGCCGGTTCCGGTGCATTTGTTTAGCGCCATGGAGCGGCCGACCGAGTTGTCGCGGCGCAGTGTTTCGCTGGGCTGGGAGGCGGCGTTGGCACCTGGGCAATTGCGCCAGATAGACGTGCCAGGTGACCACCAAAGCATGATGCAGGCGCCGCATATTCAGGCGTTGGGCCGTGCGATGAGCGAGGCGCTGGCCACAGGTTCGGCGGTGCAGCAAGGCGTGTATCAGCCGCTGTTGCGCATTCAGAGCGGGCGGGCGGGGTATGCGCCGGTGTTTTGTGTACCTGGGGCGGGGGATAGCGTCACCGGGTTTGTCGGTTTGAGTGAAGCGCTGGGGCGCGACTGGCCGCTGTTCGGCTTGCAGCCGCGTGGGTTGGATGGCGAGGCGGTGCCCCATAGCCAGGTGGAAGCGGCAGCCGCGTGTTATCTGACGGCGCTGGCGCAGGAGTGCCCGCGCGGGCCGGTGCATCTGGTCGGGCATTCGTTTGGCGGCTGGGTTGCGCTGGAGATGGCCGTGCGGTTGCAAGCGATGGGCCGAGAGGTGGCGTCGTTGACGGTGATCGACAGTGAGTCGCCGGGCGGCAATGGTGGGGTCGGGCGGCCCTATACGTCGACGGCGGCCTTGTTGCGGTTGATCGACGCCATGCAGCTGTCGGCCGGACAGTCTTTGGACATCGACCCCGTGGCGTTTGCCGGGCGTGATGAAGTGGCGCAGCGTGAGTGGCTGCATGCCGGGATGGTCGCGGTCGGTTTGTTGCCGGCGCGCGCCAGTGTGGACGCGATGGCGGGGCCCGCACGTACATATGCCGCAGCCTTGCGCACGGTGTATCGGCCGACCCAGCGCTACCACGGGGTGGTGCGATTGGTATTGGCGCAGGACCCGGCGCTGGATGCCGCGGGCAATCAACGGGAGCAGGGGTTAATGATCGACGGTTGGCAGCGTCAGGGCAGTGGCCTGGAGGTTTGGTATGGCGGCGGCAATCACTTCACATTGCTCAAGGCCCCGAATGTTCACGGGCTTGCGCGGTGGTGGCTGGACGGTGTGGTGATTGGGGAGGTGGTGTCGTGAAGTTTGGTAAAACAGGCGTGTTCCTGGCAGTCGCCATCGTGGCTGGCCTGGTCGTCTACGCGGTGCAAGCACCCGCTGACGCCCCGCAATACCTGACCGCTACGGCCGAACGCGGCGACATCGAAAACGCTGTATTGGCCACCGGCGTGCTGGAAGGCATCAAGCAAGTGGATGTCGGCGCCCAGGTTTCCGGCCAATTGAAATCCCTCAAAGTCAAAGTCGGCGACAAGGTGAAAAAGGGCCAATGGCTTGCCGAAATCGACCCGCTGATTCTGCAGAATACCCTGCGCAAAGCCCAGGTAGACGAGGAAAACCTCCAGGCCCAACGCCGTGCCACGGCCGCTCAACTCAAACAGGCCAAGGCGGTTTACGAACGCTATAAGGGCTTGCAGGTTGACGAGTCGGTCTCGCGCCAGGACTTCGAAGACGCCGAGTCGACGTTCCAGGTGCAGCAGGCCAACCTGTTGTCCCTGGACGCACAGATAAAAAGTGCGCATATCCAGATCGACACCGCCAAGGTCAACCTGGCCTACACTCGTATCGTCGCGCCCATCGATGGCGATGTGGTGGGGATCGTCACCCAGGAAGGCCAGACCGTGATCGCCAGCCAGCTGGCGCCGGTGCTGCTCAAGTTGGCAGACCTGGACACCATGACCGTCAAGGCTCAAGTGTCGGAGGCGGATGTGATCCATATCAGCCCCGGCCAGCAGGTGTATTTCACCATCCTGGGCGAGGCCGACAAGCGCTACTACGCCAAGCTGCGCGGCACTGAGCCGGCGCCGCAGAACTTCCTCGAAACCCAGACGGCGGGCACACCCAAGCAAAACACTGCGGTGTTCTACAACGCACTGTTCGACGTGCCCAACCCCGAACACCGCCTGCGCATCGCGATGACCGCGCAGGTACGCATCGTGCTCGACACTGCCCAGGCTGCATTGATGGTGCCGGTGGCGGCACTCGGGGCGCGCAACGCCGATGGCAGTTACCCGCTGCGCGTGCTGGACGCCAAGGGCAAGGCGGTGTCGCGCGACGTGAAGACCGGGATCAATAACAACGTCAAAGTACAGGTTCTGGAGGGCCTGGCCGAGGGCGATAACGTCGTGATCGGCGACGCCACACCTGCTGTGGCGGGGAACTGACGCATGACCCAGCCACTGTTGGAACTCAAGGGCATCACCCGTACGTTCATGGCCGGCGAGCGTGAGTTCATTGCGCTCAAAGGCATCGACCTGAGCATTCATGCCGGGGAAATGCTGGCGATCATCGGCGCCTCGGGCTCGGGCAAGTCGACCCTGATGAACATCCTCGGCGGCCTGGATTACGCCACCGCCGGCAGCTACAAAATCAAGGGTATCGAAACGCGCTCGCTGGGCGATGAGCAGTTGGCGGAGCTGCGCCGCGACTACTTCGGTTTTATCTTCCAGCGCTACCATTTGCTCGCGCACCTGAGTGCCTTGCATAACGTCGAAATGCCGGCGATCTATGCCGGCACACCGCAGACCCAACGCCACAGCCGAGCGCGGGAACTGCTCACGCGCCTGGGCCTGGCCGGGCACACCAGTCACCGGCCCAGCCAGCTGTCGGGCGGGCAGCAGCAACGGGTGAGTATCGCGCGGGCGTTGATGAACGGCGGCGAGGTGATTCTTGCCGACGAACCCACCGGCGCACTCGATACCCACAGCGGCAAGGAGGTGATGCGTATCCTGGCTGAACTGCACGCCGCCGGGCACACGGTGATTATCGTCACCCATGACCCAAAGGTGGCGGCGAATGCCCAGCGCATTGTCGAAGTGTGCGACGGTGAGATTGTCAGCGACCAGGCCAATGACCGTGTCGGCCTGGCGCTGCCCAGCGAAGCCCCGATCGAGTCCACGCGCAGCGGCGCCCGACGTTTGGTGGCGAGCCTGGGGTTGTTCAAGGAAGCGTTCAACATGGCCTGGGTGGCGCTGATCTCCCACCGCATGCGCACCTTGCTGACCATGCTCGGCATCGTCATTGGCATCACCTCGGTGGTGTCGATTTCGGCCATCGGCGAAGGTGCCAAGCGCTATGTGCTCAAGGACATCCAGGCCATTGGCAGCAACACCATCGACATCTTTTCCGGCACCAGTTTCGGTGACAGCCGCGCCTCGGCCATCGAGACACTGATGCCGTCGGATGTGGAGGCGTTGAACCAACTGTACTACGTCGACAGCGCCACGCCGGTGGTCGGCCGCAACCTGCTGCTGCGTTTCGGCAATATCGACGTGGACGCGCAGGTGAATGGGGTCAGCGACCGTTACTTCAACGTCAAAGGCCTGAAGCTCGAAGCCGGCATCGCCTTCAGCGAAAGCGACGCGCGACGCCAGGCCCAGGTGGTGGTGATCGACCACAACACCCGGCACCGTCTGTTCGGGCCAAACGTTGACCCGCTGGGCCAGGTGATCCTGGTGGGCAACTTGCCGTGCACGGTGATCGGTGTGACGGCTGATAACAAAAACATGTTTGCCGCGAGCAAGGCGCTCAACGTGTGGGTCCCTTATGAGACGGCGGCGGGGCGATTGTTGGGGCAGCGTCATCTGGACAGCATCACCGTGCGCATCAAGGACGGCCAGCCGAGCAAGGTGGTGGAAGACAACGTCAATAAACTCATGCTGCAACGCCATGGCACCAAGGATTTTTTCACCAATAACCTCGACAGCATCATGCAGACCGTGCAGAAAACCAGCCGCTCCCTGGCGCTGCTGTTGTCGCTGATCGCAGTGATTTCGTTGCTGGTGGGCGGTATCGGGGTGATGAACATCATGCTGGTGTCGGTCACCGAGCGCACCCGTGAAATTGGTATACGCATGGCCGTGGGCGCACGGCAGTCGGACATCCGCCAACAATTTCTCGTGGAGGCGGTGATGGTCTGCCTGATCGGCGGGATGATCGGTATCTCGCTGTCGTTCGCGATCGGCTATCTGTTTTCGTTGTTTGTGAAGGAGTGGGAGATGGTGTTTTCCCTGGGATCTATCGTCACCGCCTTTGCCTGTTCGACGATGATCGGGATCGTGTTTGGCTTTGTACCGGCCAGGAACGCGGCGCGGTTGGACCCGATTGAGGCGCTTGCAAGGGACTGATTGCGCTCAAGCAGCCGCTATCCAGTGTGGGAGCCGGCAAGCCGGCTCCCAGCGGGTTTTGCACTGCGTCAGAGCGGCGGGGTCAGCCCTTCTTCGGTGGCGTACATCCACCGCAACAACGAGTGCCGCCCGCTGATCCCCAGTTTGATCGCCGCGCGTTTGAGGTAGCTCTCGATGGTGTTGACCTTCAACGTCAATTGCTCTGCCAACTCCGGTGCCGTGCGCCCGGCCAGCAGGCCCACGCACACCTCAAGTTCACGCTTGGACAAGCTCAGGCCCGAGTGCAGCAGGCGTTCTTCGATGCGCCGGCGCAGGGTTTCGATGCCTGGTTTTTCCGGCTCCGCTGCATCGTTGCAGGGGCGGCCGGGCTGGATGGCGGTGATGTGTTTCTCGACCATGGGCAGCAACAGCGTGGAGAAGTCCTGCAGCATGTTGCGTTCCTGCGCCGAAAAGCTCTCGGACTGATGTGAGCGATACACCGACAGCACGTAGCGCACATCGTCCTTGCGGCGTGTGAGGTGCAGTTGTGCGGCGGGTTGCTCTGCGCCCAAGGCCGCGACCGAGTCGGTGTAGACCGGGCTGATCCGGCGTCGCGTTTGCCCCTCTGCACTCACCCGCAATTGGGTGATATGGGTGGCGTCCACTGCCAGTTGAGTAAGGATCAGGTCATGCAGCATGCGTGGGAAATGGCGGCTGCCGGTGCTGGCGATGACTTTGCCTATATGGGGGAACAGGTGTGAGTTCATCAGTTCGTCCATGAGTTTCGAATGCGGGTACTCAGCCTTATAACGACGGGGTCCAAGCAGGTAACCAGGCTGAATAACCTACAGTTATAACGCGCCCGCCGAGCACCTATGCTAGTACAGCCTGACAAAAGGATGGGGATCCAATCTGCAAAAAATCAGATTAAAAACGCATAACGGCGGTCAGACCAGTCCGACCACCGTTTGTGAGAAAGGCTTACATCAAACCCAGGCCTTATTTCATGGCGTGCTCGTCGCTCAAAGCCCGACGCAGCGCAGTGCGGCTGCATTTGGCCAGCGCCTGATGGATGTCTGCCAGCAGGTCGGCGACGTCCTCAAGCCCGACCGACAACCGCACCAGCCCCTCGCTGATACCGTGTTGCGCACGTTCTTCCGGGGTGTAGGTGGAATGGGTCATGCTGGCGGGGTGCTGGGCCAGCGACTCGGCGTCGCCCAGGCTGACTGCGCGGGTGAATAACCTGAGGGCATTCATGAAGCGCCGACCGGTCTCGATGCCGCCCTTGAGTTCAAAGGCAATCATGCCGCCGGACTGTTTCATCTGGCGTGCCGCCAATTCGTATTGCGCGAAAGAGCGCAGCCCGGGATAGGTCACCCACTGCACGGCCGGGTGCGCCTGCAAGGCTTCGGCCACCGCCTGGGCGTTGCTGCAATGGCGGTCCATGCGCAGGGCCAGCGTCTTGAGGCCGCGCATCAACAGTGACGCGTCCTGCGGCGACATCACTGCGCCGGTCAGGTCTTTGAGCCCTTGCAGGCGGATGCGTTGCGCCAGGGCCTGATTGCTCACGGCGATACCGGCGGTGATATCACCGTGGCCGCTGAGGTATTTGGTGGCCGAGTGCACCACCACGTCGGCCCCCAGTTCCAGGGGGCGTTGCAGGTAAGGCGTGCAGTAAGTGTTGTCGACCACCACGGTGATGTTGGGCTGCTGATGCGCCAGTGCGGCCACGGCGGTAATATCCACCAATCGCAGGTTGGGGTTGGCCGGGGTCTCGCAGTAGATCATCCGGGTGGCGGGGGTGAGTGCCGCGCGCAGGGCGGCCAGGTCGGTGAGGTCGACATGGCGCACCTTGATACCGAATTCACCGATGCCGTGGTGCAGCAGGGCGAAGGTGCAGCCATAGAGGGTCTGGCTGACGATCACTTCATCGCCTGGGCGCAGCAGGGTCCAGAACGTCGCAGCAATCGCGCCCATGCCGGAACTGAACGCCACGGCCGCCTCACCGTTTTCCAGGGTCGCCATGCGCGACTCCAGCAGGGCCAGGGTCGGGTTGGAAATCCGCGTATAGAAATGCCCGCTGGCTTCACCGGCAAAGCAGGCAGCGCCGTATTCGACCGTGGGAAAAGCGAACGTGGCGGACAGGTAGATCGGCGGCACGAGTGCGCCGTGATGGTCCTTGGGGTCATAACCGTGGTGGATGGCGCGGGTGGAAAAGCCGAATGTGTTGTGTTTATTGTTCATGTCGGACGCTCCTTATTTCCTACAATGCTATGCTCATAACCACAGATGAACGTTGCAAGATTTGCACGCAAATCCCGGTTTAAGGGATGAAATACCCCTAAAAATAATGAATAGAGGCAAGCTATGCCCATCAGCCTGGATCGCACCGACAAAGCGCTCTTGAACGCCCTGCAAGGCAATGCCCGCCTGACCGTGGCCGAGTTGGCCGAGCGTGTTGCCTTGACCACGTCGCCGTGCTGGCGACGGGTGCGCAATCTGGAGGAGAGCGGGGTGATCAGCGGCTATCAGGCGATCCTCTCGCCCAAGGCGCTGGGGTATGGCGTGACGGCCTTTGTCAGCATCATGATGGAGAGCCACACCCAGGAAATCGCTCGCGCGTTTGAGCAACGATTGCTGGAGATTCCCGAGATCGTGGCGTGCCACAACGTGTCGGGGCGCTATGACTTTTTACTTGAGGTAGTGGCCAAGGATCTGGAGTCGTTTGGCGAGTTTGCGCGGGAGGTGTTGCAGACCTTGCCGTGCGTCAAAGAGATCTATTCGAGCTTTTCCTACAAGTCGGTGCGGCGGTTGCGGGTGATACCTTTGCCTGGGTGACCGCGTACATATCCCCGGTCTGCCAGCCCCCGCGCCGCCGACAAAGACTGCATCGCGCCAACCGCCTGAAGTAGCCGTTCAGTGTGTCTTCAAGTACCCGCGTGGCGTGGTGCCGGTCATGCGTTTGAAGAAGGCGATCAACGCGCTGTCACTGGCAAAGCCCAGTTCGAAGGCGCAGTAGCCCACGTTACGTCCCGTGGCGAGCAATTCGATGACTCGCATCAAGCGCCACTGCTGGCGCCATTGCTGATAGCCCAGGCCGGTTTCCCGCAGGAAAATCCGGCCGATGGTCTTGGTGCTGGCGCCAATTTGCTTTTCCAGGTCTTGCAGTGTGGGTGGCAATGTTTCGAGGTCGGCCAGCAAGGGGGCCAGGCGTTTGTCCTGCGGCAATGGCAGGAGCATCGGCTGCTCGGCGGCAGCCTGGATTTCGTCCAGGCACAAGGCCAACAGATGGGCATATCGGCCACTGTGCCAATCGGTCTCGTAGGGGGCCATCGCCATCGGTTCCAGCACCGCGTGCAGCAAGGTGCTGACTTCAATGACCCGTACCTGGTTTGGCAATTGCTCGGCCAATGCCGGGCTCACGTACAACGAACGGTAATCCACTGTTTTATGCATCACCGCGCGATGGGGCACGCCGCAGGGTATCCACGCCGCACGGGAGGGCGGCAGCAGGCACAGTTGGTTGTCCAGGGTGATACGGGTGCACCCTTGTCGAGTGAACAATAGTTGCCCGCGCTGGTGCCGATGCAGGCCGGAGTCATGGTCGCCGAGCAGCGCGGCGATGCCCACAACGGGCGCCGCCAGGCAGTCGGGATCGAAGGATGCATCGGCGGCAAGCCAAGCCATAGGTTGTCCGATTTAATGGATAAGTTGTCGAAGTCAGGATAATAGCCCAGTCGCTCGTCTTTAAACTTCTTGCGTTGTTTTATGCGAGTGAGTTGTTGATGAACCTAAAAAAAATAGGGGTGTTGGCGGTGGTGTTGCTGATGTTTCCGCAACTGGCCCAAACGCTTTACAGCCCGGCCCTGGGTGATATCGGTCGGGCGTTTGCGGTTGGGCCTGAACGGGCAGGGCAGACCCTTTCGGTGTATTTCCTGGCGTTCGCGTTCGGGGTGGTGGTGTGGGGCCGGTTGTGCGATCGCTGGGGGCGTCGACCGGTGATGTTGGCCGGGCTGGCCTTATATATTGGCGCCACGGCGCTGGCCTTGGGTGTAAGCACGTTCAATGCTTTGTTACTGGCCCAGGCCCTGGCCGCGTTTGGCGCGGCAGTAGGCTCGGTGGCGACGCAGACGATCTTGCGCGACCGTTTCCATGGTGCGCAATTGGCCCAAGTGTTTTCCATAATGGGCGTTGCCCTTGCTGCCAGCCCGGCGCTTGGTTTGTTCAGCGGCGCGACCCTGGTGCAGCACTTTGGTTATCGCGGCATGCTCACGGGCTTGTTGCTGCTGGCATTGGCATTATGGGGCTGGTGCGTCTGGGCCTTGCCTGAAACACGTCCAGTGTCATTGCCGACGGCATCGCTGCTCGAGACTCTGAACCTGATGCTCAGGGACGCAGCGATTTGGCGCTCGGTCGGGTTGGTGGCGGCGTTCAATATCGCGTTGTTCGGCTATTACAGCGTGGGCCCGTTTATCTTTTCACAACTGGGGTTGTCCGCCGCTGAGTTTGGTTACAGCGGTGTGCTGCTGGCGCTGGGGTCTGGGCTCGGGGCCTGGCTGAACAAGCGGTTGCTCAACCGTGGCATGAACGGTGATCAGTTGGTACTGACCGCCGCCGGATTAGCGGTGTTGGGTGGCTTGCTGGTCTTGCTGCTGCAAGACAGCTGGTTGTTCGTAGGGCCGATGTTGCTTGTGGTGCTGGCATTCGGCATGGCGATTCCTAATGTGCTCGGGGCCGCGCTTGTACGTTATGCCGACCGCCTTGGCAGCGCCGCCGCGGTATTCGGCTTGCTGTATTACCTGGTCATCGGCGCGGGACTGACCCTGGTGGCCTGGGCCCAGAACCTTGGCTGGAGTCTGTTGATCTGCGGCGTGGCGGCGCTGTGGATGGCAACGCCGCGGGTGTTCAGAAGTTGACCGAAGCACTCAGCCGCGCCGTCAACGGTGCGCCCTGGAACAGATAGTCATCGCCCATGTACTCGCCTGCATCGCGCCAATAGCGCTTGTCGAACAGGTTGTCGACGCTCAGGCGAAACACCGTTTCATAACCGTCGATTTTAGTGGTGTAACGGCTGCCGACATTGACCACTGCGTAATCGCCGACCTCCACATTGCCGCTGCGGTTGGCGTATTTCCTGGCGCTGTATTGCACGCCGCCGAGCAGCGCTAAACCATTCATCCATGGCAACGCGTAGTCGGCGTACACACTGGCGCGCAGTGTGGGCACATTGATCGCCTGGTGACCTTCATAATCTGGCGTGCCACTGTTGTTCACCCGCGCGCGAATCGCCGCCACGCTGGTTGCGATTTGCAGGCGGTCGGTGGCCCAGCCGTTGGCGGACAGTTCCAGGCCAGTGTTTTTTTGTTCGCCTTGTTGCACGTAGGTGAAGGTGTCGCCTGCGGGCCTGGCGTACTGATAAGCCTGGCGCGTCTGGAATACGGCGGCGGCGAAGCTGATGCGGCGCCAGTCATATTTAACACCGGCTTCGATTTGCCGCGAGACGGTCGGTGCCAGGGTGTCGCCGCTGTTAGTGGCGAACCACGGCGCAGTGCCGCCCAGGGAAAGCCCCTTGCTGTAGCGGGTGTACAGCGAGATATTTTCCACGGGTGTGTAGATTAACGAGGCTTGAGGCAGGAACACGTATTGCTGGGTGTGGCGTGATGCGTTGCCATTCTCATCGAAAGCTTTTTCATCCAGGCGCACTTCGCGACCGCCGAGGATGGTCTGCCATTGCTCGTTGAAACGGATGCGGTCGGTGACGAACAGCCCGTATTGGCGGCTGTCGAGGTTGCGGTGGCTGTCGTTCAGGGGTTTATCGGTAGGCGTGAAGGTGGGCGCATCCTCATAGATATTGCCGCTGCCGATCCACTCATTGACTGACTTACGTTTGTCGATCACCCGGCGAAACGCACTGGTGCCGAAGGTCAGCTCATGGCCCAGGCCTGCAGTGTCGAACAGCCCGGTCATGGCCGCCTGGACTTCATCGTCGCGGCGGGTGTCATCGGGGCTGCGGTAGTCGTAGATGTCGTAGTTGCCTTCGGGGCTGAAGTAATTGCCGACGCCCTGAGTGTCGCCACCCCAGGCAAACGAACTGTAGTCATCAATTACCACCTTGCTGCGCGCCGCGCTCACAGTGCCTTTCCACTGGTCGCTGAAGCGGTACTCAAACTTGCCGGTGAGGTTCAACGCGTCGATACCGACCGGGTGGGAACCACTCTGGTGCCCCAACAGTTTTTTTGGCGAGGCGTCATGCGGCACCTGCGTGCCGCCCAACAGTTGATAACCCGGCACCGAGCGCTGTTGCTTGGTCTGGTATTCCGCATCCAGTTGCAGCAGCGCGTCGGGGCTGATGTTCCAGTCGAAGGCCAGGGACACAAAATCGCGCTGGCCATTGGCATGTTCCACATAGGCGTTGAGGTCTTCATGGGCGACGTTGGCGCGCAGGCCGAACTGCTGCTCGCTGCCAAACCAGCCGCCGACATCGGTGGCGATATAGCCACTGCCACGGTCATCGGTGGCCACCGTCACCGAACGTACATCCTCCGGGCGTTTGGTCACGTAGTTGATCACGCCGCTGGGTTCGGAAATCCCGCTTTGCAGACCGGCCAGGCCCTTGAGCACTTCCACCTGCTGCTTGTTTTCCAGGGCGACGTTCTGTTCGCCGGTGATGGTGCGCCCGTTGATCTTGTAGCTGCTCGCGGCATTCAGCGAGAAGCCGCGCACTACAAAGTTTTCGTAGTAGCCGATGGGCGCATAGCTGTCGCCCACCGAGGCATCGTTGCGCAGCACTTCACTGAGCAGGCGCGCTTGTTGGTCCTTGATCAGCGCGGCGTTAATCACCGTGATCGATGCCGGCGTGTCCAGCAGCGGGGCCTCATTGAAGCCGCCGACCGAAGCGGTGTCCGTGCGGTAGCCGGATTCTTCCTGGCCCTGGACCTGTACCGCCGGCAGTTCTATGTCAGCCGCCGGGCTGCTACCGATACCGCCACTGAGCAGCAAACCAAGGGCAAAACGTGACGTGACGACGGGGCGAAAACGCAAAACCATGGGGGCAGGGCCTTAAAGCGCAGGGCAGGGGGGCGCATAAGCTAGGGGTATGTGTGAGGTTTTACAAGATGCAAAGCGCCGGCTCGGCCACCGGTTGACGGTGTTTCAAGCGTGGCGCTTGAGGGTCTCGCTGGGCAGTTCCTTGAACAACGCCCGATAGCTGTTGGAAAACCGCCCCAAATGCCAGAACGACCAGTTCATCGCCACTTCGGCCACGGTGGTGTCGGTGGCGCTGAGCAGTTCGCGGCGGGCGCCGTTCAAACGCCGCAGGCGCAACCACTGCGCCGGGCTCATGCCGGTGTAGGTCTTGAACCCTTGCTGCAAGTGACGCAGCGGCACGCCGGCAATCTGCGCCAGTTCGAGCAAGTTGACGGTTTCGTCCGGTGCATCCGCCGCCCACTCGCCGATGCGCGCCATCAACTGGCGTTCTGCACTGCGACGCTGTAACGAGCTACGGTCCAGGCACACGCACGCGTTGTCGAGAATGAACAGGCAATCGTCGAGTAACTGTTGGGTGAGGGTGTCGCGGCTGATCGGGTCGAGCGTGGCGGACAACCGTGTCAGCGTGCCGCTGAGCCAGCGCGTGAACAGCGCGTTTTGCTGGCACGTCAGCGGTGCCATGAACAACCCTTCCAGTTTCGCCACGTCCAGCCCATGGCGCTGGACGAACTGCGGGCCGAACACGACGGCCACTTCACGGTAATTTTCCGGGGTGATCCAGGTGTTGCGGCTTTCACCATTGAGCATGTACAGCGCGTTGTCGCTGCCATCGAAACAGAACGCCAGCGCGCCCGGCGGGGCGTTGAAGTGCTGTTCCACGCGCGTGTTCATGCACTCTTCGTACACCTGCACGCCTTGCAGGTCGAGGTAGCGGATATGCCCGGCAAAATGCCCCGGGGACATCTGCTGGTACTGCTGCACCCAACCGGGTGTCGCACTGCATTGAGCGGCCACATCACCGGTGGTGAAGGCCTGTACGCGCAAAGCTGTTGCCTGTGTCATGGATAACCTGGACGCACTCTATTGGTGCGTTATGGTCCGTGCAAAGTGGATAGATGCCAACGTGCGGCGGCATCAAGATAGACCTCAATGCGCCGAGAGTACAAGCCGACGCCGCATCCAACCCATGACGAGGTCCTTATGAACGCCCCCTTCGATCAGCTGTCCGCCTGGCTGAAAGAACACAAGATTACCGAAGTCGAATGCGTGATCAGTGATTTGACTGGCATCGCACGCGGCAAGATTGCGCCCACCAACAAGTTCCTGCATGAGCGAGGCATGCGCCTGCCGGAAAGTGTGTTGCTGCAAACGGTGACCGGGGACTTTGTCGACGACGATATCTACTACGACCTGCTCGACCCGGCCGACATCGACATGATCTGCCGCCCGGTGTCCAACGCCACGTACGTGGTGCCATGGGCCATCGAGCCTACGGCCATCGTGATCCACGACACCTTCGACAAGCAGGGCAATCCCATCGAGCTGTCGCCGCGCAATGTGCTGAAAAAAGTCCTGCAGCTTTATACCGACCAAGGCTGGCAGCCGATTGTCGCGCCGGAAATGGAGTTCTACCTGACCCAGCGCTGCGAAGACCCCGACCTGCCGCTGAAAACCCCGGTGGGCCGTTCCGGCCGCGCGGAAACCGGACGCCAGTCGTTTTCCATCGACGCCGCCAACGAATTCGATCCACTGTTCGAAGACGTCTACGACTGGTGCGAGCTCCAGGGCCTGGACCTCGACACGCTGATCCACGAGGACGGCCCGGCGCAGATGGAAATCAACTTCCGCCACGGTGACGCCCTGGATCTGGCCGACCAGATCACCGTGTTCAAACGCACCCTGCGCGAGGCTGCGCTCAAGCACAACGTGGCGGCCACCTTCATGGCCAAGCCCGTCGCCGACGAACCGGGCAGCGCCATGCACTTGCACCAGAGCGTGGTGGACATTGCCACGGGCAAGCCGGTATTTGTCGACGCCGACGGCAAGATGAGCCAACTGTTTTTGCACCACATCGGCGGCCTGCAAAAGTACATCCCCAAGCTGCTGCCGATGTTCGCTCCCAATGTGAACTCGTTCCGCCGCTTTCTGCCGGACACCTCGGCGCCGGTCAATGTCGAGTGGGGCGAAGAAAACCGCACCGTCGGCCTGCGCGTGCCGACTTCCAGCCCCGACGCGATGCGCGTGGAAAACCGCCTGCCGGGCGCGGATGCCAACCCCTATCTGGCGATTGCCGCCAGCTTGCTGTGTGGTTACCTGGGCATGATCGAACAGATCGAGCCGAGCGCGCCGGTGGAAGGCCGCGCCTATGAACGCCGCAACCTGCGCCTGCCGTTCACCCTCGAAGATGCGCTGGCGCGCATGGAAGATTGCGACACGGTCAAGCAGTACCTGGGCGATAAGTTCGTGCGCGGCTACGTCGCGGTCAAACGCGCCGAGCACGAAAATTTCAAGCGGGTGATCAGTTCCTGGGAGCGTGAGTTCCTGCTGTTGAGCGTCTAAAAAAACTCAAAGGGGTGTCGATATGCGTCTTGTGAAAAAGCTTCTCCCACTGGCTCTGGTGGCGGCGTTCAGCAGTGCAAGCCAGGCCGCGCCGACGGTCAGCGTCTACAACTGGACCGATTATATCGGCGAGACCACCCTGGCCGATTTCCAGGCCAAGACCGGGATCAACGTCATCTATGACGTGTTCGACTCCAACGAAACCCTGGAAGGCAAGCTGCTCGCGGGGCGCACCGGCTACGACGTGGTGGTGCCGTCCAACCACTTTCTGGCGCGCCAGGTGAAAGCCGGCGCGTTCCTCAAGCTGGACCGCTCGCAGTTGCCGAACTTCAAGAACCTCGACCCCAAGTTGCTCAAGCTGCTGGAGAAAAACGATCCGGGCAACGCCCACTCGGTGCCCTACCTGTGGGGCACCAACGGCATCGGCTATAACGTCGACAAGGTCAAGCAGGTGCTCGGCGTAGACCACATCGATTCGTGGGCGGTGCTGTTCGAACCCGAGAACATCAAGAAGCTGCACGAGTGCGGCGTGGCCTTCCTCGATTCGGCGGACGAGCTGTTCCCGGCGATCCTCAACTACATGGGCAAAGACCCGCGCAGCGAGAACCCCGAGGATTACAAACAGGCTGAGGCCAAGCTGTTGACGCTGCGGCCGTACATCACCTATTTCCACTCCTCCAAGTACATTTCGGACTTGGCCAACGGTGATATCTGTGTGGCTTTCGGTTATTCCGGCGACGTTTTTCAGGCCGCCAACCGCGCCAAGGAAGCCAAGAACGGCGTGAATATCGCGTACGCGATTCCCAAGGAAGGCTCCAACCTGTGGTTCGACCTGCTGGCCATTCCCGCCGACGCCGGCAACCCGAAAGAAGCCCACGCCTTTATCAACTACCTGCTCGACCCTGAGGTAATCGCCAAGGTCAGTGCCTCGGTCGGTTATGCCAACGCCAACCCGGCGGCCAAGCCCTTTATGGCGCCGGAACTGGTGAACAACCCTGAGGTGTACCCGTCTCAGGAAGTGCTCGACAAACTCTATATTTCCACCACGCCGACCCCGGCGACCATGCGCCTGATGACCCGCGCCTGGAGCAAAGTGAAGACCAACAAATGAAGCACGCCAGCGACCACGCCCAGTCCTATTACCTGGCTTCGGCCAATGCCATGCCTGAGCGTCCGTCGCTGGGCACCGACCTGAGCGCCGATGTCTGCGTGATCGGCGGTGGTTTCACCGGCGTCAACACCGCCATTGAGCTGGCCCAGCGCGGGCTCTCGGTGATCCTGCTGGAGGCCCGGCGCATTGGCTGGGGCGCCAGCGGACGCAATGGCGGGCAGTTGATTCGCGGTATCGGCCATGATGTGTCGGGGTTTGCCAAATTTGTCGGCGAGGAGGGCGTTCGTTACCTGGAGCGGGCTGGAATTGATTCAGTCGCGCTGGTGGGCGAGCGTATCCGCGAACACGCCATCGATTGCGACCTGCGCTGGGGCTTTTGCGAATTGGCCAATACCCCGGCGCAGTTCGCCGCGTTCAAAGGCGAACAGGACAGCCTGGCGGCGATGGGGTATGCCCATCAAACCCGTCTGGTCGGCCCGCAGGCGATGTCACAGGTCGTCGGCTCGGCGGCTTATGCCGGTGGCCTGATCGACATGGGCTCCGGGCACTTGCATCCGCTGAACCTGGTGCTGGGCGAGGCGCAGGTGGCCGAGTCCCTCGGGGTGCGGATTTTCGAGCACACTCAGGTGCTGGAGCTGATCCACGGCGACACGGTGCAGGTGCGTTGCGCCGGTGGCACCGTGCGCGCCGCTAGCCTGGTGCTGGCGTGCAATGCACATTTGGACGAGTTGGAGCCGCGCTTGAGCGGCAAAGTCCTGCCGGCGGGCAGTTACATCATCGCCACCGAACCGTTATCCGAGGCGTTGGCCAAGCAATTGATCCCGCAAAACTTTGCGCTGTGCGACCAGAAAGTCGGCCTGGATTACTACCGGCTTTCCGCTGATCGGCGCCTGTTGTTCGGCGGTGCCTGCCATTACTCGGGGCGTGACCCGGCGGACATCGCCGCCTATATGCAACCGAAACTGCTCAAGGTATTTCCGCAGTTGGCAAACACGCCCATCGAGTTCCAGTGGGGCGGCAAAATTGGCATCACCGCCAACCGTTTTCCTCAGGTCGGGCGGCTCCAGCAATACCCGAATGTGTTCTATGCCCAAGGCTACTCCGGGCATGGGCTCAACGTAACGCATTGGTGCGCGAAGCTTTTAGCCGAAGCCATTCATGCCGGCCACAGCCAGGGCCTGGATATTTTCAGCCAGGTGCCGCACATGACCTTCCCGGGCGGCAAGGCTTTGCGTTCGCCGCTGTTGGCGTTGGGGATGTTGTGGTTCCGGCTGCGCGAGTGGGTCAGCTGACGCGCGGCAGTCTGAATGTGGGAGCGGGCTTGTTCGCGACAGCAGGGTGCCAGGCGCTGCATTCGGTGACTGCTTCAGCGCCTTCGCGAGCAAGCCCGCTCCCACATTTGTCGTCAGGCTTCAGGTTCGGTGAGCACCTTGCGGAAGGTTTCGACCAAGGGCCGCAGGTTGATCCGATGCCATGCCGCCCACAGCGGGGTGGTGTAGGTCCGCCAGGGCAATTCACGCAACACCACACCGGGTGGCGCATTGCAGCTCAGGCCTGTTTGCACCAGGGCCACGCCCAATCCCGAGGCTACCAGGCTGAGTGCAGTAAACGGCTCGCTGGCTTCCATGGGGACTTGCGGCGTGAAACCGGCGCGGATGCAGGCGGCGACGAAATCATCGGCCGGGCGTCCCTCAGTACACGCCGGGCATTGGGCAGCACGCCGGCATGCATGGCGTTTTCGATGTGGCCGATGCACAGGCCACCTTCTTCGCCGCGGCCCAGGCGCTTGCTCAACGATTCCAGGCGATTGGCATGGGTCAGCAGCGCCTTGGTTTCGGCAAGAAAGGTCTGGCCATCGCGGGTCAGCCGAATGCGTTGCTGGCTGCGTTCGAACAGGGTCAGGCCCAAGCGTTCTTCGAGCTGGGCGATCTGCCACACCGTCGAGCAGGTCAAGGCGATTGCCCAGGCGTTTGGCGTCAGCGTGAAAGCAGCCGCCCTGCAATTTTGCCTGGCCCACCCGGCAGTGGCTGCGGTGATTCCGGGTGCCAGTCGTCCGGGGCGGATTGCCGAAGACGTCGCCGCGTTGTCAGAGAAGATTCCGGCGCCCTTCTGGCAGGCGCTGCGCGATGCCGGCTTGATCTCGGCCCGTGCGCCGTTGCCACTTTAATTTCAGGAGTCTGATATGAACATCGATGTGAGCGGCAAAGTAGCCATCGTCAGCGGCAGTACCGCAGGCATTGGCCTGGGCATCAGCCAGGCGCTGGCAGCGTCCGGCGCAACCGTGGTGGTGATCGGGCGTGAAGCGGGCAAGGTCGATGCCGCCCTGGCAAGCATTCGCCAGGCGGTCCCGGCGGCTGACCTGCGCGGGTGGGTGGCAGATCTGGGTACGGCGCAGGGTGCCGCGACACTGTTCGCCGCTGAACCGCGCGCCGACATCCTGGTCAACAACCTGGGCATCTTCAACGACGTGGATTTCTTTGAGGCGCCGGACAGCGAGTGGACGCGCTTCTACGAGGTCAATGTGATCGCCGGCGTGCGCCTGGCGCGCCATTATGTGCCGGGTATGGTCGAGCAGGGCTGGGGGCGGGTGATCTTCCTGTCGTCGGAGTCCGGCGTGGCGACACCGGCGGACATGATCAACTACGGCGTGACCAAAAGTGCCAATTTGGCCGTCTCCCACGGCCTGGCCAAACGTCTGGCGGGTACGGGCGTGACCGTCAACGCGGTGCTGCCGGGGCCGACCTTTACCGACGGCCTGGAGCATATGCTCAAGGACGCCACGGCCAAGTCCGGGCGCAGCGCTCGGGACGAGGCGGATGTCTTTGTGCGCAATGCGCGGCCTACCTCGATCATCCAGCGTGCGGCAAATGTGGATGAAGTGGCCAACCTGGTGGCGTACATTGCTTCACCCCTGTCATCGGCGACCACCGGTGCCGCGTTGCGGGTCGACGGTGGTGTTGTCGACAGCATGGCGATCTGACCTGTTATTTTTTCTGGAGTATTTATCGTGGCAACAGCTTCTTCTGTGATTGAAATTCCGGTCTCGGCCGATCAGGTTTGGCAATTGGTGGGTGGCTTTAACGCGCTGCCGGATTGGCTGCCCTTGATCGTCAAGAGTGAGGCGAGTGAAGGCGGGCGTTTGCGCCACCTGGAAACCGCCGATGGCGGTGTGGTGGTCGAGCGTATGCAGAGCTTTGATAACGTGGCGCGCACCTACAGCTACACCATTGAGCAGTCGCCGTTTCCGGTCAGTGCTTACCTGGCGACCTTGCAGGTTGAGGCGTTGACCGAGGCGTCGGCGAAAGTGACCTGGTCCGGCGTGTTCACCCCGGCTGCCGGGACCACGGATGCGCAGGTGGAGGCCTTGTTTGCCGGTGTTTACAGCGGCGGGCTTGAGGCGCTGCGCGCTAACTACCCGGCCTGACCCAACAGGCACCGCAAGTTCCCGGTGGGAGCTGGCTTGCCTGCGATAGCGGAGTGTCAGGCAATGAAAAAGTCGCCTGACAGATTGCCATCGCAGGCAGGCCAGCTCCCAGCGGGGTTTGTGGCAGTTGGGTCATTCGGGCATCAGCTGCTGCCGACACTCCAACACCAACCGCGCACCGCCGCTCTGGCTGCTGCCGACTTCCAGCTTGAACCCGTGCAAGTTGATGATCGCCGCGACAATCGACAAGCCCAGACCAAACCCGCCTTGCTGGTCGCCTTCATCCACGCGATAGAAGCGCTGGAACACCGCATTGCGTTCCGCCGCTGGAATGCCCGGGCCGGTATCGTGTACTTCGATGCGCGTGCTGCCGCTGTCGTTAACCCCGCGCAATATCACTTCACCGCCCGGTGGCGAGAACTTGATCGAGTTGCTCAACAGGTTGGCCAGGGCTTCGAACAGCAACGCGCGGTCGCCGGTGATCCATGGCAGTGACTCGGGCACTTCGAGCCGCAGCTGCAATTCGCCTTCTTCCGCCAGCGGCAGGTAGAAGTCATGCAGCTCGCGCAGCAGCGGCAACGGGTCCATGACCAGGAAGCCTGAGCGGCGCTGGTGGTCTTCCAGCTCCGAGATCCGCAGCAGGCCCCGAAAGCGCGCCATCAGGGTGTCGGTTTCGGCAATCGCATCGTCGAGTTTCACCGCGTAGTCCGAATCTTGCTCAGCCTCTTGTTTGATGCGGTAAAGCTGCGCACGCAAGCGTGTCAGTGGGGTGCGCAGGTCATGGGCGATGTTGTCGCACACGCCCTTGACCTCGTTCATCAGCTTCTCGATACGGTCGAGCATGGCGTTGACGATGGCGGCGAGCATGTCCAGTTCGTCACGCCGGTTCGACAGCGGCAAACGGTGGGTCAGGTCGCCGGCGACGATAGCCTCGGCGCTGGCCTGGATCCCGCGAATGCGGCGCAGCGGACGGCGGCGCAACAAATGCCAGCCGGCCGCACCGGGAATAATCGTCAGTGACAGCGCCCACAGCAGGGCATGCCAAATGATCCGGGTGACGCCGAATAGCGAGCCGTTGGCGCGCACCAGTACCAGCCAGCGGCCGTCTTCGGTGTGGGTGGCCACGGCGTCGCAGCTGTCCTTGGGCAGTTTCGGGTCGTCGGAGTCGACGCAATTGGCCAGGGCGTGGATCTTGCCGTCCAACGGCAGGTCCGGTGGCACGGCGCGGATCGGGCCGCTCAATGGGCGAAATTGCTCATCGAACAGGCCATAGGCGTCCACGCCCTTCATGTCGAAGGTCATGCTGGTGGTCAGGGCTTCCACCAGTTCTTCGCCGTCGAAACGCTGAAACAAATGCTGGCGCTGCATCAGCGAATGGCGCGACAAGTCGCTGAGGTACCCTGACACCTCGTAGTACAGCACCCCCATGAGGATGCAACTCCAAGCCACAAACAGCGAACTGTAAAGCGCCAGCAAGCGGCTGCTGGAGGAGCGCCAGCCCTTAGAGGGGTTCAGCAATGACATAACCGGAACCTCGTACCGTGCGGATCAACGGCGTGAGGCCCGGTGGATCGATTTTTTTGCGCAGGCGACCGATGTGCACGTCAATCAGGTTGGTGCCCGGGTCGAAGTGATAACCCCAGACTTCCTCGAAAATCATCATCCGCGAGAGAATCTGCCCGGTGTTGCGCATCAAAAATTCGAGCAGTTTGTATTCGGTCGGCAGCAGGCTCAGCGGTTGCTCGGCGCGGCTGGCTTCGCGGCTGATCAGGTTCAGTTCAAGGTCGGCCACGCGCAAGGCGGTTTCGAATTCCTTGACCGTGCTTTTGCGGCGCAGCAGCACTTCGACGCGGGCGGCCATTTCGTCGGACGCGAACGGTTTGGTCAGGTAGTCATCACCGCCGGCACGCAAGCCCCGCACACGCTCGTCGACATCGGAGAGGGCGCTGATCATCAGGATCGGCGTCGACACCCCGATGGTGCGCAGGGTCGTGACGATGGCCAGGCCATCCAGCTCCGGCAGCATTCGGTCGAGAGTGATCAGATCGTAATCACCACTCACAGCACGGACCAGGCCTTCACGGCCGTTGTCCACCCAATCCACGTCCAGTCCATGGCTACTCAGCTCGGCGACGATCTCGCGGGCCGTTACGGCGTCATCCTCGATGGTCAAAATACGGGTCATAGGATTACCTGGTGAGCGATTCACACTAGAAGTGGGGCTATTTTGCCAAGAACCAGCTGAATGTTTCCTAAATTAAACTTCATGTTGGCAAAACCACCACACATTTAATCGCTGAGCCACTGCGGTGCGGGGGTTGGCTTGCCGGCAATGGCGGTGGGCCGGCAACCGTTTTGTCATTCATACGCCGCTAGCCCAGGCAAGCCAGCGGCGACGCGCATCGCGTTTGAGGCGAGATTGCATAACGCCCGCCCTCAACACGCATTTCTTGCAACTTGCATGGTTTAACGAAGTTCAATTTAGTTAACTTGTTGAAATATAAGGATTTTAATTTCTGCACCGGCTGGCACGCTGCCTGCACTGTCCCTTTTGAGACTTGTAACACTATTTTTCCTGCCGGGAGCAAAACAACAATGATCACATCCTCATCCACGCTGCAAGAGTCGAGTTCGCTCTCCGGGGTATCCTGGGGGGCGATTTTTGCCGGGGCCGCAGCGGCCGCTGCATTGTCCCTGATCCTGGTGCTGCTGGGCTTCGGCCTGGGCTTTTCGGCGGTGTCGCCGTGGGCCGACAGCGGTATCAGTGCCAAGGGGCTTGGCATTTCCACCATTATCTGGCTGGCCTTTACCCAGATCGTTGCCTCGGGCCTGGGCGGTTATATCGCCGGTCGGTTGCGCGTGAAGTGGGCCAATATGCACGGCGATGAAGTGTACTTTCGCGACACCGCCCATGGTTTCCTCGCTTGGGCGGTTGCGACGCTGGTCACTGCGGTGCTGGTAGTCGGTTCGGTGAGCAGCGTGGTCAGCGGTGGCGTTAAAGCCGGTGCCAGCGTAGCTGCGGGCGCCGCCAGCGGCATGAGCCAGGCAGCCGGCAGCGCCGCCAAAGGCGCCAACAGCGGCGACTTCGATTATTACGTCGACAGCCTGTTCCGCGATGACCGCCCAGCCGCCGTCAGCGATGACGCCGTACACGGCGTGGTAGCCCGCATCCTCACCCGCACACTGAGCAACGACGGCCAGTTGGCACCGGAAGACCGTGCCTACCTTGCCCAGTTGATCAGCCAGCGCACCAACCTCAGCCAGGCCGACGCCGAAGCGCGGATCGACAAGGTCTACGGCGAAGCCCGTAAAGCCATCGAAGACGCCAAGCTCAAGGCCAAGCAAGCGGCCGATACCGCGGCGAAAGTGGCTGCCTACACCTCGCTGTGGACCTTTATTGCCCTGTTGATCGGTGCGTTCTTCGCCAGCTTCGCCGCGACTTTCGGCGGTCGTCGTCGGGATGCCGTGGTGTATGTCGAAACCGAACACTTTGTCCGTTAATTCAAGGAGAACATCATGCGCTCATTACTTCTGTGGTTCCTCGGCGTGCCGATCCCGGTCATTATTCTGATCGCGATCTTCATGCACTAAACCTGAGCCTGGCTCGGTCCCCAGTGTGAGCGGGTTTGCTTGCGAAGGCGGTCTTTCAGCGATTCATGAGCTGACGGATGCAGCGCTTTCGTGAGCAAGCCCGCTTTCACGTTTGGGGGGGCGCAGTGTCAGCCAGCCGGTGACCAGCAATGCACTCGCGACCAGGGTCATGATCACCAGCGGTTGTGAAGTACCGTCCGACAGCAGCCCGGTCGCCCAACTGCTGACCGCCGTCAGGAACATCTGGGTGAAAAAGAACAACCCCGATGCCGTCCCGGCAATCGCGCCGTAAGGCTGCAGTACCGAGAGCTGGCAGGCGGGAATCACCATCCCCACCGACACCATGATCACCACCATCGGCAGCACAATGGCCAGCCAATCAGCCGGCAACAAGGCCGTAGCCGCCGCGAGCAGCAGGCTACCCAGCACGTTCAGGCCGATTGCAGCGCTGATCAACGCATCGGGTTCAAAGCGCAGCACCAGGCGTCGGAACAGGTTCGCCCCGAGCATATAGCCGCTGATCGTCGCGGCAAATACCAGCGCGTAGGCCGTGGTGGACAGGTGGAAGCCCCGTTGCAACAAGGCCGACGACTCGCTGATAAACGGGAAATAGGTGCTGTACACGCAGCCGATGGCCAGGGAATACCGCAGGAAGTAACGGTCGCGCAGAAGCTGGCCGTACAGGCGTAGCAGATTGCTTGGCGGCGCTGCAGCGACTTGCGGCGGACGGGTTTCCGGCAAGCGGCGATACACCACCAGGTACAGCCCCGCGCCGATGACGCCGAGCACCACAAACAGACCCCGCCAGTTGATAAACGGCAGCATCAGGCTGCCCAGCACCGGCGCGGCCATCGGCGAGATGGCCATGGCCATGGAAATCAGGCCCAGCAGGCGCGCCTGCTCATGGCGGTCGAAGTAATCACGCACGATCACCCGACCGATCACCGTGGTGCAGCAACCGCCCAGGGCCTGGAACAGGCGGGCGATGATCAGCACCTCAAGGCTGTTGGCCAGCGCGCAGGCAACGGTGGCGAGCACATACAGAAACAGCCCCACCAACAAAATCGGGCGACGCCCGAAGCGGTCCGTCAGCGGGCCGCTGACCAGCAAAGATATCGCCGAGCCCAAGGTGTACAGCGTGAGGGTCAGTTGCAGTTGGCTGTCGCTGCTGTGGAAGTCATCGGCCATGGCCGGCAAGGCCGGCAGGTGCATGTCCAGGGTGATGCGCGGCAGGCCGATCAGTACGGTCAGCAGCACCAGCCAGAACCAGGAGGAGAGCACGCGTTGAGTCATGGGAAGCGCCTTCGCCATTCATTGAACCCGAACTCTAGCGGCTTTGTGGTTTAATCCTCAGGGCCACTTATGCATAGAGTGATTGGACCACTATGAGCCGAGGAAAAGCCGCATCCGCCCTGGACCTGCCGCGCCCGGATACGTTGGACGCCGGTAAGCAGCAGGGCGCCTACGAGGCCTTGCGCACGGCGATCTTGACCCGCCAATTGCCGGCCGGCAGCCGCTTGCCGTCGACGCGCAGCCTGGCCGAACGCTGGCTGGTGTCGCGCGGCACGCTCGAAGCGGCGTTCGAGCGCCTGCACAGCGAGGGCTATGTGCAGCGCGTGGCGGGCTCCGGCACGCGGGTGAGCGCGGTGATCCCCGAGCAATTTATTGCGGCCCCGGCCCCCACCGAAAGCCCACGCCGTATGGCCGTGCCCGATCTGCCCGAGGCGGGGGTGCAAAGTCACGTGCCTTTCGTTGCACGGCGCCCGGATGCCGGCCTGTTCGATCTGAAAGCCTGGGCACGCTGCATCACCCGTGGGCTGCTGTCGGCAGGGCCGGGTGCGTTGGAAGCCGCCCACCCGGCCGGGTTACCGGCCTTGCGCGCGCACATTGCCGATTACTTGCGCAGCTATCGCGGCATGCACTGCGAGGCCGATGAGGTGATCGTCACCACCGGTATTCGCCATGGCCTCGACCTGATTGCGCGCACGTTGCTTAAACCGGGCGACACGGCGTGTGTCGAAGACCCCGGCTATAAACCGGCGCGCCGCCTGTTCAGGCTGGCAGGCGCGCAGGTGGTGCCGATCCCGCTCACGGCTGAAGGCCTCGACACCGGCCAGCTACCCGGCACTGCGCGCTTGGCGTATGTCACGCCTGCACACCAGGCGCCGCTGGGCATGACCCTGTCGGTCTCGCACCGCCTGGCGCTGTTGGACTGGGCCGCGCGCGCGGATGCCTGGGTGGTCGAAGACGATTACGACAGCGAATACAACTACAACAGTGCACCCCTGGCGGCGCTCAAATCCCTGGATGGCGGCGATCGGGTGATTTACTGCGGCAGCTTCAACAAGAACCTGTTCCCCGGCTTGCGCGTGGGTTTCATGGTCGTGCCCACCACGCTACGACCCGCATTGCTGCGCACCTTGCAACTAAGTGGCCAGTCAGTGGGCGTTACGGATCAATTGGGCTTGGTGGAGTTTCTGGGCAGCGGGGCCTTTGTGCGCCACTTGCGCGCCTCGCGCCAGGCGTATCAGGCCCGCCGCGACGCGTTGCTGGCCTGCCTCCCGCATGGCTGCACGGTCAGCGGTCAGCAGGCCGGGTTGCACTTTGTGCTGTGGTTGCCGGCCGGCGCCGATGAGGCGGATTTCTGCGCGCGTGCCGCCGCTGTGGGGTTGACCTTGCAACCGTTGGGCACGTTTTGCGTCGAGGCGAACTTGCCGCCGGCGGTGATCATCGGCTACACCGCGTTGACCCTCGCGCAGATCCGTTTTCACGGGCGCGTGCTGAGCACATTGCTACTCGCGACGTGACGCGCGTTTGGCCAGGCTCGCGCCCAACGCCATCGCCATTGACTGACCAGCCGCCATCGCGGCAGGGGTATCGCGGGCAAGCTGCTCGCGCATTAGGTCTACGGTGACATCAGGTCAGTCGTCGAAGCCGACCTGCTCGTGAATCTCATCCACCTTCAATTCCAACCGGTACGCCACGGCAATAAACAACGCCTGGCACAGGCACAAGGTGGCGCTCAACGAACGGAAGGCAAATGACGACCCTTCATTCACCAACAGCACCGCGTTCGCCCGCTTGGCCAGGGGCGAGAGGTTGCTGTCGGTGATGATCAGGGTCTTGGCCTGGTGGTGTTGGGCAATGCGCAGGCAGTGCTGGGTCTCTTTGCCGTAGGGCGTAAAGCTGATGGCAATCACCAGGTCATTGGCGCGCACGCTGCGCATCTGTTCGCGGTAGCTGCCGCCCAGGCCTGAGATCAGGTGAATGCGCTTGTTGGTGTGTTGCAGGTTGTAGACCAGATAATCGGCCACTGCAAAGGAGCGGCGCACACCGACCACGTAGATATTGTCGGCATTGACCACCAGGTCGACGGCTTTCTCAAACGCCACATCATCCAGTTCCAACCCCAGGCGCTCGATGCCGGACAGGGTGGCATTCACACATTCGCGCGCCAGGTCGCCGCCGCTGGCCTTCTGCGATTTGTTCGCGATCATGCTGCGAATGCGCTGCTGGTAGTTCTGCACCGGCGTGGTCTTGTGGGTGTAGGCCTCGCGAAACAGCGCCTGCATCTCACTGAAACCACTGAAGCCGAAACGCTGGGAAAACCGCACGATGGCCGACGGGTGTACTTCACATTCGCGGGCGATGTCGCTGATGCGGTCAACCATGATCCGGTCGCTTTGCTGGCTCATGTAGCTGGCGATGCGTTTGAGCTGGCGCGGCAGGCTTTCGTATTCGTCGGTGATCAGCTGCAACAGGCGCTCGGCATTGATCGGGGGGCTGGCGAGAGGGTCTTGCGAAGGAGTCTCGGGCGTGGCCGGCTGATCGGTGCGGGACATGGGTAATCCTTTTGGCTTGTTCTTCTGATGCGCTGATGGGTGTGCGCAAGTCTACAGGGTAGGCGCAAAAAAATACCCCGGCATCACGGCCCCTGCGCGCCGCTGAAACGCTGCAGGAGGGCTGGCATGCCATTATGCTGGCTTATTGGAAAAAATATTCCACTAAAAATAATTATGGAATAAATATTGATTGAGGCCGCTGAACGTTCTAGTCTGCTTGCACCAAGAGCGTGTGCCGTCACCACGGCGGCACCACGCAGGCTGATAAAAATAACAGGAGCCAGCATGGGCCAGACTCGTTTTGCCAGTGGGCGTCAATTGGATCTGATTTGCCTCGGGCGCCTGGGCGTCGACCTCTACGCACAGCAAGTGGGTGCGCGGCTTGAGGACGTGTCCAGCTTCGCCAAGTACCTCGGCGGGTCGTCCGCCAATATCGCTTTCGGCACTGCGCGGCTGGGGCTCAAGTCGGCGATGCTGAGCCGGGTAGGGGACGACCATATGGGCCGCTTCCTGGTGGAATCCCTGGCCCGTGAGGGCTGCGATGTCAGCGGCATCAAGGTCGACGCGGAGCGCCTGACCGCTTTGGTGCTGCTGGGCCTCAAGGACCGCGAAACGTTCCCCTTGGTGTTCTACCGCGAAAACTGCGCCGACATGGCATTGCGCGCTGAGGACATCAGCGAAGCCTTTATTGCCTCCAGCAAAGCCTTGTTGATCACCGGCACACATTTCTCCACCGACGGCGTGTACAAGGCCAGCATCCAGGCCCTGGACTATGCCGCCAAACACAACGTCAAGCGCGTGTTGGATATCGACTACCGCCCCGTGCTGTGGGGCCTGGCGGGCAAGGCGGATGGTGAAACGCGGTTTGTTGCCGACCAGAATGTCAGCCAGCATGTGCAGCAAATCCTGCCGCGTTTCGACCTGATCGTCGGCACCGAAGAAGAGTTTTTGATTGCCGGCGGCAGTGAAGATTTGCTCACCGCGTTGCGCACCGTACGGGAGCTGACCCCGGCGACCCTGGTGGTCAAGCTCGGCCCGCAAGGTTGCACGGTGATCCACGGCGCGGTCCCCGCGCGGCTGGAGGAGGGCGCGATTTACCCGGGCGTGCGGGTGGAAGTGCTGAATGTGCTTGGGGCCGGCGATGCGTTCATGTCGGGCTTCCTCAGCGGTTGGATAAACGACGCCAGTGATGAACGCTGCAGCCAGTTGGCCAACGCTTGCGGCGGTCTCGTCGTGTCCCGCCACGCTTGCGCACCGGCCATGCCAACGCCTGCCGAACTGGATTACCTGTTCAATAGCCCGGTGCCCATCACCCGCCCAGACCAGGACGTCACCCTGCAGCGCCTGCACCGGGTCACGGTGCCGCGTAAAGCCTGGAAGCAGCTGTTCGTCTTTGCGTTTGACCACCGCTGGCAATTGGTGGACCTGGCGCAAAAAGGCGGCCAGGACCTGACACGTATCAGCGACATCAAGCAGCTGTTTATCCAGGCCATTGAGCGCGTGGAATACAAGCTGCGTGAGCAAGGTGTCGAGGCGGATGTGGGCCTGCTGGCCGATCAGCGCTTCGGGCAGGACGCGCTCAATGCCGCCAGTGGTCGCGGCTGGTGGATCGCCCGCCCGGTGGAAGTGCAGAACTCGCGGCCCCTGGCGTTTGAGCACGGTCGTTCGGTAGGCAGCAATCTGATCGCCTGGCCGCAGGAGCAGATCATCAAGTGCCTGGTGCAATTCCACCCCGACGACGAACCGATGCTGCGCCTGGAACAGGAAGCGCAACTCAAGGCGGTGTATGAAGCTTCGCTGGTCAGCGGCCATGAGCTGTTGCTGGAAGTCATCCCGCCCAAAGACCACCCGTCGAGCTATCCGGACGTGCTGTATCGCAGCCTCAAACGCTTGTACAACCTGGGTATTTACCCGGCGTGGTGGAAGATCGAGGCGCAATCGGCGGCTGACTGGAAACAGCTCGACGAACTGATCCAGGAGCGCGACCCGTACTGCCGTGGCGTGGTGCTGCTGGGCCTCAACGCGTCGGCTGAATGCCTCGCCGATGGCTTCCAGCAAGCCAGCCAAAGCACCACGTGCCGTGGGTTTGCGGTGGGCCGCACGATCTTCCAGGAACCCAGCCGCGCGTGGATGGCGGGGGAAATTAACGATGAGACGCTGATTGAGCGAGTGCAGCAAACCTTCGAACAGCTCATCAACGCCTGGCGCAGTGCACGGGGCTAAATACAGCGCTTGAAGTGGCATGCAATCAACCACACCAAGCAAACCTCACCAGGCTTAAGTCAGATAAAAACAATAGGTGCAGCCATGCCCGCAATCCGAATTGGCATTAACCCGATCTCCTGGAGCAACGACGATCTCCCGGCCCTGGGCGGCGAAACGCCCCTGAGCACTGCGCTGAGCGAAGGCAAGGAAATCGGCTACGAAGGTTTTGAACTCAACGGCAAATTCCCCAAGGACGCCAAAGGGGTTGGCGATGTGTTGCGCCCCTATGACCTGGCGCTGGTCTCCGGCTGGTACTCCAGCCGCTTGGCGCGGCGCTCGGTCGCCGAGGAAATCGAGGCCATCGCCGGTCACGTCGAATTGCTGAAACAGAACGGCGCCACTGTGTTGGTCTACGGCGAAGTGGCTGACTCTATCCAGGGCTCGAAAGTGCGCCTGATCGAACGCCCGCGTTTGCACAGCGAACAGGCCTGGCAGGACTATGCCGACAAACTCACCGAATTGGCGCGCTTCACCCTGTCCCAGGGTGTGCGCCTGGCTTACCACCACCATATGGGCGCCTACGTCGAGTCGCCGGAGGACATTGACCAATTGATGAGCCGAACCGGCCCGGAAGTCGGCCTGCTGTTCGACTCGGGTCACTGCTACATGGGCGGTGGCGAGCCCATCGAGGTGTTGCGCAAACACATCGATCGCGTCTGCCACGTGCATTTCAAGGACGTGCGCAAACCGGTGGTGCAACTGGCGCGCAATCAGATGTGGAGCTTTCCGGACTGCATCGTCAACGGCACCTTCACCGTGCCCGGCGATGGCGATATCGACTTTGCCGAGCTGCTCGATGTATTGCTGGCCGCGCAGTACCAGGGCTGGCTGGTGGTTGAGGCTGAGCAGGACCCGGCCGTGGCGCCCAGCTATATCTATGCGAAGAAGGGCTATGACACGTTGCGCGCGCTTCTCAACCAGAGGACTGAGTGATGAGCTTGTTGGTCAAAAGCAGCAAACGCGGGCAAACCATGGTCGCGTTGGAAGCGGGGCGCCTGGAGTACGTGGGTTTTGCCGCCTACCGCCTGAGCCTCGGTGAAACCTTGCCGGTCAGCGCCGGCGATAAAGAGGTGTGCCTGGTGCTGCTCAGCGGCCGGGTGAATATCGAAGGCGAGGGCTTCAACTGGCAGAACCTCGGCGATCGTCAGTCGGTGTTTGAAGACAAGTCACCCTTCGCCGCCTACCTGCCACCGGGCACCGAGGCGCAGATTACCGCCTTGAGCGACGTGCAGATTGCGGTGTGCGCCGCGCCCGGTGCGCAGGGCTTTGAACCGCGCCTGATCCGTCCCGAACAGTGCAAGCGCAGCGTGCGCGGCAAAGGCGCCAACACCCGTTATGTGTGCGACATCCTGCCCGACAGCGAACCCGCCCATTCGCTGTTGGTGGTGGAAGTGCGCACGCCCTCCGGGCACTCGTCGAGCTACCCGCCACACAAGCACGACACCGATGACCTGCCGCACCAGAGTTTTCTCGAAGAAACCTACTACCACCAGATCAACCCGCCGCAAGGCTTCGTTTTCCAGCGGGTGTACACCGACGACCGCAGTATCGACCAGGCCATGGCCGTGGAAAACAGCGACTTGGTGGTGGTGCCCAAGGGGTATCACCCGGTCAGCGTGCCGTATGGCTACGAGTCGTACTACCTGAACGTGATGGCGGGTCCCAAGCGCGCCTGGCATTTCCATAACGACCCACAGCACAGCTGGCTGCTGGACCTCTAATCGGTTAGGACGGAGAACAATAACAATGCAGTCGTCTCTACGTTTTGCCCTTAATCGTATGGTTGCGCCCGACCTTTCCCTGCCGGATTTCATCCAGTTGGCCGTGGCCCTCAAATGCGATGCCATCGAGATTCGCAACGACCTCAAGGGGCACGCAATCGAGTTCGGCACCCCGGCGAGCCGCGTGCGCGAACTGTGCGCAGAGCAGGGCATTACGGTGCTGTCGATCAACGCGCTGTACCCGTTCGATGTGTGGAACGATGAGCGTCGCGCCCAGGCGATCGCCCTCGCCACCTATGCCCGCGAATGCGGTGCGCAAGGCCTGGTGATGTGCCCGCTGAATGAGCGCGGCGATGCGCGCAGCGAAGCCCAGCGTGCCGCCGGTTTGCGCACGGCGTTGAGCGAGCTGGCGCCGATCCTGCGTGAATACGCGATTCAGGGGTTTATCGAGCCCCTGGGGTTCGAGGAATGTGCCCTGCGCCTCAAGCGCGTGGCGGTGGAGGCGATCAAGGCGACGGGTGGGCTGGATGTGTTCCGCCTGGTGCACGACACCTTTCACCATCACTTGGCCCGCGAGCATGAGTTCTTCCCGGAACTGACCGGGCTGGTGCATATCTCCGGCGTCGAGGATGCAGACGCGCCCCTGAATTCGATTCGCGACGGCCACCGCGTGCTGGTCGGCGAGGGCGATATCCTCGGCAATGCCGCGCAGATCGACACCTTGCTCAGTACCGGGTACGGCGGCTATCTGTCGTTCGAGCCGTTTGCTGAAAGCGTGCATGGGCTGGCAGATATTCGGCAGGCGTTGGGCGCGAGCATCGCCCATTTGCAAAACGCCCGGCCCTGACGCTCCCCCTAAGATCACTGTTGATCGACAGATTTGCATTCATACAAGGTGCGAACATGACCACAACACGATTGACCATGGCCCAGGCCCTGGTGAAGTTTCTGGATAACCAATACGTCGAAGTCGATGGCGTGCAGAGCAAGTTTGTCGCCGGTGTATTCACCATTTTCGGTCACGGCAACGTGCTGGGTCTGGGCCAGGCACTGGAGCAGGACAGCGGCGACCTGGTGGTGCATCAGGGCCGCAACGAGCAGGGCATGGCCCACGCCGCCATCGGTTTTGCCAAGCAGCACCTGCGCCGCAAGATCTACGCGTGCACCGCATCGGTCGGCCCGGGTGCGGCCAATATGCTCACCGCTGCGGCGACCGCCACGGCCAACCGAATCCCGTTGCTGTTGCTGCCGGGCGATGTGTATGCCAGCCGTCAGCCTGACCCGGTGTTGCAGCAAATCGAGCAATTCCACGACCTGAGCATCAGCACCAACGATGCGTTCCGTTCGGTGAGCAAATACTGGGACCGCATCAACCGTCCCGAACAGTTGATGAGCGCCGCGATCCACGCCATGCGTGTGCTCACCGACCCCGCCGAAACCGGCGCGGTGACCTTGGCGCTGCCTCAGGATGTGCAGGCCGAGGCCTGGGACTACCCGGACTATTTCCTGCAAAAACGCGTGCACCGTATCGAGCGTCGCCCAGCCACCCACGCGATGATCGCTGACGCCCTGGCCGCCTTCCGCGGCAAGCGCAAGCCGCTGATCATCTGCGGCGGTGGGGTGAAGTACGCCGGGGCAAATGCTGCGTTGCAAGCCTTTGCCGAACGCTTTGCGATTCCTTTTGCTGAAACCCAGGCGGGCAAGAGTGCGGTGGTGTCCAGCCACCCGCTGAACGTCGGCGGCATCGGTGAGACCGGCTGCCTGGCGGCTAACCTGCTGGCGCCCGAGGCCGATCTGATTATCGGCATCGGCACGCGTTATACCGACTTCACGACCTCCTCCAAATCGCTGTTCAAGCACCCCGAGGTGACGTTTCTCAACCTCAATATCAGCCCCTGCGATGCCGTGAAGCTTGACGGCGTGCAAGTGCTTGCGGACGCGAAGGTGGGCCTTGAGGCACTGGCCGACGCCTTGGGCGACTACCGCGCCGGTTGGGGCGAGCAGGTCTGCGACGCCAAGGCGCAGCTGGAAGCGGAAGTGGACCGCGTGCATGGCGTGGAATACAGCGGTGATGATTTTGTTCCGCAGGTTGATGACCACCTGGATCGCGCGGTGCTGCGCGAATTCATCGAACTGACCGGCTCGTGCCTGACCCAGAGCCGTGTACTGGGTGTGCTCAATGACACCCTGGCCGATGACGCCATCATCGTCGCCGCCGCCGGCAGTCTGCCTGGCGATTTGCAGCGCAGCTGGCGCAGTAAAGGCGTCAACACCTACCACGTCGAATATGGCTATTCATGCATGGGCTACGAGATCAACGCCGCCCTCGGCGTGAAGCTGGCTGAGCCGTCCAAAGAAGTGTACGCGCTGGTCGGCGATGGCTCTTACATGATGCTGCACTCGGAGCTGGCCACCTCGATCCAGGAGCGGCGCAAGATCAACGTGGTGCTGCTGGACAACATGGCGTTCGGCTGCATCAACAACCTGCAGATCGGCAACGGCATGGACAGCTTCGGCACTGAATTTCGCTTCCGCAACCCCGAGAGCGGCAAGCTCGACGGCGGCCTGGTGCCGGTGGATTTCGCCATGAGCGCGGCGGCGTATGGCTGCAAGACTTATAAGGTCAGCACCGTGGAACAGCTTGAGTCGGCGCTGGCCGATGCGCGCACACAAACGGTATCGACGTTGATTGATATCAAGGTACTGCCCAAGACCATGATCCACGGCTACCTGTCGTGGTGGCGGGTGGGTGTGGCCCAGGTGTCCACCAGCGAACGCACGAATGCGGCGGCGAAAAAACTCAATGAACAGCTGGCCAAGGCCCGGCAGTACTAATAACAAGAGGAGTTTGGTATGTCTTTGAAGCTAGGTGTAATCGGTACGGGCGCCATCGGCCGTGACCACATTCGTCGTTGCAGCCAGACCTTGCTTAACAGCCAGGTGGTTGCGGTGACCGACATCAACCTTGAGCAAGCTGCCAAGGTCGTGGCCGATTTGAAGCTGGACGCCGAGGTGTACGCCGACGGCCATGCGCTGATCAATTCGCCGCAAGTCGACGCCATTCTGGTCACCTCCTGGGGCCCGAGCCACGAGGCATTCGTGCTGGCCGCCATCGCCGCCGGCAAGCCGGTGTTCTGCGAAAAGCCCCTGGCCGTGACAGCCGAAGGCTGCCGCAAGATTGTTGATGCGGAAGTCGCCTACGGCAAGCGCCTGGTGCAAGTGGGCTTTATGCGCCCGTATGACGAAGGCTATCGCGCCCTCAAGGCTGTGATCGACAGCGGCCAGATCGGCGAGCCGTTGATGCTGCATTGCGCACACCGCAACCCGACGGTGGGCGAGAACTACAAGACCGACATGGCCATCACCGACACGTTGATCCACGAGCTGGATGTGTTGCGCTGGTTGCTCAACGACGACTACGTGTCGGTGCAGGTGGTGTTCCCGCGCAAGACCAGCAAGGCCCTGGCCCACCTGCGCGACCCGCAGATTGTTCTGCTGGAAACCGCCAAGGGCACGCGCATTGACGTGGAAGTGTTTGTGAACTGCCAGTACGGCTACGACATCCAGTGCGAAGTGGTGGGGGAGACCGGTATCGCCAAGCTGCCGGAACCGTCCCAGGTGCAGTTGCGCAGTGGCGCGAAGCTGTCGAATGCGATCCTGATGGATTGGAAAGACCGCTTTATCGGCGCCTACGACGTCGAGTTGCAGGCCTTCATCGACAGCGTGCGCGCCGGGCACGTCGGCGGGCCGTCGGCGTGGGATGGGTTTGCGGCGGCAGTGGCGGCGGACGCGTGTATCGAAGCGCAGAGCAGCGAGCAGATCATCAAGGTCAGCTTGCCACCGCGCCCACCTTTCTACGGCTGAGCCCCACTCCACTGAACGCACTCGGTCGGTGTGGGAGCTGGCTTGCCGGCGATGACGGCGGCACATTCAATATTGATGCCGCCTGATACACCGCTGTCGCAGGCAAGCCAGCTGCCACATTCAGATCGGGTTTCCACTTCATGAAGGAGCGCATATATGCGAATCGGACTTGTCGGCTACGGCCACGGCGGCCGGTATTTTCACGCACCGTTGATCGCAACCCTGCCCGGCGTAATCTTTGTGGGCGTAGTGACACGTTCCCCTGAGCGTCGCCTACAGTTGGCGAGCGACCATCCAGGCCTCAAGGCCTTCGACTCCATTGGCCAGATCGTTGAGGCCGGTGTCGATGCGCTGGTGATATCCACCACGCTGAAAGGTCGCCCGGCCCTGGTGCTGGAGGCCATCGAACACGGGGTTGCGGTGGTCAGCGACAAGCCCTTCGCCGCCAATGCCGAACAGGCTCAGGCCCTGATCACGGCCGCCGAACGCCAGGGCGTGTTGCTCAGCGTCTACCAGAACCGGCGGTGGGATTCGGATTTCCTGACCCTGCGCAAATTGATCGACGCCGGCGCCCTGGGCGCCGTTACGCGCTTTGAGTCGCGCGTCGAACGCTACAGCCCGGACGCGGTGGGCAATGCCAGCGGCGGCGGTTGGTTGCGCGACCTGGGCAGCCATCTGGTGGACCAGGCGCTGCAATTGTTCGGCCCGGTGGACCGGGTGTTCGCGCAACTGCAATTCAGCCCGCAACATCCGAGCCTCGATCACGGCTTTTTCGTTTCCCTGACGCACGCCAATGGGGTGATTTCTCACCTGTGGGGCAGTGCGCTGCAAAACAGCCAGGCCCCGCGGTTTCGCGTCAGTGGCACCTTGGGGTGTTACACCGTGGAGGGGCTGGACGGTCAGGAAGCCGCGCTGATGGCGGGCAAGTCGCCGAAAACCGAAGGCGAGCACTGGGGGGCTGAAGAGCATCGGCGTTGGGGCTGGTTTGAACAGGGTGAGGAGCGTGAACGGGTGCCGTCGGAGAAAGGCTGCTGGACGCAGTTCTATCGCCAGCTGCAAAGTGCTGTGCAAGGCCTGGGACCGCTGCCGGTCGATGCCAATGATGCATTGGAAACCACCCGTATATTGGACGCCGCGCGCCTTAGCAACGAGCGCCAGCAGGTGGTTTCAACAAAAATAGAATAAAATTCTAAAACAGGTTGATATGGAAATTATTTTCCAATAAAGTCTTTTCCAGGTTGCATAAAGTACGTCTCGGACTCGATTCGAGCGACTCTACAAAAACAAGATCAAAAACAACCAGGTACCGTCAGATGAAAATCTTCAACGCTGTACTGCGAGTTTTACGCCCTGCTCAAGCGCCCCGCGGTCTGCCCCGCGCGCGGCCATTTTATTTCTCCTTCCTTAATGTGCTGTGCGTCGAAAACAACGGCGCGCTGGTGTGCTGCATTCCGGGCGCACCGGTGGTTCAACTGCCGTCTTCGCCAGCCACGCGCTGATAAACGCAACGTCCACAAAACCAACAAGAAATTGGAGACAGACCGTTCATGAAGACCCCGATCCGATTCACCGCACTGGCCTTGTCCATGCTGCTTGCCAGCGGTTTTGCCGCGGCCGCCGATATCAAGGTGGGCGTGACCATGTCCGCTTTCGATGACACGTTCCTGACCTACCTGCGCGAAGACATGGACAAGCAAGCCAAGTCGTATCCCAAAGGTGACGGTGTACAGCTGCAGTTCGAAGACGCTCGGGCCGATGTGGTCAAGCAACTGAGCCAGGTCGAGAACTTTATCAGCCAGAAAGTCGACGCGATTATCGTCAACCCGGTCGATACCGCCTCGACCAAGAACATTATCAGTGCCGCCACCAAGGCGGGCATTCCGCTGGTCTTCGTCAACCGTCGCCCTGACCAAAAAGACTTGCCCAAGGATGTCGTTGCGGTGACGTCCGATGACGTCGAGGCCGGTCGCCTGCAAATGCAGTACATCGCCGAAAAGCTCGGCGGCAAGGGCAAGATCGTCATCCTGCTGGGTGACCTGGCGAACAACTCCACCACCAACCGTACCAAAGGCGTGAAGGAAGTCCTCGCCAAATACCCCGGCATTACCATCGAGCAAGAGCAGACCGGCATCTGGCTGCGGGACAAGGGCATGACCCTGGTCAACGACTGGCTGACCCAGGGTCGCGAATTCAATGCGGTTCTGGCCAACAACGACGAGATGGCCATTGGCGCGTCCATGGCCCTCAAGTCGGCGGGTACCAAGCCTGGCAGCGTGTTGATTGCCGGGGTGGATGGCACGCCGGACGGTTTGAACGCCATTACCAAGGGTGACATGGCCGCGTCGGCCTTCCAGGACGCCAAGGGCCAGGCGGTCGGTTCGGTGGAAGCGGCGCGCAAGATGGCCAAGAAGGAGCCGGTCGAGCAGAACGTAATCATCCCGTTCAAGCTGATCACGCCGGATAACGTCAAAGACTTCAAGTAGCCCTTCATAACAATTATAAGCAAGCAGGGCGGCCACGGTCGCTCTGCTGATGGAGTACCCGATATGCTTGCTCAAGCCACCGCCTCGCAGCCTCCCGGCATCCAGCCCGTGCTGCAGGAAGAACCCTACCTGCTGGAAATCGTCAACATCAGCAAAGGCTTTCCCGGTGTCGTGGCCCTGGCCGATGTGCAATTGCGGGTACGCCCCGGTTCCGTGCTGGCGCTGATGGGCGAGAACGGTGCGGGCAAATCGACGCTGATGAAAATCATCGCCGGTATCTACCAGCCCGACGCAGGGGAAATTCGTCTGCGTGGCAAGCCGATTGTGTTCGAAACGCCGCTGGCGGCGCAGAAGGCCGGGATCGCGATGATCCACCAGGAACTCAACCTGATGCCGCACATGAGCATCGCCGAAAATATCTGGATCGGTCGCGAGCAGCTCAACAGCCTGCACATGGTCAACCACCGTGAAATGCACCGTTGCACTGCCGAATTGCTGGCACGCTTGCGTATCAACCTGGACCCCGAAGAGCACGTCGGTAACCTCAGCATCGCCGAGCGGCAGATGGTCGAAATCGCCAAGGCGGTGTCCTACGACTCCGACATTCTGATCATGGATGAACCGACGTCAGCCATTACCGAGAAGGAAGTGGCCCACCTGTTTTCGATCATTGCCGACCTCAAGTCCCAAGGCAAAGGCATCGTCTATATCACGCATAAAATGAACGAAGTGTTCGCCATTGCCGATGAAGTCGCGGTGTTTCGCGACGGCCATTACATCGGCTTGCAGCGCGCCGACAGCATGAACAGCGACAGCCTGATCTCGATGATGGTCGGCCGTGAACTGAGCCAACTGTTCCCGGTGCGCGAGACGCCCATTGGCGAATTGCTGCTGTCGGTGCGCGACCTGCGCCTGGACGGTGTGTTCAAGGACGTGTCATTCGATCTGCATGCCGGTGAAATCCTCGGCATCGCCGGGTTGATGGGCTCGGGCCGCACCAATGTGGCGGAAACGATCTTCGGCATCACCCCAAGTTCTGGCGGGCAGATCACCCTCGATGGCAAGCCGGTGCGCATCAGCGACCCGCACATGGCCATCGAGAAGGGGTTTGCGTTGTTGACCGAAGACCGCAAGCTCAGCGGCCTGTTCCCGTGCCTGTCGGTCCTGGAAAACATGGAGATGGCCGTGTTGCCGCTTTACTCGGGCAACGGCTTTATCCAGCAGAAGGCGTTGCGCGCCTTGTGCGAAGACATGTGCAAGAAGCTGCGGGTGAAAACCCCATCCCTTGAGCAGTGCATTGACACGTTGTCCGGCGGCAACCAGCAAAAAGCCCTGCTGGCGCGTTGGCTGATGACCAACCCACGGTTGTTGATTCTCGATGAGCCGACCCGAGGCATCGATGTGGGCGCCAAGGCCGAGATCTATCGCTTGATTTCCTTCCTCGCCAGCGAAGGCATGGCGGTGATCATGATTTCCTCCGAGCTGCCGGAAGTGCTGGGCATGAGCGACCGGGTGATGGTGATGCACGAAGGCGAACTGATGGGCACCCTCGACCGCGCGGATGCAACCCAGGAAAAAGTCATGCAGTTGGCTTCCGGTATGACCGTAGTCCACTGACGAACAGCACAGAATAAGAAGGTGATTGGCTATGAACGCAATAACAGACAACAAGCCTGCCACGGCACCGGTCAAGCACCGTCGGCGTTTACCCACCGAGCTGAGCATCTTCCTGGTGCTGATCGGCATCGGCCTGGTGTTTGAACTGTTCGGCTGGATCGTGCGTGACCAGAGCTTCCTGATGAACTCCCAGCGCCTGGTGCTGATGATCCTGCAAGTGTCGATCATCGGGCTGCTGGCGATTGGTGTGACCCAAGTGATCATCACCACCGGTATCGACCTGTCCTCCGGCTCGGTGTTGGCGTTATCGGCGATGATCGCCGCCAGCTTGGCGCAAACCTCGGACTTTTCCCGCGCAGTGTTCCCCAGCCTGACCGACTTGCCGGTGTGGATTCCGGTGGCGATGGGCCTGGGGGTAGGGCTGCTGGCGGGGGCGATCAACGGCAGTATCATCGCCGTAACCGGGATCCCGCCGTTTATTGCCACCCTGGGCATGATGGTCTCGGCGCGAGGCCTGGCGCGTTACTACACCGAAGGCCAACCGGTGAGCATGCTTTCGGATTCCTACACGGCGATTGGTCATGGTGCGATGCCGGTGATCATCTTCCTGGTGGTGGCGGTGATCTTCCATATCGCCCTGCGCTACACCAAGTACGGCAAGTACACCTACGCCATCGGCGGCAACATGCAGGCGGCGCGCACCTCGGGGATCAACGTCAAGCGCCATCTGATCATCGTCTACAGCATTGCCGGGCTGTTGGCGGGCCTGGCCGGGGTTGTCGCGTCGGCGCGTGCCGCTACCGGCCAGGCCGGCATGGGCATGTCCTATGAACTGGACGCGATCGCCGCAGCGGTCATCGGTGGCACCAGCCTGGCAGGCGGGGTAGGGCGCATCACCGGCACCGTGATCGGCGCGTTGATCCTCGGGGTGATGGCCAGCGGGTTTACCTTTGTCGGGGTGGACGCGTACATCCAGGACATCATCAAGGGCCTGATCATCGTGGTGGCGGTGGTGATCGACCAGTATCGCAACAAGCGCAAGCTTAAGCGCTAACGCAGATTTACAACTGGCAGAGCAGCAACGTGTGGGAGCGGGCTTGCTCGCGAAAGCGCTGTATCAGTGCCCGATGCGCGGCCTGACACTCAGTATTCGCGAGCAGGCCCGCTCCCACAGTTGGATCTGCGCCGATGAGTTCTAACCGTTTGTCTTCTATATAGCTCCACAAGACTGAATTTCTTGCTATAAACGCACTCCGATGACCATTCGCCAAGCCCGTCCTGGTGCCTTTGGGGGTTAATTGGGAAAAAATGCCTGTCTTTTCAGTTGCTGAGCCCTCAAGTCGGCCTTAGACTGCCGCCCCTCGTAAATTGAGTGCCGGGTGGCGCTTGAAATGGATGGCGCCTTTCCGAGACCTGCACAGGCCTTCCGGGAAGCTCCCTTATTCGCCTTAATGCACGTATTTTTTATAGAGAAATCAATGACAAAGGAAAAGTTGCTGGCCATGCCGGCGGATGACTACATGAATGCCGAACAGCACGCTTTTTTCGAGCAGTTGCTGCAAGACATGAAGGTGGAACACCACGAGCGCATTGAGCAGAACCGCATCGCCATCGAAAGCCTGGACACCCCGGCTGACCCGGCTGACGCCGCTTCCGTGGAAGAAGAGCGCACCTGGCTGGTGAATGCCATCGACCGCGACCAGCGTATGCTGCCGCAGCTTGAGCGCGCGCTGGAACGCATCAAGGAAGACTCTTTTGGCTGGTGCGACGACAGCGGCGAGCCTATCGGCCTCAAGCGCCTGCTGATCAGCCCGACCACCAAATACTGCATCGAAGCGCAAGAGCGCCACGAGCAGATCGACAAGCACCAGCGTCAAGCCTGATACGCTGAAGGCTGCTGTGCTGAACGTGGACACCGTGCATGCGGTGTCCAGAAATACCGTCGACACCCCTGTCTATTGATCTACTGCAGGAACTCCACTAAAGGCCCATGGATAATGGCCCAATACTGGCGTCTAATGCGTGAACAATAATGACAAGCAGCGGGGTAACGACGATGGCTGGAGACGGATCTCTGATGGGCGCAGCAGTGCCACCGCACACGGTGGCGCGCGTGCTGCCCGGCTGGCCGACGCAGCTTGTGCAGAGCGCCGCCCTGGTCCTGGTATTGCTGGGCCTGGCGTTTGCCGGTTTGCCGCTGTACCTCTGCGTGCCACTGGCCTTGCTGGTCATCTGGCTGCCTGCGCTTAAACCCCGTGCGCCCCGCGTGGAGCTTTCCCAGGCCGCCGACACGGTGGGCGAACTGACCCGCGATCTTTCCTATACCACCAGCCATAACGCGCTTTCCGCGGCCGGCGTGGCCTATTCGGTCAAGCAACTGGCGGCGCGGGTGCAGTCGCAGCTGAGCGCCGCCAAGCAGATTGTCAGCAATGCCGAAGTGATGATCGGCACCGAACAGGTCACTTCCCAGCTCAGCCGCCAAGCCCTCAGCGCGGCCAGCCAGGCGCATCAGTGCAGCACGCAAGGGCGTGAAGTGCTGGCGCAGTCGATCACCCGCATGCGCCAGCTCAGCCAGCGCGCGAATGCCAGCCGTGAACTGATCGAAGCCTTGAGCCAGCGCAGTGAGGAAATCCAGCGCGTGACCCTGGTGATCCAATCCATCGCCAGCCAGACCAACTTGCTCGCATTGAATGCGGCGATTGAAGCGGCACGTGCGGGTGAGCACGGCCGCGGCTTTGCCGTGGTCGCCGATGAAGTGCGTGGCCTCGCCGGACGCACCGCCACGGCCACCGACGAGGTCGGGGTGATGGTTGCGGATATCCAACAACGCACGACTCAAGTGGTTGAGCAGATTCGCCAACTGTCGGCGGACCTGCACATCGGCGTCGAGCAGGTGGAGCACGCCGGCGAGCAATTGGAAAACATCGCCAGCCTGGCGGCGGATGTGGAAGGGCAAGTCCATGAAATTGCGCAGGGCACCGACACCAACCGTACGCAACTCGACAGCCTGTTCCACGCCGTGGAGCAGATGCGCAGCGACTTGACGGTGAGCGACGAGCAAACCCGGCAGCTGGCTGATGTCGCCGTGCAAATGGAAGGGCAGGCGGAAACCATCAGCGAACGCCTGGCTGAGGTCGGCCTGGATGACTATCACCAGCGCATCTACGACCTGGCCCGTGAAGGGGCCACGCACATTGCCGAACAGTTCGAGGCTGATCTGCTGCAAAACCGTATCAGCCTGGAGGACTTGTTTGACCGCAGCTACACGCCGATCCCGAATACCCGCCCAAGCAAATACCACACGCGTTTTGATGGTTACACCGACCAAGTCTTACCGGCGATCCAGGAGGCGTTGCTGCCGCGCCATGAAGGGCTGGTGTTCGCCATTGCCTGCACACCTCAGGGCTATGTGCCGACGCACAATAAGGCGTTCTCTCACCCTCTCACTGGTGATGATCAGGTCGATGCGCTGCAGAACCGCACCAAACGCAAATTCGACGACCGCACCGGCATTCGTTGCGGCAGCCATCAACAAGCGGTGTTGTTACAGACCTATACCCGTGATACCGGCGAATTGATGCACGACTTGTCAGTGCCGATTATGGTCAGGGGCAGGCATTGGGGTGGTTTGCGCCTGGGCTATAAACCGGAGGGTGCTAAAGCCGAGCGTTAGGATTGTTGCTGTTTATGCAATGGAGCTATTCCGCAGATAGCTTTTTCCAACTGGAATAAAACCGTAGCATGGCCAACATTGTTAGGCAGCTAACTAATGTGGCGGAGAGGCTCCATGCAAAACAAGGTTGATGTCGCCGTGATGATCGGCAGTGGCGTACCACAAGCCCTGCGTGCGCTGGGTCAGAAAGCCTGTTGGGTGGTGTTGCTCAATGGCGAGCAACGCGGCACCGCGTTCGCCAGTCGTGATGAAGCCGAGGAGTGCAGGGCTGCCTGGGAGGCGCTGATGCGCCTGGAACAGTCAGACAGCCTGCATTGACGGAGCTTAGTGCGGTTGATGCAGACGCTGGTTCAGTTCATCCACCGGGATGGCCCATTCGGCGTCTTCGCGCAATTCTTCCTTGAGAAACGCCGCCTGTTGCGGCGTCCAGAAAGGGGCATCGATCAGCTTGACGTCTTCATCCAGCGTGTGTGCGCCGATGAATGCGTCGATGGCTTCGGGGCTTGAATCCAGGCCGAGTTGTTCAAACAGGGTTTCAAGGGTTGGGATTGGCGCGTCCATGATCATTCTCCATGCAGGGTGATGGTCGTTGTGCATGTGAGGCTCTGGGCGCGGCAGAGTTCAGGAATTAAGTGCCCCCGAGTCCACGGCGGTTTTCAGCGCCCTGGCGGCATCCTTTGCCGCGATGGCGGCGGCGTCGACAGTCTTGAACCAACGATCTTTTTCTACCTGATGCGTGGTGACCGTGGTCAGCGGTGGTTTGGCCCGCATGATGATCACCGCTTGAAACTCACCGTCTACTTCCCTCGCATCGCCATGGATGAAAAATTCGCCAATATCAAATTCCGTCACGTATAGCCTTCCCTTCTAGGTAACTGCACTGATGAAACCTGACCCGCTGGGGGCAAACTTCAATGGACGGGGCAGTATGGCAGTTGTTGACGGGCGACGGCGCAGTAAAGTCATCCAGACGACGAAACGAACCCGCCGTAAGTGGCGTGCAGGCTGGCTTCGAGTTGTTTGGCCAATTCGCAGGCCTGAGCGTGCGTGCTGCGAAAACCTCTGATCCTGCCGCTGGTCACTTCCAGAATATGAAAGAAACTGCGCCCGGCCGGTACAACTTGGTAAAGAACGGCATTGGGGTACCCGTTGGGGTAATCTAGGCAGTAGTATTGGCGCTCGTCGTGACGTGATGAACGAGTGCGAGACGGCGTAGCGTCGTGTGGGCGTGATTGCATGGCCAGCTCCTGTCGATCAATCTTGTTGACTCACCAGCAGCGTTTCGGGTGGTTTTAACCCGTGTTGCTGTTTTAGTATTGTCGTCGGCAGCCGATGCTTGGTTCCAAACCAGGTATTTTGTTATGTGTAGGTTGTCGGAAATTGCGTTTTTAACTGGGTTATTCTCTGAAGCTGATCGGCCCGTGTTCTCGGGCCGTTGAATCTGTGATTGTCTGTTGCGCCAGATGACCTTGCATAAGGTCCATCGCGCACGCCTGTACTAGTCTCATGACGTAGCAGCGGGTTCTCTTCAGTATTTTAACGAATGTGTGATCGTGGCTACGCGCACTTTTTTGTGGCGGCGGATCGTTTTTTTGTGCTGCCCGCTTTGGCGGTCGGCGTTCTTTTTGATGTGGGGGCGTTTCCTTGGCAGTCAGTAATCTGGATATGCACGCGTTATTCGTGCTGGGTGATTTGCGCGCAAAGTTGGTCAAGCAGTTTCAATCCCGTTTCGTTTACATCACTGAACAGACACCGGAAGGCATCTACATCGCCGAGATCGATACCGAAACGGCGTTGGTCGTGGATGACAAGCCGCGCCTGGAGCTCAAGGTGGGTGACCATTTCCGCGCGGCCGTGCTGCCGAGTCGTGAAGGTGGCAAGTTCGAGTTGAAGTTCCGCGACATCAAGTTGACGGTGTATGGCCTGGGCGATTACGCCTTCGTGTCTTCCACTGAAGGGCAGGGCATCGTATTCAAGGAAGGCCACAGCGTGATGCTGGTGTTTGCCGCCAATGAGCAACTGCAGGAAGGCCTGACCAAAACCCTCAAGGCCGTGACCGGTAAGGCCGCCAAGTGGCGCAAGGGCGAACTGGTGACCTTCAAGGCCAGCGAATAGTCGCCAGACACCGCGTGTATTTTTGCTCTCCCGGAACCTCTACTACAGTTGAGTTGACTTAACTATTCAGAGGCTTCGCGCATCCGCAGCAAAGCCTTCCGCGATGGCTGTGAAAATGCGAGGTGCAAAGGCATGAAAGGATTGAGATCGCTGTTGGCGGCGTCGCTGACGACCCTGGGGTTGTCGGTGGCCTCACTGCCGATATCGGCCGCACAGGCACCGGTGCATTTCGCCGACCTGAACTGGGAAAGCGGCAGCCTCATCACCGAGGTGCTGCGGTTTATCGTCGAGAAGGGCTATGACCTGCCCACCGACACCTTGCCCGGCACCACCATCACCCTGGAAACCGCCTTGGCGAAAAATGACATCCAGGTGATTGGCGAAGAGTGGGCCGGCCGCAGTCCGGTCTGGATCAAGGCGGAAGCCGAAGGCAAAGTGGTTGGCTTGGGCGATACGGTCAAGGGTGCCACCGAGGGGTGGTGGGTGCCGGAGTACGTGGTCAAGGGCGACCCCGCCAAAGGCCTGAAGCCGTTGGCGCCGGACCTCAAGACCGTGCAGGACCTGGCGCGTTACAAGGATGTGTTCAAGGACCCCGAGGCCCCTGGCAAAGGGCGCTTTTTGAACAGCCCGATCGGCTGGACGTCGGAAGTGGTGAACGCACAGAAACTCAAGGCTTACGGCCTGAACGACAGCTACGTGAACTTCCGCAGCGGCTCCGGTGCGGCACTCGATGCCGAGATTGCGTCGTCGATCCGTCGAGGCAAACCGGTATTGTTCTACTACTGGTCACCGACGCCCTTGATGGGGCGTTACAAATTGATCCAGTTGCAAGAGCCGCCGTTTGACGCCGATGCCTGGAAGACCCTCACCGACGCGGATAACCCCAATCCGAGGCCGACTCGGTCGTTGGCGTCCAAGTTGAGTATTGGTGTGTCGACGCCGTTCCAAAAAGACCACCCGCAGATTGCCGAGTTTTTTACCAAGGTTCAGTTCCCGATCGAGCCACTGAATAAATCGCTGGCATCGATGAGTGAGAACCACACGCCGCCACGGGATGTGGCTCAGGCATTTCTAAAAGAGCACCCTGAGGTGTGGAAGGCTTGGTTGACGGAAGACGTGGCGCAGAAAGTGCAGGCGAGCCTGAAGTAATCGACGGTCGTTGTTTGGAATGGAAATCCAAAGGTGGGAGCGGGCAAGTCCGCTCCCACCGTTCTAAGCGCAAAGCAGCGTTAGAACCTGGTTTGCACCGCGACCTCAAAGGTCCTTGGTGAGCCCAGGTAATACGCTGGCGACACATGCGCAAACTCGGCGTACACCTCATTCGTCAGGTTACGCACCCGCCCGGTTACTGACGTGTGCGAGTCGACTTTGTAGCGCAGGAACGTCCCAAACAGCGTGTAGGCCGGCACCGTTTGAGTGTTGGCATTGTCCGCAAACACCTCAGCGACATACCGCGCATCCACACCGCCTTGCCAATCCTCAGAAACGTCATAGGTCAGCCACAGGTTGCCCACGCGCTTGGGCACGTTGGTGGGGGTGTTGCCTTTGCGTGAGACCACCGCGCCGCTGGCGACTTTCTCGTTGAAGTCATCGTACTCGGCGTCCACCCAGGCAACGTTGCCCTCGGCCAGCAGCCTTGGCGTGATGCGCAATGAGCTGGCCAGCTCGATGCCCTTGGAGGTCTGGGCTCCCACCGGGATGCTGTTGTTCGGGTCCAACGGGTTGGTGACGGCAAAATCCTTGCGTTCGATCTTGTAGGCCGCGACGGTGGCCGAGCCGCGACCGTCGAGGTAATCGAACTTGCTGCCCACTTCCCACTGCTTGCCGGTCGACACGTCGAAGACCTGGGTGGTGGTTGATGGCTGTTCAGCCGCCGTGCTGTATTGCACATACACATTGGCCGATGGAATGAACTGGTAGGTCAGGCCCACGCGGCCGGTTACCGGCTCCCAGCTGCGCTTGAAATGCCGTGGGTTGGTGGCGGTGATGCTGCGGTGATTGGTGACGTCCAGGTCGATAGCGTCGTAACGCAAGCCCGTCAGCAGCGAGAGTTTATCGGTGAGGCCCAGACGGTTCTCCACGAACAGTGCCTGGGTGGTGACTTGGTTGGTTTTGTCTTTGACGAAGCCAGGCTTGGTGCCTGGGATAGCGTAGAAATGCCCAGGGTTGTAGTTGTTCGGGTCCACCGTGCTGTTACCCGGCACGTTCAGCGGGTTGTTGGTGGTGCTGTTGACTTTGTACTCAAAGCCGCCCGACCACGTTGTCGCAAGGCCGAAGAATGTGTCGTCATGGCGCAGCTCGAACTGGTTGCCGTTCTGCTCGCCCTGATGCCGGACTTGATAAGCGGTCGAGCGGTTCACCGCGCTATTGTCAGTGTTGTATTGGTAGGTTTCCAGGTTGCGGTAGTCGCGCTGGCTGTCGAGGTGATAAAGGGTGTTTTTCAGCGTGGTGCTGTCGTTGATCCGGTAGTCGATGATCGAGCGCGCCCAGAGGGTGCGCTGTTCGTAACGGCCATCGGCAACGTTGTAGTTGTTGAAGCGGTTGTGTTTGTCGATCTTCAACTCGCCGGCCTTGGGATTGAGCACCGGCGTGCCCCAATACGGGCTGTCTTCGTGTTCATCCTGGTATTCCAGGGCCAGGGTGTGGGACAGGTTGGGCGTAAGGTCGCTGAGCAGGGAAAACGCCAGGCTCCAGGCATCACGCTGGTCGCGGTCGATGTAGCTGTGGTTGGTGTTGCGGCTGACGTCCAGGCGCGCGTAATGCTGCACCTCGGCGCCCGGTTCGGTCAGCGCGTGATTGAGGCCGAAGGCCATGCCGGCGCTGTGGTAGCTGCCGTACGTGAGCTGGCCTTCGGCGGCCTGTTCCTCACGGGTCGCCAGCTTCGTCACGTAGTTCAGCGAGCCGCCCACGGAGCCGGCGCCGTTGATCAAGGAGGAGGGGCCACCGACCAATTCCACCCGGTCGTAAACCCACGCATCGACCGGCCGCGCCAAGCCGGTAGCGACATTGATGCCGTTGAACATCTGGGTGATCTGGCTGCTGGTAAAGCCACGATACGACACAAACCCGCCAAACCCGGGCGGCGCACTGGCGTTGACGCCTGGCAACGTGTTGGCCGCATCGCGAAAGGTCTTGGCGCCATGGCGCTCGATGTCACTGCGAGTGGCGATCGCCACCGACGCCGGGGTTTCCCGCACGCTTAAGCCCAGCCGCGAAGCCATGCCGCTGGATTGATCCAGGGCCAGCCCCGGCTCAGTGGATTGTTCGCCATCAATGGTGGTGGGGGCTAACTCCAGCGCCCAGCCACCGACAGGCAGGCAGCCGAACAGGCCCGCCAACAAGGGTAAATGTTTCATGGTTGAATCCTGAAAAACTTGGCTTGAAAACAACGCACAGCCGCCCGTATTCCCCAATAGGAACGGTGGCCGGTGCAGATCGGAAAGCGAAGGAATCAGGCGAACGCGGGCGGCGCGCGAGGGTTGGCCGTGGGCCAGGTGAAGCGGGCAGAAATGTCGGCGGCGAGAACCACGGCCGGTGGTGGCGCGTGAGGTTGTGGCAGCACCGCCACATTCAGGCTGGAACTCAGTGCCGGGCCCATGCCGCCGGTCGAACAAAGCGGGCAGCCGAACGCCTTGGACAGCGTCGGCAGGTTCTCATCCGTGGAGTTAGTCTGCGTTGGCGCCTGGGTGCGCGGGTCCACTGTACAGAACTGGCCACCGATGCCGTTGAGTTGCATCCCCAGCATCTGCCCGTGACCAATACTGCACGCGAACACATTGAACAGGACGCAGCAATAAAGCATCCAGGCAATGAGCGAGCGGTCGGTACGGGCGATTTTCATGGGGCGGCACTTTACCATCAGCCTCCGACGAAATGCCTACAAAAAATCTCAGGGCGACTATCCTCATGCGCACCTTTCAGGGAGAGCCAGTCATGAGCTTTGTCATCGCACGGTGGATCGTCGGGGTTTTTACCTGCATCAGCATGGTGCACCTGTACTGGGCCGCCGGTGGCAAACTCGGCAGCGTTGCGGCCATTCCCCAGCTGCCCGGCGAATTCGCCCGCGGGCCAAGGCCAGCGTTCAAGCCCTCGGCACTCGGCACGTTCCTCGTCGCGATGGGGTTGGTGGCGATTGCTTTGCTTGTCTGCCTGCGGGCCGGGCTGTATTTCTCACCGGTGTCCCATGGCGCACTGCAGTGGGGGATCAGCGCGATAGCCTTGGTCATGTTTGCCAGGGCGATTGGGGATTCGGAGTTGGTAGGGTTTTTCAAGAAGGTGGGTGGGTCCAGGTTTGCAAGGTTGGACACGTATTTTTATTCGCCGTTGTGTCTGGTGTTGGGGGTGGGGTTGTTGGTGGTGGCGTGGGGGTGAGTGGCCAAATGCCTGATCGTTCATCAAGCCAAGCGCTCATGGTTGAATAAAGTACAAGTTGGACATGGAACCCGGGATTTTCTTGGCCTTTCCTAATTTCAGATACTCGTTGAAGTCATGATCGAGAGACTCTTTGTTAGTGTATTAAGCGACCCAGCGCATTGCGCCAGCCAGAACGATAACCTCGACATCACGGCGGCCTATGCCTACTTGGATAACCGCGCGAGTGCGACCTATCAAGGGCGATAGGTCGCCGATAAGGCAATTTAATGGCCCCTTTGTAACAAAATTCTCGCCAGAATCACTTTTATTTTCAGGTGGTTAGGTGGGGATGCAAATGCGCACTGTTGGAATGATGCTGATCGCCTGCTCCCTGGCTGGCGGCGCGGCTGCTGTGCAGGCACGGGAACTGCGCGAGGGTGACAAGTACATGTGCAGTTGGGGCGCAGGCACCGCCGCCAGGGCTCAGGAACTCAAACTGTCGGGCGTGTCGCTGTATGCCGCGCGGCAGAAGATCCAGACCATCAAGTTCAGCAAGTCGTGGATGCGCATGATGGCGATGGGCATCACTGAACAGACGTATGACAGCCGTTCACGGCTTAAGCCGGAGGCGATTCGGCAGAGTTTTTATCAGGATTGCCTGCGTTACAAAGTGGCGCGCAAATGACCCACGGGCGATTTGCACTGGCCAGTGCAAAATCTGCGTAGACCTGTCCAACTTTGCCCTGGCGGGCCTCGCCATACTGGCGCCAGGTAAACCAAGAGGCACAGGCCATGACTGATTACGTATTCACCCCCGCGCCAACCCCATCCCTGGCCATCCAAGGCAGCGACGCGCGTTTCCCGTTGCGTCGCGTCTTCTGCGTGGGCCGCAACTACAGCGAGCACGCCCGTGAAATGGGGCATGACCCGGATCGCGAGCCGCCCTTTTTCTTCATGAAACCGGCGGACGCGGTGGTGCCGGCCGAAGGGGTGATTGCTTACCCGCCGTTGACCGCAGACCTGCACCACGAAGTCGAGCTGGTGGTGGCCATCGGCAAAGACGGGGTGGATATCCGCCCGGAACAGGCTTTTTCGCATATCTGGGGTTATGGCGTCGGTATTGACCTGACGCGCCGTGACCTGCAGGCCCAGGCGAAAAAACTCTCCCGCCCGTGGGAATGGGCCAAGGCTTTTGATGAGTCGGCGCCCTGTACTGCGTTGCAGCCGGTGAGTGCAGTAGGCCACCCGTCAAACGGCAAAATCTGGCTCAAGGTCAATGGTGAGCAGCGCCAGGTCGGCGACCTGGCCGATCAGATCTGGTCGGTCAGTGAAGTGATCAGCCACGCCTCGAAATCCGTGGCGCTCAAGGCCGGCGACCTGATCTTTACCGGCACCCCAGCGGGCGTCGGCGTGTTGCAGCCAGGGGATGGGGTCACCGCCGGCATCGACGGCGTGGGCGCGTTGAGTTTCACCCTCGGCCAAGGTTGAGGCTAAAGTGGTGCCCAGGCCACCCGAGAGACCGTTATGCCAGGCACCCGCGTTACCACCTATGGCATGGAACAACGCAGCGACCGCCCCGACTTCTATATCCGCGATAAACGCGGGCGGGCGGCGCTGACCAGCCCGCATCGGCATGAATACTTCCAGATCCAGATCAACCTGGGCGGCGACACCGTGCAACATATTGGTGGCGCGGTGCGGGCGTTTCCGCACAAAGCCGTGGCGTTTATCCTGCCCCATCGGTTGCATGTGATTCCCCACCCGCAAGACGGCGAGTTCATGCTGATCAACTTCAGCCAGGGGTTTTTCCTGCCGCAATTGACTTGCGATCCGTTGGACCTGGAGGACATCCCCATCGGCCAGGCGCCAGAGTTGTCGCCGTTTCGCTTCCAGGAACAACTGGATTTCATTCTCGACGACGCGGCCTTCGACGACGTGAAAACCTGGCTCGCCCATATGCGCACCCTGGACGCCCAGCGCACGTTCGGCGCGCGTGAGCGGCTAAAAGGCTATCTGTTCCAACTGATCGGCCTCGTCTGCGAACAGTACGCCGAACCCTTGCAGGCGTTGGCCGCCAACAACGCCACACAGCGCGGTCGCAAAGACGCCCTGGCACGCCTGCAGGGCTATATCCGCGAGCACCTGCACGAGCCGACCCTCAACCTGACCGACGCCGCGGCGGCTGCGTTCCTGTCACCCAACTACCTCACCCATCTGCTGCGCAAGGAAACCGGCAAACCCTTTTCCCAGTGGGTGCTTGACCGTCGCATGCAGTTGGCGCGCACCCTATTGCTCAACAGCGCGCAAATGATCGGTGTGATCGCCGAGCGCTGTGGGTTTACTGATCAAGCGTATTTCTCCCGCTGTTTTCGTAAGGCCCACGGCGTCGCGCCGGGGCAGTTCCGTCGTCGCCAGCAGACAGATTCCTTGTAGTCGCGCGCTGTCTCTTACAAAACCACGACAATTTATAGGTTTCTATTTGCATACAATTGCGTGCTTGTGGGGAGGAGGCGCCTATGGAAACCCTTATACGGCTGGCGACGCTCGCGGATATCGACACCGTGTTTGCCATCCGCACCGCCGTGCGGCAAAACCACTTGAGTCATGAACAGCTGGCCGACCTGGGTATCACGCCGCAGGTATTGGCAGACAGCATCCGCGAAGCGCCGTGTATATGGGTCGCGCAAGTGAATGGCGTGCTCGCCGCTTTTTCCATGGTCGACCTGGCCGAAGGCGAGGTGTTCGCGATGTTTGTACTCCCAGCCTACGAGGGCCGTGGTTTGGGCCGCCGACTGATGGCGGTGGCTGAAGCCGCCTTGTTTGAGCGCCACGACAGCGTGTTTCTGGTCACGGATGGGCGTGATGAAATAAGGGCCAATGGGTTTTACCAGCGACTGGGTTGGTCGAAGGTGGGACAGGTCGATGGCGACGATGTGCGTTATGAAAAGAGCAGGGCGCCGCAAAACAATGAACCTACCTGAACCCGCTGCGGCCAACAGCTTTCGCTATTTTTCGATCGGCGTTCTGTGTGTCGCGGTGCTGCTCGGCGTCTGTTTTATACGCTTTAACGCTCAGGTAGACCGTGAACGCCTAGAGACAGCAGAGCGCCTGGCCCTCTGCAAACATTTGGAAAATGTGGCTCGTGCGGCATCACCTGCACGCTTTGAGTCCCCCGAAGTCTGTAAGCAACTGAACAAGCGTTATTCCGAAAGTGTCGCGCCGTTATAGGCAATAACCCTATTTTAATAGCGGACTTACAGCCGCTAGTTAGTCGGGGTTATCACGGTCCATTGCACCAAAAAGTGGCACAACGAGTCTTGTGGACCCTGAAAATTGTGTGGTTATTGAATGACTTACGGCGTTTTTAATCCGACGAAAGGATTAAAATAATCTTGTTACAGGTTTATACAGTGGGTATTATTGCCGGGCGTTCACCTCCCACGGTTTATGCATTTTTAAATCCCAAGTTTCCATCAGCTACTTGGGATTTTTTTTGCCCGGCGTTTGACCTCGGTGTCAGTTTTCAATATCGGCAAACTCCGCACGCATCCGTCCATTGCGTTTGGCCTGGTACAGCAACTTGTCGACGGATTCAACAAACCCCAACATCGCGCTGTTCGGCGTAACCACGTGGGTGCCGACCCCCAGGCTCAGTGTCAGTAGTTGGGACACCGCTGAACATTCGTGTTCGATCTGCTGCTGGCGGATCAGGTGCAGGCAGCGTCCGGCCACCTGCCTGGCTGATGCCGCGTCGGTCTCCGGCAGCAACCACACAAACTCCTCGCCGCCGATACGTGCAATGAAATCCCGTGGCCGGTTGGCCGCCAGTGACAAGGTTCGGGCCACCTGGCGCAGGCATTCATCGCCCTTGATATGGCCGTAGTGGTCGTTGTACTGCTTGAAAAAATCTATATCGAGAATAATCAGCGACAACGGCAGTTGGCTTCGCTGCGCGCTGGCCCACTCCCGTTCGAGTACGGTGTCGAACATTCGGCGGTTGGCGATGCCGGTGAGGCCGTCCTGGAAGGAATACTCCTCCAGTTGTTTTTGCAGGCGGATCAGGTGTTCTTCGGTCTTCTTGCGCTCGCTGATATCGAACATAAAGCCAATCAGTGCCTGGACTTCATCGCCCTCGCGCACCACATGCACCACGTCGCGAATCCACACATAGTCACCGTTCACCGTGAGTGCGCGGTAGTCGGCTTCATGGTCCACGCCGGCGCGCGATTGCGACACGCAGAAATTCACCACGTATTCGCGGTCGTCCGGGTGCATGCGAGCTACCCAGTCATCCACGCTGACCCAACTTTGCGGGGTCCAACCCAACAGCGCTTCGATCTGCGGGCCGATATAGCTGAAGGTCATGGTCTGCCAATCAATGCGCCAGGGGATCGCCCTGGTCGACTCCAGCAGCGTCTTGTACACGTCACTATCCGGCTGGTTCGGTGGGTTGATGCTCATGGCGGGCGGCTCAAGTGATGGCTAAATGCCAAGAGCGTCTTTTGAACCACGCCGTGAGTCAAGCCTTCGCCAAAGTGGCAGACGAGAGGTCGTGTGCTGGGTTTCTGGCGCCAGCGCACGCGCTTTTACAGGGCAAAATGCGGCACAGGTATCACTTTTGAATTAATTGCTCAGTAGCAGGCACAACCCTATCTATGCTGGTTGCATCACATCAACAGGGTAGAACCCAGGGACGGGGGGCTCAGCATGATTTCGATCATTGAACTCAACCGCATCATGGCCGTGGGCTTCCTGCCGCTGGCCTGTGATTGCAGCCTCAACAGCGACGGCTCGCTGCGTATCAGCGTGTTCGAACCGGCGTCCGGGCGTGTCGATTTGCTGCTCACCCGGGTGTCGCCCCAAGGCCTGGACAGTATCCGTTCCATCTCCAACCTTATTGGCGAACTGCGCACCGAGATCAAGGCCGGGCGCCGTGGCTTTGCGGCGGTGGGCTAGCCGTTGACGGTGCGGCTGGGCGTGGACACTGCGCCGTAGTAGCGCCAGCAGCAATGCCGGTGTTCCGGCAGGATCACGCAGCCGCTGAGACTCACGATCAACAGGGCGGCAGCCAGCTTATAAAGTCGACGGGACATGGTATTTCCTCATGGTGTGTGCGGCGTTACCGGTTGAACGCCGCCACCTGCGCACATCCGTCGCGGTGCTTGCACACATTTCATCAAACCTGCTCATCCCCTGGGCAATACTCCTCTGAGCCGCGGCCTCGAAAAAAAGCTGCGCGACGTGCGACGGATTTTCCGCCAGGCACCGTTCAACCCATCAGCAGCGAGCATTTTCGTTCGCCGTATGGAGGAGTTGCCATGAGAACACTGGCCCAATTGCGCTATGCCTTGTTGATCCCGTTGGCCTTTGCCGCGCTTGTCAGTACCCCGACCTTTGCCCAGACCGAAGTGATCATTCGCCAGGCGCCTCCGGCCGAGCGTGTGGAAGTGATCCCGGCCGAACGCCCGGGCTACGCGTGGGACCGTGGCCACTGGAAATGGCAACGCGGTGCCTATGCATGGGTGCCGGGCCATTGGCAGCCGGTGATGCGTAATGCCCGTTGGGAACCTGGGCATTGGGAATCCCGTGGCCCGAACTGGTACTGGCGCGAAGGCCATTGGGTCCGCTGAAATTTGATCCTTAGCCTGCGGACCGAGAGCTGCCCGATTGAAAGACACTGATCCTGACGTTGAGCTACTGGCGCGTATCAGCAACAACGAGCCTGCTGCCGTCAACGAAATGGTGACGCGCAAGTTGCCGCGTTTGCTGGCACTCGCCAGCCGGATCCTGGGCGATGCCGACGAAGCCAAGGACGTCGCCCAGGAAAGTTTTTTGCGGATCTGGCGCCAGGCGGCCAACTGGCGCGCCGGTGAAGCGCGGTTTGACACCTGGCTGCACCGGGTGGCGCTCAACCTGTGCCATGACCGTCTGCGCCGACGCAAGGAGCGCCCGCTGAATGAGGACGAGGCGTTGACGCTGGCGGACAGCGCACCGTCCCCGGATGAGCAGTTGGAAACCGCCGACCGCAGCGCCCGGATGGCCGCCGCCCTGGCGACCTTGCCCGAGCGCCAGCGCGAAGCCATTGTGCTGCAGTACTATCAGGAGCTGTCGAACATCGACGCCGCGGCTCTGATGAATATCAGCGTCGAGGCACTGGAGAGCCTGCTGTCGAGGGCCCGACGCCAGTTGCGCAGCCAACTTGCCGACACACCCGGGCTTGCCCGCCCAGGAAGGGGAACATCATGACACCCGAACGATTTGCGCACCTGGCTGATGCCTACGGGGCCAGCCTGCATCGCTGGCCCAGCGCTGAACAAGCCGCAGCTCAGGCGTTGCTCGACAGCGGTAACGCCAGCGCGCGCGCGGCGTTGTGCGCGGCGGGCTGGCTGGACAGGCAGATGGACAGCCATCAACTGGCCTGCGCGGATCCGGCGCTGGCTCGGCAGATTCGCCAATCCGCGCCGCGCCGCGCCTCTTTCTGGTCGCGCTATGCCAACTGGTTATCGCCCGCCGGCCTGGTCGGTGTGGGGATTGCCGGTATCGCCGCCGGGGTACTGGTGGCGTCGTTGAGCGGGCCATTGCCAATGCTGTCATCGGAAGTGCTGCCGAGTGTCTTCGATCAGGGTGATGCCGACGTCGTCTTCACTGTCAACGCCGAGGAAACCGAGCAATGAGCGTAAAGTCCCTTAAACCCTGGCTGGTCGTCTCGGTGTTGCTCAACGTGTTCCTGATCGGCGGTGTAGGTGGCGGCCTGTATCAGTGGATGGCGACGGCCAGGCCCGCCGAAGCGGTGGTCAACCAGCATGGCCTGCGCCAGGCGATGATCAAGTTGCCGGCAGAGCGCCGCAAGGAGTTGCGCCAGCTGCTGCGGCAAAACCGTGCTGACAGCCAGCCGCTGATCATGGCCGGTCGCGAAGCGCGGCTGGGTGTGATCAAGCAACTCGAAGCGCCGACACTGGACCGCGCGGTGCTGGTCGCCGAACTGGCCAAGGCGCGCGAGGCGGACGTGGCGCTCCGGGCGTTGGTGGATACCACCTTGGCGCAGTTCGCGAGCAACTTGCCCCAGGATGAACGGCAGAAACTGGTCGAGGCGCTGTACCAGCGCGGGCAGGGTAAAACCAAGGAGAAACTCCCCCAGGTCGCGGGGAATAGACCGCGTTCTTGAGCGGATAGGCCCTCACGCACCCAGCGAGCGTTGCGCATGCCGCACACGAGCATGGCGGCGACACCGCTATCCGCAACGGCCGTGACGTGCGCCGCAGCCCGCCAATCAGCGGATTAAACTCATTCGAAGAGCCAGGCAACACGTGCCGCCGCTGCCGTGTTCGTCAAATCCTTTGTCGAACGGCAGAAAACGGAGGGCGGGGTGAGGCGCGGCGTCAGAGGCGACGCACGAAGGATTTGACGATGTGCCGGGTGGCGTCGGTGGTGTCCAGTTCCTCCATGGCGCTGTACGCATGCCACCGGCAATCAATGATTTCGTTACATGGGCGCGCATCGGCAATGTTCACCACCGAGGCTTCGAACACATGATGCACCGTGTCGCGGGCTTTCAATTCCTGCAGGTACAGCAAGCCGTCCACATTCAGCCCGGTTTCTTCTTCCAGCTCGCGTGCGGCTGCCCCGATCGGGCGCTCGTCACGCTCGACCTTGCCGCCCGGCAACGCCCATTTTGACCTGGCCTTGCGCACAAAGAGGATGCGCTCCTCATGTTTGCAAATAACGGTTGCGCGTATTTTCAAGGTCTACACCTCCTTAGTTAGCTGATTGCCTGTCATAAAAGTGTAATGCAATTGTCATGCTAATCGGCGGTGGCATAGTCGGGTGGTGATGTGGATACTTCCCCCTTGATGAAAACGGACGAGGACAACTGATGAATACCGTACGTTGGGGCATGATTGGCTGTGGCAGTGTCACTGAGTTAAAGAGTGGACCCGCTTTCTACAAACTGCCAGGTTCTGCGCTGGTGGCCGTGATGGGGCGCCGCGAAGCCGCTGTGCGCGATTATGCGGCGCGCCACGGTATTGCCCGTTTCTATACCGACGCCCAGGCACTGATCGACGACCCCGAAGTCGACGCGGTGTACATCGCCACGCCGCCCGACAGTCACCTTGAATACAGCCTGATGGTGGCTGCGGCAGGCAAGCATTGCTGCGTCGAGAAACCCATGGCCCTCAACGCCGAGCAAAGCGCGTTGATGCAGCGCACCTTCGAGCGCGCCGGGCTGCATTTGTTCGTGTCCTACTACCGCCGTTCGCTGCCACGTTTTCAGCAGGTGCGTGACTGGCTGCGGGATGGGCGCATCGGTGAGTTGCGCCATGTGACCTGGTCGCTGTGCAAGCCGCCGGCGCCCGCCGATGCCAGCGCCGAAAATTGGCGTACCGACCCGGCCATCGCCGGCGGCGGCTACTTTGCCGACCTCGCCAGCCACGGGTTTGACCTGTTCCAGTACCTGGCGGGCGATATTGTCGAAGTCACCGGTTTTACCGCTCGTCAGGTGGGGCAGTATGCGGCGGAGGACGCGGTGACGGCCTGCTGGACCTTCAGCTCGGGCGCGTTGGGCATGGGCTGCTGGAACTTCGTCGCCGATCGTCGCGAAGACCGCGTCGAACTGATCGGCAGCACGGGCCGCATCACCTTTGCGGTGTTCGAGGACGAGCCGTTGCGTCTTGAAGGTGAGGTAAACGAAGTGTTGGCAGTGCCTTGCCATGAGCATATCCAGTGGCATCACGTGCAGGCCATGAACGCGCACATTCGCGGGGACGCCGAGCATCCATCAGTGGCGATCGAGGCGCTGAAGACCGACCGCATTCTGGACAAAGTATTGCTACGCAATCCGCGCCGTCCTGATTGATTTTCCCAGGGCGGGCGTGGCTTCTGCGACTGTCGGTGGGCACGGGCCAGGGCCCACACTGGTCGCTTATGTTTTCAAGGAATGGATCGATGAACTACAAGGCAGCCTTTATGGCGCTGGGGTTGGTGCTGGCCAGTATGGCGACGCAAGCAGCACCACGGGAGCAACGGCCGGCGGGCGATTTTGATTTCTATGTGCTGTCGTTGTCATGGTCGCCGACGTTCTGCCTGACGCACCCGAGTAACGAGCAGTGCTCGGGCAAAGGCTACGGGTTTGTGCTGCATGGGCTGTGGCCGCAATACGCCAAAGGCGGCTGGCCAGCGTCGTGTGATGCGCAATCGCGGTTGTCGGCCGCTGAGTTGGCCAAAGGCGCGTTGATCTTCCCCACGCAGGCCTTGCTCAAGCATGAGTGGGCCAAGCACGGCACCTGCAGCGGGCTGGATGCGTCGCGCTATCTGGACGCGACCGACACGGCCTTGGCGGCCGTGCAGATCCCGCAGCAATTGCAGCCGTTCAACGTGCCCAATGACCTGGATGCGCAGGCGATTGAAAACCTGTTCCGCCAGAGCAACCCGGCCATGGGCAACCATGGCATGGCCGTCATCTGCAAGGGCAAGGTGTTATCCGAAGTGCGCGTGTGCCTGAGCAAGGAACTGCGTTTTGCCGGCTGCCCCAGAAGCGTCAAGACCCAATGCAAGGGTGGCGACATTCGGATTCCGGTTCAGCGTTGATCACGGACCGGGGTGCAGGGCGATGGCGGCAGGCGCCGTGGCGCTCGACGCTCCGGCGCGGTCCGCCAGGTATCGTGCCGGCGGCTGGCCCACCGTTTTGCGGAACATCGTGATAAAGCCGCTGGCGTTCTCGTAACCCAGGTCCAGCGCGACCCGCTGCACACTTTCACCCCTGGCCAGGCGTTGCAGGGACAGGATCACATGCAACTGCCGGCGCCAGCGCCCGAAACTCAAGCCTAGCTCCTGCAACAGCAGCCGCGTCATGCTGCGCTCGCTCATGCCTATGCGCACCGCCCACTGGCCGAGCGTGGCTTTGTCTGCCGGGTCATCCAGCAGGCTGTCGGCCAGGCGCCGCAGCCGCAGGTCCCGGGGCATGGGCAGGTGCAGGGCTTCGACCGGGGCCTGCGCCAGTTCGTCCAGCAGTGTGCTGATCAGGCGCCCCTGCGCACTGTCTTCTTCGTACAAGTGCGGGAAGCTGACCGCTTTGCTGATCAGCTCATGCAACAGGCCGGACACCGCCAGCGTACAGCCCTGAGCGGGCAGGGCGCTGGCGGCCTGCGGATCGATCAACAGGCAATACACTTCCGCCTCCCCGGAGCCCCGTGCGGCATGCGACAGACCACCGGGAATCCACAGCGCGCACTGCGGCGGCACGATCCAGATACCGGCCTCGATCTGGCAATGAATGACCCCGCGCAGCGTGTAGATCAACTGGCCCTTGCGATGAGCGTGGGGGGCGTTCTCCCAGCGCTTGGACGTGCTCGTAGCGCCCACCGCCACTACCGCGCGCGGGATCACGTCGGCGTCTCTGGCCCTTGACGGGTCGTGCTGATCAAGGCGATGGCGGTGCATGACGGGTCAACTGCTTGGCTGAATTGCGAAATATATTGGCTATTTTATGCAATGCCGTCCAGCAACATGAACCCTATAGTGAGATCTACTCTCATTTAGGAGCTCTGCCATGCGCCTCGACAGTTCGACGTTCCCCGTGGTGAAAATCGTGTTTGACGCCCCCAACGAAGGCGGCCCGGCTGACGCGTTCGTGATGTTTGAACGCCTGCTGGCGCGCGAGCAAGCGTTCGTACTGCTGCACGAAAAAGCCGTCGACGAAAGCAACCACGAACACTCCCACGAAGAGCGCAAACACGCCTCGCTCTGGATGAAGAAAAACAAACAGGCACTGCGCACCTATGTCAAAGGCATGATCCAGGTCGAGCCGAGCGCGGCCAAGCGCCTGGCGCTCAAGCCGTTCGCCGTTACGTTCGGCAAGGCCTGGGGCTACCCGTTGCTGGTGGTGGAGTCCAGGGACCGCGCATGGGCGCTGGCGCGGGATGTGCTGGATGAACAGGTGTCGGATGTGGCGCATTTCTAAACGGCACCGCCCACATGGATTACAGGGCGTGCATCAGTCCATGCCAATCGTCCGGCCCAACGGGCCGTTCTCGACCATTGCCGAGCAGCCGAAGTGGCGCTTATCCACCTGGCGTAGCAGCAGGGGCGGCGCGTGGTTTACCTCGTGATATTCGAGCGGGTGGTAGAGATAGAGTGGGGCTTTCGGGCGCATTGAAGTATCCTCCGCGCCCCGCTATCACTGATTCAAAGAAACATGACCGGACAAGACATGCAGGCCCTGCTCGAGTCGATCCTCGACGAAGTTCGTCCACTGATCGGCCAGGGTAAAGTCGCCGACTACATTCCCGCGCTGGCCGATGTGCCCGCCAATCAACTCGGTATTGCCGTGTATGGCAACGACGGCTCGGCCTATTGCGCCGGTAATGCCGACACCCTGTTCTCGGTGCAGAGTATCTCCAAGGTGTTCAGCCTGGTGCAGGCCATCGACCATGGCGGCGAAAGCATTTGGGAACGCCTGGGCCACGAGCCTTCCGGGCAACCGTTCAACTCCATGGTGCAGTTGGAATTCGAGCGCGGCCGCCCGCGCAATCCGTTTATCAACGCCGGTGCCTTGGTGATCTGCGATATCAACCAGTCGCGCTTTGCCGTGCCGATCCTGTCGATGCGTGATTTTGTGCGGCGCCTGTCGGGTAACCCGCAGATTCTGGTCAACAGCGTCGTCGCCGAATCCGAAGCCCAGCACGGCGCGCGCAATGCGGCCATGGCTTACCTGATGAAGTCCTTCGGCAACTTCCACAACGACGTGGACGCGGTGCTGCACAGCTACTTCAACTACTGCGCGTTGCAGATGAGCTGCCTGGATTTGGCCAAGGCATTCAGCTTCCTCGCCAACGAGGGGGCGAGCGCCCACAGCGGCGAGCAGATCTTGACCGCGCGCCAGACCAAACAGGTCAACTCGATCATGGCCACCAGCGGGCTGTATGACGAGGCGGGCAATTTTGCTTACCGCGTCGGTTTGCCGGGCAAGAGTGGCGTCGGCGGTGGGATTGTCGCGGTGGTGCCAGGGCAGTTTACCGTGTGCGTGTGGTCGCCGGAGCTGAATGCGGCGGGGAACTCGCTGGCGGGGATGAAGGCGTTGGAGTTGTTGAGTGAGCGGATTGGGTGGTCGGTGTTTTGATGGCTGGGGGATTTACGGCGGGGGCCGTAGATCCCCATTGATACCTAAGCGTTGCGCGGCTTCACGAACAGATCGAGCATCAGGAACACTGCGCCGGCAGTAATCGCAATATCGGCAATATTGAACACGCCAGTGTGCGTCGGCCCGACGTTCAACACCATGTAATCCACCACCTGCCCGTCCCGAAATACCCGGTCGATCAAGTTGGCGATACCGCCCAAGGCGATCGCGTAAAGCGGCAAGACCTTGCGCAGCGGCTGGCTCCAGTTGGACAGCGACCACCCCAGTGCCCACGCAACCACGATGGCCACGCCGACGATAAAAATCAGTTGTTTGACCTGCGGCGGCAACGCCGCGCCCAGGCTGAGGAATGCTCCGGGGTTCAGGCTCAGTTCCAGCGCCAGGTTGATCGGGTTAGGGCCGATTTTGAAACTGCTGGCTTGCAGTGAAACCAGGGCCAGCAGTTTGACCAACTGGTCGACGGCGATAAAGGCAATGCCGGCGAGGAGGGCAAAGGTGCGGCCTCGCAATAGGGGCGACGTGCTCAAGCGGTAACTTCCTGTTCCGGGTCTGTCGATAGAGCGCCCGAAGATAGCTCAGGCGCTCTATCTCGTCCATCTCAGGCCGTCGGGTGGGCGACGTTCAGTGCTTTGTCGACCAGCAGTTGTACGCCTTCGAGCATCCGGCAGATGCCCAGCGCGACATTGCGTTGGGAGCCGTCGATTTCGAAAGCCAGGTGGTTGGCGATGTCGCTGATGGATGCCAGGTCCTGCGATGCGTTGACCAGCAGGGTTTCGGTGCCCAGGTCGGCGCGCACGGTGAAGAGGCCTTCACTCGGTTCTGGGAGGGGTTTGCCGGGGTTGAGGTAGTGGTTGATCGCACGGTAGGCCACTGCGTGCAGGGTGCTGGTATCGTAGTCTTGCTGGTCGGGGGGATTTGGGCTGTCTTTGATCATGGTGAAGGTCCTAAGATTGAGTGAAGCTGCCAACATTCGCGGTCAAGCGAAGAGGGTGGCAGCCGTACGCGGGTTGACCGACCGGCAATCAAAGGAAATCCGGCATACCCGAAGGTATCCCGCGCACAGCTACCGCGACACGATACCTCAGGCGTAAAAAAAACGCCTGAAATAGGTTCTGGCTGTAGCAGTCCTCTAATTAATCGGACGGTCAAGTCCGGTCGCTGAATTGGCAGCGACGACGAGAGGTTAGTCAGCGCACTTCCGACCGACAACCTGAAACCCCTGTGGGAAATATCCGAGAGCATCTGGCGTCGAACGATTTTGCAATCGGGTTAAACCACATCCACTCAAGGAAGATGCCGACCATGCCCAAACCGCCGAATGATGTCGTCCAAACCGCAGCCAAGAGGGTGTTGCAGCGGCTCATCGCGAGCATCACGCCCGACTCGACAGAAAGCTCCATCGCCCGCAATGCCGCACAGTTACTCACCGAAGCCGGCTACCCGGACACGTGGTATTACGACTGCCCGGCCTTTGTATTGCTCGGTTCGCGCAGCCTGCTTTCCGTGTCTGGCCGTGACTATCGGCCTGCAGAGGAACCGGTGGGAACCCACAACCTGATAACGGTGGACCTGAGCCCAAGGTCCGGCAGCCTTTGGGGCGATTGTGCTCGGTCGTTTTACATGGAAGAGGGCGTTTGCCGGGCGGTGCCGATCGGTGTTGAATTCAGCCGTGGCCATGCGACCGAGCGCGAATTGCATGAGCGCATGCGGCGGTTTGTGAGACCTGAAACCACCTTCAATGCGCTGTATGAATTTGCCAATGATTTGATCGAGACGGCCGGTTTCGAGAACCTGGATTTTGCCGCCAATGTGGGCCACAGCCTCTGCGAGCGGCGTGATCAGCGGCTTTACATTGAAGCGGGCAATCACCGGCGTCTTGATGAGGTGGCGTGTTTTACCTTCGAGCCGCATGTCCGCGAACGGGGCGGGCGGTGGGGTTACAAGCACGAGAATATCTATTTCTTTGATAGCGAGGGGCAGGCCCGGGAGCTATGAGCCAGGCGCAAACCAGCGTATCCAGCCCGCCCATAACAACATGAACACGCCAACGTACAGCAGCACGGCGTACACCGGCCGTACGCGGCGGATGCGCTCTTGTAGTGCGCCGAGGGCGCAGAGTGCGATGAGCAGCACGAACACCCAGCGGGGCAGGTGGGCGGTTATGCCTAAGCGGTTGCGTGCGCGTGGCTTGATCGGCGAAGTGTTGCGGTTTGCGGTTTTTTTTCGGCTCATGGACGAGTCCTTTCGCTCATGATGAATGTGTAAGCCAATCGATGATTGACCTCTCGACCGGCTAAGCTAGCGCAGTTAGTGGATTGAGTAACCTGTGAGAATTGACAGTTCTTTAGAGTTTTTTTGCCCTCAGCATTATGACGGTCGTGGTCCTTCACATTTTTTAGGCGTTGCTCGACAATGCGCGCTCTGTTCCGGAGTAGTTCAGCGGTAGAACACTCGGCTCTTAACCGGGTGGGCGCTGGTTCGAATCCAGCCTCCGGACCCATCACATACACAGCAATCTGGGCACACCTCCAGATCACAGGGAGTGACTAGCATGGACGCAGGTTATGCAGTCTTCCAACTGTCGAAAGCGCTACTCGCGCACGATTTGGATTGCGGCCCAGTCGCCCGCTTTAACGCCCGCCGACGTATCTCACGCTGGCAGCAGGTCATTGGGAACTTGCTGCAAGGCACCGTCGAGTATGGTTCGCGTACACCGATTGCTGAGATTCCAGGCTGGGTTACGCTGGAGGTCGTCACGGGCGGCTTTGCTACCGGCAATCTGTTGGCAGGTGGCGAACTGACGGCCTATGAGCGTGAACTGGCCGCCTCTATTCCAGGTATTCGTCCAGGCTTTGAACGGCTCGATATCAATGCCTGGCATCTCACGGATGACGGCCTTGAGGCTCTGAATTCACGTTTAGCCCGCTGTGATTATGCGGTCGATGTGCCGGAAGAGGCCGCGCTACTGACAGTAGCTTGGCTGGTCATGCAGCAGCGCACCGAGCAGGCTCGGGCGCTGATAGACGTGATTGGGCCGTTCTTTGACCGGCTGCGTTTCTTCCCGTCGATCTCTACGCAACTGCCGATTTCAGCCGCGCAGGTGCACATTGTGGACGCTGGCGAGATCAAACAGTTGCTTTCAACCTTGCCTTCCCAGGCGCAGATCGTTGTGCAGAAACAGACGATCGAAACGCGTTTACCGCTTTATGATTCAGCTGTTTCGCACTTCCTCCTTACCTATGATGCAGGCTGGCCGTGCCGTCATTACCCGAGTGGATGGCGCGAGCGGGCGGCCGAGCTAGAGCTGGATTTTAAACGGCTCGGTATCAACAGGCGATCTTCGGATCGCGTGGAGGAACTGTTTTCTTTACTTGGGCAATGCGCCCGCGACGCACAATCGCTCAGCGGACGTCAAGTCGGTCGCGTACGGCAAATTGTTGATGATTTTGTGCGCAAGCATGGCGAGCCGGGGTCAGCTTCTCACCTGGCGTTGCGTGCGGGTCAGCTTAGTCAGGTGGCGGGGCCGGAGCATCACCTCATTGCCCGTATTGTGGCGAATCGGCTCTCAATGTACCCCGCGGCAGGTGGTCTCTCGGATTTTGCTGATTTGGCAGCGCCGATCACCGCTGAGGAAGCATTGGCGTTTGGGCTAGGCGAGGGCGTTGCCATTCCACCGGCGGTCCAGCGCCGCCTTCAACGCTGCCGGAGTGGCACGATCAGTGAATTGATTGAGCATGGGCTGATTACTTCAGGTGATACCGTCGCGCGGGTGTTGCCCGCGATGACTGCGCAACTGAGTAGCTCGGGGTTGCGCGATGAAGCGCTGAGAATGGTATACGCCTCTAATTATCGCGCGTTCCGTCGACGGCGTTCGTTATTACTGCTGAACCTTCAGCGTCAGGTTGGCCTCAGTGAGTTGCCTTGGGTTGCCGTCATTGAAGGTGACCGCCAGTCCGGCGCTGTGGTGGCGGGAGCAGCCAAACAAGCGCTGGTTGAGTCGTCGGCGTTGACGCTTTCTGCCTTCCCCTACGCCATCCTGCCTAACAAACTTCTCCAGGAGTTTTCAGCATTGGCGGACACTGCGGAACTGGACCTGCCCTTTGTGGAGGAGGTCGCTGCAGATATCTTCATGGGTAAGTTTTCCGATAAGTTTGCCGATGCTGCCAGGCGAGCAGGCCGGGTGCTGGCAGGCTCTCTTTACACACGTTACTACGACATTAATACCGATGAACTGGCGAGCCTTCATACCAGAGGGCGACGACGTGCGCGAGTGGCAAGCGATGCCTTTGCGACCTTGTGTGCAAAGCGTGCAGGGGTTGAGTTGGGTACGTGGCACCCGGCAACCAACGGCACCATTCTTGAGCAACAGCAGATTTTAACCACGCAGAATCTCGCGTTACTGTTTGAAGAGCTTGGGTTGAAAGTTTTGCTGCAATCTAGATTAGGCGTCATGGTGCGGGTGTGTTTTGAGTGGATCTGCAAACGGCAGCAGGTGCGGATTGAGCACTATCATGCTCGGTTGATAATGCTCAAGAATACCGCCTATGCCTGGCGTCAGATGGTGTTCTATCTGGCGATGCTTGATGAGGGTGAGCGCAGGGATGCCATGGCGTCAGTCGAGGCTTGTTTCGCCACACAGCCAGTGGCTTTTCGAGAGACATTCCTGCCGGTGATGAGTGGCTTGCGTAAGGTTTGCGCCGGCGAAGTGTTGCATCAGCACGATGCAACTGAGGACGGCGCGAAGGTCTTTTTGGGATGGACTGTTACGCGGCACTGGTTGCTGGCGCCGCAGGACGTCATTTCAAGCCGGACGGTTGAGCAGCAGTGATGCGAGAGCCCCAAATGTGGGAGCGGGCTTGCTCGCGAATGCAGGGTGTCAGTAAACGTATTCGGTATTGATACACCGCTTTCGCGAGCAAGCCCGCTCCCACATTTGGATCGCCATTGTTCTGACGACTCACATGTGCCCAAACAAAAAATGCGCCCCGTGGGGCGCATTTTTTTGTTCAGTCAGCGATCGCCTATCAGGCAATTGCATCCCAGGCACGGTCACCGTTCTCGTCTTTAATCCGAGTCGGCAAGCCCATCACGTCCAGCGCCTTGAGGAACGGCTCAGCCGGCAGCTCCTCGACGTTGGCCATGTGTTTAACGTCCCACTCGCCACGCGCGACCAGCAGCGCTGCGGCGACCGGTGGCACGCCGGCGGTGTAGGAGATGCCCTGGCTGTCGGTTTCAGCGAAGGCTTCTTCATGGCACGCCACGTTGTAGATGAACATCTCACGCGGCTGGCCGTCCTTGGTGCCTTTGACCAGGTCGCCGATGCAGGTCTTGCCGGTGTAGCCAGGGGCGAGCGAAGACGGGTCGGGCAGCACGGCCTTGACCACTTTCAACGGCACCACTTCCAGGCCTTCGGCGGTTGTGACCGGCTGTTCGGAGAGCAGGCCGAGGTTTTTCAGTACGGTGAACACGTTGATGTAGTGTTCGCCGAAGCTCATCCAGAAACGCACGTTGGGCACGTCGAGGTTTTTCGACAGCGAGTGCACTTCATCGTGGCCGGTCAGGTACAGGTTTTGCGAGCCGACCACCGGCAGGTCATCGGTGCGTTTGACTTCGAACATGGTGTTGCTGGTCCACTGGCTGTTCTGCCAGCTCCACACCTGCCCGGTGAACTCGCGGAAGTTGATTTCCGGGTCGAAGTTGGTGGCGAAATATTTGCCATGGGAGCCGGCATTGACGTCGAGAATGTCGATCGAATCAATGCGGTCAAAATGCTGTTGCTGCGCCAGCGCGGCATACGCGTTGACGACACCTGGGTCGAAGCCCACGCCAAGGATGGCGGTGATGTTCTTCTGTTTGCACTCTTCCAGGTGGTTCCACTCATAGTTGCCGTACCACGGCGGGGTCTCGCAGACCTTGCCCGGCTCTTCGTGAATGGCGGTGTCGAGGTACGCAACGCCCGTATCGATGCAGGCGCGCAGCACCGACATGTTGAGGAACGCGGAACCTACGTTGATGACGATCTGCGAGTCGGTCTCGCGGATCAGGGCCTTGGTCGCTTCCACGTCCAGGGCGTTCAGCGCGAAGGCTTGGATCTGGGCGGGAACCTTGAGGCTACCCTTGGCCTTGACGCTGTCGATGATGGCCTGGCATTTGGAGATGTTGCGCGACGCGATAGCAATACGACCGAGTTCGTCGTTGTGCTGCGCGCACTTGTGGGCCACCACCTTGGCGACACCTCCTGCACCAATGATAAGAACGTTCTTTTTCAATTGCTTTATCTCTCCTTTATCCGCCAGCTTACGAAAGGCTGGACAGGTAGTCGTCGTAACCAAATTCACGAACCACCTCGACTGTACCGTCGAGTTGTTTCACTACGATGGACGGCATTTTCAGGCCGTTGAACCAGTTTTTCTTGACCATGGTGTAGCCTGCGGTGTCGATGAACGACAGCCGATCGCCGATGGCCAGCGGACGATCAAATTGGTACTCGCCGAAGATGTCCCCGGCCAGGCAGGATTTGCCGCACACCATGACGGTGTGTTCACCCTCGCTCGGCGCCAGCTTGGCGTTGAGGCGGTAGATCAGCAGGTCCAGCAGGTGGGCTTCGATGGAGCTGTCGACCACGGCAAGGTTTTTGCCGTTGTAGAGGGTGTCGAGCACGGTGACTTCTAGGGAGGCACTGTTGGTGATCGCTGCTTCGCCGGGTTCCAGGTACACCTGCACGTCGTACTTCTGCGAGAACGCCTTGAGGCGCTGGCAGAAGGCGTCGATGGCATAGCCTTCACCGGTGAAGTGGATGCCGCCGCCGAGGCTGACCCAGTTGACCTTGTGCAGGAGCGCGCCGAAGCGTTCTTCGATGGTGTTGAGCATTTGGTCGAACAGGTTGAAGTCAGCGTTCTCGCAGTTGTTGTGGAACATGAAGCCGGAGATCTGCTCAATCACGCCTTCGATCTTCACCGGGTCCCATTCGCCCAGACGGCTGAACGGGCGCGCCGGGTCGGCCAGCAGGTAGTCGGAACTGCTCACCTGCGGGTTCACACGCAGGCCGCGGGTCTTGCCTTCGCTGCGTTCGGCAAACCGCTGCAGCTGGCTGATGGAGTTGAAGATGATCTTGTCGCAGTTATCCAGCATCTCTTCGATTTCATCGTCGGCCCAGGCCACGCTGTAGGCGTGCGCCTCACCTTCGAACTTCTGGCGGCCGAGCTTCAACTCGTACAGCGACGACGAGGTGGTGCCGTCCATGTATTCCTGCATCAGGTCGAACACCGACCAGGTGGCAAAGCACTTGAGCGCCAGCAGAGCCTTGGCGCCGGACTGTTCGCGCACGTAGGCAATCTTCTGCATGTTGACCAGAAGCTTCTGTTTATCGATGAGGTAGTACGGCGTTTTGATCATTTTTGAGAGCCTGCGGCGGTGCCTGCCAAAAAAGGACACGCATTGTGCCCGCACTTGGATCAGATCGAAAGGTTAGCGGGCGGATTTTGCGCGCCGCTTTTAATATGCCCTGCCAATATGACAGCCCATCCGTATGATGAGGCGCATGAGTGACGACGCCACGTGGAAGCGACGAGAGGTGAGAATGGACGCATGGACACTGCATTGGCTGGAGGCTTCGGGCGCCCTGGGCGAATTTCGCAAGCAGTTGACGGAAGAATTCGAGATCGCCTACGAGGCCATTTCCAGGTGGATGCCAGCGCCACGCCTGGATGCGCTGATTCAGCGGCTGCCCGGTGAAACCATCGCGGAACTGGGCCTGGTGGGACGCGCCTACCGCAGCACGATGTTCTCAATGACCTTTGATCCGGATAATCCGAATTTTGCCGCCAGCCTGAAACACGGCGCGGTGCATCGGCATGTGATACACGAGGTGCATCATTGCCTGCGCATGGCCGGGCCTGGGTATGGCTGGACGTTGGGCGAAGCATTGGTCAGTGAAGGCCTGGCCGGGCAGTTTGTGCGCCAGCTACTGGGCAGCGAGCCGGAGCCGTGGGAGAGGGCGTTCAGCCTTGAGGCGTTGCGAGCGGAGCCGGTGGACCTGAGCGCCCTGGGGGCAACGTACTACGATCACAATGCGTGGTTTTTTGGTACGGCGGACAAGCCCAAGTGGTTGGGGTATGCGCTCGGCGATCAGATGGTGGGGCGATGGTTGGCGGTGGTGGGGCAGCCGGATGCGTCCACCTGGGTCAACGTCCGCGCGCAAGACATCCTCGCGGTTGCGCTCGACCAAGGGTTGATCCGCAATCCCTGATAGGCACAGGGTCGCCGGCGCCTGCCGGCTTCACTGACATCAAACCGTCATCTGCCCACCACCTTCCTGCCACATTCCCCCGTTACTGTCCTCGCCAATGAGATCGATCTCAAGCGAGTGACAATGACTGACTTGAAAGACGTTGCACGGCTGGCTGGCGTATCCCGCGCCACCGCCGCCCGCACCTTTGCTTCACCCGACCAGGTGCGCCCGGCCACCCGTGAGCAGGTGTTCGCCGCCGCTCGTGAGCTGGGCTTTCGGCCCAATTTGCTCGGCCGCCAATTGCGCCTGCAAACCACCCAACTGATTGGCGTCGTGGTGCCCAACCTGCTCAACCCGGTGTTCGCCGAACAGTTCCAAGCCATGGAGCGTGCGGCACGGTTGCGCGGCTACAGCCTGTTGCTGGCGACCACCGACTACAGCAGCGAACGCGAAAGCGTGGTGGTGGAAGAGTTGTTGCGCCAACGCGTCGACGGCCTCGTGCTGACGGTGACCGACGCCGAAAGCAACAGCGTGCTCAACAGCCTCGCCAGCGAACAAACGCCGTTCGTGCTGGCGTATCACCAACCGAGCAACCCCAACTACAGCGCGGTGTCGGTCGATAACCGCGCGGGCATGGCCCTGGCCACGCGGTATTTGCTCGACGCGGGGCACCGCCGCATCAGCATGGTTGCCGGCCCCGCGTTGCAGTCCGATCGCGCTCGCCTGCGTTACGCGGGCTATTGCGACGCGATGAAAGCGTACGGGCTCAACACCCGCCCGGTCATCGAGATGCCGGCCCACACCCAGGCCGAGTTCGCGGCCATCGCGCCCTTTCTCCACGGCCCCCAGGCCCCGACTGCGCTGGTGTGTTCCAACGATTTCCTGGCCATCAGCCTGATCGCCGAGTTGCGCCGCAACGCCTGGCATGTGCCCGAGCAACTGTCGGTGATGGGCTTCGACGGCATAGCGCTCGGCACGCAGATGCACCCGACCCTGTGCAGCGTGGTGCAACCCATCGCGCTGCTCGCCAGCACCGTGATTGATCAATTGCTGGCGCAGATCGCCGGCCAATCGCCGATTTCCCATTGTCTGCCTTGCCATATCCGGCCCGGCGAAAGCACTCAACCCCACGAGGAGACGCTTGATGCGCGCGTTCAGTAAAACTTTGGCAGCCGTGCTGCTGTGCGGTGCGGCCAGCCTGGCCCAGGCCGCCGAAACCGCGATTTGCTACAACTGCCCGCCCGACTGGGCGGACTGGGGCAGCCAGCTCAAGGCCATCGCCGCCAGCACCGGCGTGCAGGTGCCGCTGGACAACAAGAACTCCGGCCAGTCCCTGGCGCAGTTGGTGGCCGAGAAGGCCGCGCCGGTGGCGGACGTGGTGTATTACGGCGTGACCTTCGGCCTGCAGGCGCAAAAAGCCCAGGTGGTCGACACCTACACACCCAAAGGCTGGGAACAGATCCCCGCCGGCTTGAAGGACCCGGCCGGCCACTGGTTCGCGATTCACTCCGGCACCTTGGGCATCATGGTCAACGTCGACGCGCTGGGCGGTTTGCCGGTGCCGCAAGGCTGGGCCGACCTGCTCAAACCTGAGTACAAAGGCATGGTCGGTTACCTCGACCCGTCCAGCGCGTTTGTCGGCTACGTCTCTGCCGTGGCGATCAACCGCGCGCTGGGCGGCGACCTGGACAACTTCGCGCCCGCTATCGACTACTTTCAGAAGCTCGCGAAAAACGCGCCCATCGTGCCCAAGCAGACCGCTTATGCGCGGGTGCTGTCCGGCGAGCTGCCGATCCTGGTGGACTACGACTTCAACGCCTACCGCGCGCGTTACAAGGACAACGCCAATGTCGCCTTCGTGATCCCCAAAGAGGGCAGCATCAGCGTGCCGTATGTGATGAGCCTGGTGGCTAACGCGCCGCACCGCGCGAATGCGGAAAAGGTCCTCGACTTTGTGCTGTCCGACGCCGGCCAGGCACTCTGGGCCAAGGCCTACCTGCGCCCGGTACGGCCGATGAAAATGCCCGCGGATGTGGCCGCGCAGTTCCTGCCGGACAGCGACTATGCGCGTGCCGGCGTGGTCGACTACGAAAAAATGGCCGCTGTGCAGGAAGCCTTCGCCGCCCGTTACCTGAACGAGGTCAAGTAAGTGGCCGCATCGGCAAAACACGCCGCCTGGGCGTTGGCCCCGGCGTTTGCGGTGCTGCTCGCGTTCTGGCTGTTGCCGCTGGCGCACCTGGTGGTGCTCGGTGCGCAAAGCCGCGACAGCCTGGGCAGCGGTTATTGGCAGGTGCTCAGCAGTGCGCAGTACCTGGGCAGCCTGGGGCAAACCGTGATTCTTGCGCTGGTGGTGACCTCGGTCGCGTTACTGATCGGCGGCATCAGCGGCGTATTTCTCGCGCGCCAGCAGTTCTTCGGGCGTTCGGCGCTGGTGGCGCTCTTGACCTTTCCGCTGGCGTTTCCCGGCGTGGTCGTGGGGTTCCTGGTGATCCTGCTGGCCGGGCGCCAAGGCCTGTTCGCCGCCTTGGGGCTGCAACTGGCCGGTGAGCGCTGGATCTTTGCGTATTCGTTGGCCGGGCTGTTCGTGGGCTATCTGTACTTCTCGATTCCACGGGTGATTCTCACGGTGATGGCGGCGTGCGAGAGCCTCGACCGCAGCCTCGAAGAAGCGGCTCATTCTTTGGGGGCCGGCCATTGGCGCGTGGTGTGCGACGTCATCGTGCCGGGCCTGGCCCCCGCGCTGGCTTCGTGCGGGGCGATCTGCTTTGCCACCTCGATGGGGGCGTTTGGCACGGCCTTCACGTTGGGCACGCGGCTGAACGTCACCCCGGTGGCGATCTACAACGTGTTCACCAACTACGCCAACTTTGCCGTCGCCGCTGCCCTGTCGGTGGTGCTCGGTGCGGTGACCTGGGCCGTGTTGCTGTTGACACGACGGCTGGTCAAAAACGCGGGGACAGTCCTGTGAAACGCTCTTCGCTGTTTGTGATTCAACTGCTGTTTACCCTGCTGGTGTGCGCCTTCATGTTGGTGCCGGTGGTGATGTCATTGTTGGCCGGGTTGACCCGCAACTTCTTTGTCGGCCTGTCCAGTGGGTTGACCTTCGACTGGCTGATCCAGGTGTGGCAGGCCTATTCGCCGACCGTGTGGCTGTCACTGCAATTGGCCCTGGCCTGCGCGGTGTGCGTCGGCGTGATCGGCGTACCTGCGGCCTATGCCCTGGTGCGGATGAACAACCGCTTCAGTCGCGCCTTCGAGGAGCTGATGGTGCTGCCGGTGGCAATGCCGGGGTTGGCCAGTGCGTTGGCGTTGCTGCTGACCTACGGCCAGTTCGGCACGTTTCGCAGCAGTTGGTTGTTCATCCTCGTCGGCCACGTGCTGTTCACCTTGCCGTTTCTGGTGCGCCCGGTGATGGCCGTGATGCAGCGCCAGCAACTGCCGGTGCTGGAGGAGGCGGCGGCGAGCCTCGGTGCCGGGCCGATCAAACGCTTCTTCAGCGTGGTATTACCGAACTGCCGGGCGGGGATTCTCGCCGGCGTGCTGATGGTGGTCACCCTGAGCCTGGGTGAATTCAACCTGACCTGGATGCTGCACACACCGATGACCAAAACGCTGCCCGTGGGCCTGGCCGACAGCTACGCCTCGGCCCGCCTGGAAATTGCCAGCGCCTACACCCTTATCTTTTTGCTGATGATCGTGCCGCTGCTGGTTGCGCTGCAGGCCATCAGTGCTCGTTTGTCCCGTGGAGAGCGTCGATGACCGCTATCACTATCCGGTTGCAGGGCTGTCGCAAGGCATTTGCCGACGGCACCGTGGCCGTGCATGACTTGAATCTGACTGTCGAAGGCGGTGAAACCCTGGCGATTCTTGGCCCGTCCGGCTGTGGCAAAACCACGACCTTGCGCCTGATTGCCGGCCTGGAGCGCCCGGACGTGGGCCAGGTGTTTTTCGGCGATCAAGACGTCACCCGCCTGCCCATCGAGCGTCGCGACGTGGGCATGGTGTTCCAGAATTACGCGCTGTTTCCTAACCTGGATGTGGCCGGCAACATCGTCTATGGCTTGAAGATTCGCGGCATGTCGGCGCCGGCGCGCAACAAGCGCTGTGAAGAGTTACTGGAGTTGGTGGGCTTGCAGCAGCACGGCAAGCGCAGCATCCATGAGCTTTCGGGTGGGCAGCGTCAGCGCGTGGCCCTGGCTCGGGCGCTGGCTCCGCGACCTAAAGTGCTGTTGCTGGATGAACCCCTGGCGGCCCTCGATGCGCAATTGCGCGAGCGTCTGCGCAGTGAGCTGGACCAACTGTTGCGTGGGCTCGGCATCACCTCGGTCTTTGTCACACACGATCAGGGCGAAGCCATGGCCCTGGGCGACCGCATCCTGGTGATGGAACAGGGGCGTGTCGCGCAACTGGCCAGTCCCCGGCAGATCTACCAGCAACCGGCCAACGCGTTCGTTGCCGGATTTGTCGGCAATCTGAATGCCTTTGCGGTCCTCGACCGCACCGCCCACGGCCTGAAAGTCTGTGGTGGTGAGCTGCCGTGGCACGCCGCCGAGCGCCCCGGCACCGTGTATTGCCGCCCCGAACACCTGCGCGTGATGGAGGGGGAAGGGCACTTGCACGGCCACCTGTTGGCGCAGTTCTTCCAGGGCGCGCAAAGCCGTCTGTTGGTGGACATCGGTGGGCCGCAACCGCTGCTGGTGGACTGCAGCGACAACCACTTGCACACCGTCGGCGCGCCGATTGCCCTGGCCATTGCGCCGCACATGTTGTTCACCCTGAATGCGTGAGAACCTATTGTGAACCGTCCGTTTCTTGTTGCGCAGATCAGCGACTTGCACCTTAAAGCCGGCAATCGCCTGACCTACGGCGTTGTCGATACCCTGGGCGCGCTGCGCCGAGCCGTCGACCATCTGAACGCCAGCGACCCCAGGCCCGATATTGTGGTGGTCAGCGGCGACCTGGTGGACTTCGGTCGCGCCGACGAATACGCCGTGCTGCGCCCTGAGCTGGCACGCCTGCAGATGCCGTGCTACCTGGTGCCCGGTAACCACGACAGCCGCGCGCCGTTGCTGGATGCCTTCCGCGATCACGCTTATTTGCCCGCCTCGGCCGAGGGCCCGTTGGATTGGGTGGTGGACGAACATCCGCTGCGTCTGATCGGCCTCGACTCGACCATTCCCGGTGGCCATGGCGGCCAGTTGCTGGACAGCCAGTTGCAGTGGCTCGACGAACAGTTGGCGCTGCGTCCTGCTGCGCCGACCTTGTTGATCCTGCATCACCCGCCGTTTGTCAGCGGCATTGGCCATATGGACCGCGAAGCCTTTATCAACGCCAGCGCTTTGGAGCGCGTGGTTGCCCGTCACCCGCACGTGGAGCGCCTGTTGTGCGGGCATTTGCATCGGCCCATGCAACGGCGTTTCGGCGGTAGCGTGAGTTGTGTGTGCCCCGGCACTTCCCACCAGATCGTGCTCGACCTGCAAGACGCCGCGCCCGCGCATTTCAACCTGGAGCCGGCGGGTTACCTGCTGCACCGCTGGGATGAACAGCAAGGCTTGATCAGCCACAACGGCGTGTTCGGGGATTACCCGGGGCCGTATCCGTTTTATGACGCTCATGGATTGATTGACTGAGGTTCTACGGAGGTTCACTTCGCTCAACTAAGTAGTTAAACGCCCGTTAGTGCACCGGCCACACGCCAGTGGGGTCGCGTGCTTCCTGCTGCCTTTTTTTTGCGCCCGGAACCTGGATTCCGCGCCGGAGTTCGTCCTGATGAAAGCCACATTGAATGTATTAAGCGTATTGACCGGCAGCCTGGGCATTGCCCTGAGCCCCTTGGCGAGCGCCGATTTCCTGAGTGACAGTAAAGCCAACTTGAGCCTGCGCAACTTCTACTTCAATAACGACAACCGTGACGGCGCCGCCGCGCCGTCGAAGACCGAAGAGTGGGGCCAGGCGTTCCTCCTCAACTACCAGTCGGGCTTTACCGAGGGCACCGTCGGTTTTGGCCTTGACGCCGTCGGCATGCTCGGCGTGACCCTCGACAGCGGCGCTGGCCGCCACGTGGGCAGCTCGATGATCCCCAACGATGACGGCAAAGCGGCGGACAGCTGGACGCGTGCTGGCGCGACGGCCAAGGCGCGTTTCGCCAAGACCGAGCTGCGCTACGGCTACCTGCGGCCGAACCTGCCGATCCTGGTGAGCAACGATGGCCGCCTGTTGCCGCAATCCTTCGAAGGTGGCCAGGTCACCAGTAAAGACATCGACAACCTGACCCTGATCGGCGGTCAACTGCAACACACCACCGGCCGTGGTTCCAGCGACAGCAGCGGCCTGGCAGCGGCGGGCGGCACCCGGGAAAGCAATAAATTCAACTACGCCGGTGCCGACTACCAAGTGAACAAGGACCTGCTGGTCCAGTACTACTACGCCAACCTTGAAGACTACTACCAACAGCACTTCGCCGGTTTGATCCATGTGTTGCCGCTGGGCGACTACGGCTCACTGAAAACCGACCTGCGTTACTTCAAGACCACCTCCGACGGTAAAAACAGCAGCGCTGCCGGGCGCGCCGAAGGTTATAAGTTCGGCGGCTATACCAAGAACGGTAACGGCGAGATCGACAACAACACCTGGAGCGCCGCCTTCATTTATTCCCTGGGGCCTCATGCGATCACCGCCGGTTACCAGCAAGTCTCCGACGGCAGTAACTTCGCCCAACTCAACCAGGGTGGCCTGGTGAACAAAGGGGAGGGAGGCTCCAGCCTGTACCTCTACACCGACCGCACGGTGCAGACCTTCATCCAGGCCGGTGAACGCACCGCCTTCGCGCAATACGCTTACGACTTTGTCGCGCTGGGCCTGCCGGGCCTGAAGGCGTCGGTGATGTATTTGAAGGGCGACCATATCCTCACCACCGCCGGCAACAATGCCAGCGAGTGGGAGCGGGATATTTCCCTGGATTACGTGGTGCAAAGCGGTACGTTCAAAAACGTCGGGTTCGGCTGGCGCAACGGCATGTCGCGCAGTGAGGTGGCGCGCGACCAGGATCAGAATCGCCTGTTCGTGAGCTATTCGATTCCGTTGATGTAACTGGTGGACGCACCGCGCCTCACGGCTGTGTTGAGGCGCGTGCGTTCAAGGGCGTGAGTGATTTTACGTGCGTCGCCTTGTCGTCATCGATGGGTTGAAAACCGCAGCGCAGATAAAAGTGCGCGGCCTGTGGTGTATCGGTGAACAGGCGCACGGCCTGAAAGTGAACCGCTGCGTATTCCAGTAGCTGCGCTACCAAGGCCGTTGCGATACGACGGCCGCGCATCGCGGGTGCCACGTATACGCGGCGCAGCCGACCGATCCTCGGGCCGGCGTACGGGTCGCAGGACAGACCGCCGACGGCAATCAATTGGCCGTGATGAAAGCCCCCCAACAGGCACTCACCGGGTTGCTCAAATCGATTCGAGTGGTTTTCCCATTCAGTGATAAGCCGCGTCAGAAACCGGAACCCTTCGGCAACGGCCTGCGCTTCCAGGACGTGGATCTGCTGGGGGAGTTCGCCCAACGTGTGTATTGCAAGGTCTTCGCTGGCCTGTATCACGCACATTCCCCGCTCAATCAAACGGCCTTGGACTCAACGCAACAGGGAACTGTGGTGAATCAGCCGCTGGTCACAGTGGATGGATTATCGACGTTCACATCACCCGATTTCTGCCCGCCGCCTTGGCTTCATACAGCTGCATATCCGCGCGCTTGAGCAGCGCCAAAGAATCCCGGTCTGCAGGCAGGGCGATGCTCACGCCAATACTCACGGTGACATGGTCCACCGTCGGAAATTTTGCCGCCGCCACGGCGGCGCGGATTTTCTCGGCGACCACGTCGGGGCTGTCGGGCTCTTCGACTTCCGGCAGCAACACCGCGAACTCTTCACCGCCGTAACGCGCGACAAAGTCGGTGGCGCGGGTGGTGCTTTGGATCAATGCCGCCAGATGGCACAGCACGTCATCGCCCACCGCGTGGCCATAGGTGTCGTTCACCCGCTTGAAGTAGTCCGCGTCGATCAGCAACAGGGCAAAGGTTCGGCCGGTGCGTTGGAACAGCAGGCCGTTCTCGGCGAGTTTTTCATCGAAGCGGCGGCGGTTGTAGACGCCGGTGAGTGCGTCGTGTGATGCCAGGCTCAAGAGGTCGGCATTGGCACGGGTGAGGTCGGCGGTGCGCTGGGCGACCGTGGCTTCCAGGGACGCGTTGGCGTCCTGCAGTTCGCGCTCTTTGGTGAGCAGCGATTGGGTCATGCCGCTGATGGAACGGCCCAGTTGGGCGATTTCCAGCACCGCGTGTTCCTGGGGGAAGACGGCGCCGGGCCGCTGGTCCTGCACTTGCTTGGCCGACTTGGCCAGGCGCTCGATGGGACGGCTGAGTGACGACGCGACGTAGTAGGCGGCAAGTACGAAGACAATCGCTGCGAGCAAGCCGAGCAGCAACAGTTTGTGGAGCAGGGTGCGCGCCGGTTGCAGGGCGACGTCCAACGGTTGGCGCACCATGATGTACCAGGTCATGTTGGCATTCGATGGGCTAGGCACCGCCACCGAGGCGGTGACATAGCCATTGCCCGTGGACCAGCCGGAGGGTGGGCTCAACTGGTTGGGCGGCAGGTGTTCGCCGGCGAGCAATTCCGGGTAAAGCACCCGGCCGTCGAAGTCGACAATCAGCGCCTCGACCTCGGGGATCGCATCCTTTTGCATCACCGCGGAATTGACGATCTGGGTCACCCAACTCCAGTGAGCATGGGCCCCCAGCACGCCGATCGTCTCACCCTCGGCATTGCGAATCGGCGCGGCGAAATCGATAAAGCGCTGCAGCTCGCCATTCGCCGCACTGGGTAACAGCTTGGCGAGCAACAGGGCTTCGTGGGGATCACCGGTGTACTCGGCGTGCATGCCCGCCTGAAACCACGGCCGCTGTTGCACCGATTGATTGACCAGCAGCCCGTTGACCGCCTGCCGCACACGCCCGTCGGCATCGGCGACGCCCATCCACGCATATTCGGCGCGCGATTGCGTGCGCAGTTCCATCAAGGTCAGGATATCCGGCACGTCGAGGTTGCCCCGGCGCATGAGCGGTGCCTTGCTCAACAAGGACACTTCCAGTTGGCGCTCACGCAATTGCACGGCCAGCAGCGCCGCCGTCGAGCGGGCCGTGCTGAGCAGCGTGTTGCCACTGGCCTGCTTCATCTGCTCCGTGGCGATATGCCCGACATAGGAACCCACGCTGAGCAGTGTGAGTAACGACAAACCGGCAAACCACAGGGTCAGGTGAGTGCGCAGGCTGGCTTTGATCATGGGGGCTCATTTTAGTATTTGTTTTCAGGCATGGTATGCGCGATGGAAGGGGCACGGCCAGCGGTGAACCACAAACGTACAAGATTCAGCGCAAACCGCTGCATAGACTCGCCGGACTTCTACTACGGCAGGTTCTCCATGGACATTTTTCTCTACGCCTTCAGTGTCATGTACAGCCCGGGCCCGGTCAATTTCATGGGCCTGAATGCCGGGCTTACCGGCAAATTCCGACGCTCAACCGGGTTTTTCATCGGCGTAGGCTGCGCGATGCTGTTGCTGTTCGTGCTGTTTGGGTACACCGGCGAGGCGCTCATCTCCCAGGCGGCGTTACCGTATATCTCGCTGGCGGGTGGCATTTACACGCTGTACCTGGCCTATCAGGTGTTCACTGCCCGCACGGTTGTCGAGGACGCTGCCAGCGAGCCGAGCAAAACCCTCACGTTCTGGAACGGCCTGGTGATTCAGTTGCTTAACCCCAAAGGCATCATGGCAGTGCTGCCGATCACCAGTGTGATGTTGCCGGCGGCGCATATCAGCGGTGCGTCCATCGCCGGAGTGTCGGCATTACTGGCGTGTGGTGCGTTCGGCGCGCCTTGGGTTTATGCGTTGCTCGGCGCGTTGCTGGGACGGCGAATCGGCGGGACGTCGGCGTTTACTGTGTTCAACCGCTGCATGGGAGTGGCACTGGCGGTGTGTGCGTATTTCATGTTTCACGCGTTCTACCTGCACCTGACTTAAACATGAGCAAATCTTGTGTTGGTCTGAAATAAAATGAGTTTGTCTCACTATCAGGCTCTGTCGACAATGGCTGCCATCAATACTTACGTTGGAGTTGTATGTCATGGCAGTCGCTCATTCCCTTGGATTTCCGCGCATTGGACGCGATCGTGAACTGAAAAAAGCGCAGGAAGCGTTTTGGAAGGGTGAACTCGACGAAGCCGGCCTGCGTGCCGTCGGCCGTGACCTGCGCAAGACCCATTGGGCGCTGCAAAAACAGGCCGGAATCGAGCTGTTGCCCGCCGGTGACTTCGCCTGGTACGACCAGGTACTGACACATTCGCTGATGTTCGGCGTGATCCCTGAACGTTTCCGCCCGGCCGATGGCAAAGCCACCTTGCACACCTTGTTCGGCATGGCGCGGGGGGTCAGTGACAGCTGCTGCGGCGGTGCCCACGCCCAGGAAATGACCAAGTGGTTCGACACCAACTACCACTACCTGGTGCCGGAATTCAGCGTCGACCAGCCGTTCCACCTCGGCTGGGATGAGCTGTTCGAAGAAGTGCAGGAAGCCCGTGATCTGGGCCACAACGTCAAGCCGGTCGTCATCGGCCCGCTGACTTATCTGTGGCTGGGCAAGGCCAAGGGCGGCGATTTCGATAAGCTCGACCTGCTTGAGCGCCTGCTGCCGTTGTACGGCCAGATCTTCCAGCGCCTGGCTGACCTGGGCGTTGAGTGGGTGCAAATCGACGAGCCGATCCTGGCGCTCGACCTGCCACAAGCGTGGAAAAACGCGTTTGAGCGTGCCTACAACCTGATCCAGCGTGACCCGCTGAAAAAGCTGGTTGCCACTTACTTCGGCGGCCTCGAAGAGAACCTCGGCCTGGCTGCCAACCTGCCGGTCGACGGCCTGCACATCGACCTGGTGCGCGCGCCGGATCAATACCCGACGATCCTCGACCGCTTGCCGGCGTATAAAGTGTTGTCGTTGGGGGTGGTCAACGGCCGTAACGTCTGGCGTTGCGACCTGGAAAAAGCCCTGGCGACCTTGCAACATGCGCATGAAAAGTTGGGTGATCGCCTGTGGGTTGCACCGTCCTGCTCGCTGCTGCACAGCCCGGTTGACTTGAGCCGTGAAGACACGCTGGATGGTGAACTGAAAAGCTGGTTGGCCTTCGCCCTGCAGAAGTGCGCGGAAGTCGCGGTGCTGGCCCAGGCCGTCAACGCACACGACGCACCGAGCGTGCTCGCCGCCCTGGCGCAAAGCCGCGCGGTACAAGCGGCCCGCGCCGCTTCACCGCGTATTCACAAGCCGGCGGTGCAAGCCCGTGTGGCGGCAGTTACCGCCAACGACAGCCAGCGCCAGTCGCAGTTCGCCCAGCGGATCGACAAACAGCGTGCCGGCCTGAACCTGCCGCTGTTCCCGACCACCACCATCGGGTCGTTTCCACAAACCGCGTCGATCCGCCTGGCGCGCCAGTCCTACAAAACCGGCAAGCTGAGCGCGGCCGAATACGTCGAAGCCATGCACAGCGAGATCAAACACGCCGTTGAAGTGCAGGAAAACCTTGGCCTGGATGTGCTCGTGCACGGTGAAGCCGAGCGTAACGACATGGTTGAATACTTCGCCGAGCAACTGGACGGCTACGCGTTCACCCGCTTTGGCTGGGTCCAGAGCTACGGTTCGCGCTGCGTGAAACCGGCGGTGATCTTTGGCGATCTGAGCCGTCCGAAGGCCATGACGGTGGAGTGGATCCGTTACGCCCAAGGCCTGACCAGCAAGGTCATGAAGGGCATGCTGACCGGCCCGGTGACCCTGCTGATGTGGTCGTTCCCACGGGAAGACGTGAGCCGTGAAGTGCAGGCGCGTCAACTGGCACTGGCGATTCGTGACGAGGTGGTCGACCTGGAAGCCGCCGGCATCAAGATCGTCCAGATCGACGAAGCCGCGTTCCGTGAAGGGCTGCCGTTGCGTCGCTCGCAGTGGCAGCACTACCTGGACTGGGCCAGCGAAGCGTTCCGTCTGTGCGCCAGCGGCGTGCGCGATGAAACCCAGATCCACACCCACATGTGCTACAGCGAGTTCAACGACGTGATCGAGTCCATCGCGGCAATGGATGCCGACGTCATCACCATCGAGACATCGCGTTCGGACATGGAGTTGCTGGACGCGTTCGAAGCCTTCGCTTACCCGAACGACATCGGCCCGGGTGTCTATGACATCCACTCGCCACGCGTGCCGGATGTGGCGCAAATGGTTAATTTGCTGCGCAAGGCGGCCAAGCGGATTCCGGCGCAGCGTCTGTGGGTCAACCCGGACTGCGGTTTGAAGACTCGCGCCTGGCCGGAGACTGAAGCGGCGCTGATCCATATGGTCGCGGCGGCGCGTCAACTGCGGGCTGAGCTGGCCTGAGCTAAACCCTGTGTGCGGTGGCGCGTTCGTTTCGAAGCAGGCGCGACTTAAGGTCGAGAAACTTAATCGAGTCTGTCGGCGTCGATAATGAACGACACAGGTTGAGTGGAGGTAAAGATGGCAGGCATCAACGAGCAATCCATTGAGGCGGTGATTCAGTTCTGGAAGCAGGCCGGGCCCAAGCGCTGGTTCGCCAAGGACGAGGCGTTCGACGCGGCCTTTCGCGACGGGTTTCACGCGACCCACATGCAGGCGGCACGCCGCGAGTTGGAAGGCTGGCTGGGTTCTGCTCACGGCGCGCTGGCCTTGTTGATCCTGCTGGATCAGTACCCACGCAATGCGTTTCGCGGTACCGCGCATATGTTTGCCACCGACCCGCTGGCGCGTTTGTACGCACACCGGATGGTCGAGGCCGGGCTTGATCAGTTGATCGAGCCCGAACTGCGTGCGTTCTGTTATTTGCCGTTCGAGCATTCGGAAGACCCGGCGGATCAGCAGCGTTCAGTGGCGTTGAACCAGCACCTGGATGCCAGCACCCGCCACTGGGCCAATGAGCACGCGAATATCATCCAACGGTTCGGGCGTTTTCCCCATCGCAACGCGGTGCTGGCAAGAGCAACCACGCCACAGGAGCATGAATTTCTCGAGGCTGGCGGCTTCGCAGGTTAGGCCTCGGCCTGCGCCAGGGCGGCCACGGCGGGGGCTGGACGAAAGCGCCGCAGGCCCTTGAGGTCGACCGCCCAGCGCAACGCTTCGGTGGCCGAGGGGCGTGGTCCGTGGCTGATTGCGTTGGCATCCTCGGTCAGCGTGCCGAGGTAACCCTGGGCACCGCCGCGCTCGCTCCAGTAACGGGTGTGGCTCAGCCAGGAGCGGGCGAGCCAGCCTTGCCACTTGCCGACGGTGACCGGCAGGTCCAGCACGCCGGCGCCCATCACTGGCTTGACCGGGCCACCGACGACATCGCCAAACAGGCCGAAGGGCGCCGGGAAGTAGAGATTGGTCCAGCGCGTCACGGCAAATGCTGCCGCATGGTGCAGGTAGTGCGGGGTGAACGGTTTTTGGCCGAGCATCACCGGCTGGCGGGCGTTGTAGCCGTAGCCCTGGGTGTCTTCGGTGGGCGGGCAGGCCGGGGCTTCGCGGCGTTCAATGCGTTTTTTGAAATCACTCACACTGCGGCCCAGCAGCAGGCTGGCATGGGCCATCGGGCTGCCGACAGTGACCAGGTCGGTGATGCGCCATGGGTTGCCCAGGCCGCGCTGCTCGATAAACGCCTCGGCCTGCTGTTCGCGAAATCTCAACGTGCTGCCCAGGCTGCCGTCGAGGGCCGCGCCGGCTTTGGGCAGTGCTTCCTTGACCACCGGTTGCAGTGCGGCGTGGTCGGCATAACGTCTGGCCAGTTCGCGGTTGCTGGGGATGACTTTGGTCAGTTGGTCGTGATGTTCATGCCACAGGTAGCCGACGATATCGTAGGCAATCACACTGCCCAAACTATGGCCGACGACGATGATGCGGTCGTAGTCGCCCTTTTTGTGCAGGGCGCGCAGCAACTCCACGCCATCGGCGCGGATCTGTTCGCGCACCACGACGTTCTGCGGGTTGGGGCTGAGGTAGCGTGCCGCGTCACCCAAATAGGACAGCGCGGAATAGCGCAACCCCAGGCCGATGGCGGCGACCAGCAGCGGAACCAGGGCAAAAGGGTTGTCGCCGTGATCGAACTCACCCCAGGCCGTGGCCAGGGTGCCGGTCGCGACCAGCAGCAGGAGCATCATCACCGTCCAGCGGGTAGTGCGCCAGATCGGCACGATGGCATCGGGAATGTCACGGCGCGGGCGCTTGAAAATATCCCACAGCCAGCCCAGCAGGTGGCCAACCTTGGTGCCTTGCATCTTGTGGGCCCAGTAATACTCGTAGAAATCCGTGCTGGTGCGCCCCGACGACTTCAGAACGCGCAGGTCGAAATTGCGCGAAAGCCGGTCCGGCTTGCTCCAGTAGAACGGCGTGCCGCCCGGCGTGTCGGTCGGGATCATCGCTTCCACGAAGCCGCGTAAAGTGTCCATCGGGCGTTGTTCGCCGATGCCGTGGATGACGACAACTGCTTGTTTCATAAGCTGATCATTCCTTGAAAAACTACGAACGGCGTGGCCGATTTCGCAGAGTAGCTATTCGCTATGATCTTGCCACCATTGCTGCTATTCCCGCCAGGAATGCCCCCATAAAATCCCTGCATTGTCTTTCTCTGCGCAGATCTCGTAGCGTGACGGCTCACACAAGGAGACTGCTCATGAGCCATGGCCCGCTGCGCCTTTACGTTGATTCAATGTTCACCAGCCCTTACGCGATGTCGGTGTTCGTCACGCTGCGGGAAAAAGGCCTGGCCTTCGACACGGTCTGCCTTGATCTCGACGCGGCGCACCACCAGACCGCGGAGTTTGCGCGGCTGTCCATGACCCAGCGCGTGCCGACGTTAGTGGAGGGAGACTTTGCCCTGTCGGAGTCTTCGGCGATCTGTGAGTACCTGGATCAGGCCTACCCTGAAACTGCGGTGTACCCGGCGGACCCAAGGCAGCGGGCGAGGGCGCGACAGGTCCAGGCGTGGTTGCGCAGCGACCTGTTGCCGATTCGCCAGGAGCGCTCGACCCTGGTGGTGTTTTGCGGGCAAAAAGCCCCGCCGTTGTCGCCGGTGGCGCAAGTGGCGGCGCAAAAGTTGATCGAGGCGGCGCAGACGCTGTTGGCGGGCAACCCGGTGAACCTGTTCGGCGCATGGTCCATTGCTGACGTGGACTTGGCCGTGATGCTCAATCGCTTGATCCTCGGCGGTGACCGCGTGCCTGACGAGTTGGTCGCCTACGCCCGGCACCAGTGGCAGCGGCCCTCGGTACAGGCGTGGGTCAACCTGCAACGCCCGGCGCTTTAGCGGTTTCTTGCGATTCCTGGGCGACGCGCCGGTCCAGGTCTTCCCAATCCGCCATGCCCAGCACCCGCGTTGTGTTCAGGCCGCGCAGGTAACCGCGCAGCTGCTGGGCGCTGGCGTAACGCTTGTCGGCGCCCGCGGCTTCGTCCTGCAACACGTGTTCATAATCGACCAGGTAATCGGCGACCCGCTCGCGAAACTCCGGCAGTACGGCTTCGCGGATGCGGTCGAAGGTTTTCTGGTAGGGCTTCATAGCGTGGTCCTTATAGTTTTATGACGATCGGGGTAGGCGACACTATCGGTTCAAATGATAGTCACCATCAAGGATCGCAAGTTCTGTTTTTATGCGAAAAGCGGACAATCACGCCATCGAGACGCTGTTCAAGGAAATGCGCGATGAGGACGATGATCCAGTTGGGTTTAATCATGTTGATGCTCGGCACCACAATGCTGGCCAACACGGCGATTGCCGATGATCTGCGTACGGGCCATTTGCTGCCACTCATCGGTAGCGTAGACTCCCTGCAGCACGCGCAGTCGGTGGGGGTGTTGTACAGCGAAAACACCCGCGACAACCTCAACTACCTTGAACGCTACCACGCCATGGCCATGAACGGCGCCAAGGATGCCCTCGACGGGCGCATCCGCGAGGCGTTCGTCAATAGCTCCGACCCGGAGTTGGCGATTGATTGGTTGATGAACTCGCTGCAGGGCACTTTTCGCAGCGTGACTGTCTATAGCAGCCTGGATGAGCTGGTGCAGGCTCACCCGGATGTGGTGGTGGTGCTCGATACCCATAACCAACTGCTGACCCAGCGCAACGACCGGGTCGAAGCGCGCTTTGTGGCGCGGTTCTACGATGCGAACCTGCAATACATCGCCAAGGCCGAAGGCTCGGTGCTCAAACAGGTGCCGTCGGTGTGGGTGCTGGACAAGGCGGCGCCCGAGATTGCTGCGCAGATTGAACAGCAGCGTGATGTACAGCTTGATGCCTTAAAGCAGTTTGATGTATCGCTCAAGGCCCTGGTTCGCGCAGGTTGACGCGTGGATTGATGTGAACCCTATTGGTTATTTTCAGGAATGTTTATGCGCTCTTTTTTCGTCCCGGCCCTGGCTTTTGCTTCCGTGTTGCTGACCGGCTGTATTACCGCTCCCAACGCTCCGACGTTGACGTTGCAAACCGACAAGACCCCTGAAGGTTATCTGCAGTGCGTATTGCCCAAGCTTGAAAAGTCCGGCATCACATCGACCGTCACCCAGAATTCGCGCCACGCCAAAGTCGTGTTGACCAGCAAGATTGCCGCCGATGATGTGTTGGAAGCCTACAAGTCCCAAGAGGGCAGCAAGGTCTTCGTGTATGAGCGCAAGCCGCTGGCTTCGGCGCTCAAGCCGTCGCGCCTGGAGACGGCGGCGCAGGACTGCAAGTAACATCAGGCCTCACCGCTGCCAGTAGTGTGGGCGCGGGTAAACCCGCTCCCACATTTTTTGCTTACGGCTTAAGGTTTTGCTTCGCTGCTGAAGCTGTCGACAACGTTGACAAGCCCTTGAGCCGCCAGCGCGACCAACTCACCACCTTTTTCCACGGTCGCCAGGGCCGGGTCCGAGCCCATGCGTCCATCGGGGAAGCGTGCGCGGAAGTCCAGTGCCTCGCGAATCGGCCCTGTGTTGGCGATCTGCGGTGAATACTCGGCGGACTTGATCGATTCCGGGTAGGCCCACTGCGTCACCGCAATTTCCGACGGCGTGGCATGGCTGCCGTGGCCGACCGGGAATTGGCGGTGGGCCAGGTCGTTGACGCCTTCCAGATCCCACCAGTTCACCAGTTTCAGCGCGAACCCGGCCGGGCGGCGCGCATAGCTGGCCTCGGCGTACAGCTCGGAAAACGCAGCCTCGATGGTGGCGATATTGCCGCCGTGGCCATTCAAAAACAGGATCTTCTCGAAACCGTGCCCGGCCAACGAGCGCACCCAGTCGCCAATCGCGGCGATAAAGGTGGACGGGCGCAACGAAATGGTGCCGGGAAAGCCCAGGTGGTGCTGGGCCATGCCGATATTGAAGGTCGGGGCGATCAGGATGTCAGCGTGCTGCTGCGCCTCATGAGCGATGATCTCCGGGCACATCCAGTCGGTGCCCAGCAGGCCGGTAGGGCCATGTTGCTCGTTGGAGCCGATGGGGATCACCACCGTGCGGCTGCGCTCCAGAAACTGCCCGATCTCGATCCAGGTGGATTTATGTAGAAGCATGCGACGCTCTCTTTTATCGGTGGGGACAGGCTAACCACCACGGATTGTACGACTACTCGCCACTTGTTGGGGCTTGCAGTTGAGGTAGGTCGACGACTTCAGCCAGCGCTGGTCCGGGTACCAGGAAAACATGAACTGCCCATCCTTGAGTTTGTCTACCACCTGGCGCGCCACTTGCGGGCGCACGGCAGGGCAGCCCTGGCTGCGGCCGATTCGGCCTTCGCGCTTGCTCCACGCCGAGTTGACGTAGTCGGCGGCATGGATCACCAGGGCGCGGTCGCGGGCCTGGTCATTGAAGCCCGGCTCCAGGCCGTCCATGCGCAACGAGTAACCGTGAGCGCCGCGGTAACTTTCCTGGGTGCGAAACAAGCCCAGGCTGGATTGGTGGCTGCCTTCAAGGTTCGAGAACTGGGTGGCGAAGTTTTCCCCGGATTTGGCGCCGTGGGCCACCAGATCGCGGAGCACCAGGGTTTTTTTGCGTAAATCGAAGATCCACAGCCGACGAGCGGTAGAGGGCTGGGAGTAGTCAATAACGGCCAGGCGCTCCGAGCGCTCCTCGCCGTTATTGACCGCGCACTGCACGGCGCTCAAGGCGCTTTTCAGTACGGTGGGATTGAGTTCTGGAGCCGAGCGCGCCAGGCTGCTATACAAAGAAGGAGACGTGGCACTGGCCGCGAGCGCAACATTGCTCAGCGTAGCCAGGGTTACGGTGATCAAACCGAAGCGGCATATAAAAGTCAGCATCTACAGTACATCCCCCGCTGTGGATTGGAGTTAAGACAATTGTTCAAAAAACACGCATGTTACTTGAGCATTTGCCTGCTCGTTGCACCATTGGTCGCGACAGCCGATGAGCTGCCGGCAGACGCCGTGCCGCCTGTATCGATCAGCCCGATGCAACTGGCCCTCGCGCAGTTACCCAGCGTTTGCCCGGGCCTTGCCCCACAAATAGACGCAGCGGCTCAACTGCGCTTGCAAGCGTTTTACCAGCAGCAGGGCGACAGTCCGCTGTGGTCAGCCGCTGATCGCCGCCAGGCCTTGCAAGCCCAATTGCGGTTGCTGGCTGACGACGGCCTGGACCCCAGCCACTATAGCCTGCCCGCAACAGACGCCACGGCCAACGTGCTGTGCAGCGATATCGGCACCAGCCAGCAATACCTGCAAGCCCTGCAGGACTTGCACTACGGGCGTTTGCAGCAGTCGCGCTTCGAGCCGCTGTGGCATTCCCAGCCACCGCTCCAAGACCCCAACACCGCAGTGCTGGCCTTTGCTGCGACCGGCCTGCACGACCTGGCCCTGGCGTTTGACCAGGCGCGCCCCAGCGCCGACCTCTACCGCAGTTTGCGCAGTACCTATGCCACCGTGCGCCTGCAACCGTTGCCGCATTGGGACCCAGTCGCCTCCGGCCCGTTGCTGCGCCCCGGCATGGACGACCCGCGCGTGCCCGAACTCGCGCGGCGTCTTTACAACGGCGGGTACCTGGCCAAAGTGCCGACCGGCAACGGCACGCAATACCGTGACGAACTGGTCAAGGCGGTCAAGGCCTTCCAGCTCAGCCACTCGTTGCAGGCAGACGGTGTGATCGGTGCGGGCACCGTGGCCGAGCTCAACATCAGCCCGGCGATGCGCCGCGACCAGCTGCGCATCAACCTCGAACGTTTCCGTTGGCTGGCCCAGGACCTGGAGCCCGAAGGGGTGGTGGTCAACGTCGCGGCCGCACAACTGAGTGTTTATCAGAGCGGTATCCCGGTGTGGCAAACCCGCTTGCAAGTCGGGCGGGCGGAGCGGCAGACGCCGTTGCTCAAGTCACGGATTACGCGGTTGACGCTCAACCCCACCTGGACGATCCCGCCCACCATCATGCGTGAGGACAAGCTCCCGGCCATCCGGCTCAACCCCGAATACCTGCGCCAGCAAAACCTGCAAGTGCTCGATGCCCAAGGTCACCCACTCACGGCCGACCAAGTGGACTGGTCGCGCCCCGGGAATATTCTCCTGCGCCAGGAAGCCGGCCCGCGCAACCCGTTGGGCAAGATCGTGATGCGCTTTCCCAACCCGTATTCGGTCTACCTGCATGACACGCCGAGCCAGCCGTTGTTCACCAAAGGCCCGCGCGCGTTCAGTTCGGGGTGTGTGCGGGTTGAGCAGCCCATGTTGCTGCGTGACTTGCTGGTAACCCCGGCCGAACGCACGCGCACCGATGAGTTGCTGGCGACCGGCATGACCCATGAATTCCGGCTGGCCACGCCCGTGCCGGTGCTGTTGGGGTACTGGACCGTGGAGGTCGACCGCCAGGGCGGGCTGCTGTACGCGCCGGATATTTATGGGCGTGACCCGGTGTTGATGAAGGCGATGGGCGCCTTGCTCTAGGCGATCTGCGCCAAGATCCTGGTGACAGCCTGATCCGCTGTCATCCGCGCGGTGTCGAGCGTCAAAGGCTGTTCTTCCCAGGCCTCGTACTCATGCGCTGACACCGCTTGCCAAGTCGGGGGGAGCAGCCCGGGAATATCCCCAGCGCGACTTTCCACTCGGCGTTGGTGTTCGTGTTGATCAGAACACACCACCTGGATGTTCACCCACTCAACATCGGCTGCCGCCGCCACGGCTTTCCACGCCTCCCGGCTTTCCTTGACCGGGTTCACGCAGTCCGCAATCACCGTCTGCCCCACGCGCAAATTGCTCAACGCCAGCGCATTTGCCACGCTGTAGCCGCTGGCGCCGACATCGCCGGCGAGTACCGCCGACGCCCGCAGCGCCTGCTCGATCACATCGATGCGCAGGTACACCGCGCGCGTGCGCCGTGCCAGTTCACGGGCAATCGTGGTTTTACCGGTGCCCGGCAGGCCGCTGAATACAATAAGCATGCTCAATCCCTTGATGAGAGTCGCCGGCCAGTCTAGCCGCGCTTACTTTAAATAGCAGGCGCTGATCCAGTCCGCCGGGTGCGCAGCCAATTGCGTCGCCGTGGGCAGATAGCGCGTGTCCAGTTGTGCGGCCAGCCAGAACAGCGTCGCGCTGCTGTTGGGCTGCCAGGTACCGCTGTAACCGGCTTCGCCTACGGCGGCGCGGTCTTTGTCGAACTGCACGTGGGTGTGCACGAACTCCTGATGGCTGCGTTGCCCCGTGGCGTAGGGCACCAGCCAGTCCAGGGCTGCGGCCAGCGAGGCACCCTTGGCCTTGAGGTTCAGCCAATCGCCGCCGTAGGGCTTGGCCGCCAGCGCGGCTTGCACCAGAGGCTCAAGGTCGTAGACCACGTAATGCAAGGCGTCACGGTCTTGAAAGTCGGTCACCGAACCGTCGGGCAGGATGTTATCGGCGACCTGCTGTTTGAATAATTGATGGGCGTGCTCGAACATGGCCGGGTCGCCGAGGGCTGCGGCAGCCACACTGACCAGCTTGACGCGATGGCTCTGCCAATTATTGGTCTGGGTGCCTTTTTTCTGCCCGTGAAATTGCTGGATCTGCGCGATATAGCCGTTGCCCAGGGCGCTGATCAAACGGCGACTGGCCGCGCGGGTTTCCAGGCGCAAGTGATCGGCTGTCAACGCGTAAGCCGTGATCAGCATATCGAGGTTGGTTTCGTCGATGGGGTTGAAGTCCGGCTGGTACACGTCGGCCCATGCGGCGAGGTAGTCGTCGACTTGCTTGAGGTAACGCGGATCGCCGCTGATGCGCCAGGCCAGTGCCGCCTGGCGCATCAGCGGCCAGTCCTTCTCGGCGGCAATGCTTTGCGTGCGGATGCCCTGGTTTGGCAGCGTGCCTTCGGTGTGCAAATGCGGCAACGGCGCGGGCGAGTCGGCCAACTGCCGTTGGGCAGCGGCCAGCAGCGCTTTGGACGTCGGGCTCGAAGCGGCCGGCTGGCACAGGTTCGGTGTTTGCGCAGCCGCCATGGCCGCGTGGGAAAGCACGGCCAGCAGTGCGGTGATGGCGACGGTGGTGGTTTTCATGGTCGGCTCAGCAGGACTCGATCGTGCCCACGCTAGCATGCAGCCGAATCGGCGTTGATGAAACTCCCGTATGCTTGCCGCCAACCCCGTAGAAACCCAGGACAGCCCATGACCTTGCCCTTCGTGAAGATGCATGCCCATGGCGATGACTTCATCATCATCGACCGCCGCGGTCAGGATGACCCGATTACCGCGCAGATCGCCCGTCGGCTGGGTAACCGCCATACCGGCATCGGCTTCAACCAATTGGCCGTGGTACTCGACTGCACCGACGCCGCCGCGCGTATCAAGTTCTGGAATGCCGATGGCACGCCGTTGCAAACCTGCGGCAGCGCCACCCGCGGCGTGGCCGACCGCTTGATGCATGAAACCGGCAGCCAGTCGGTGGTATTGCGCACCGACCGGGGCTTGTTGACCTGCGTGCGGGCGGCGGCGCAGCAGGTCTCGGTGAACATGGGCGCCCCCTCACTGGACTGGGCGGCAGTGCCGCTGGCCGCGGCGATCGACACGCGCACCTTGCCCATCGACGGCGCGCCGGCGGCGTGCAGCATGGGCAACCCGCACTGCACGTATTTCGTGGATGACCTGGCCGCGCTCGATGTGGCAGCCGTGGGCCCGGCGCTGGAAACGCATCCATTGTTCCCGGCCAGGACCAATGTGCATTTTGTGCAGGTGCTGGACCGCCAGCATATCCGCCTGCGCATCTGGGAACGTGGTGGTGGCGTGCCGCTGGGCTCCGGTTCGTGCTGCTGCGGGGCGGTGGTCAATGGGATCCGGCGCGGTTTGCTCGATGCCACGGTTCAAGTGCAGTGCGACGGCGGGACGGTCACCGTGCAGTGGGACGGGCAGGGCGGCGTCGTCTTGACCGGCAGCGTGGAGCCGATCATGCAGGGCGCGGCCTACGTGCTTTAGAACGTTACGGTAAAGGTTGTACCAGTGTTTTCGCAGGAACTCACTGCCACATCGCCACCGTGCGCCTTGGCCAGTTCGCGCACGATATACAGGCCCAGGCCGACGCTGCGCACCTCGCTGCCCTGGTCGGTGCCACGGGTCATAGGCTCGAACAGCCCGGCCAGCAGGGTTTCAGGAATCACTGCGCCGTAGTTGTGCACCGCCACTTCGCAGCGAGTGTCGGCCAGGCGTGAGGTGATCGTGATCGGCATGAGTACGTCGCCATACGCCACGCTGTTGGCGACCAGGTTGCCGATGATCTGCTGCACACGGTCGGCATCCAGGCACGCAGCGCCCGTGCCTTCGGTGTGGTGCTTCAACGTGGCGGTGGGGAAGGCCACGCGCAGCTCATCGACGGCGTGTTGAATCACCCCGTGCAGGTCCACAGCGGTGGTCTTGACGCTGATGCCGTGGCCGACCCTGGCCTGGGTGAAGTCCAGCAAGTCGGCGATCATCCGCTGGGCGCGCTCGGACGACTGGGCGATATGGCCCAGCAACTGGCGTTCCTTGGGCGTGCGCTCGCTACGGCTGAGAAAGTCGGACGCCATACGGATGGCCGTGAGGGGGTTCTTCAAGTCGTGGCTGACAATCGCCATCATCTGCTCGGCAAATAAAGCGCGGCGCTGGGCGACAGCATAGGCTTCGCTCAGCTCGGCCTGGGCCTGATGCAGCGCGATTTCGGCAGTGCTTTTTTGCTGCAACAAGGCTTCGGCGAGCTTGCGCGCATTGAGCAGCTCGCGTTCGTACTTGTCGCGGTCGGTGGTGCCGAACAACGCCAGGTCATGCACCACGGCGTCAGCCTGTGCGCGCTTGCGGGCGTTGAGCAAGACGGTCACCTTGTGCCCATCGCGGTGCAGCATGTCGAGCTTTACCTCGCTGACACTGCCATGCATGCGCAACAGCGGTGCCAGGTGGGTCTGGTGAAAAATCCGCCCGCCGATGGTCAGCAGGTCCTGGAAGGGCCGCCCGTGCAACTCGGCGTTGCGCAACCCCAGCCATTCCCCGAGTCGTGCGTTGGCATGCAGGATCGTGCCGTCCTCGGCGGTGACGGCCAGGGCACATGCGGCGCTGTCGAACAGCTCAGCCGACATGGGCCATGCCCCACGGCCCCAGGAAATTTTCCATCGCCGCTGCGCAGGCCTGCGGTGCGCTCATGTGCGGGCAATGGCCGACGTTGTCCACCAGGCAAAAGGTGCTGTTGGGGAGCACGCTGTGCAGGTACTCACCCACGACTACCGGCGCGATCAGATCGTCGCTCGATTGCAGGATCAATACGGGCGTGGTCAGGCCGATCACGTCCTGACGGTTATCCGACATAAAGGTCACCCGCGCGAATTGCTTGGCGATATCGGGTTCAGTGCGGCAGAAACTGTCGCTGAGTTCGGCGCTCAACCCTGGTTGCTCGGGGGCGCCCATGATCACCGGGGCCATGGCGCTGGACCAGCCGAGGTAGTTGCTGTCCAGGGTATCGAGCAGGTCGTCTATATCACTGCGCTTGAAACCGCCGACGTAATCAACGTCATCTATGTAGCGCGGCGAAGGGCCGATCATCACGTGGGCGGCGATACGGCCGGGGGCCAGGCGGTCGGCGAGCGTGCCAATCATCGCGCTGACTGAATGGCTGACCAAAATCACCGGGCCGCTGGCGAAGGCGTCGATAATTTCGTTCAAGTCGTGGGCGTAGCCATCCAGCGCGCTGTATTTGGCCTTGTCGAACGCACTGACATCCGACAACCCGGCGCCGACGAGGTCATAGAGCACCACGCGAAAGCGGTCGATGAATGGCGGCGCGAGGTAATTCCACATCGCCTGATTGCAGCCGAAACCATGCGAGAACACCAGGGTCGCCGACCCGCTGCCCATCACACTGACGTTGTTGCGATGTTTCAGGTTCATGGCGTTCTCATGGATGGCATTTTGCTATTTTGCCGTAATGGGCAGTTTAAATAGTCACAGGCGCGGGGTCACGCGTTATAGCGCCGATAAGGTAAAGTCAGGCCCTTCAGGATGAAATTTCAGGTAACAATGTATGCGGCTGTGTTTGCGGCAATCGGTCTTGAGTGTATTGGCCTTAGTATGTTTCGCCCTGTTGAATACGGCCCTGGCCGATACCTCGCCAATCAAGGTGACCCTCGACCAACGGGTGATCGACCTCACCAATACGCTGGACACCGGCACCACCGATCGCCTGAAATCTCAGCTCGCGGCACTGGAGCAGCGCAAAGGCGCGCAAGTTGCCGTGCTGCTGGTGCCGACCACGGGCGGCGCGAGCATCGAAGACTTCGCCAACCCACTGTTCCGTGCCTGGAAACTGGGGCGCAAGGACGTCAACGACGGCATCCTGCTGGTGGTCGCCAAGAATGACCACAAGGTGCGTATCGAAGTGGGCTACGGCCTGGAAGGCACCGTCACCGACCTGCTGGCGCACCGCATCATTGAAGAACACCTTACTCCGGCGTTTCGCCAGGGCGACTACGCGGGCGGTATTCAACAGACGGTCGACGATCTGACGCTGCTGGTGGACGGAGGCGACCTGCCCGACGTGGCACCGCCGGGGCTTAACCCTCAAGCGATCGCGGTGTTGCTGGCGTTCATCGTCGGCGCCGTCGGCGGTGTGCTGATCGCTGCGGGCAAGCTGCATTGGCGCCTGGCGTTGATTGCTACGCTGGTGGTGACGCTGCTGCTGACGATGTACGGCGGCGGCCGGGACTGGCCGGTCTACCTGTTGCTCTTGCCGCTGACCCTGTTGATTGGTGGTGCGACCTTCGGTGCGCTGTGGCTGGCGCGCCGAGTGTTTTACGGCGTGATTGGCTTGCTGGTGTACATCGGCGGAGTATTGATGGCGGATCGGTTGATGGACGTCAACTTGGTCCATTGGCTGCTATGGCCATTAGGCGGCGCATTGATTCTGGGCCTGTACGCGGGGCTGTTTTTGGTCATCAGGGCGTCGTGGAAAAACAGCCCGCGCTTCTTCCGCGTGCGTGCGCTGGTGGTCGTGGCGATTTATGTGTTGGCCGGTTGGCTGGTGGGGCGCGGCTACGAAGGCTGGATCGTCGCGATACCGGTGGCCTCGTTCGCCGCGTTTATTCTGTTTGTGCAGAGCGTTGCAGGCTCGGGCTCCGGTTCAAGGTCTGGCGGTGACAGTGGTTCGAGCGCCAGCAGCTCAAGTTCCAGTCGCTCAAGTTCCGATAGCAGCTCGTCCGGTGGCGGCGGTTCCAGTGGTGGCGGTGGGGCGTCAGGCAGTTGGTAAAGCGGCTAGCGTGGCTTGTAGCCCACCCATCCTTTGAAGCTGAAGCCTGCGTAGAACAACGCCACGTCTTCGAACCCGGCGTCCTGCATCAGGGCGGCATCCTGCTCGGGTGACAGCACTGGCAGTTGCGCACTGATCGCCGTAATCGCCCGTTCGGCATCTTCCGCCGGCACGCCCGAGTCCACTGCAAACGCTGCATAGCGCTTCAACCAGCGGGCTTTTTCCTGCGGTGTCTGCGGGAAACTATGGTGCGCCACAATCAGCGGTGCGCCGGGCAGTAACCGCTGCCACAGCGCCTTGAGTGTTTGCAGGCGTTCTGGCTTGGGGATGAAATGCAGGGTCAGCAGGCACGTCGCCCCATCAAACGGCCCCAACGGCGCGGTATCGATATAGCCTTCATGTAACTGCACGCGCGCATTGAAAGGGCCCAACGTCGCCTGCGCCAGCTTCAACATCTCAGCCGACGGGTCCACACCGACAAAACGCCAGTTCGGTTCTGCGTCGGCAAAACATTTCAACTCCAGGCCGCCCCCGGCGCCGAGCACCAGCACATTGCCCGCAGCGGGTACCGCTTCGCGCAGCAGCAGGGTGGTCATGCGCTGCAAGCCATCGAAGCCCGGCACCAGGCGCACGGGGCCCTCGGCGTAGCGGGCAACGGCATCGGGGTCGGAAAAAAAGCTCATGGTGGGTTCCTGCGGATAGGGCGAGGGATCAACCCTACTGTGGCACATCGGCAGTGGCAATTGCTGTTACCGGCATTCGTGGTAAAACGTAGCTCTTTGGGACCCACGAGTACGGAGGCTCAATGTCTGCTGCCAACCGCCCTGAAATCACTCTTCGTAATGCCATTGCCGAGGACGCCTTGTGCATTGGCGTGCTGGGTATGCAGGTGTTCCTTGATACCTACGCGACGCAGGGCATTCGCCGTTCGATTGCCAATGAAGCGTTGCAGGCCTTTGCGCCGCAGACCATCGCCGAACTGATGGCGCAGCCCGATATCTCGCTGGTGGTGGCTGAGTCGGATGGCCATCTCGTTGGTTTTGCCCAGGTCAAACTCACCGCCAGCCATTCGATGATCGAGGCGTCTGACGTTGCCGAACTGCAACGCCTGTATATACAGGAGCGATTTACCGGCCTGGGGATCGGCTATCAATTGCTGCAAGCGGCAGAGCAGCGCGCCAAGCTCGGCGGCGCCTCGTTATTGTGGGCGACCGTGTGGGTGGGCAATGCGCGCGCGCTGGGTTTTTACCCTCGGCGCGGTTATGCGCTGCTGGGTGCGCCGACGTATACCTTCCAGGGGGAAACCCATGGGAATCGTCTGTTTGGTAAAGCCCTGATGCCCGCCGCGTGAGGGCTCACGGCAGGATGATGTAGTCGTTGTGCTGGATGATCGGCTGGTGCGGGCCTTGCACCAGGTGAACATAGCGACCGTCCACCAGATCAATCGGCAAGCAGTCGTCGATATCCATTACGCCATCGGTGTGGGCCTGGGACCAGTGTTGCAACATTTGCCGCTGCCCCTTGCGCTTGGCTTCCTGTTTGTCCCGGGCGACCACCAGCAGGTAATGATGGGCCTCGCCAAAAGCGTTGGCCTCGTAGCCGCCGAGGTTGATGAAGTACAGGTGATGCGCGTCGGCAGGCGGCGCCATCTGGCTGAGTTCGACTTTCCAGCCGTCGACGCCATCGACGGCCATCCACGCATCGATATGCACACCCTTAGGGCTGCCGAACCAGCCGTCGCGCAATTGGGTGTAGGTGTGTTGCAGCGTATCCGCGACTGCGAATACCACATCGTGAACTTCGATTTTAGCCCGTGGGTGCTTGCCCCCGAGCATGACGACAAACAGCATTGCAGGTCCGTCCTGGCGACTTGGAAAAGGCTAACCATACTTCGATTGAACCCTTTTGTCCGGTCAGTGCCACACTGTTAATCCGCGAACTCATCAGGAGGTTGTTATGCGTACCATTGATCTGGCCGGTGTTCCCGTTCCTGTCATCGGCCAGGGAACCTGGCGAATGGGCGAAAACCCAGACCAGCGCAGAGCCGAAGTCGCCGCGTTGCAACTGGGTATCGACGAGGGCATGACCTTGATCGACACCGCCGAAATGTACGGTGAAGGCGGCGCCGAGGAAGTGGTCGGCGAGGCCATTCGCGGCAAGCGCGATCAGGTATTCCTGGTCAGTAAAGTCTACCCTCACAATGCCAGCCACAAGGGCGTTCCCCGTGCCTGCGATGCCAGCCTTCAGCGCTTGGGTACCGACTACATTGACCTGTACCTGTTGCATTGGCGCGGTCAGTACCCGCTTGAAGAAACCGTCGAAGCCTTTGAGCGTCTGCGCGAGGCGGGCAAGATCGGCCGTTGGGGTGTTTCCAACTTTGACGTCGCCGACCTGCAGGAACTCGCTTCCCCAGCCTGTGCCACCAACCAGGTGCTCTACAACATCGAAGAGCGTGGTATCGAGTTCGACCTCCTGCCATGGTGGCAACAGCACCATTTGCCGTTGATGGCGTACTGCCCAATCGCCCAGGGCGGTGAGCTGCTGTCCAGCCCGACGCTCAAGCAGATCGCCCATCGACACGAGGCCACACCCGCACAAATCGCCCTGGCTTGGGTACTGCGCCAGGAGGGCGTGATTGCGATCCCAAAAGCGGTGAGTCCCGAGCATGTGCGGCTCAACGCCAGCGCCGCGAAACTGGTGCTGGACGAGCACGATCTGGATGCCATCGACCGTGTGTTTGGCGCCCCCAAGCGCAAGCACCCGCTGGCGATGGTGTAACAACCCGCCTGGCAGAACCGGCGCCTTCCATGGCGCCGGTTCCTGCATCCCCCAGGGTTAGCCGGCGACCGGGCTACGCCAGTCATCAGAGCCGGAAGTACCCGCCACCTCGTGAGTCCAGATGATCTTGCGATAGGTGAAGTGCACGTCTTCCAGATGCGTGAAGTGCGCGTTTTCAGGTGCCTGACAGTTGGGCATGCGCGACTGGATGTCCACGATGGTCGCCCCTTCGAGTTCGATGGTGAAGTAGTGCTCCTGGGTTCCAGCCGAGGAGGTACGGAACCACTCCAACCGGCATTTGACTTCTTCGCCGCTGGTTAGCGCACTGAACAGCAGGGGCGATGATTTATCGAAGACCTTGCTGATCATCAACGGTTTATGAACCCGCTGGCCTGTTGGCTGACCCGATTGCGGATCACGGGGAATAATCACCTGATGAGCAAATGCCTGGACCAGTATCTGGTCTTCATGGCCTTCCTGATAAATGTTGCCTACCGAGTCCTGAGTAAAAGTGCCTGCCGTAATCAGACCTTGTTTGACACCGGTGATTGAAAGATACGCGGGTGTTGGCATGACGGGTTTCCTTGCCGGGTAGTTGAGGTAATTCCCTGCGGCGATTGTGCCGGGTGGGCAACCTCCTATAACAAAAAGCGTGCCTGAAAATAATAAGCGCAACAAAAACAATAAGGTGGCGTGATGAGGGCGGAGTTTTAACTAAGTCGTCGGGTGGTTTATTGGATTTTAAGTGAAATAGGTTGCGCAGAAGTGCGCACTAAGTTGCTCATCGTGTTGTTGTGGGCGGTTATTGGTTGCGTGAATTAACTAAGGGTTTTGGCAAATTTGATCTGCGCAAAATGATGCACAGCCCAGTCATTACGCAGGGTGTAGGAAATTCCTTAAGTGCGGATTCGATGCTTGCTGAATATTTTATGCATGGCTAAGGTTTGCGAATCTCGTGAAAGGCTTAGTGGGATTCGGAACGCGGCTAGTTGTGTGGGTAAGTGTGCTTGTTTCGGCGGATGTTATTTTTTATAGGGTGCATGGCTCAAAATGGTTTATTCAGGCGCTTTGTGTGTTTATTACCTTGAACTTGCTTTATTGCCTTGCTCGCACATTAATTTTGCGGGCAGCGATATGCGTTTTTCGAGTGAATATGAAGCCCTTGAATCCGAGCTTGGCAAGCTGCAATCGATTCACGTCAGCGCTCAGCCGGACTGGCTCAAAGTGACGCAAATCAGTGAATGTCTGCTGCGCCAGCACACCAAGGATTTACGTGTGGCCGCCTGGTTGACCTGGGCCTTATATCAGCGTGAATCTTTCCCTGGTCTGTTGGCGGGGCTGGGGGTGTTGCGTCATCTCTGTGAGCACCATTGGGCGGTTGCCTACCCGGAAAAGCCGCGTACCCGTGGTGCAGCCTTTGGCTGGTTGGTGCTGCGTCTTGAACCGTTGTTTACGCAAAGCTTTCCGCTCAACGATCAGCAGCCATTGTTCCGACGCATGCTTGAGCATCTGACACACCTTGATGACCTCTGGTCTGCGCACATGAGTGATGAGGCTCCACTGCTGTTGCCCGTGCGCCGGCAATTGGCGCAGCGGTTGGCGCATGCAGAGCAAGGGGAAGCCCATGCTGTGGCTGCAACCGGCGTGATGGCTCAGGTCAAGCAGGCCGCGACCCGGTTACTGAATTCCGAGCCTTCGGTAGAAAACGAAAAAGAGGCACATAAGTTACTGCGCACACTGCAGGAACAAGCCCGGCCCTTGTGTCACTGGTGGCTGCGCCAGAACGCCACCGACCTGCGCGCCATGCGCCTTAACCGGACACTGACCTGGCTGGCACTCAACGGCTACCCGGACGCTGACAGCGAGCGCCTCACGGTGCTGCGCGGCCCGGCGTCCGACAAGCTCAAGCGCTATCGGGAGCGTTTTGCCCAGGGGCAGTACGGCGAACTGTTGTTGGAACTTGAGACCAGTCTGGCAGGCGCATTGTTCTGGTTTGACGGCCTGCGCATGGTCTGGGAGTGCCTTGAGGCTTTGCAGGCCAACCTGGCAATGACCGAACTGGAAGTGAGCTTTGCGCTGTTACTGCAGCGTCTGCCACATCTGCCTGAGTTCAGGTTTCACGACGGCGTGCCGTTTGCTGATAGCGCCACCCGCGACTGGATCACTTTGCAGGTCGCTCGCCACTTGCAGCCACCTGCGCCGCCCGGCGAGGTCGTTGATGCCAATACCGAACCCTGGGAGGCAGCCTTGCAGGACGTCATGCCGACGTTACGCAAAGACGGTCTCAAGGCGGCGGTGCGCGAACTCAAGCAGGGCATGCACGCCGCTCGCAGCGAGCGTGCTCGTTTTCACTGGCGGCTGGCCCTGGCTCGGTTGTGTGTATTGGCCGGCAAGCAAGCGTTGGCGAAGGTGCAACTCGAAGGCCTGGATCACGAACTGCAACGTGCGGGGCTGGATCGTTGGGAGCCAGATCTGGCCCTCCACGTAGCCCAGCTTTTGTACCGCTGTTGCGAGCTTTTGCCGCAAAGCAAAACCGTACGTGAGCGTAAGGAAGACACCCACCGAAGGCTGTGCCACTTCGATGTTGAAGCGGTACTTGAATAGGCCTTCGATCCACTCGGAAAAGGAGATTTACCGTGGCCAAAGACGGTTCGGTAGCACCCAAGGAACGCATCAATATCACCTTCAAGCCAGCCGTTGGCGGTGCCCAGGAAGAAGTCGAACTGCCGCTGAAATTGCTGGTGTTGGGCGATTTCACCCAGCGCGAGGATCAACGCAAGCTCGAAGACCGCAAGCCCATCGGCATCGACAAGAACACCTTTGACGACGTATTGGCCAAGCAGGCGTTGGAGCTGACGCTGAGTGTGCCCAACCGGCTCCAGGAGTCTGCGGATGTGGACGCATTGGCTATCCAGGTTCGGGTTAATTCGATGAAAGACTTCAGCCCGGCGAATTTGGTCGAGCAGATTCCGGAGCTGCAAAAACTGATGGCACTGCGTGAAGCGCTAATGGCACTCAAAGGGCCCTTGGGCAACACGCCGAGTTTTCGCAAGGCCATAGAGCGGGCTTTGGCGGATGACGGGTCCCGAGCCCGGGTATTGGCTGAATTGGGATTGAGCGATCCCACCGCCTGACATTTTCAGTAAAAGGACACTGACGCCATGACGATCCAACAGCATCCGCTATCCACACAAGTCACCGAAGAACACAGCATCCTAGACACCATCATTGCCCAGACACTACTGAGTGCGGATGACGAGGCTTATGGCATTGCCAAGCGCGGTGTCTCGGCGTTTATCGAAGAGCTGGTCAAGCCGCACAACAGCGGCGAGCCGGTCAAGAAACGCCTGGTTGATCGAATGATTGCAGAGATTGACGTGAAGCTCAGCCAGCAAATGGACGAGATTCTTCACCATCCGGATTTTCAGGCGCTGGAGGCCTCCTGGAGAGGTTTGCAATTGCTCGTCGACCGGACCAATTTTCGCGAGAACATCAAGATCGAACTACTGAATGTCTCACGGCAGGACCTGCTGGATGACTTCGAAGATTCGCCGGAAATCACTCAGTCCGGGCTCTACAAACATATCTACAGTGCCGAGTATGGTCAGTTTGGCGGGCAGCCGGTGGGCGCCATTATCGCCAACTATTCGCTTTCGCCAAGCGCACCGGACGTGAAGCTGATGCAGTACGCCGCCAGCGTTGCCTGCATGGCCCATGCGCCATTTATCGCTGCCGCAGGCGCGAACTTTTTCGGACTCGAAAGCTTTACCGGTCTGCCTGACATGAAGGACCTCAAGGATCATTTCGAAGGGCCTCAATTCGCCAAGTGGCAAAGCTTTCGTCAGAGCGAGGATGCGCGTTATATCGGACTGACTGTGCCGCGGTTCCTGTTGCGAACCCCATACGATCCCCTTGAATGCCCGGTCAAGACATTTGCCTACCAGGAAAACGTGGTCAACAGTCATGAGCACTATTTGTGGGGCAATACTGCCTTTGCGTTTGCCACTCGACTGACTGACAGCTTCGCCCGGTTTCGCTGGTGCCCGAACATCATCGGTCCGCAAAGCGGTGGCGCGGTGGAAGATCTGCCCCTGCATCACTTCCAGAGCATGGGGGAAATCGAAACCAAGATCCCGACCGAAGTACTGGTCTCTGACCGTCGTGAGTACGAGCTTTCGCAAGAGGGCTTCATTGCACTGACCATGCGCAAGGGCAGTGATAACGCGGCATTCTTTTCGGCCAGTTCGGTACAGAAGCCCAAAACGTTCGGGGGCAGTACCGAAGGTAAGGACGCTGAGTTGAACTACCGCCTGGGTACCCAGTTGCCTTACATGATGGTGGTTAATCGCCTGGCCCATTACCTCAAGGTATTGCAGCGTGAGCAACTGGGGTCTTGGAAGGAGCGGACCGACCTCGAACTGGAGCTCAACAAATGGATCCGCCAATACGTCGCAGATCAAGAGAACCCCAGCGCCGAGGTTCGCGGGCGGCGTCCATTGCGGGCTGCCCGTATCGTGGTCAGTGATGTCGAGGGTGAACCCGGCTGGTACCGCGTCAACCTCAGTGTGCGACCGCACTTCAAGTACATGGGGGCGGACTTTACGCTGTCCCTCGTTGGCAAACTCGACAAAGAATGAGGAAGGGTCAGGGGATACCCGATTATCGCAGCCTTTTTGAGCGTCTCGACGGTCTGGTGCCTGCCAGGACCGACAGCGTGGCGTGTATTGCCGCGCATCTGGAGAGAATGCTCAGTACGCGTGCCGGCAGTGTCCAGGCGCTACCAGATTATGGGCTGCCCGACCTCAATGACATGCGCTTGAGCCTGCATGAATCACTCAGCCAATCGCGCTTGGCGATTGAACGCTTTATCCAGGCGTACGAGCCTCGGTTGGGGAATGTACGTGTCAGGAGGAGGGAGGGTGCCTACAACCCTTTGGTACTGGCGTTTGTGATTGAGGCAACCGTCGTCATCGATGGTGTCATCCAACCTGTGGTGTTTAACGCACACCTGGTGGGTGGTGGACGGGTCGAGGTGTTACCTGATGTCCTTTGAGCTCTTTTACCAGAGTGAACTCAGTGCATTGCGCACGCTTGGGCGGCGTTTTTCTGAACGCAATCCCGCCCTGGCACCCTTTCTTGCCGATTCAGGCCAGGACCCGGACGTCGAGCGTCTATTGGAAGGCTTTGCCTTTCTCACCGGGCGCCTGCGCCAGAAGCTTGCTGACGAGCTTCCTGAGTTGACCCATTCATTGATGCACTTGCTGTGGCCCAATTACATGCGGCCATTGCCGGCCTTCAGCATTTTGCAGTTTGACCCATTGAAGCACGCGTGCACCACGCTGAGTGTTGATCGGGATACACCGGTCGAAAGCGTGCTGGTCAACGGTGAGCGCTGCCGCTTCCGAACGTGCTACGCCACTCAAGTCATGCCGTTGCAACTGAGTGGCCTGGAATACCTGTCACAGGGAACACGGGCGTCGCTCAACCTGCGCCTGGAAATGAGCGTCGAGGGCAATTTCAGTGAGTGGGCATTCACTCAGTTGCGCTTGCACCTGGCGGGTGATCGACAAGTGAGTCAAGGGTTGTACCTGAGCCTGTTACGTCATCTTGAAAGCATCGAGGTGGTGCTCTTTGACCATGATGGGCTTGCGATCAATGGTCGCGACGGGCAGGTTTTATCGCTGCGACTTTCCGCCAGCCAAGTAAAACCTGTGGGGTTTGACGAAGATCAGGCGCTGATTCCGTATCCGGCGAACACCTTCAGCGGCTACCGCCACCTGCAAGAGTATTTTGCATTTGCGGACAAGTATCTGTTTGTCGATGTACTGGGTTTGGATGCACTGCAGAGGTTACCAAACGAACTCCTCAAGCAGGCCAGGTGCGTAGAGCTGCGCTTCAAATTGCACACTCAGGAACATGAGCCACATCGCCCCACGCTGGATAACGTAAAGCTGTATTGCACGCCGATTACTAACCTGTTCAAGCAGGATGCGGTGCCGATTCGCCTGGATGGCAAGCAGGATGATTACCTGCTGCTCCCGGGTGGCATTGCACGGGGCAACGCTGCGGTATTTTCCGTTGACCATGTTACCGGATGGCGTCCCGGTGGGCTGGGCTACCAGACGTACGTGCCATTCGAATCCTTCGAACATGACAGCGACAGTGGCGTTTCGATGCAAGCCCCTAGCTACAGCATTCGTCAACGTTCCTCGGTGCAGGGCGCCGAGCTTGATACCTGGTTGAGTCTCGGTATTGGCCCCATAGATCAACAGGAGACACTCTCAGTTGAGTTGACGTGCACCAACCACGGCTTACCGCGGCTGTTGCAGGTTGGTGAGATCAACCAACCGTGTGAACAAACGCCGGAATTTCTTACGTTTCGCAATATCTGCGCGCCGACGGCGAGCTTCCCTCCGCCGCTGGACCAGGACTTCCTTTGGAAGCTGATCAGCAACATGTCGCTCAATTACCTGTCATTGACCGATACACGGGCCTTGAAGGTCATTCTCCAAACCTACGACTTGCCGCGCTATCACGATCGACAGGCGCACAACATCAGTCAACGAAGGCTGGATGCACTGAGATCTGTCAGCCACGAGGCCGTCGACCGAATGCATCGTGGGTTGCCAATACGTGGCCTGCGAGTCGACCTGAACATTGACCCCAGTGGGTTTGTCAGCCGGGGCGACATGTTTGTCTTCGCCTCGGCACTCAATGAGTTTTTTGCTCTTTACGCCAGCCTTAATTCGTACCACGAACTGCGGGTTACCAGCACACAAGGAGACGTGTATCTATGGCCACCCCGGATGGGTCAGCAGGCCCTGCTATGACTGCACTATCGCAATCGATTCGTGAGTATTCGCTCTTCCAGGCGGTGCTGCAGGTGATCGAGCGTCTACGCGACGCTTATCCATTGCTGGAGGATGACGAGCTCTATGAGAAGGTCGAGTTCCAGGCCAACTCCAGCTTGGGGTTCCCCGGGCACGATATTGATCGGGTGGAGTTTTTTGTCGAACGCGACCAGTTACGGGCACGTCTTCGCCTGAATGTGCTCGGACTTTTTGGTGCCGGCTCGCCATTGCCTGCGTTTTATCAAGAGCAGGCGAGTGGGAATGTCAGCCGTGACTTTCTTGATGTATTTCACCACCGCCTGCACAGGCTGATGCTGCCGATTTGGCGCAAATATCGCTACCGGGCGTGTTTTCGCACCGGGGCCAGCGACGCGTTTTCCGAGCAGATGTTCGCACTGGTCGGGTTGGGCAGCCGCCAGATTCGCGACGCTGCGCAGTTGGACTGCAAGCGGCTGTTGCCCTGTCTGGGATTGTTGAGCCTGCGGGCACATTCGGCGGCCCTGATTGAGGCGGTATTGCGTCACTACTTCAAACACCGCGGTGTGTTCATCGAACAATGGGTCGCTCGCACCGTGACCATTGCCCAACAGCAACGCAACCGGCTTGGCGCAGCGAACAACCTGCTCGGCGAGGACCTGATGCTCGGGCTTCAGGTCGCAGACCGCAGTGGCAAGTTCAGAGTGCATATCAAGGGCTTGAGCTGGCAGCGCTTTCACGAGTTCCTGCCCGCTGGCGACGACTACAGGCCGTTGTGTTCACTGGTTCGGTTGATGGTGCGAACCCCCTTGGACTATGACCTGCGCCTGGTGTTGGCCGACGGCGAAGTGAGGCCATTGCATATCGGGGAACGCAACGTCTGTCGTCTCGGTTGGACCAGTTGGCTGGGGTACGAGCGTGCTGACGGCGTGGTCACCCTGGCCAGCAACTCTCATTAGGGACTGATGATTATGATGAATGTAGACCTGCAACAATTGATCCGCACATTGACGGCGGCGACTCGCCTCGACCTGGAGCGTTCAGCCGAGCGATGTGTGGCGCGCGGCGGCAAGGAGGTGCTGGTCGAGGACCTTCTGCAGACGCTGCTGCAGCACCCCAATGGTCCTTTGGTGAGGGCGCTGGCGGACGCGGAGATTGCCCCCGCCGAGCTGCAAGCCCTGTTGCTGCTCAACGGGGAGCAAGGCGCATCGCGCAGTCCGGTGTTTGCCGCGACACTCGTGCAGTGGTTACAACAGGCGTTAATGGTTGCCCACCTTGAATTGGGGCAAGTCGAGGTTGACCAGGGGGCATTATTGCTGGCGCTCCTGCTCCATCCGTTGCAGCACGCGGGCAGTGCTTATCAGCAATTATTGAGTCGCTTGGACACGCAACGTGTGCGCGACTGTGTGTTGAACCAGCGATTGGAAGCCGTTCCTTCGCCACAGGGTGAGTCGCTGTTGGAGCGCTTTACCCACGATTTGACGCGTCAGGCTCGCGAAGGACGCATCGACCCGGTTCTGTGTCGAGACGCGGAAATCCGCCAGTTGATCGACATCCTCGTGCGTCGGCGCAAGAACAACCCCATTCTTGTCGGAGACGCCGGAGTGGGTAAAACAGCCATCGTCGAAGGGCTGGCTCTGCAGGTGGTTGCCTCACAGGTGCCGGAGCCACTCAAGGGCGTACGAATACTGACGTTGGACATGGGCTTGCTGCAAGCCGGCGCGAGCATCAAGGGTGAGTTCGAACGGCGGCTAAAAGGCGTTATCGACGAGGTCAACGCCTCATCGCAGGCCGTTATCCTGTTTATCGACGAGGCACATACCTTGGTGGGCGCTGGCGCTCAGGTGGGCGGAGGCGACGCTGCCAATTTGCTCAAGCCAGCCCTGGCGCGCGGACAGTTGCGCACGATCGCGGCCACGACCTGGTCCGAATACAAACAATACATTGAAAAGGACCCCGCATTGGCGCGGCGTTTCCAGCCGGTACGGGTGGCCGAGCCGAGCGTGGCGGCGGCGATCTCCATTTTACGTGGGCTTGTCCCAGTGTATGAAGCCAGCCATGGCGTTTACGTACGTGACGATGCAGTCGTGGCGGCAGCGCAGATGAGCGCTCGATACCTGGCAGGACGCCAGTTGCCGGACAAGGCCGTGGACGTATTGGACACGGCCTGCGCTCAGGTGCGTATAAGCCTGACAGCGCCGCCGGAACCGTTGCAGCGTTTGTGTGCCGAGTTGGCAGAGGGCATGCGGCAACGCGTGGCGCTCGAGCGGGATAGCGACGCAGGTTTGCCTGTTGACGAGCAGGCCTTGCAGGCGCTGATCCAACGTCTGGAAGCCATTGAGCTTGAACGGGAGCGAGCCGAACACCGCTGGACTCAACAACGAGCCCTGGCCGAGCGGACACTCTCTTCGCGTCAGCCAAAGGTTGATGCGTGCAGTGCAGGGGAGGGGCTTGCGCACGTTGAGTTGCCAACGGCCGAACGACGCCACGCGCTGAGTGAGCGGCGGCGGCTGAACCATGAGGTATGCCCACGGGTGGTGGCGCAGGTGATCAGTGGCTGGACCGGTATTCCCGTTGAACAGCTGGCCCTTGAGCACAGTGAAAGGGTCCTGGGTTTCGCCGATGCCTTGGGCAGGCGAATTCTGGGGCAAGCACCTGCAGTGCAGGCTCTTGACCGCAATCTGCGTGCTGTGGCTGCGGGCCTCAACGTCCCCGGGGCACCCGTGGGCGTGTTTTTGCTGGTCGGTCCAAGTGGTGTCGGAAAAACCGAAACGGCCCTGGCACTCGCGGAGTTGCTGTATGGCGGCGAGCAATTCATCACCACACTCAATATGTCGGAATACCAGGAGAAACACGCCTTGTCCCGCTTGATCGGAGCGCCGCCCGGTTACATCGGTTACGGCGAGGGCGGGGTGCTGACTGAGGCGGTGCGCCAACGCCCTTATTCAGTGGTGCTGCTCGACGAAATCGAGAAGGCGGATCCGGAAGTGCTGAACCTGTTTTACCAGGTCTTTGACAAAGGCTTGGCCAATGACGGTGAAGGCCGCGAAATCGACTTCCGTAATACGCTGATCCTGATGACGTCCAACTTGGGAAGCGATTGCATCACGGCTCTGTGCCCCGATGGCTTTCGTCCTGATTCAGCGGTCCTGGAAGAAGCGATTCGCCCAGTGTTGCGCGCCCACTTCAAGCCAGCCTTGCTCGCCCGTATATGCGTTGTGCCGTATTACCCCCTTGCGGGCGAACGGCTACGCGACGTGGTAAGCCTCAAGCTGGAGCGTTTCGCTCAACGGCTGCACCGGCGCAAGCTGGTGTTCAGCCATACCCCCGAGCTGGTTACACACATGGTCGAGCGCTGCCTTCACCATGACAGTGGTGCGCGGTACATCGACCACTGGATCGAGTCCCATCTGCTACCGCCCATTGTGGATCGTCTACTCAGTGCGATGGCCATTGGCGAGTGTGTGTCAATGACCCATGTAGCGCTGGATGGCAACGGCGTACCGGTCTGTGAGTTCAGCCAATGATGGAGAGTCTGTTTAACCAGTTGCCTGATCCTCTGGTCTACGCCGACCGCTTGCTGAGCTGGTTCACCCGTCTGGGGACCGAGAGTGATGACTCGACGCTGGCAGACCTTTGTGTCACGGCGGTTGCGCAACTGAGCCAGTGCGAACTTTGCCAACTGTACTGGCAAGATGAAACGACCGGCCAGCTTGGGTTGATAGCTCAGCATTTTGCCGGGGCGTCATCACTGGATTCCCTGGCAGCAAGCGTGGACTTTCAGAATGAACAGCTCTTGCATTATGTCCTGAACCAGCATCGTTCCCTGACCATTGATGAACTGCGCAACAGCGCCTATGACCGCTGTTTCCTGCCTGAGGCGGCCCTGCCTTGGCACTCGCTGTCATGCGTGCCCCTGTTCAATCGGCGCAAGGCAGTGTGTGGTGTGCTGCTGTATGCCAGCCAGTATCCGGCGCAATTGCAGGGCTACGCCGCATCGTTGGGCCAACTGGGTAGCTTTACCTTCAGCCAGTTAGCCCTGTGGCGGCATAAACAATCAGGGCAAGTCACTGCTGCTCTCCAGCGCAGCACACCTGCTACCGACGCCTACGGCTTGATCGGCAACTGCACGGCGATGGATGAGACTTGCCGCTTGATCGACAAGGTCTTGCATACACCGTTTACCGTTCTGTTGAGTGGTGAAACGGGGACCGGCAAGGAGGTTGTAGCGCGCGCCATTCACGCAGCAGGCCCGCGCAGTGCGCGGGCGTTTGTGGTGCAAAACTGCGCGGCGTTTCCCGAGGGCTTGCTGGAGAGTGAACTGTTCGGCTACCGCAAAGGCGCGTTTACCGGTGCGGAGCGTAACTATGCGGGGCTGTTTGACGCGGCCCACGGCGGCACACTGCTACTGGATGAAATTGGCGATATGCCACTGTCCTTGCAGGCCAAGCTACTGAGGGTTTTGCAGGAGGGCGAGGTGCGCCCGCTGGGTGCCAATACCGCCCACAAAGTCGATGTCCGAATTATCGCCGCGACCCACCGCGACCTGAAAGCAATGGTCAGCCAGGGCACTTTTCGCGAAGACCTGTATTACCGGTTGGCGCAGTTCCCAATCCAGTTGCCGGCCTTGCGGGAGCGGGACGGGGATGTGCTGCTGCTCGCACGCTACTTCGCTGAAAGTGTGTGTGCAGCGCTCGCAAAGCCGCTGGTCAGTTGGTCCAGCGCTGCGCTTGATCAGCTCTCCAGTCATGCGTTCCCGGGCAATGTCCGTGAACTCAAATGCCTGGTGGAACGCGCAGTGTTGCTCTGCGATGACGGTGTGATTTTGCCTGCCCATCTGTTGCTGCCGTCGGCGCCTGCTCACGCAGTCGTCGAAGCAACGCTGCGCCAGCGCCTGGAGCGGGTAGAGCGAGTATTTCTGATCGATTGCCTGCACAAGAACCGTGGTAATCGAACGCGGACCGCACGTGAACTTGGGGTCGCACGTCGCACGCTGCTCTACCGGCTTGCGCGTTTGAACATCCCTGTCAGCGCGTCCCGTGGGGAATGCTGAATGGCGTACCTGTGGCCGCTGCGATTCGCCGCCGGCCTTATCTTCTGGGGGAAATTTGATGCCTGACCGTCCATGGCAAGTCGTGGTGCTTGTGCTGTGTTTGTTGACCGGCTGTAACGCCAACTACGTGTTTGATGATGCTGACTATCGTCCTTTGGGTGACCCCCAAGCGACCCGTCGCGGCCAATGAAAAGGGAGCGTGCCATGCAATTAGTGCTTGAAGTGTGTGACGCCGGGGGTGTTGAGCCGCCAACACGCAAGGTGTTTGACGGTATTGGCGGCGTCGTCGGCCGTGGGGCAGGCTGCGACTGGATTATCCCAGATCCGAGCCGGTTGCTTTCCAGCCACCACGGCCTGGTTGGTTATCGTGACGGTCGGTATTTCCTGACGGATATCAGCAGCAACGGTATCTGCCAGTTGAGCAGCGGCGAGGCCCTGCAAAAGGGCCAGGCGCGATTGATCGTTGATGGGGATGTCTTCCAATTGGGGCCATTCGCTGTCAGGGCGCGACTGAATGAGCGAACGGCATCGTATCGTCAAGGGCTGTTCGCCGAGAGCAGGGTGATACCCGACGATGCCTATCTGGGCTTGGACCCTGTTCACGAGCTGGACCGCGAGCAGATGCATGCAGTGTGTTCGAGTGAACTGGATGCATTGAAAGACACCGCAGGCGCTCCCGAGGCAGGCATGTATCGCGGTTCAGTGGAACAGGATCATCTGGTTATACCGACACCGGCGGACACTTTCGACGACGTGATAGCGCCCATCCTGCCTGCCGTGCGTTCGGCCCCGGTCGATGAAGCGTTCTGGACGCAGTTTGCCGAAGCGTTGGGTGTCACGTTGGATGTCTCTGGTCGTGAGGCGTTGGCGATCAAGGTGGCGAGTTTGCTGAGGCACGCTATCAGTGGGCTGCAACAGAACCTGCACACTCACGATGAGCTGAGCAATGAGTGGAACCTGGGTATTGGCGCTTCAATCAAGATCCCGAACGGTTTTAAACACAGTGCGGGCATCAGCGCAGCCTTGGCATCGTTGCTGGAGATGAACGAGCCGGAGCAATGCAGCGCCGAGGCGGTCATTGCTCAGCTCCATCGGCAATTGCAAGTGCATCAGGTTGCTTTGCTGGTTGCGTGTCGCACGGCGATGCGTACTCAACAGGCGGCGTTTGCGCCTGGCGACCTGCTGCTCAGTTTTGAGCGCCATGACAAAGCGCCGAGGTTCTTCAGCGACAGGGCGCGTTGGCGGGCCTACCAGCGTCATTACCAACGGCTGATCGACGAAGAAACGCTGAGCGCACGGCCTTTGCACGGCGACTTTGCCAAGGCGTATGAGGAGCAGGTACGCCTGGCCTCGGCGTTATTCGCCGGATACCCAGGATGATAGTCATGCCCCGTGTCGCCTTACCCCTGTTGATTGTATCGAGCCTGCTGGTTGGTTGTAGCAGCGTGTCACCCTTTTCCACGTTAACCAAGCTGGACCTGACGTTGACAGCCACCGAACAGGTTAACCCTGACCTGCATGGGCGTCCTTCGCCAGTGGTGGTGCACCTGCTGGAGCTGAAGCATCCGGTCGCATTCGAACACGCAGATTTTTTTAGTCTTTATGGGCGTGCCGAGCAGGCGCTGCCCAAAGACTGGGTGAACAGCGAGGAACTGGAGTTGCGTCCCGGCGAGCAGGTGGCTCTCAAGCTCAGGAGCGAACCACAAAGTCGTTACGTGGGGGTGGTGGCGGCTTACCGTGACTTGCCCCACGTGCAATGGCGATGGGTGGTGCCGCTGGCCCCGCAGCACGTTACGCGAGCCCATCTGGTGCTCGACCAGTCGGGTGTTCGCGTTGCCGAACCGATCGTTGGCGTGGTGGAGAATTGACATGCCGGTTCATAAAGTCATCTGGCAGGAAGGCATGTTGCTGCGCCCCCAGCACCTGCAGCACAACGACCGTTACTACAACCAGCAGCTCAACCGAACCCGCTTGCTTGGCAGTGACGCCTGGGGTTTCCTGGCACTGGACGTCGACTTGCAGTACCTCAACCTGGGCAAGCTGGTCGTCAACCAGGCCAGCGGCGTTTTACCGGATGGCAGTCTTTTCGAACTGACTGCCGCCATGGCGCCGTTGGTGCTGGAAGTCCCGGCCAACTCGGGAAAGCAATCGGTTTACCTCGCATTGCCGATGGCGACCAACAACCAGGTTGAAACCCGAACGCAGGGTGAACCCGATGTGTTGGCACGCTACATTGCCTGCGAGATCGATGTCGGTGACTCGAATGCCGGGCTGGACGCTCTTTGCCGGATCAGTTGTGCACGTCCTGATTTACGATTGTTGCTGGGTGACAACCCTGGTGATGAAGCCTACGTGAAGCTGAAGATTGCCCAGGTATTGGACGCCTCTTGCGAAGAGGGGGTCAGAATGGATACGGATTTTGTGCCGACGTTCATTTATGTACAGGGCTCTTGCTTTGTGTCGTCGTGCCTCAAGGAAGTGATCAGCCTGTTGGCCAGCCGTGGCGATGCCATTGCCGAGCGTATTTGCGGTAACAGCGTGACCGCAGGTGCGCAGGTCGCAGATTTTCTGATGCTGCAACTGATCAACCGGACCGAGCCGGTGTTGCGTCACTACCTGACCCAAGCGCAAGTGCCGACACAAATGCTGTATCGCGAGATGGTGTCGATATTGGGCGAGCTATCGACTTTCGCCAGTGACAGCAAGCGCGCCAATCTTGACGTGCGTTACCTGCATGGCGACCAAGGCGCAAGCTTTCGAGGGCTGATGGCGGGGCTGCGCACCGTGCTGTCGATGGTATTTGAGCAGCATGCTGTGGAATTGGTGCTGCAACAACGCCAGTACGGGGTGATGGTCTGCCCGGTGGCGGATCTCAAGCTGCTGGGCACCGCGACATTCATCCTGGCGGTCGCTGCTCAGTGCGATTCTGAAGAGCTTCGCCACCGGTTGCCGGCCCATCTCAAGATTGGGCCTGTGGAGCGCATTCGCGAACTGGTCAATCTGCACCTTGCCGGTATCAAGGTAAAGCCGATGCCGGTGGCGCCACGCCAAATTCCGTTTCACGCCGGTAAAACCTATTTCATGCTTGAACTCAGTGCCCGTGATGTTGTGCAGCTGGAGCAATCGGGTGGTTTTGCGTTCCATGTCGGCGGCGAATTTACCGAGCTGGAGCTGACCTTCTGGGCAATCAGGAATTGAACATCATGAATATGGAAAGTGAATACCCGCAGGATGAAAAAACCGTCTTGCTTGATCGTGACGGCCACGGTCCTGCTCAGGGGCCGATAACCGACTTCCTCTCGCCCCCGCGTTTTGAGCAACTGGAGGACCGAATGATCTATGCCGCCGCTGTACAAGGCGCGCAACCTTTCAATGTGGGCCTTAACCCTCTGGTAGCCGCTGCCTGGGATGCGCTGTCTGAGCTGCTCCAAATGAAGCGCAGCGCTGGTCGGGAAAACCTGCAGACACTCAATGATCGCCTGTCCGCAGGCATCACCCGCTTCGAAGCCCGCGCCCTGCACGAGGGCATGGAGAGCGGTCAGGTGGTGTCCGCACGCTATGTCCTGTGCAGCGTCATTGATGAAGCGGTAGTCACTACGGCATGGGGAAGTCGCAGCGACTGGTCGAAGATAAGTTTGTTGAGCCGCTTTCATAACGAAACCTTTGGCGGCGAAAAGGTTTTCCAACTGCTGGAGCGCCTCTCCCGTGATCCGGTCAAGCACCTGGCGATGTTGGAGCTCATGTATCTGTGCCTGTCGATGGGTTTCGAAGGCAAATACAGAGTTATGGCGCGGGGAGAGGTCCAGCTTGAAGAGGTACGAGATGCCTTGTATCGACAGATAAGGCATGTCCGGGGCGACTTCCCCTCTCTGTCAATGTGCGCCCCCCGGCCGGTGCAGGCACGGCGTAAGCGTCCGCGCATGATCCCCGCCCGCTGGTTTGTGGCTTTCGGTGTGGTCGCTTTGCTGGCGATGTATTCGGGCGCTGCCTGGGTGCTCGGGCAAGAGCGAGCAAGTGTGTTGCAACTTTTTAAATCTTCGGCGCCGGAACTGACTCTGACGCCCTTGTAACGCTGGGAATATTGAATGAACGCATTCTTCAAGGGCGCGGGCGCCGTGCTGCGCAGAGTTTGGGTATGGAGTTTGTTGCTGGTGCTGTCCGGCGCAACCGTGGTGTGGTTTTTTGGGCCGCTGCTGGCCGTGGATGACCACCGGTTCTGGCAAAGCTCTACCGCCCGACTTTTGAGTATCAGTGGGTTGTTTTTGTTGTGGGGCCTGGCGATGGTCATCGCGGGTGCTCGTCAGGCTGCCCGGGCCGGAACACTCGACAACCAGACACGCACGCAACATCTGGGGCTGATAGAGAATGAACGGAAACACGTGCGCGGCCGATTCAAGGAAACGCTGCAAACCTTGAAAACCTCTCAGCGTTACCTTGGGCGTAGCGCACGCTCGCGTAACGAGCTGCCTTGGTACTTGCTGATCGGGCAGCAGGGCAGTGGCAAGACCTGCTTGTTGGCCGCGAACGGAGTGCAGCTGCCGCCGGATCAATCCGGGTCGAGGTCGCTAGGCAGGGCTGCTTACTGTGACGGGTACCTGGCTGATCAAGGCGTACTGATCGAGTGCGCCGGGCGTTATCTGGACCAACCCGACAGCTCTGTCGACGCCGCAGGTTGGACGACATTGATGAACCTGCTCAAGTCCAGGCGCCGAGTGCGGCCACTTAATGGCGTGGTGGTGGCGTTATCGGTGGACACCTTGCTGGGCAGCAATGAGCATGATCTGGAACGCCACGCACGGCATGTACATAGCCGCTTACAAGATATTCAGCAGACGCTGCATGTCGATATCCCGATCTATTTGGTGCTGACCCACGCTGACCGAATACCGGGGTTTAGCGAGTTTTTTGATACGCCGCACGGCAGTGTTGCGGACGGCGTGCTGGGTGAGCTCGTCGCCGTCAGCGGCACCGGTGTCCAAATGGCGCAGGTGCGTCAGGCATTCGAGGCGTTGCTGCAGCGGCTGAGTGGTGAGCTTATTGTGCGCTTGCACCAGGAGCGCAATGTCGAACGCCGTGGCCGAATGCTTGATTTTCCGCAGCAGGTTTCGCGCATTGGCGAACGGTTATGCCTGTTTGTCGAGGTGGCATTTTCCGCCCATCGCAATCAGCGGATCAACGGTTTGCGGGGGTTTTATCTGACCAGTGCGGGTGAGCGGCGCGAACGCTTTGTCAAAGGCCTGTTCAACCAGGTGATTTTCGCCGAAGCCGAACTCGCGGGGCTCGATACCCAGGAATATCGCCGAATTCGTTGGCGGCAGGCGGGGTTGGCGATCGCAACATCACTGGTCATCGGCGTCGCGGGCGCGCTCTGGATGCACAGCTATTCGCTCAACCATCAACGTTTGGAAGAGTTGGCGCAGCTCGCTAAGACCGATACGCCGGCCGAGGCAGGCGTGGACCAGACCCTGGTCTTATTGCCTGTTTTGGATAAGCGCCTGGCGGCGACTCGGGTTTTTCCGCCTGTGGCAGAAGCGCGCGTGTTGGCGCGAGCCGGGTTATTCCAGGGCGAAGTGACTCGCCCACTGTTGGTCAGTGCTTATAACGACGCTCTGCAGCAGTTAATGGCCCAAACCGTGTCTGTGCTCGAAGAGCAAGTGCGGTCCAGCCTTGGGGATCGCGAGCGGTTGCTGGACAACTTGCGCGCGTACCTGATGCTTAACCTGCGCGAGCGCCGTGATACGCGTTGGCTGGCGGAGCGTGTAGCGAGCCTGTGGTCCGAGCGCTTTGCCGGTGAGGCCTCGGTGCAGGTCCGCTTGGATGAACACTTCGGCCGGCTGCTTGAGCAACCGTTTGTAGCGACACTCAATGATGAATTGGTGGCCCAGGCTCGCCAGGCGCTGCGTGGCGAGTCGCTGGCAGACGTGGTGTATCGCGTGTTACGCGAGCAAGCGCTGAATCTGGAGCCCTACCGTCTAACGGGCGGTACGGTTTTTACTGCGCCTGACCAACCTATTCCCGGATTCTACAGCAAGCGTTATGTGCAGTATTTCGACAAGCAGGGGCCTCGACTGATCAATGCGATTGTCCAGGATAACTGGGTGCTGGGGCAGGCCACCGACCTCAGTGTGATGGATTTGCGTCGGTTAATGATCGAACTGGAACAGCGCTATTTCAGTGAGTATGCCGACGTCTGGAGCAATGCCTTGGGGCGCATCAGGCTGCTTGATACCGAGAGCCTCAGGCAAAACACCGACCAGTTGGCGAGCCTGACATCGGCGCAGTCGCCGTTGGTGTTGCTGTTACAGCAGGTGCGTGAAAATACCCGCTTGCTGGACGTCGGCGCCCCTTTGGCAGCCGTGGCCCGCGAGGCGGTTGATGCGGCGGTAATCGCTCGGTCGGCGGTTGGTCATGTATTGGCCGGTCAACTGCCGAACCTTGCCGGTGATGACGGCGCGAGACGCGCGTTGCAGCGTCGCTTCGAGCCCCTGCATCAGTTGCTTGATGAACAGCAAAACCCGGGGGCGGAGTTGACCCTGGCATTGCGTCAGCTTGACGCGATACACCTGCAACTGGCGGCGCTGAACCGTGAGGGCTCACCGGAGCGGGCAGCTTTTCAGATGGTGAAGCAACGCATGGAAGGGCAACAGCCTGGGTTGGGACAATTGCGTGATATCGCTGCGCGCTTGCCGCTGCCACTCAAAGGCTGGATCGAAGGCCTTGCCGATGACAGTTGGCGACACTTGTTTGATGATGCTTATCGGCATGTGAACCAACATTATCAGAGTGAAGTGTACGGTCTGTATGCCAAGGCGATTCGCCAGCGTTACCCGTTCAATGCTCACGCGGGCAGTGACGTTGCCCTGAGCGATTTTCAGGCCTTTTTCAACCCACAAGGTGTGCTGGCAAAGTTCCAGGAAAGTTACCTGCGGCCGTTTGTCAGCGTTGAGGGGGGACGCTACCGGTTGCGTGGCCTGGATGGCCGAAGCCTGCCGATGTCACGATCGTTACTGGAGCAACTGTCCAAAGCGCAGATCATCCGCCGGGGCTTTTTCGCTGAAGACCAAGGCGAGCTGGCGGTTCGGTTTACGCTGGCACCCTACAGCCTGGACCAGGCGGTCAGCCGGTCGGTCCTGAGTTTTGGCGGGCAGCAGCTGGAATACCGGCATGGGCCGATCGTGCCCGTGGCGTTCCACTGGCCGAGCGAGGTGGACAATGGTCGGAGCAGCCTGGTTTTGGAGCGAGGAGCGGAGCGGCCGTTGGGCATCGAGAAGAACAGCGGGGCCTGGTCGTTGTTCCGGTTCTTTGATTTGATGCAGCGCGAGCCTGCCAGTGGGCGGGATGCGCAGATACTCAAGTCGGATCTCGGCGGTTTGCGTGCCAACTATGTCTTGGTCAGCCAGCGTGTACCCAGCGCATTTCAGTTGGACACGTGGCGTACGTTCCGATTGCCGGAGCAGTTATGACTCCACCGACATCGCCTGCAAGCAGTGCCGCGCGCTCCGAACGAGGCAATGCCAGGCAGCGCAATGAGGATGCGTTCCTGGATTGCCCGCAGCAAGGTTGCTGGGTGGTGGCAGACGGTATGGGCGGGCATCGGGCCGGGCACATGGCCAGCCAATCGGTGGTCGACAGTCTTGCCGCGTTGCCGGCCCAAGACACGTTTGACCAGCGTATCGAAGCGGTTCGGCGATGCCTGCAAAGGCTCAGCCGGCGTTTGGGCGGTGAAGACCGACCGACTGCCAAGGGCAGCGACGACACCATGGGCAGTACCGTGGTGGTATTGCTGCTGGATGGGCGTCGAGCCGCGTGCATTTGGGCGGGGGACAGCCGTTGTTACCTGTGGCGAAGCCAACGGCTGTATCAGCTGTCGCGAGATCATTCCTTGCTGCGCCAATTGATGGATGAACAGCGGTTGAGCCTGGCGCAGGCCCAGGCTCATCCTGACTCTAGAGCACTGACACGCGCAGTCGGGGCCCGGCATCCGCTCAAACTTGAGGTGCTGGAGCTGAGCACACACCCCGGCGACGTCTTTCTGTTGTGCAGCGATGGCGTGTACCAGGGATTGACGCATGTCGAGCTTGGCAGCGCTCTGGATAAAGGCACGCCGCAACAGGTCGTGGACCGGTTGTTCACGGCGGTGTTGCAAGGGCCCGCGCGGGATGACCTGACGGCTGTGGTGGTGCGCTCATGAACACCGGGACGGGCACGCCCACCTTGCTGGCTGGGCGTTATCACCTTGAGCGAGAGTTGGGCGCGGGAGGCATGGGCGTGGTCTACCGTGCGCGCGATCTATTGCACGAACAATTTGGCGAGCCCTGCGCCCATCTGGCAATCAAAGTGCTTGGCGAGCGTCTCACGCTGGCCCCCGATGCTCATGTGCTGCTTTACAGCGAGTTTGCCCTGACCCGCAGCCTGCGACATGAGCATGTCGTGCGGGTGTTTGCGTTCGAGGTGGATATCAGCAGCCAGATCGCTTTTTTCACCATGGAGTTGATGCAGGGTATGACCCTGGACCGGCTGCTGCTGGAGTGTCCGGGCGGCTTACCCTGGCGAGAGCTGCAGCCCTTGGCTGTGCAGTTGCTGAGTGCCCTGGCTTACGTCCATCGACAGGGCGTGCTGCATGGCGATGTAAAGCCGGTCAATATTATGGTGGGTGAGGAGGGCGTACGTTTGTTCGATTTCGGCCTCGGGCATGCGCCGATACCCGTTGCGGCAGGACTGCCGAGTTTGAGTCGGGGCAGGTTCAACGCGTGGACCCCTGCTTATGCCGCCCCGGAGTTGTTGGCGGGCGGTGCGCTTACCACGAGCACTGACCTGTATGGGGTGGCGAGCGTGCTGTATGAACTGGCCCATGGGAAACGTCTCGGTGAGCGTCGAGACGCCGAACGACCGTGCTGCCCTCGGCAACTGCCGACACAGTGCTGGTCGGCGTTACGCGCGGCGTTGGCAGTGGACCCTGAGCGCCGAACGATCAGCGTCGAGGAGTTGGGCGAAGTCATGACGCGTGCTCGCCGACGCTGGTTTAGCTAGCCTGGACTCAACCGGGTAAATCATGCAGCTGACAATATTCATCCCAACTCAACCCCGCCATCTGCGCGACTTCCTTGTGCACCTCGCGGCGTTGAGCCTCGAAGGCCTCGTTCGATTCGGCGGTCAGTTTGAGGGTCAGTTCCCAGGCAAACAGGTTCTGACGTTCCGCCTCGGCTTCGAACGCTTCATGCAGGCGTTCGGCACGGTATTGCGCCAGGGTTTCGCCTTTGGCTTGCGCCGCCAAAGGGTTGAGGGTGTCCAGTTCCGCGCAGACCTGCGGGTGTTCGTTCAAGAAACGGTCCAGGGCGCGCTGGTGATTATCACCGGGTTCTGACAAGGGCTTACTCCTGATGAGGTGAGATCACTAGATGGGGTCATGCCGCTGGTTTTGCAATCAGGTCGCGGGCCATCGCCTCAACACGCAGGGTTCGGTCCGGCGGCGGCGGGGCGCCGTCCCTCCATGGGATACGGGCCGGATCGCTGGCGTGGGCGTCGGGAAAACTCGTTTCGTTTGCGTTGATGGCGGCGCAGAAAACCCCAGCAGCGCACCAGTCATAAGGGGCAGTATGCGGCGCATGGGCAGGCACCTGGATGTCGGGTAAGACACACGGAGCAAGGCCTGGGCTCGAGTCCGTTCGAGAGTAACCACCCAAAGCATGGGCTCACTCACCGTAGGCGACAAGCATCAAGGGCCGACATTAATTCTGAATAATTGCGAGTGGCGCGGCAAAAACCTTTCGCACTCGGTAGCTGGCCGTGTAGCGTTACGCGAGGTTTTCGGGGCTGCCACCAGGGGCAGAGCGCGATGTGCGGAGGGGCGGGGCATGGTGCAAACGCTGTTCAAACTTTTCCTGACTCAGCGCCTGGCGGCCCTGGCCAGTACCGAATCACTGCGCGCCATACGTGAGGGGCTCCTGTGGATTCTGCCGTGCCTGCTGGTGTCGGCCGGTTTCCTGATCCTGTCCGAATGCGCCAGGGTGCTGGGGTTCGATCCGCAGGTGGTGGGCTTTCTGTCGGGGTTGCACAACCAGATCAGTTCGGTCATTCCGCTGCTGGTGGCGGCCTCCATTGGTTACATGCTGGCGATCCAGCACCGCCTGCCACAATTACCGGTCGCTTTTTTGTGCCTGGCTCATGTGGTGGTCGCCACGTTTGTCTTGCGCGAATACCCGCGTGCTTCGGCGACCTTCGTATTGTTCATTGCCATCGCCTCGCCGCTGCTCAATGTGCCGGCGATTGCCTGGCTGCACCGTTTTCGTTGGACCCGCCTGGTCAACGGGGACCTGGTCGGCCATAACCTGCGCGGGGCCATCAATATGGTGGTGCCGGGCGCGATTACCGCGCTGGTATTGGTGGTGGTGTTGTCGTTGTTGTTACTGATCCCGTATGTGGCGCAACTCCAGGGGCCGCAGGTGCTTGATGCGCTGCAATCGCCTTATGGCAGCGGGTTGTTTGTAACCCTGATGAATTCGTTGCTGTGGTTTTTCGGCATTCACGGTGTGTATGCCATGCAGCCATTGTTCGATGTGTTGGACCAGGCGGTGGTGCTCAATGGCGCCGCACTCGCGGCGGGTGAGCCGATCAAGTACCTGCTCAACAATGGCCTGCTGGGTTGTTTCGCGTTTATCGGCGGGTCTGGCGGGGCGTTGTGCCTGTTGCTGGCGATTCTGCTGTTCTCCAAAAGCAAGTCCATGCGTTTGCTGGCAATGGCCAGTTTGCCGCTGTCGTTATTCAACGTCAGCGAGGTGTTGTTGTTCGGCTTGCCGATCATCCTGAACCCGCGTTTGTTTATCCCGTTTCTGCTGGTGCCGGCGCTCAACGCCGTGGTGGCATTGACGGTGGTCAACCTGGGCTGGGTGTCACCGGCGGTGGCCAGCGTGCCGCTGACTTCGCCGGTGTTGCTCAATGCCTACCTCAGCACTCACGGTGACGCGGCGGCCGTGGTGTTGCAGGTGCTGCTGCTGGGTGTGGGCACCCTGGTGTATGCGCCGTATGTACGCGCGATTCATCGCCAGGCCAGCGAAGGCGGTACGGTGTACCTCAAGTCGCTGGACATGACCTTTCGCGGCCTCGAAGAGAAGGGCCGCCTGCTGGAGTTGGACCCTGTGCTGGCGTCCCACAAGACCCTGGCCCGTCAGGCCGTCGAACTGAGCCGCATCGAGCAGATCAGCGACTATGAGTTCTATCTCGAATTCCAGCCCCAGGTCTCCACTCGCACCGGCCTGTGCACCGGTTGTGAGGCGCTGATGCGCGCGCGTGACAACCAGGGCACGGTGCACTCACCCTGGGAGTTCCTGCAATGGCTCGCCCAGGCGCGGTTGATGCCGGATGTGGATGTGTGGGTGGCCTCCCAGGCGGTGCGCCAGTACCAGAAGTGGCAGAAAAACGGGTTTACCTTGCCGATGACCATCAACATTTCCAGCGCCACCCTGACCGATGCCGCCTACGGCGAGCGCCTGGTGGAAATCCTTGCGCAGGCCCATGGTCAGGTGTCGGTGGAAATCACCGAAGACGCGTTGGTCGGTGATACCCAGGTGACCCGCCAAACCATCCAGAAACTGCAAGCGATCGGCGCCAAGGTGTATATCGATGACTTCGGTACCGGGTTTTCGGCGTTGAGTTACCTGCACCAGTTTCCGGTGGACTTCATCAAGATCGACCGCAGTTTTGTGGTCGCCCAGCGCGACCCCAAGGGCGCGCAGGTGCTGACCGGCATGCTGCGTTTCTGTGAGGCGCTGAAGCTGGGCGTGGTAGTGGAAGGGGTGGAGACCGCCGAGCAGTTGGCGTTCTTGAGTACCGGCCCCGAACTGTTCATCCAGGGCTGGTATTTCAGCAAGGCACTGCCCGGCGATCAGCTGCAACGCTTTGTCCGCGAGCGCGCGTCAACTCAGGTTTAAACCGAAGCTGACGCGTATTCGCGTTGGGTCTGCTCGATCTCTTCGATCAACCCGTCGATGCTCGCCAGGCGCTTGCGGTTGTCGTGGTCCCAGGGGTGAAAGCCCGGTTTGAAGTAATGCAGCCACGGCCGCAGCATGCGTGGGAAAACGCCCTTGGGCCCATACAGAAACTTGAGCATGCGCCAGAAGCCCTTCAGGTGCCCACCGGCCTTGCGGTCGGCAACCAGCAGGCGCAGGTGGAAATCAAACACCACCAGCCAGAACAGCGCGGTGGTGGTCAGCATGGTGCCGGTGCGCAGCAGGTAGCGCGCGGGCCCGGGTTTGATCACGGTGTTCCACACATCGAACGCCACGGCTTTGTGTTCCGTTTCTTCCAGGGCGTGCCAGTACCACATTTGTTGGTAGCCCTTGAGTGAGTCGCCAAAGCGCGTGGGGTCGCTGAGCAGGATTTCCGCGAGCATCGCGGTGTAATGTTCCAGGGCGATGGTCACCGCCAGATTGAAAGAGGCAGGCAGGTGTTTTTTTTGCAGGTCGAGGATGAATTTGAGCCGCCGGTCGAGGGTATGGGCCGGCAGACCTGCCGCTTGCAGCAGGTCGTTGTAGGCCACGTGTTCGCGGCTGTGCATGGCTTCCTGGCCGATAAAACCCTGGATCTGTTTTTTCAGTTGCGGGTCGTCGATGCGCTGGCGGTAATGGCGCACGCTGTCCATGAAAAACAGCTCGCCCTGGGGAAACAGCAGCGACAACGCATTGAAGAAGTGCGTGATGAATGGGCCCTGTTCATGCCAGTCCTTGATGCGCCCGGCAGGCAAGGCAAAACGGATATCGCGACGGATGGGTAGCATGGTGCGTGCTCCTGTTCAGAGACGGGGTTCGTCGTTGGGTTCAAACACCGGCGTGCGTGGTTTGGGCGCCATGCGCTTGCTGGCGAACACCACCAGGGCTTGATAAGCCGCAGGCAGGCAGCGGGCGAGCAGGTCGAGGCAGTACGCGTCGCGGCCGATCAGTACGCGGCGTTTGTTCTTGCGCACACCTTGCAGAATGACCTTGGCGGCGTGGTCGGCATCGGTGATGAACAGCTTTTCAAAGTCGGCGCGGGCCTGTTGCTCGCTGTGGATCAGAAAGCCGGTCATGTTCGCGTCGATGCGGCTGCTGCGGCAGATATCGGTGCGAATACCGCCGGGGTGCACGCAGGTGGCGGACACGCCGCAGCGTTGCAGGTCGAGTTCCTGGCGCAGGGATTCGGTAAAGCCGCGCACGGCAAACTTGGTCGCGTTGTAGCCGCTCATGCCCGGTTGGGCAAACAGGCCGAATACGCTGGAGGTGTTGACCACATGCCCGTCGCCGCTGGCTTTCAGGTACGGCAGAAACGCCTTGGTGCCGTGCACCACGCCCCAGAAGTTGATACCGACGATCCATTCCAGGTCGGCGTAGTCCACACCTTCGACGGTGCTCGACAGCGCCACGCCGGCATTGTTGAAGATCAGGTTGACCTGGCCGTGGTCGCTCACGCAGCGCGCGGCCCAGGCTTCGATGGCCTGGCGGTCAGCCACATCCACGACCTGGGTGGTGACCTTCACCGGCGACAGTGTCGAGGTCTTGATCAGCGCCAAGGTTTGCTCCAGCCCTTGGCTGTTTTTGTCCGCCAGGGCCAGGTGGCAACCTTCCCGTGCCAGCGCCAGGGCCAACGCGCGGCCCATGCCGGAAGCCGCGCCGGTGATAGCCGCCACGCGGCCGTTGAATGACTTCATGACAGGCTTCCTTCGGCAGTGGCGTTTGGCGCTGTCATCACGTGGGGGATGGCGTGCGGCGGTGCCAGGGCAACCACATAGTCCTTGAGCGCGAAATGCCGGGTGACTTGCTTGAAACGCCAGGTCGAGCCGGGCCACAACGTGGTGTTCTTGCCGGTGCGTGGGTCGAGGTACCAGCTTTGGCAACCGCCGGTATTCCAGATGGTGCGTTTGAGTTTGTCCTGCAGTTGCAGGTTGTAGGCGCGTTCCACCTCGGGCTTGACGTCGACCGTGGCGATACGCTGGCGCTGCATGTGCTGGAGCGCATCGAGGATGTAGGTGACCTGGGCCTCGATCATCAGAATCATCGAGTTGTGCCCAAGGCCGGTGTTGGGGCCGACGATCAGAAACAGGTTCGGATAACCCGGCACCGTGGTGCCTTTGTACGCATGGGCGCCGTCGCGCCACGCGTCCATCAGGTCTATGCCGTCGCGGCCGATGATGCAATCGCGGGGCAGGGGGTCGCTGGCCTGGAAACCGGTGCCGAAAATCAGGCAGTCGGCCGGGTGCTTGATGCCGTCGGCCGTGATAACCCCGTCGGCTTCGATACGCAGCACCGGGTCGGTCACCACCGCGACATTGCTGCGCGACAGCGCCGGGTAATAGTCATTGGAGATCAGCACACGCTTGCAGCCGATGGTGTAGTCCGGCGTCAGCGTTTTGCGCAGGGACGGGCGGGCCACTTGTTTATGCAGGTGGCGCACAGCGATTTTCTGCACCATCTTCATCAGTTTTGGGTGCAAGGCAAAGCCTACGACGCGGCCTTCGAGTGCCCAGTAAAACGCGCCGCGTACCAGGCGCTGCGTGAACGGCAAGTGCTTGAAGGCCCAGCGCTCGATGCGCGAAATGTCGCGGTCGGGCTTGGGCATAATCCACGGCGGCGTGCGCTGGAACAGGTCGAGGTGCGCCACCTGCGGCGCGATCTGCGGCACGAACTGGATGGCACTCGCGCCGGTGCCGATCACGGCGACGCGTTTGCCCTTTAATGAATAGTCGTGGTCCCACTGCTGGGAGTGGAAGCGCTTGCCCTTGAAGCTGTCCAGCCCCGGAATATCCGGCAGGGCCGGGCGCGACAAGCCGCCCATGCCCGACACCAGCACCCGCGCGCTGACCTGTCGGCCATTGTTGAAGCTCAGTTGCCAGCGTTGCTGCTGATCATCAAACACCGCGCGTTGCAGGCCCATGCCGAAGCGCAGGTAGGGCGCCAGCGCGAAACGCCGCGCGCACTGCTCAAGGTACGCACGGATCTCCGCCTGCGGGGCGAATTGCCGCGTCCAGTCCGGGTTCGGCGCAAACGAAAACGAATACACATGGGACTGCACGTCGCAGGCGCAACCTGGGTAATGGTTGTCGCGCCATGTGCCACCGAGGGTTTCGGCCTGCTCGGCGATGAAGAAGTCGCTGAGCCCGGCTTCCTTGAGTTTGATCGCCATGCACAGGCCGGCGAAACCTGAACCGATGATGGCGATGTCGATTGAATCACTGTGGGCATTCATAGGCAGGCCTCATAGAGGGAGCGCTGGGAGGGCATCGGGTGTGCTCCTGTGTTTTTGTTTTGTCTTTTAGATAGAACACCATTGCAAAGGAAAAATGAATTATTTATTCTAAAAAAGATTTTAAATAATCTACCTGAAAATATCGCCTACGCTAGGACCTTGTTCCGCATGTGCGACTTATCCGACGGACGAGCGCTGCATGCATGAAGTTTAGGTCCAGGGTGTGGACGATGGCTGAGGCCTTGATCAATAACGGTCAGGTCGCCAGCGGCAGGGAAGCAGAGGACCGAGCTATGGCTGTCGAATGGGTTGTCGCTGCGGGTGTGCTTGTGGCCGCAAGCGTTGTGTTATGGGGGTTCAGTGCCTGGATGACGCAGCGCATTGAAGCGGCCGTTCCGATCAACGGGCGCTTCGTGGAGGTCGATGGCGAGCGCTTTCATTATGTAGAGGAAGGTCAGGGCCCACCGTTGGTGATGATTCACGGGCTGATGGGCAGCAGTCGCAACTTGACCTATGCCTTGTCCAGCCAGCTGCGTGACCGCTTTCGCGTGATCACGATTGATCGTCCGGGGTCGGGCTATTCCAGCCGCCATGCAGGTACGGCGGCGGATCTGCCGGCCCAGGCTCGGCAAATCGCGGCCTTTATCAAGACGCTCGACCTGGATAAACCGCTGGTGTTGGGGCACTCCCTCGGCGGGGCGATAGCCCTGGCGCTGGCGCTCGATCACCCTCAGGCGGTGTCCGGGTTGATCCTGGTGGCGCCGCTGACCCACCCGCAGCGCATGTTGCCGCTGGTGTTTGTGTCGCTGGCAGTGCGCCCGGCGTGGTTGCGGCGCTGGCTGTCGCACACGCTCACGGTGCCTGTCGGCCTGCTCACCCGAGGTTCGGTGGTGAAGGGCGTGTTCGCCCCCGATGCCGCGCCGCCCGACTTTGCCACACGCGGCGGTGGCTTGCTCGGTATGCGTCCTGACAACTTCTACGCCGCTTCCAGTGAGATCAACCTCGTCAATGATGACCTGCCCGACATGGTCAGGCGCTACCCGCAATTGACCCTGCCGATCGGGTTGATGTACGGCGCGCGCGACAACGTGCTCGACTTCCAAAAGCATGGCCAGGGCCTGGCAAGCAAGGTGCCGGGCCTGAAATTGCAGGTGCTGGAGGGCCGTGGCCATATGCTGCCGATCACCGCCACAGAGCGCGTGGCAGCGCTGGTGGATCAGGTCGCCAAGCGGGTCACGCCGGCCGCGAGTGCGACGGTGCTGCGTCCGGCCTTTGCCTTGGCGAGCAAATAAATGTGCAACCCGACTCGCGGTTCGATGGCGTCGAAGCTTGCCCTAGACACCTGGCCAAACGGCTGAAAAAGAGACTGCCCGGTCACGTGAGAATGGTTCCAAGAAACTAGTTGACGACCTAACGATTCCGCGCTATTTATTTAAAAAATTATTTCAATGTCTAATTTGAAACAGTTTTTGAAATGCCTAAGAGCGAATAAAATAATGAAAAAAACGCCTTTTATCGCATCGCTGAATTCTCGCCGCCATCAGTGCTGCGTGCCCCTGATGAATGCCGCGAATCTTTGCCTGCCGCGCCGCTGCGTGCGGAGGCTGCCATGAATCAGACCCTCGCAACCGCACACGTCTGGACCGACGCCAAACGCCATTTGTGGTGGCTCGGCATCCTGCCCCTGGCAACCCCGTTGCTGTCCGGCGCCCTGGCAATCACCACCGGCGTGCAGCAACTGTGGTGGGTCGGCGTAGTGGTGATCTTCGGCTTGATCCCGTTGATCGACGGCCTGCTGGGTGAAGACGTCAGCAACCCGCCCGAGTCCGCGGTCAGCAACCTCGAATCCCAACGCTACTACCGCTGGATCGTCTACACCGGCGTGCTGTTTGTTATCGCTTCGGTGGTGATCACCGGCTGGTTGGCCGCCGGTGGTATCGAATGGATCATCAACGGCGGCTTGCTGCATGCCACCGCGACCCTTGACCCTGCAGGCGGCTTGGCAAGAACCGCAGCATTCATTACTGCGCGCACTGAGCTGCACGGTGAGGTCAGCGCGTTGACTTATTTGGGTATGGCAATGTCCACGGGGGCCGCCACTGGCATCGCGATCAACACCGCGCATGAGCTGGGGCACAAACCCAAACCGCTGGAAGTGTTCCTGGCCAAGGTCACCCTCGCGCCGACGTTCTACGGGCACTTCTACACCGAACATAACCGTGGTCATCATGTACGCGTTGCCACACCGGAAGACCCGGCCAGCTCACGCCTGGGTGAAAGTTTCTGGGCGTTCCTGCCGCGTTCGGTGTGGTTCAGCGCCGTGTCGGCGTGGAACCTGGAGCGCGAGCGGCTGCGCAAACTCGGCCTGCCGGCCTGGCACTGGAAGAACGCCGTGCTCAGTGCCTGGATGTACAGCGTGGTGTTGTGGGGGGTGATGATTGTCTGGTTGGGCGCGGCGGTGATTCCGTTCCTGATCATTCAGGGTGTCTACGGGTTCTCGTTGCTGGAAGTGGTCAACTACGTCGAGCACTACGGGCTTAAACGCCAGAAGTTGCCCAACGGTCGTTATGAACGGTGTTCGCCTCGGCACTCGTGGAACAGCAACCGGATTGTCACCAATATCTTTCTGTTCCAACTTCAGCGGCATTCCGACCACCATGCCAACCCCACGCGTAGTTACCAGTCGTTGCGCCACTTTGATGAATCACCGCAATTGCCTTATGGGTACGCGAGCATGATTGTCTGGGCCTACGTGCCGTACTTGTGGCGGCGGCGCATGGACCATCGAGTACTTAATCATTATGCCGGGGATATTACCCTGACCAATCTTCAACCTTCGCAACGGTTGAAGTACCTGGAGAAGTACAGTAACAGTGCCACGCCATTCTAAGCTGACGTAATACAGGCTTTGTGTAACTCGCGATCTGTGTATCGCGCGGGTTTTCATCGCCCAGGTTTTACCGATTGAGTGGTCAGTAAGTTGTTTGACCCGACAACAATAATTTCAAGGGAAGGACGTACATTATGCAAAGCCCTGCCACGTTCACCGCGCATGTCGTATTGGCCGCCCTGGGCCTGATTGTTTACCAGCAGGCCCAGGCGGCGCGGATCGAGCCCGCCGGCAGCGCCTTTACGGCGCAAGGCCCGATCAGCTTTTCCAAAGGCGCGCTGATCAGTGCCGACTGCACCATCAAGGTCGCCGGCAAAGTTGCCGCCGATGGCGCATCGGTGAATGTCGATAAAGTTGAATTCGAGGGCGGCCTCAAGTGCAGCCGTGTCGAGGCAATCAACTTGCCGTGGGTATTAGTTGCCAAAGATACCAAGCGCGGTTCCATGTCGAAGATCAGTGTGGATGTGCACGCGTTTGGCCTGGGTGGCAAGTGTGGTCCGTCCACGGCCGACGGGACGTGGGATAACGCCACTGGCAAGTTGGAAGCCGCCAATGTACCGATTGGCGAAGACTGCACGATCAAAACGGTGTCGATCAAGATGCCGCCGACTTTCAAAGTCGTCGAATAAACCCATCCGAAGGGTGTAGCGGTAATTGAATTGAAATTTGGCTGGAAAGGGACGTTCTGCAGTTTCACCGTGACTTCTCGTTCATGGCCATTACCCCTGGCGAAATGACTCGCCATAACATGTGAGGAAAAACAATGAAAAGCTTGAAAACTCTCGTGTCGTTGACTGCTCTGGCTGTTTGCATGGGCGCTGCTTCGATGGCCACTGCGGCTTCGATCAGCCCGGAAGGTCCTTTCACCACCACCGCAGGCTCCATCGTCGTGCAGTCACCGTCTTCATTCGGGGGCTCTGTGACATGCGGCATTACCTTCAGCGGTAATGTCAGTGGCGGTGTGGCCACCATCAACAATGCGGCCCTGACCGGTGGCGGCCTGTGCGCGTTGCCAACCCTCAAAAGCATCCCGTCGCCAGGCTGGAAGCTGACCGCATTGTCGGGCGCAGTAGGCCAAGTGGAGAACGTGGGTTACACCATCAAAAAAACCATCGTACTTCCTGGCACCGACTGCGGGCCGTCCACCATCAGCGTGGCCTGGAACCCTGCGACTCACACGTTGACCGCGGCTAACCAGGCGCTGAGCGGCGGCTGCAACATTGTCTCGCTGACCACCACTGCCGCCGGCCTGACCGTTAACCCATAACGGGCGCGCAGTGCAGAACGAAGGGTTGATCACCCGTTGAAAAACCGGTGCCTCGCAAGAGGTGCCGGCTGACGTGGTAAGCCGGCAATGCCGGGAGCGCATAATAATAAGGAGTGCCGCATGATCACTAAGAAACAACAGGCTCACACACTGCTGGGGCTGGCATTACTGGGGGGGCTGATGATGACAGCGCCCGTGCAGGCGGGTGGTTTCTCCACGCCGACGTACGGTGCCCCTGGATGGGGTCGGGCGTTCGGCGGCGGTTCTCTGTTCAAGAACGACCCTAGCTCTGCTTACAACAACCCGGCGGCCATGGCATTTGTCGACCAGGCCGTGGTTCAACAGACCGTCGACTATGCGCGTGTGAAGATTAAATACAGCGGCCAGGCTTACGATTACGCCGGTAACCCAGCATCCAATACCGCCGTGATGCCCGATGGCAGCTTTGACCCGAGTACGGCAGTCGTCAACAACAATGACGGTGGCCAGGGCGGCTTCACTGCCTGGTTGCCGACCGGTTTTCTGGTTATCCCGATGGGTGACCGTTTTGCATTCGGCCTCAGTCAGGTTGTGCCACAAGGGATGCGTACCACCTGGAATGAAAACTCCAAGTTTCGCGACTTCGCCGTGGACACCAAAATCGAAACCGTCGGCCTGACGGGTTCCTTATCGTTCAAGGTGCGTGACGACTTCTCCATCGGTGGTGGCATGATCGTCCAGCGTAGCCAAGGCTTTGTCAGCCAGAACATCGATCTGTTCTCGGCGGCGTCGGTCTCTCCCGGGTTGGGCAATGGGGCGTTTCCGTCGGGCGTCGGCAGCGCACTGATGCGCGTCAAGGTCGATAACGTTTCCGTTGGCTGGTTTACCGGCGTTGTCTGGAAGCCGACTGAGCAGGACTCGTTGGGCCTTAACTACCACGCCAAAATCAAAAACAAGATGACCGGTAAATACAACATCCGGGCGGATGTGTTGAACAACGGCTTGATGACCGACGACACCGTCTTCGGTACCGGCAAGACGCTGGTCGAAACGGCGTACCCTGGCCTGAAGTTGTACCCCAACGGCGCCAATGCCAGCACGCAGCTGGATATTCCGGCGACTGCCGCAATCGACTGGGTGCACCAGTTCAACGACCGTTGGACCTTGGGTGTCAGCGCGATGTGGACGCAATGGTCATCCTTCAAGGACCTGACACTCAAGTCCGAAGGCTCGACGATCGTTGCCATTCCCTACAACTATCGGGATGCCTGGATGTACTCCGTGGGGGGAGATTTCAGAGCTACGGACGAGCTGACCCTGCGCGCCGGTGTGGCGTATGACCAAACCCCGACGCGCAACTCGACCCGCGATCCGCGTATCCCTGACGGCGACCGTTACTTTGCATCGCTGGGTGCCGGTTACGATATCAAGGCCATTCCAGGCTTGTCGCTGGACGCCGCGTATTCGCACCAGTTTGTTCAGAAGGTCAACATCAGAACCCAGAACGTTGATCGTCTTGGCGGCGGTCGTCTCGACGGTACGGCTGAGTCTTCAGGCGACATTGTCAGCCTGTCAGCCACCTACAAGTTCTAAACCCACCACGGATCGAGCACCCGGCGCATCCTGGTGCTCGCAGCTGAAACTGTCCGGATTGCTGCTCCAGCCGGCTGACGCGTTCAGCCCTTTGTTGTTGCGCAAACGCATTAAATAAAAATTTCAAAACAAAATTTGAATTTGTCTTTTCAAGTTTGTAGTGTGGCCTTACGCCGCAGTTCATTTTGAGCTGCCTGCGCATTGCCCGTGCCCTGAATCAAGTAGAGGTATCCCCATGATTATCTGGTTATTGGTGGGTCTCGCCGCAGCGATTGCCCTGGCGTATCGACAGGCCGCCGCAGCCCTTTGGTTGGGCGCTGGCCTGATCTGGCTGGCGGTTGGTTACCTGTGCAATGCGGTGGCGGGCCTGGGTCTCAGCGTCGCGGCGGTGTTGGTGGTCTTGCCGGCCTTGCTGCTGACGCTCAAACCACTGCGTCGCGCGCTGTTGACCAGCAAGGCCCTGGGCCTGTTTCGTACGATCATGCCGGCGATGTCCGACACCGAGCGCGCCGCCATCGAATCCGGCACCGTGTGGTGGGACGCAGAGCTGTTCAGCGGCAAGCCCAACTGGGATCGCCTGCTCAACGCTGCTCCGGCAAGCCTCAGCGCCGAAGAGCAGGCCTTCCTCGACAATGAAGTCGAGACGCTGTGCGACATGTCCAACGACTGGGAGACCACCCAGGTCTGGCAAGACATGTCTCCCGAAGGTTGGCAGTACACCAAGGACGCCGGGTTCCTCGGCATGATCATTCCCAAGCAGTACGGCGGCAAAGGTTTCTCCCACTATGCGCATTCGCAAGTGGTGATGAAGTTGTCGACCCGCTGCTCGGCAGCGGCGATTTCGGTGATGGTGCCCAACTCCCTGGGCCCGGCAGAATTGCTCCTGCATTACGGCACCGATGCCCAGCGTAATTACTACTTGCCGCGCTTGGCGCGGGGTGAAGACATCCCGTGCTTTGCGCTGACCAGCCCCTATGCAGGCTCCGACGCCGGGGCGATTCCGGACCTGGGCATCGTCTGCAAAGGTATGCACGAGGGTGAGGAAGTGCTCGGCTTCAAGGTGACCTGGGACAAGCGCTACATCACCCTGGGCCCGATCGCCACGGTGCTGGGCCTGGCGTTTCGTGCCGAAGACCCGCAGGGTTTACTCGGCAAGGCGGGGTCGCTGGGCATTACCTGTGCGCTGATCCCGACGTCTCATCCGGGGGTGAACAGTGGCCGCCGTCATTGGCCGCTGAATGCGGTATTCCAGAACGGCCCGACCACCGGCAAGGATGTGTTCATTCCCCTGGAGTGGGTGATCGGCGGTCGTGAGCAAGTCGGTAACGGCTGGCGCATGCTGATGGAATGCCTGGCCGCCGGGCGGGCGATTTCCTTGCCTTCGGCCAACGTCGGCCTGGGCAAAGTGGCGGTTCGCGGCACCACCGCGTATGCCGCGATGCGCAAACAGTTCGGCCTGCCCATCGGCAAGTTCGAAGGCGTGCAGGCGCCATTGGCGCGCATGGCCGGGCATTTGTATGCCTGCGATGCGGTGCGCAAGGTGTCGGTGGCTTCCCTGGATGCCGGTGAAAAGCCCTCGGTGATTTCCGCCATTGCCAAATACCACGTCACTGAGCGTGCGCGAATCATCGTCAACGACGGCATGGACATCGTGGCGGGCAAAGGCATCTGCATGGGGCCCAATAACTTTCTGGCCCGCGCCTACCAGCAAAGCCCGATTGCCATCACGGTAGAAGGCGCGAACATCATGACCCGCTGCCTGATTATCTTTGGCCAGGGGCTGATTCGCTGCCATCCCTATGTGTTCCGCGAGATGGAAGCGGCGCGCAACCCGGATCGGCGCAAGGCGCTGGAAGCCTTCGACAGCGCGATGTTCGGCCATTTGAGTTTTGTGCTGGCCAATACCGTCCGTGCGGCGGTGCATGCGCTGACGGGCGGACGCCTGATGTCCGCACCGGCCAAGACCGATCCGGCGTTGGCATCCTACTACCGCCAGGCCAATCGGCTCTCGGTGGTGCTGGCGTTGATCTCGGATATTTCCATGGGCGTACTGGGCGGAGCCCTCAAGCGCAAGGAAAGCATCACCGGGCGCCTGGGGGATATTCTGTCCCAGCTCTACATTCTTTCCTGCGTGCTTAAGCGGTTTGAAGATGATGGTCGGCCCCAGGCGGACCTGCCGCTGGTGCACTGGTCGGCCCAGGATGCGTTATTGCGCGCCCATGAAGCCCTGGCCGAAGTGCTCGATAACTACCCGTCGAAAGCCGCTGCGCGAATCGTGCGTGGCTTGAGTTTCCCGTTCGGAATTCCCCTGCGTAAACCGGCGGACCGCCTGTTGGCCCAAGTGGCTGAGGTGGTGCAAACCCCCGGCGAAACCCGCGATCGCTTACTGGCCAATTCCTACATTCCGCGTCCGGAGATCGACAAGCTGGCTTATGGCGAATTGGGCTTCCGGCTGTTGCCGCAGGTGGAACTGATCGACGCTCGGCTCAAGCCCGCAATCAAGCAAGGCGTGATCGAAGCCATGCCGATTTCCGCCACAGCCTTTACCGGTTGGCGCGTCAAGGCGCGGGCGCTGGACCTGATCAGCGACGACGAAGACAGCCTGCTGGGGCGCTATGTGGACTATGCCGACCACGGGATTCAGGTCGACGACTTCCCGCAGGATTTCGGTTTGCTGGAAGCCTTGCAGCAGCGTCAGCAGGCGTTGGCCAAACCGACGGCGAAGCGCCGCAGCAGCCAAAGCGAAAACGCCTCGGTCAACTAGGGAAAACGCGGTCAGTGTGGGAGCGGGCTTGCCCGCGATAGCGGTCTGCCTGACACACCGCCATCGCAGGCAAGCCAGCTCCCACATTTGATCGGGTTTACACGGCAACGCAGCGTTGTAAGTGGATCTATCTATGAGTGACAGCTACCTATCCTTCGTCAATTCCGCCTGGGGCCGCCGCCTGGCTCAGGCCATCGGCCTGCCGCAACCCTTGCCGTTGCAACGTCACCGCAGTGGCCAGCACGGCCTGGTCAACCCGGTGATTGTCGCCGGGGCAGGGCGGCTTTGCGCACGGGTGCAAGCGATTTTCGCCGCCACCGACACGGTCGCCGCCACGCCGGCGACGCCCAAGGCGCCGTCCACCGTCAAGGTCCAGGGCGCGGTGTTCGACGCCACTGGCGTGCTCGATTTGCAGCAGCTCGACGCGCTCTACGTGTTTTTCCATGCCAATGCCAAACGCCTTGGCCACCACGGTCGCGTGGTGGTGCTTGGCACTGCGCCGGAACATTGCCAGGACTTGCCCCAGGCCGTCGCCCAACGTGCCCTTGAAGGTCTGGTGCGTTCGTTGGCCAAGGAACTGCGCCGGGCGATCACCGTGCAATTGATCTATGTGGCGCCGGGTGCCGAAGAGGCCCTGGACAGCAGCCTGCGGTTCTTCCTGTCGCGCCGTTCGGCGTATGTGTCGGGGCAGGTGGTGCGCGTGGAAACTCCGGTGGACGGTGACGTTGCCGTCAACTGGGACAAGCCCTTCGCGGGTCGGCGAGCCCTGGTCACCGGCGCTTCGCGTGGCATTGGCTTGGCGATCGCCCAGGTGCTGGCCCGCGACGGCGCCCATGTGGTCTGTGTGGACGTGCCCCAGGCCCAGGACGCGCTGCTGCAAGCCGCCAGCAGTGTGCACGGCTCCGCCTTGCCGCTGGACATCACCGCAGCGGATACGGCCGCGCTGTTGCAGGCGCATGTCAACCAATACGGTGCCTTTGACGTGGTGGTGCATAACGCCGGCATCACCCGCGACAAGACCATCGCCAAGATGACCGAAGCTGCCTGGCGCAGTGTGCTGGCGGTCAACCTCGAAGCACCGTTGCAATTGAGCACAGCATTGCTCAGTGGCCAGGGGCTGAACCGCGGTGGGCGGATTGTGTGCGTCTCGTCGATTTCCGGCATCGCCGGCAACTTGGGGCAAAGCAACTACGCCACCTCCAAGGCCGGCGTGATTGGCCTGGTGCAGCGCCTCGCTCCGTTGGCGGCGGCGCAGCAGGTCACGGTGAACGCGGTCGCGCCCGGGTTTATCGAAACTCAGATGACCGCAAACATCCCGCTGATGATTCGCGAGGCGGGACGGCGCATGAACTCGCTGTCCCAGGGCGGACAGCCCATCGACGTGGCCGAGACCATCGCCTGGTTGGCGCACCCTGCATCCGGCGGGGTTAACGGCCAAGTCGTACGCGTGTGCGGCCAAAGCCTGCTGGGAGCCTGAGCCATGGACTACGTGACGCAGATTATCGACCCGCCGCCGTCGCGCACTCAGTTGTTGCTGGACGGCGTGCGCGCGCTGCGCAAACCCAAGCTCGACGGTGCGCCCGCGTTGCCCACGGCGCTTCTGGTGCGCTCGGCGGCGCAGCTGTCGCCCAGCGGCATTGCCGCGTATGGCCGCGCGTGTGGTTTCCGGCGCGAGCAGGGCGTGCCGCTGTCCTATCCCCACGTGCTGGCGTTCCCGTTGCACCTGATGCTGCTGACTCGGCCCAGCTTCCCGTACCCGGCCAGCGGCATGGTGCATCTGGCCAATCGCATTCGTCAGCACCAGCGCTTGCAGGAAGGCCAGGCCCTGCGCCTTGAGGTGTTTTGCGAGCGCTGGGTGGCGCATCCCAAGGGCCAGGCGCTGAGCATTGCCACCCGCGCCTATGGCGCGGGCACGCTGGTGTGGGAGAGCGACAGCCTGTACTTGCGCCGCGCCGTGAAAACCCCGGTGGGCGAGCCGTGGGACGACGTGCTGGCATTGCAGGAAGAGGGCCTGTTACGCACCCAGCGCTGGGTGTTGCCCGCCGACCTGGGCCGGCGATTTGCCAACGTCTCGGGCGACTTCAACCCGATTCATACCTCGCTGATCGGCGCAAAGGTCTTTGGCTTTCGCCGCGCCATTGCCCACGGCATGTGGACCCTCGGCCGCGCGTTGGCCGCGCAGCAACCACCGGGCGGCCTGGATCAGGCCCACGCCCATTGCGACTTCAAGCTGCCAATCTTCCTGCCCGGCCAGGTCGCCCTGTGGAACCGGCCTGTCACCGGCCCACGGCGTGAGTTCGAAGTGCGCAATGTCGCGGGCGATAAACCCCATATGCGTGGGCTTTTTATTTGGCAGCCCACTTGTGAAGAGCGCCCCCAATGAATGACTACAGCTTTAACCCGGCCCCGACCCGCCGCGTGGCGATCATCGGCGGCAACCGTATTCCCTTTGCCCGCTCCAACACCGTGTATGCCCACGACAGCAATCAGGTTTTACTGGTCGCCGCCTTGCAAGGCCTGGTGGACCGCTACAACCTGCACGGCCAGCGCCTGGGCGAGTTTGCTGCGGGCGCGGTGATCAAGCATTCGCGGGATTTCAACCTGGCGCGTGAATCGTTGCTCTCCACCACGCTGTCACCCGCAACACCTGCCTACGACGTGCAGCAAGCCTGCGGCACCGGCCTGGAAGCCGCCTTGCTGGTGGCGAATAAAATCGCCCTGGGCCAGATCGAAGTGGGCATTGCCGGTGGCTCCGACACCACGTCCGATGCGCCCATCGGCCTTAACGAAGCGTTGCGTCATAGCGTGCTCGCGGCCAACCGGGCCAAGGGCATGGGCGCCAAGGTGAAGGCATTATTGAAGGTGCGTCCGTCGATGTTTTTCAAGCCGTTGCTGCCGCGCAATGGCGAGCCGCGCACTGGCCTGTCCATGGGCGAACACTGTGAAGAAATGGCCAAGCGCTGGCAGATCAAACGGCTGGCCCAGGATGAGTTGACCCTGACCAGTCACCAGCGCCTGGCGGCAGCCTACCAACGCGGCTTTTTCGACGACCTGATCAGCCCTCATCGCGGCCTGGCCCGTGACAACAACCTGCGCGCCGATACCAGCCTGGAAAAACTCGCGGGCCTGGCGCCTGCCTACGACCGCCAGAATGGCACCCTCACGGCGGGCAACTCCACGCCGTTGACCGATGGCGCGTCAGTGGTGCTGTTGGCCAGTGAAGCCTGGGCGGCACAACGGGGCTTACCGGTGTTGGCCTACCTGCGCACCGGCGAGACGGCAGCGGTGAACTTTGTCGACGGCACCGAAGGCCTGTTGATGGCGCCGGCCTATGCGGTGCCACGTATGCTCAAGCGCGAAGGCCTGAGCGTTGCCGACATTGATTTTTTCGAGATTCACGAAGCCTTTGCCGCCCAGGTATTGTGCACCCTCAAGGCCTGGGAGGACGCCGATTATTGCCGCGAGCGGCTCGGCCTGGATGCACCGCTGGGCAGCATTGAGCGCAGCAAGATGAACGTTAACGGCGGCTCCCTCGGCTGTGGTCACCCGTTTGCCGCAACCGGTGGCCGACAACTGGCGGCACTGGCCAAGACCATTCACGAAAACGGCGGCGGACGCGGCTTGATTTCGATCTGCGCGGCGGGTGGGCTGGGCATCACCGCCATCGTCGAAAAGTAGCGCTATCAATAACAACAACAAGGAGACTGCCATGAACGCTGTAAGCCTGGAACGCACTGAACGGATCTGGTTGAACGCTTACCTGCCCGGCGTCCCGGCGGACATTGAGGCCGGTATCGACGCCTACCCGTCGTTGCGCGAAGTGTTCCTGGAACACCTGGAGAAATTTCGCGAGCGGGTTGCCTACGTCAGCATCGGCACCGAAATGACCTATGCCGACTGGCAAGTGCAAGGCTTCGCGTTTGCCGCGTGGCTGCAGGGCCAGGGTGTCAAAAAGGGCGACCGTGTGGCGCTGATGATGCCCAACTGCTTGCAGTACCCGATTTGCCTGCTGGGCACGATCCTGGCCGGTGCGGTGGTGGTGAACGTTAACCCGCTGTACACCGCCCATGAACTCAAGCATCTGCTCAAGGACAGCGGCGCTGAAACCGTGGTGATCTTCGAAAACTTCGCGCGTACCCTGGAAAAAGTCGTGGCGGGCAGCAACGTCAAGCGCGTGGTGGTGGCGGCCATCGGCGATTTGCTGGGCACCTTCAAGGGCGCGGCGATGAACTTCATCCTGCGCCATGTGCAAAAGCAGGTGCCGGCGTTTAATTTGCCCGGCGCGGTACGCTTCAACCAGGTGCTGAAACAGGGGCGGGCGCAGCATCACTTGCCGGTCGCCATGGGCCTCGATGAGCTGGCCTTTTTGCAATACACCGGCGGCACCACGGGCGACGCCAAGGGCGTGATGCTCAGCCACCGCAACATCATCGCCAACCTGCTGCAAGCCAAGGCGTGGGTCGGTGATCAGTTGGATCAGCACACACAGGAAACCAACGTCACCTTGCTGCCGCTGTACCACATCTTTTCGCTCACGGTGAACTGCCTGATGTTCATGTGCCTGGGGGGGCGTAACATCTTGATCGCCAACCCTCGGGACGTGAAGCGGGTGCAGATGATTCTGCGCAAGGAGCGCTTCAATGGGATTGCCGGGGTCAACACGCTGTTTAACGGCTTGCTGGAGAACGAGGCATTCTGCGCGCGGGACTTCTCGGATTTGCGCATGGTGATTGCGGGCGGCATGGCCACGCACACGGCGGTGGCCAAGCGTTGGAAGGAAGTCACCGGGGTGCCGATTGTCGAGGGTTACGGGCTGACCGAATGCTCGCCAGTGGTGAGCATCAGCCCCATCGACATTTCACGCATGCGCGAGATGGAATTTACCGGCAGCATCGGCGTGCCGTTGCCGTCGACCTGGGTGCGCTTTATTCGTGAGGATGGCGAGCTGGCCGACATCGGTGAACAAGGCGAACTGCAAGTGCGCGGCCCGCAGGTGATGCAGGGCTACTGGAAACGCCCGAAGGAAACCGCCGAGGTGCTGGATGCCGAGGGGTGGTTGGCGACCGGTGATATCGGCGTGATGGACGAGCGCGGCTATATCCGTCTGGTTGACCGCAAAAAAGACCTGATCCTGGTCTCGGGTTTCAACGTGTACCCCAATGAAATCGAAGACGTGGTGGCGTTGCACCCAGGTGTCGGCGAGGTGGCGGCAGTCGGTGTCGAAGACGCTGTGACCGGGGAGAAGGTCAAGATCATTGTGGTGCGCAAAGACCCGAACCTGACTCAGGAACAGCTTCTCGCCCATTGCCGGGAATACCTGACGGGGTACAAGGTGCCGCGGTATGTGGAGTTTCGCAGCAACGAGTTGCCCAAGACGACGGTTGGCAAAGTACTGCGCCGGGCGTTGCGCTGATTTTAAAGCGTTGATGATCTCAATGTGTGAGCGGGCTTGCCTGCGATGACCATAGGTATCTACGCAACTCTTTGTGTTGCTTTAAGCCTGTGAGGGGTTAGGGAGATTGAGTACATATCCGTTGCTGCGGTAACGGCGGCTATGGGTTCCGCTCTTACAGCGGGTCACTTTTTTACAAACGCCTAAAAAAGTAACCAAAAAACGCTTTGCCCCACCACTCGGTGCCTCGCCTGGGCTCGGCATGCCCGCACTCCGGCTTGAATCCGTGGGCCGCCGCAATGGGCCATCCCTGGCCCAGTGCGGCTAACCCGGCGTCCTGCCGGGTTACCCACGGATTCAAGCCTGCGTTCGGCCATCGTGGTTAACGGGGCCTGTCAGATCAAGATCAACAGCAGATCAAAAGCAGAGCACGGCGGCCTGAAAGCCGACCTGAGTGGTTGAAGCAAAAGCAGGGCAACAGCACTTTTACCGGATGAAATGAGATCCAAATGTGGGAGCGGGCTTGCTCGCGAATGCGGCGTGCCAGTCAGCTCATTTGTAACTGACCCACCGCGTTCGCGAGCAAGCCCGCTCCCACAATGTTGACCGAGTTCAGCTGCCAGCACCGTAGTGCACTGCTTTTCTGTGGGAGCTGGCTTGCCTGCGATGCAGGCACCTCGGTACATCAGGCATACCCAATTGATGCCATCGCAGCGGTTCGGCGCTCCGACAAGCCAGCTCCCACATTGACCGAGTACAGCTTGAAGAGTCGCATACCCTCTGCCTGATGTACTGAGTTCAAAACGTGGTTAACGGGGCCTGTCATATCAAGATCTACAGCAGATCAAAAGCAGGGCACGGCGGCCTGGTAGCCGACCTGAGTGGTTGAAGCAAAAGCAGAGCAACAGCACAGCAACAGCACTTTTACCGGATGAAATGAGATCCAAATGTGGGAGCGGGCTTGCTCGCGAATGCGGCGTGCCAGTCAGCTCATTTGTAACTGACCCACCTCGTTCGCGAGCAAGCCCGCTCCCACAATGTTGATCGAGTTCAGCTACCAGCACCGTAGTGCACTGCTTTTCTGTGGGAGCTGGCTTGCCTGCGATGCAGGCACCTCGGTACATCAGGCATACCCAATTGATGCCATCGCAGCGGTTCGGCGGTCCGACAAGCCAGCTCCCACATTGACCGAGTACAGCTTGAAGAGTCGCATACCCTCTGCCTGATGTACTGAGTTCAAAACGTGGTTAACGGGGCCTGTCATATCAAGATCAACAGCAGATCAAAAGCAGGGCACGGCGGCCTGGTAGCCGACCTGAGTGGTTGAAGCAAAAGCAGAGCAACAGCACAGCAACAGCACTTTTACCGGATGAAATGAGATCCAAATGTGGGAGCGGGCTTGCTCGCGAATGCGGCGTGCCAGTCAGCTCATTTGTAACTGACCCACCGCGTTCGCGAGCAAGCCCGCTCCCACAATGTTGATCGAGTTCAGCTACCAGCACCGTAGTGCACTGCTTTTCTGTGGGAGCTGGCTTGCCTGCGATGCAGGCACCTCGGTACATCAGGCATACCCAATTGATGCCATCGCAGCGGTTCGGCGGTCCGACAAGCCAGCTCCCACATTGACCGAGTACAGCTTGAAGAGTCGCATACCCTCTGCCTGATGTACTGAGTTCAAAACGTGGTTAACGGGGCCTGTCATATCAAGATCAACAGCAGATCAAAAGCAGGGCACGGCGGCCTGGTAGCCGACCTGAGTGGTTGAAGCAAAAGCAGAGCAACAGCACAGCAACAGCACTTTTACCGGATGAAATGAGATCCAAATGTGGGAGCGAGTTTAGCTGCCAGCACCGCAGTGCTCTGCTTTTCTGTGGGAGCTGGCTTGCCTGCGATGCAGACACCTCGGTCCACTAAGTACACCGAGTTGATGCTATCGCAGCGGTTCGGCGGTCCGACAAGTCCGCTCCCACATTGAACCTGTTCAGCGCTCGGGATTCAGGGTTTCCAGGCTGCCGGATTCACCAGGTTTTTCGGCCGTTCCCCCGACAATGCCGCGAGCAGATTATCCACCGCACAACGGGCCATCGCTTCCCGCGTTTCGTGGGTCGCCGAACCGATATGCGGCGTGGCCACCACGTTATTCAAGCGCAACAACGGCGAGTCGTGATTCAGCGGCTCACGCTCAAACACATCCAGGCCCGCCGCGCGAATCGTACGTTGCTGCAGGGCCTCGACCAGCGCGGCTTCATCGACGACTTTGCCCCGAGAAATATTGATAAAGATCGTCTCGGGGCCCATCAGCGCAAATTCTTCAGCACCAATCAGTTTTTCGGTTTCAGCCGTGAGCGGCAGCGTCAGGCAGACAAAGTCAGCCTCCTTGAGCAACGCCGCGAGGCTGCGGTATTGCGCGCCGAAGCGCGCTTCTACCAACGGCTTGGGCGAGTGGCTGTGGTAGATCACCGGCATGCCGAAACCGAAATGCCCGCGTTGGGCCAGGGCTTCACCGATGCGGCCCATGCCGATAATGCCCAGGGTCTTGCCATGCACGTCGCTGCCGAAATGCGAGGGGCCGATGTTTTTGTTCCACTGGCCGGCACGCACCATGTCGGCGAGTTCGACCACGCGACGGGCAGTGGCCAGGATCAACGCAAAGCCGGTGTCCGCGGTGGTTTCGGTGAGTACGTCCGGGGTGTTGCTGAGCAGGATGCCGCGTTGGGTCAGGTAGTCGATGTCGTAGTTGTCGACACCGACCGAGACGCTGGCCACTGCTTCCAGGTGGGGCGCCAGAGCGAGCAGCTCGGCGTCCAGGCGCAGGCTCGCACCCAGCAGCCCGTGGGCGCTGGGCAGGGCGTCACGCAGCCTGGCCAGGCCGGGCTCGTCCAGCGCGTCGATCAGGGTGACATCGGCGTGCTCGTGCAGGCGGGCCATCAATGGCGCCGAGAGTTTTTTGTATAAAACGACAGACTTCTTCATTGGGTTTTTACCTTCAATTCAAACGTAGGCGACGGCGCGCGCTCACGGTCGCTGGCGCCGGGCTTGAGGAAAATCGTCAGCACCACGGCGAACATCAATGCGCCGCTCATCAGCAGGTAGGAGGCGCCGGGCGAACCGGTGCTGCTATTGAGATAACCCACCAGGTACGAACCACCGAACGAGCCGAGCGCGCCCATGCTGTTGATCAGCGCCATGGCGCCACCGGAAACGTTGGCCGGCAGGATCTCCGGGACGATGGCGAAGAAAGGGCCATAAGGCGCGTACATGCAGGCGCCGGCGATCACCAGCAGGGTGTAGGACCACCAGAAGTGCTCGGCGCCCAGGACGTAGGACGCGTAGAAAGCGATGGACGCGATCAGCAACGGCGGCCACACAAAACGTTTACGTTTTTGCAGCTTGTCCGAGCCCCAGGACACTGCGAGCATACCGATGACGGCTGCCAGGTAAGGCAGGGCGGACAGCCAGCCCGCTTCGACCATGTCCATCTGCAAACCGGCTTTGAGGATCGACGGCAGCCACAGCACAAAGCCGTACACGCCGATGCTCCAGCAGAAAAACTGTAACGCCAGGATGATGACCTTGGGCGAGCGAAAGGCTTCGGCGTAGTTTTTCACGGCCTTGATGCCGACTTGCTCGGCCGCCAGGGCGGTTTCCAAGTCCTGCTTCTGCGCGTCACTCAGCCACTGCGCATCCTTGGGCCGCTCATCTGCCAGGCGCCACCAGATAAACGCCCAGATCACGGCTGGCAGGCCTTCAATGATAAACATCCAGCGCCAACTGAAATGCTGCACCAGATAACCTGACACCACCGACATCCACAGCATGGTCACCGGGTTGCCGAGGATCAGGAACGTGTTGGCCCGCGAGCGTTCGGCACGGGTAAACCAGTGGCACAGGTAAACCAGCATCGCCGGCATCACCGCGGCTTCCACCACCCCTAGCATGAAGCGAATGGCGATCAACATATAGGCGTTGGACACCACCCCGGTCAGGGTGGCCAGGCCGCCCCACAGGATCAGGCTGACGAAAATCAGTTTTTTAACACTGCGTTTCTGCGCGTAGATGGCCCCCGGCACCTGGAAGAAAAAGTAACCGAGAAAGAACAGCGCCCCCAGCAGCGACGACATGCCGGGGGTGATCATCAAGTCTTCGGCCATCCCGGAGGCGGCGGCGAAGCCGTAGTTGGCGCGGTCCAGGTACGCCAGGCTGTAGGTGATAAAGACGATGGGCATGATGTACCACCAGCGGCGGGTGGCGAGTTTCAAGGTATCCATGGGGTTGCTCCTGAGCTTGTTGTAGTTGTGGCAACAGGGTGTGGGTCATGCAACGGATCGAGTGGGTAACGCCGAACGGGTGGGCAGGCCTTCCATATCGCCGCGGCTTTGTACGGCGCGGCTGCCGATCCAGTTGCCGCGCTGTACGGCCTCGGGGAAGCTGAGGTTGTCGAGCAAGGCGCTGATCATGCCGACGGCAAAACCATCCCCGGCGCCGACGGTGTCGACGACTGTTTCCACCGGCACGGCGGCGACAAAGCCCTGGTCCATGTGGGTGCGGAAGTAAGCGCCATCCGGCCCAAGCTTGATGGCCACGGCTTCGGCGCCCTGGTCGAGGTAGAAGGCGGCGATGTCGGCTGGGTCGTCGAAACCCGTGAGCAAGCGGCCTTCGCTCAAGCCCGGCAAGACCCAGTCAGCCAGGCGTGCAAGGGCGTTTATCTGGCGAATCATCTGCGGCTGGTTGGCCCACAAGGACGGGCGCAGGTTCGGGTCGAATGACACGCTGCGCCCGGCTTTGCGCATCTGCGTCATCAGCGCCACGGACAGCTCGCCGGTGGCCTCGGACAAGGCCGGCGGAATACCGGTGGCATGCAGGTGCCGCGCTTGCAGGAGTGCGGGGCGAATGTCGGCAATCGACAAGTGACTGGCGGCCGAGCCTTTGCGGAAATATTCCACTTGCGGGTCTGCGCCAGTCTCTTCGCGGGACTTGAACTGAAAACCGGTGGGGTGCAGCGGGTCGACCGTCACATGCTGACAATCCAGGCCTTCCTTTTTCAGTGTGTCGATGACAAACCGCCCGAGGGAATCAGCCCCGACCCGGCTCAGCCAGGCAACATTGAAACCCAGGCGCGACAAACCGATAGCGACGTTGCTGTCGGCCCCGGCAATGCGTTTGTGGAACTGGGCCACCTCGGCCAGGTCGCCGGTCTGTTCGGCGACGAACATCGCCATGGTTTCACCGAACGACAGGATATCGATCTCAGACATGGGCATTCTCCGCACGGGGCTGGCCAAGGAGGGCGAGGGCGGCGACGTGTTGCGCGGTGACGTCGGTCAGGTCTTCGCCTTGCAACGGGTATTCCACGGCCCGGGTAATACCTTGAGTCATATGCTTGAGCAGTTGTTCCCACATGTGCAGGTCGCAGGCGCTGGGTGGCAAGGCCACCAGCTTGCCGTCCTGGCGCCGCGCCACGGCCTTGCAGTGCAGGTAGTCCACGTGCCGGCCCAACAGGCGGGCGGCGGTGACAGCGGATTGGTCCTGCCACTGCCAGTTGCCGATGTCGAACGTCATTTTGACCGGCAGACCCAGGCGTTCAACCTCGGTGAAGAAGCGCTGCATCGGTTCGATACGGCCGCCGTGCAGCGTCTGGTCGTTTTCCACCAGTAACTGGACCGGGTGACGGTTGAGCAGCGCGTGCAGACTTTGCAGGTCGTTGGTGTCGGTGAAGTAGCCGAGGGAGACTTTCAGCCAGCGTGCGCCGAATGCTTGCGCGCGGTCCAGGGTGGCGGCGAGTTCGGCATTCGGCTGGGCGCGCCCGGCGACCCAGAGCTCCAGCGGTGATGAAAACACCGATTCCAGGCCGTGCTCAGCGGCGGCTTGGGCGAGGACGGCGGGTTGTTCGGTGGTCAGCAGTTCTTCACGCCATTCGATGCGCTGGGCGCCGGCAGCATTGAGCAACGTGACAAAACTCAATTGGCCCTGCTGGCGAACCAGGTCGGCGCCGTAGCTGGAAAGGCTGATGGAGACGGGGTATTTATGCATTGTTGTTTACCTCTGAAACCGGTTTCATTTTTATTCACAAAACACGCGTGGGAACGGGGTTGCCGGCGATGGCGCTGAATCAGTCGATTACTGCGTCGGCTGGGCAGCCGCGATCGCAGGCAAGCCGGCTTCCACAGGGGATTGAGTTGAGCCGCGAATGATCAGTTCCGGCAAAAGGTCCAGTGTGCGGGTCGGCGCGTCATCGCCGCGCAAGCGTTTGAGCAGGCAGTCGAAGGCGCTGGCGCCCATCGCTTCGGTCGGTTGGGCGAGGGCAGTGATGCCGTTGCCTACCAGCGGGTACCAGTCCAGGTCATCCAGGGCGATCAGGCCGACCTCATCAAACAGGTTGCAGCCCAACGACTTGAGCGCGCGGGTACAGGCCAGGGCGGCGATACCGTTGGCGCAGAACAAGGCTTTGGGGCCGGGTTTGGCAAGAAAGGCCTGCAGACGATTTTCCAGCTCGGCATCGAGTTCCAGCACCGCGCCGGTCAACCCCGGGCGACTGGCAATCTCGGCCTTGAAGCTGGTCTGGCGTTCCAGTCGGGAGCTGGTGCCATCGGCGGCTTCGCTCACCAGCAACACATCGCGATAATCCTGCTGCTGGAGATGCTCCACGGCCATACGTACCGCCGCGAAGTTATCCAAACCCACCATGTCGCTGTGCAGCGGCTCGACCTTGCGGTCGACCAGCACCAGCGGCATTTCCCGTTGCAACTCCAGCAACTGGTCGAGGTGATGGCCAAGGGTGTTCACGATCAACCCTTCGATGTTGTACGAACGCAACGCAGCCAGATGCTGGCGCTCCTGCTCGTCATCGCGGTCGGTGTTGCACACCACCAGGCTGTAGCCGTGCTGGCGGCAGGCGGTTTCGACGCCGTGCATCACGGCAATGGAATAGGGGTTGCGGATATCGGCCACCAGCATGCCGATCAGGCGCGTGCGCCCACGTTTCAAACCGCGCGCCATCTGGTTGGGGCGGTAGCCGAGCTCACTGATCGCCTGTTCGATGCGCAAGGCAATGGCGTCGGACAGTAAGGCACGGTCATCACCGATAAAGCGCGACACGCTGGCTTTGGACACCCCGGCGCGTTCGGCGACGTCGAGCATGGTCACGCGGCTGCGCTGGGCGGCGGAAAAAGAAGTCACGGTGGCAGGCCTTTCTTATTGGAGGTGGTGATGCTGTGAAACCGGTTTCAGGAGACCTCAACAATGAAAGCCCGTCAAGTGTATTTCGCTTTAAGCACGTCCGCTCAGTGTGGCCAAACCCGACGAACGGAGGTGTTACCTGTGAAATCTGACAGTATCGGCTCACCGCAATTGGGTATTGAATCCTGCTTAACGCAATGCGTAATAGTTAATCGCCGAGTTAGCGGAGAACACCATGGAAAAAACGTTAGTGGATAATAACGGCAATAATGCCGAAGGTTTAACCAGCACCGTGCCCGTCGGTATATCCGCTACGCCGACATTGGCTCCGCTTAAGGTTGTTGGTGTTCTGCCCGATGGGCTGGTTCCCCTGGAGTTATCATTCAAAGACATTCCGGTGGTTATTGATACACCGTGGATGTTTCTGGCTGGGGAAAACGAAACTGACTGGCTATATATTGTTTGGCATGTGCGTGGTAGTCAGCCTGTCGATATCGGACCCATAGCGTTGTCCGGGCCTCTGACGGAGGCTAGCTTTCCTTATGATAAAGCCAGTATTCCTAAGGATTATTTTCAGAACAACGCCGTGGTGGATATATTTTATCGCGTTCACCCGCTTGAGTTGGATAACCCGTCATTCGAATACTCACCTGTGTCCACAATCATTATTGATCGAGCCGCTCCAGGGGCAGGCCAGGATTTGGCGGCTGCAACATTTGTTAATAACCCCATTACCGAGTTTGATCTTAGTAATAATCAGACGTTGGATATTATCATCCCCGGCGATTACCTTGATCGAAAAACAGGTGATACGGTGCTCGGCTATTTAAACGACACTGAAGCAACGGTGTCACGTCCGCCCAATCATCGGCAGTCTTTTGTGGCTGTCAGCGGGCCAATGACTATACAGATGCCGGTGGCGGAAATTCGTAAGTTCTCCGCTTTTTCGGAGCTTCATTTCATTTACCGCTTACAAGACAAAGTCGGCAATCTATCGAGTTACTCATTTTCCGCCAAGACCCAGCTGCGTCTGAATGCGCTGCCTGCCAATCTGTCACCGCCTGAAGTGCCGGCGTATGAGTCCGATCTGTTGATTAATCGAGAGGACGCCCGCGGTATTGTTTCGGTGAGAGTGCGTCAGTATGACAACCTGTTGCCGGGTGATCAGTGTGTTGTCGAGTGGGATGGCATCAGGCTCCCTGCGACAACGGTCAACCGGTTGCCCCATTCGGTCGTCGTGGATTGGAGCGTACTGATCGCCAAGGGCGCGAACCTGCGGCGAATTATTAATTTGCCGGTGCGTTACTTCATTCTTCGTGCGGGAGATACCGTCGGCCCGGGCGTACGCTCGCCGCTGAAGCTCGTCACCGTGGACATGACGATCGCGGGCCAGGAAAACCCTCAGGCGCCCGCACTGCTGAACCGTCAATTAGCCCTGGTCAACATCCAAGGCGCGGTCTCCGCGACCCCCAATCGTTTGGACAGCCGCGATGCCAACAAGCCGGTGAGAGCTTCCTTTGCCTTGTTCGACAACCCCTTAGTGGGCGAGCGTGCCTTACTTTACTGGCCGGGGCAGGCGGCGCCGGTTGCGACTTATCTTGTCAAAGCAGGTGATGTCGGAGGGCAAGTGGTCGACTTCGACAACCTGATTCCCTGGTCGGTGGTCCAGGCCGGTGGCAGTAATGCGACGACCCTTGTGAACTATCAGACGGACAATGGGGTAAACCAGCAGTTGTCCCCTGATCAAACTGTTTTTGTCAGTCTTGCACCGCCCATCAACTATCCACGGCCGAGTTTTCCTCAGTCGTTACAACACCCTAATCGGATTCTTAATTGCAATACCAAACCACCGATTTGGCAGGTTGTTGAAGTGTTGATTGATCCGAGCCCACAGGTACTGCAGCCGAACGATGTCATCGTATTGTCATTGCAGGGTTTCAGGAATTATCCCGACCGTAACCCAATTCCGTCCACTGCCGACACGTTTGAATTCAAGTGGGGCACCGGCCCTGATGGCAAGCCAAATACAGTCTATCGCTTCCAGATAACGGCGGCAGAGTATGAAACGTTGATCAGGCCGTTGAGTGATTTCGCCGGCGGTTCGGCACGTTACAGCGTATTCCAAAATAAGATTCTGATCGGCACGTCAGCGATAGCCTATGTGCAAATTGATCGGAAGTTTAGTACGGGTAATTACTGTGGACCGAACGGCATAGGGCCAGGTGAAAAATAATCAGGTTGTTTTAGTCGCCGGCGCGTTAATGAAATCGTAAGTGATTAACGCGTTGTCGATGTGTTTTTTACCAGTTTGTGCATATCAAGCAATTAAGGAGACTATGAAATGGTTGATAAAATATCAGCGAGAGATGCTGCGGCTATTCTCGCCATTAATCCCACTCTGCCTGCACCGATATTGGTAGAGAAACTGGATGACACGGGCCTTGTTGCAACAGCGACGGCAGATACTGGAATTACCCTTATGTGTTACACGGGTCAGTTTTCAGCGCCTGAGTATTGGATTGAAGTCCAATCCAGAGACCTCAATCGACCGGATGCCGATTGGGGAGTCATGAAGAAAAAAGCTCAATTGAATGTGGCTGAAGATATTCTTACTCCTATTGTTATCACAGCCCCTAGTGGCGGTTTTTTGCACCGTCATGAAGAAATGCGGTACGTCATTTATGAGGACTTGGGGGGCGTCGCAGGGGACCCTTCTGAATTTTCGGATCCGGCACCCTTTATTGTTGATAGGTATGGTCCCTATCGGTCTGTCAATGATGGCAATAGCAAACCCCCGCTGAAAGTAGTCCTGCCGTCTACGCTGCCATCGCCGCTTACCAGTACCTACATTGCCAATAATCCAACCATCCCTGGCAATGTACTGCCCAATAACTTTACCGAGGCGGTCGGCCAGTTTGCGGACGGTGATATGGTTCAGTTGTTCCTTGGGCCAGACATGTTTAACAAGGATGACAAATATAAGGTAGGGTCCCCGTTCCCAATGTTGGGCGCTGCCAACACTCCGTTTTCATTTCCGACATCAGCGTTCACCGCTGACGCTACCCAGTACTTGTACTACATCCTCACAGACAAATCCGGTAACCAGAGTTTGCCCTCCAGTGCTGAACTTCTGAAGGTGTCGGTTTTGGATCCACCGGGCCAAGGACAAATTTTTATCCCGTTGGCGCCGAGCCCAGAATCGGGAACTACCGATGATTTACTGGACAACGCTGACTATCAAGCAGTGATTGAGGCGCGGGTAAGAGCTTTCACGAACCACCAACCCACATTGGATCAAATTGAGATTAAATGGGGCTCGCAGCCTTATAGCCTTCTGACGCCGGCTACGGCATTCGATGTGGTGTTCAAGGGCGCCGCCCTCAACGCATTGATTCGTGCTGAATATGGCGCTCAGGTAGGGCCGCAACCGGTCACTGTGCTCTACCGAGTCGTTCGTGGCAGCGAAATATTCCCCTCGACCCCGAAAGTGATCAATGTCGATTTAAGTGTTCCAGGGCCGGTCAATCCCGGAGAGCCAGGAACACCTAATATAAATCTGACCCCAGCGCGCTTTTTTGGTCGAGGCACCCCGCCGAGCGGGCAGGACACACTAAAAGACGTTGACGCCAATCTGCCCGTCAATGTAGAGGTCGATATTTGGACCACGGGTGCGCCTCCTCAAGCGGGCTATATGATTAATCTTGTGAGGCCTGATGGCACCATCATCCAGCCTCCACAACCTATCGGTACGTTGCTCCCGGGTGAAACGCTCAAGTTTACAATTCCATGGAGCGCTATTGAACCTGGCGGTAATGTCAAACAGCTCTTTCATTACATCGTTACAGGGCCGGGCACAACCAACCCGAATATATCACCCGCCACCCCGGTTGATGTTATAGGCGCGATTACTCAGGCCCTGCCTGCCCCTGTATTCCAGCGACTCACTTCCGGTGAGGTGAGATGCACTTCATTGGTAGACATTCCAGGGACAACGCCGCCTGACCATTACCTTGAGCTCTTTGTGGCGGGGGACACACGGATGGTGGTTGGGCGAAAACTGACTCTGAACGCCAAGGTATTCAGGCCCCGGACCGGTACACCGTTAGTAACACAGCCCTTTAGTACTGACGTTGATATAACGGACGCTATCCGCCTGAGTGGTTACACGTTCAGGCTACCGTATCGCGCTCTACTTATTTATCTGCGCATAGGCACGTTGGAAGTCACCGTCACCACGACTTTTGCCGACGGGGTGGTAGGGCGTGGTTTTGCGTCGGTCGGTGGGCGTTCAGTCGTCGTCAATGCGTATTGTGATAAGGAAATAGTAACCCCTACCACGCCTTGATAAAAAGCGCTATCCGCAGCGCCTCCCCCTTTTCAGGAAGGGGGCGGCGCAATCATTATTTTGTTTAATTGATTACAGCGTTATGGGTGTTTTTTGTGTTTAAACAGGGATAAGTCCTACAGAGTTTGGATAGGCGGCTCCGTACTCTGTGTGCCTCACAGGTGAGGTCACATTCTTCGGAAGCAAGCCGAACCGTTTTCCAACACGCTATCAGAGAGTGATTGCCCATGTCGGCACTGAATACGTTCGAACTCAAACCATTGAGTGCGATGATGAAAGTTCCAACCCTTACCTTCTGCCTGTATGTTGCGGTTCAGGGGCAAGCGCAGGCTGTTCAGTTAATTGGTCAACAACAAACCATTGACGCCACTTCAGCCGTAACCAGCTGGCAACTGTCCAGTCAGTCTACCTTGAATATGAACCGTGCATCGGCTACAACCATTGACCTTTCGAACTCCACTTTGAATGTTAATACAGGCAGTTCGGTCAATGATATCCGCGCTGTTTCAGGCTCCACGGTAAATATCGAATCAGCCCGTGTTTCTTCCAGTAACGCCACGGGCGGTGCGGTGCGCCTGGAAAACAGTAAGGCGACTGTCAGTAACAGCACGATCACCAACACTCAGGGCGTAGGTTTGCAAGCCCTTGGCATTGTGGGCGTGAGTGGTGGCTCTTCCGCCGAGATTACTTCAAGTAATATCAGTGGCCTGTTGGGCGGCGCGCAAGCCACCAGCGGCAGCCAATTGCACTTCAAAAATAATACAGTGGTGCAAGGTACCGGGGCGAATTCCATCGGTCTGAGCCTGCAGGGCGGTGCGGCGACGGCCAGCCAAAGTACAATCAGCGGTGGCGCCAATGGCGTGGTGTTTACCCGGGGGCGCGGCGATACCACTGAGGGCAAGCTGGTATTGGACCAATCCAGTGTAGAAGGCGTCAGCGGCTCAGCCATTTTGGTGCGGGGCGCGGCCGGTAGAACGCCGACAGTCACCATCGATGTACTGAATAATTCCCAGTTGAGGGGTGGCGACGGTAAGCTGTTGAGCGTCACGGGCGGCGGCTCGGCGACGATGAATGTGGATAACAGCCGCTTGACCGGTAACGTCGTTGCGGACGCCGGCAGCACTGTCAATCTGAGCCTGCAGAACAACGCCGAGTTGACTGGCCAGTTGCAGAATGTCTCCAGTTTGAGTGTAGGCAACACGTCCAACTGGAACATGACCGGTGACAGCCAGGTGGGTGCGCTGAAAATGGCCGGTGGTACGGTGACCATGGGCGCGACGAATGAGTTTTACCAGCTGAACCTTCAAACGCTTTCGGGTAACGGCACCTTTGTCATGGGCACCGATTTCGACCAAGGCAAAACCGACTTTATCAATGTGACCGGCGAAGCCACAGGCAACCACAGCCTGGCACTCGCAGCCAGCGGCAGCGAACTGGTCAAAACCCAGGTTGTGCACACCGGCGGCGGTGACGCGGCGTTCTCCCTGGAGGGCGGCCCGGTCGACATGGGTGCCTATGCCTATAACCTGAAACAGGAAGGCAATGACTGGTTTCTGGACACGCAAACCCGTGTGATCAGTCGCAGTGCACGCGTGGTGACGGCATTGTTCAACACCCCGGTGACCATCATGACCGCCGAAGAGGGCTCATTGCGCCAACGTATGGGTGAGTTGCGCTACTCCCCGCACAGCACCGGCCTCTGGATCCGTGGTTTTGGCAGTAAATATGATGTGTCCCAGAGTTCGGGCACCGGCTACTCGCAGAACCTGAAAGGTTTCTCCATCGGTGCTGACACGCCGCTGGGCGACAGCCAATGGAAGGTGGGTGTATTTGGCGGCCACAGTAACTCTGACGTAAACCCGGCGCGCGGCGCTGCCGGTACCGTCAAGAGCTACTTCCTGGGTACCTATGCCACCTGGATGGACGAAGAAAGCGGTTTCTATTTTGATGCCGTGGCCAAAGCCAACCGGTTCCAGAACCAGGCCAAGGCAACCCTCAGTGACAACACGTCTACCAAGGGTGGCTACAACAACGTAGGCGGTGGTGTATCGGCTGAACTCGGCCGTCATATCAAGCTTGGTGAGAGTTCCTTTATTGAACCTTACGGCCGACTGTCGACCATTGTGGTCCAAGGTGGTACGTACAGCCTGAAAAACGGTTTGCAAGTGGACGGTGAGCGCACCCGCTCAAGGACTGCCGAGGCCGGCGCGACCGTGGGTCATGAGTTCCAACTCGATGATGGCACGCTGATCAAGCCTTACCTGCGTGCGGCAATGGTCCACGAGTTTGCCAACAACAATAAGGTCACGGTCAACAACCAGACCTTCAACAATGATTTGTCGGGCTCGCGCACCAAGTACGGTGCCGGTGTGGCGGTGTCGTTTACCCAGGACCTGCAGGCGCATGTCGACCTGGAGACCAGCACCAGTGACAAAATCAAGCAAAAAGCCGCTGTTAACGTTGGCGTACGCTATGCCTTCTAAATAGAAAGAGAAACGCTGATAAAAAAGCCCTGATTGCAAGATCAGGGCTTTTTTTTTTCTGCGGAGCCGGCTGGTTCAAACGGTTACTTCAAACTTAACGTCCAGTTTAAGTTCTGGATCTTGAGTGACGGCATACACGGAGCCAATGACGGCGAAAGGGTGATCACTGATTTTGTTCAGAGTCAAGCTGCCTTCGACATAGGGATATGCTCGGGGGTTTTCGCTTCGTTTGAGTTGAACCCACACCTGGTCAGTTCTGGAGCCCGTCAACTGCCGTACCTCGTCAGGGGTGATTGCTTTAGAGAATCTGATATAGAGTTCCTCGGAACCATCCCCGTCGTCTCGATGCGTCGTGGTAAATGCGATGGAATTATCTGTTTGCTCGACTTGAGCGGTCGTAGTTTCAAATGGGTGTTCGCCAATGGTACCTATGAACTGCGCCTTCTGGGCATTCGTCGATAAGCTGTTTGTTACTGACATAATCGCCTCTCCGTTCATGATGATTATACGAAAGCCAGAAGCGCCATTGCTTCTGTCTACTCCTATAAAGCCGCAAAAAGAAGAGTTAGGTAACTGTCAGAAGTCACAGTTTACAAAAGTTTATTTGACTGCTAGTTGTGGCCCTGATGAAAAGGGCATCTGCGCACAATCGCACACTCTAGTTTGAATGACTGACGCTATTAAAGGGCTTTTTCGGGAGGTGTCTACTGTCGAAGTTGACAGTCTAAAAAATATTTTTTAATAGCCTTTTTAAAGCATCGGTGTTCAGGGCTCAGCTAAACAGGCCTGCTGCAATATTGATCGAGAAGCCCAGAATCGCCGTATTGAACAGAAAACCGATCAAAGACTGTCCCAGCACCACCTTGCGCATACCCCGTGTGGCCACGCCTACATCCGCCGTCTGCACCGCCACGCCAATGGTGAACGAGAAGTACAGGAAGTCCCAATAGTTGGGGTTGCGCAAACCTTCGGCAAAGCGCAGCGCCGGCTCGTCACCTTCCCACGTGTAAAAGAGGCGCGCGTAATGCACGCTGAAAATCACCCCGGTCAGCAACCATGAACCAATCACCGTCATCCCGGTAAACCCGTAATGCAGCAGGCGCGCGGTGCTGTCCAGGTCTTTGCTGCCCACCAGGTTCAGCGTGATGGTCGCCAGGCTGGCAATCGCCGCGATGCACACCATAAACAGCACCAACCCTGCGTTTTCATCCTCGATCTCGGCGAAGCGTTTGACGTCGTCGGCCCGCGAGCGGCTGGTCAGCCACAGCATCAGTATCAGGTAGGTCCAGACGCCGGCATTCCAGCCAATGAGGATTTTGCTGATGATCGTGTCAGCGGGTGCCAGGATGCCCACGGCAAGGCCCAGGACGGCGGCGGCGGAGAGGCGAGGGTGGGTGCGGGCGAGGAAGGCCATAGGTGCTCACAACAGGGGAGGTTGTGAGCACCATAGCGCATTTTCAAACCGGTTATGAACGCTTGCGCACCAGCTTCATCACCACCACAAAGAACACCGGTACAAACACCACCGCCAGGGTTGCGGTGATCATCCCGCCTATCACGCCCGTGCCGATCGCCTGCTGGCTGGCCGAGCTGGCACCGGTGGCAATGGCCAGTGGCACCACGCCGAGGATAAACGCGAGTGATGTCATGATGATCGGCCGTAAACGCAGGCGCGCAGCTTTCAAGGTGGCGTCGATCAGGTCTTCGCCCTGCTCATACAAGTCCTTGGCGAACTCGATGATCAGGATCGCGTTCTTCGCCGACAAGCCGATGATGGTGATCAGGCCCACTTTGAAGAACACATCGTTAGGCATGCCGCGCAAGGTCACCGCCAATACGGCGCCGAGCACACCCAGCGGCACCACCAACAAGACCGAGGTTGGAATCGACCAGCTTTCATACAGTGCGGCCAGGCACAGGAACACGATCAACAGCGACAGGCCCAGCAGCAAGGGCGCCTGGGAACCGGACAAGCGTTCCTGCAACGACAAACCGGTCCATTCCTGACCCAGGCCCGCCGGCAGTTGGCTGACCAGGCGCTGAATTTCTTCCATCGCCTCACCGGTGCTGTGCCCCGGTGCTGCTTCACCGCTGATGGCAATGGCCGGGTAGCCGTTGTAACGCGTCAACTGCGCAGGGCCCTGGGTCCACTTGGCTTCGACGAACGCTGACAACGGCACCATCTTGCCGTCCTTGTTGCGCACGTTGATCTTCATCAAGTCCGCCACCTGGCTGCGCTGGTCGCCTTCGGCCTGCACCACCACCCGCTGCATGCGGCCCTGGTTGGGGAAGTCGTTGACATAGGCCGAGCCGATGGCCGAAGACAGCACATTACCCACGTCCGCGAAGGAGACCCCAAGGGCGTTAGCCTGCTTGCGGTCCACTTGCAACTGCACTTGTGGTGCTTCAGCCAGGGCGCTTTCGCGCACGTTGGCCAGGATCGGGCTTTTCGCAGCGGCCGCCAGCAACTCGGTACGTGCTTGCATCAACGCCGCATGGCCGACACCGCCACGGTCCTGCAAGCGGAACTCGAAACCGCTGGAGGTGCCGAGGCCGTCCACGGGCGGTGGCAGAATTGCATAGGCAATCGCATCTTTAAGCTCGCCGAAAGCGGCGTTGGCACGGTCGGCAATCGCCGAGGCCGAATCAACACCGCTGCGTTCCGACCAGTCCTTGAGCGTGGTAAACGCCAGCGCTGCGTTCTGCCCGGAGCCGGAGAAACTGAAGCCCATGATCATGGTGGTATCGCCCACCCCGGGTTCCTCGGCGTTATGTGCCTCGATCTGCTCGGCCACCTGCACGGTGCGGTTCTTGCTCGCACCCGGCGGCAACTGGATATCGGTAATGGTGTAACCCTGGTCCTCCACCGGCAGGAACGAGGAGGGCAGGCGGCTTAACATCACCCCCAGGCCCACCAGCAACACCAGATAGATCAGCAGGTACCGGCCGCTGCGCTTGAGGGCATAGGCCACCCAACCTTCGTAGCGGTCGGTGAGCTGTTCAAAGCGCCGGTTGAAGCCGCCGAAGAACCCCCCTTTGGCATGGTGCTCGCCCTTGGCAATCGGCTTGAGCAGGGTTGCGCACAACGCGGGGGTCAAGGTCAGGGCGAGGAACGCCGAGAACAGGATCGACGTCGCCATCGACAGCGAGAACTGCTGGTAGATCACCCCGACCGAACCCGGCATGAACGCCATCGGCAGAAACACCGCGACCAACACCAGGGTGATACCGACGATGGCCCCGGTAATCTGGCCCATGGCCTTGCGCGTGGCCTCTTTGGGCGACAAACCCTCGGTGACCATAATGCGCTCGACGTTCTCCACCACCACAATCGCATCGTCCACCAGGATACCGATCGCCAGCACCATGCCGAACATGGTCAGCACGTTGATCGAGAAACCCAGCAGCAACATGGTGGCGAAGGTGCCCATCAGTGCTATGGGCACCACCAGCGTCGGGATCAAGGTGTAGCGCACGTTCTGCAGGAACAGATACATCACCGCAAACACCAGCGCCATGGCCTCCAGCAAGGTGTAGACCACTTTGGTAATCGAGACCTTGACGAAGGGCGAGGTGTCGTACGGGATCTTGTACTCCACGTTGGCCGGGAAGTAGCGCGACAGTTCGTCCATCTTCGCCCGCACCAGGGTTGCGGTGTTCAGCGCGTTGGCGCCCGGCGACAGTTGCACACTGACGGCGGTGGATGGCTTGCCGTTCAGACGCGTAGAGAACTGGTATTCCTGGCTGCCGATTTCCACCCGCGCCACATCGCCGATACGCACGGTGGAGCCGTCGGGATTGGCTTTGAGCACGATGTCGGCGAATTCTGCCGGCGTCGACAGTTGGCCCTTGACCAGGATGGCGGCGGTGATTTCCTGGGTCTTGGTCCCCGGCAAATCACCGATGCTGCCCGCCGAGACCTGGGCGTTCTGCGCGCTGATTGCAGCGTTCACGTCGGCCGGGGTGAGGTTGAAGCCGATCAGCTTCTGCGGATCGATCCAGATCCGCATGGCGCGCTCGGCGCCATACAGCTGGGCCTTGCCGACACCGTCCAGGCGCTTGAGCTCGTTCATGACGTTGCGTGCCAGGTAATCGCTGAGCGCAACGTCATCGAGCTTGCCGTCGTTGGACGTCAGGGTGACCAGCAGCAGGAAGCCGGCAGACACCTTTTCCACCTGCAAGCCTTGCTGGGTCACCGCTTGCGGCAAGCGCGGCTCCACCGCTTTAAGGCGGTTTTGCACATCCACCTGGGCCATTTCCGGGTTCGTGCCCGGCTGGAAGGTGGCGGTGATCGTGGCCGAGCCCAGGCTGCTCTGGGATTCGAAATACAGCAGGTGATCGGCGCCGTTGAGCTCCTGCTCAATCAGGCTGACCACGCTTTCATCCAGGGTCTGGGCCGAAGCGCCCGGGTACACCGCGTAGATTTCCACCTTTGGCGGCGCCACGTTGGGGTACTGCGCCACCGGCAATTGCGGGATGGCCAGCGCGCCGGCCAGCAGGATAAACAAGGCGACCACCCAGGCGAAAATCGGGCGGTCAATAAAGAACTGCGGCATGGCGGGTTATTCCTTTACGAGCTGGCCAGGGGCCGGGCTGTCGTCCACTTCGACTTTTTCACCGGGGCGCGCGTGTTGCAGGCCTTCGACGATGATGCGGTCACCGGGCTTGAGGCCGCTGCTGACGATCCAGCGATCCTCGATGACCGCGCCCAGCTCCACCGGCTGTTGGCTGACGGTCTGCTCGGCGTCCAACAGCAACACCATCGGGATGCCGGCGCTGTCGCGCGTAATGGCGCGTTGCGGCACGCTGATGCCTTGCCTATCAACCGCTTGTTCCAGGCGCACACGCACAAAACTGCCGGGCAGCAGGTCGAGGTCCGGGTTGGGGAACTCGCTGCGCAGGATGATCTGCCCGGTGCCCGGGTCAACGCTGATCTCGGCAAACAGCAATTTGCCCGGCAGCGGGTACAGGCTGCCGTCATCCTCGATCAGCGTGGCCTTGGCCTGGTCCTGGCCGACCTGCTTCAGGCTACCGGCACGGAAGGCGCGGCGCAGGTCATTCAGCTCGCGGGTCGACTGGGTCAAGTCGGCGTGAATCGGGTCCAGTTGCTGGATGATCGCCAGTGGCGTGGCTTCGTTCTGGCCCACCAATGCACCCTCGGTCACCAGCGCGCGGCCGATGCGGCCGGAGATCGGCGCAGTGACGGTGGCGTAGCCCAGGTTCAGCTTGGCACGCTCGACGGCGGCTTTGTTGGCGGCGACCTCGGCGTTGGTCTGGCGCACGGCGGCGCGGGCGTTGTCGTAGTCCTGGCCGCTGATGGCATTGCCTTCTACCAACTGGCTGTAGCGCTGTTCTTGCAAACGCGCCTGGAACGCATTGGCCTGGGCCTTTTCCAGGTTGGCCTGAGCGCTGTCCAGGTCGGCCTTGAACGGGGCCGGGTCAATGCGAAACAGCACATCGCCCTGTTTTACGTCGTGGCCTTCCTTGAACACGCGCTGCATGACCACCCCAGCGACCCGGGCACGCACTTCGGCAATGCGCGGTGCAGCGATACGCCCGCTGAGTTCGTTGGTAATGGAGAGGGGTTTGGCCTGCAGGGTTTCGACGCGGACTTTGGCCAGGGGCATTTCCGGCGCTTCGTCGGCCGACTTGCCACAAGCACTCAGTGCCAGCGTCAAGGCCAGCAGGCAAAACGGCGCAAACAGATTCTTCGACATGCTCATATCCCAATATTGACTGGCGCATCCTAAAGACACCTGCGCCGCGGTGCTGTGAAGCTCTGTAGCCCGTCTGTGAAGAAATGTAAGGTGCGGCGCGCTGAACGCCGGGGGCGTATATCCTTGCACAATCCTGCAGCACACCAACAAACCGTATTATTTGGAAGCACCATGCCCAACATCCTTCTGGTGGAAGACGACGCCGCGCTCTCCGAGCTGATTGCCAGCTATCTGGAACGCAATGGCTACCACGTCAGCGTACTCAGCCGTGGCGATCACGTGCGTGAGCGCGCGCGCCTCAACCCGCCGGACCTGGTGATTCTCGACCTGATGCTGCCAGGCCTTGACGGCCTGCAGGTGTGCCGCTTGCTGCGCGCCGACTCGGCGGGTTTGCCGATCCTGATGCTCACCGCGCGCGACGACAGCCACGATCAGGTGCTGGGCCTGGAAATGGGCGCCGACGACTATGTCACCAAGCCCTGCGAGCCGCGCGTACTGTTGGCGCGAGTGCGCACCTTGTTGCGCCGCAGCAGCCTGTCCGACCCCCAGGTTGCCAACGACCAGATCATCATGGGCAACCTGTGTATCGACCTGTCCGAACGCACGGTGACCTGGCGCGAGCAGGCGGTGGAGCTGTCCAGCGGTGAATACAACCTGCTGGTGGTGTTGGCCCGGCATGCCGGCGAGGTGCTCAGCCGCGACCAGATTTTGCAACGCCTGCGCGGTATCGAATTCAACGGCACCGACCGCTCTGTGGACGTGGCCATTTCCAAGTTGCGCCGCAAGTTCGACGACCATGCCGGCGAAGCGCGCAAAATCAAGACCGTGTGGGGCAAGGGTTACTTGTTCAGCCGTTCCGAGTGGGAATGCTGATCGATGGTTCGTGCACTGCTACGCCTCTACCTGATTACTATCGTCACCTACAGCGCGGCGATCTACCTGATTCCCAAACTGGTCATCAAGGTGTTCGAACATCGCTACATGAACTACAACGTCGAGCAGAGTCGCGGCCAGCAAAAGCTGATCGTCGAACAATATCTGCGCGTGCCGGTGGAACACTGGTCAGAGGTTACCGCGCAATTGGGCCGTGACTTTGCGCCGCTGAAGGTGCAACTGCTGCTGCGTCAGGACGCGAGCTACACCCCTGAAGAAGAACACCTGCTGGAGCAAGGCCAACCGGTGATCCGCCTGGGCGAGTGGGGCTGGATGGAGCAAATCAGTTCACCGGTGAACGATCAGTTTGTGGTCAAGCTGACCATCCCGCCTGACCCGCTGGACATGAACCTGCTGTACTGGTCGATGAACGTATTGATCGGTGCTGCGCTGCTGGCGTGCCTGCTGTTCTGGTTGCGCCCGCATTGGCGCGACCTGGAGCGCCTGAAGACCACCGCCGTCCAACTGGGCAGGGGCAATCTGACCGAGCGTACGCACATTCCGGCCAGCTCCAACATCGGCAGCCTGGCCTCGGTATTCGACACCATGGCCGACGATATCGAGAGCCTGCTCAACCAGCAGCGCGACCTGCTCAATGCCGTCTCTCACGAACTGCGTACGCCGCTGACCCGCCTGGATTTCGGCCTGGCCCTGGCCCTCTCGGAAGACTTGCCTCAGGCCAGCCGCGAGCGTCTGCAAAGCCTTGTGGCGCACATCCGTGAGCTGGACGAACTGGTGCTGGAATTGCTCTCCTACAGCCGCCTGCAAAATCCGGCCCAGTTGCCGGAGCGGGTCGACGTGGTGATCGACGAGTTTATCGACAGCGTGCTGGGCAGCGTCGATGACGAGTTGGAAAACCCCGAGATCGTTATCGATGTAGCGCTCGATTGTGCCGAAGAGCGCGTCAGCCTCGACCCACGCCTCACCGCCCGCGCCCTGCAGAACCTGCTGCGCAACGCCACGCGGTATTGCGACAAGCGCATCCAGGTGGGCGTCAAGGTGTGTGCCAATGGCTGTGAAATCTGGGTGGATGACGACGGCATCGGCATTCCCGTGGACCAGCGCGAGCGCATTTTCGAGCCGTTCTACCGCCTGGACCGCAGCCGTGACCGCGCCACGGGTGGCTTCGGCCTGGGCCTGGCGATCAGCCGGCGTGCGCTGGAAGCCCAGGGCGGCACGTTGACCGCGCTGGCATCGCCGCTGGGCGGTGCGCGGTTTCGCGTGTGGTTGCCCAGCGTCAGCTGATCAGAGCACCTTGACGGCGCGGCCGATGGCCTGGATCGGCCCGGTCGGCTTGCCGGTCGGCGAGCCACGCGGGTCTTCCAGGGTCAGCTCGAACAGCTGGTTTGGCGTCAGCGGGGGCAGTTTGTCCAAGGGCACTGACAGGGTTTGCCCCGGTTTGACCAGGCCCAGCGACACGGGGCCTTGCCAGCCATCACCCTTGGTCCAGAATTGCAGGGCCTTGTCGGCCGGTACTTCCATCACGCCCAACGGAATCAACTGGATCTGCTGAGTATTGCTGGCCTGGATGACCCAACCCGGTGCCTGGCTTTGCGGCGCCACCAGCACTACCACGAAGGTCGGGTCGGCGCCGGGCGGGCGCGTCAGCAGCAGCGCGGCCAGTACCAGTGTGGTGACCAACCCTGCGCCGGCCAAGCCGCGCCAGAGTGCAAGCAGGTTCCACCAAGGCTCGCGGCTATCGGCGCGCCCGACCGTGCGTTCGATGCGCCGCCATAACTGTGCGGAGGGCGGCACCGGTTCGGCCAATGCCGTCAGCGGCAGCAGGCGCTGTTCCCAGGCGTCCACCGCTGCGCGCAATGGGGCGTCGTGTTGCAGGCGTCGTTCAACCTCAGCGCGCTGTTCAGCGGGCAGGGTGCCCAGTACGTATTCGCTGGCCAGTTCATCCAGTGGGTTACTCATGCCATGCACTCCCGCAGCGCGGCGAGGCTACGTTTGATCCAGGCTTTGACGGTCCCCAGCGGGGTGTCCAGTTTCTGCGCGATTTCACTGTGGGAATAGCCGTCGACATAAGCGTGGAGGATGCAACGGCGACGGGCCGGGTCGAGCTGTTCCAGGCAGTGCTGAATCTGCCCGGTACGGGTGCTGAATTCAAAGCTGTCGTCGGCGGCCGCGACGGTGTCATGTTCCGCGCTCAACGCCACTTCACGGTGAGGGTTGCGCACGGCATTCAAGGCCAGGTGCCGGGTCACGCTGAACACCCAGCCACGCGCCGAACCACGGGTGGGGTCGAAGCTGGCAGCGCCGCGCCAGATCTTGATAAATGCGTCGTGCACGATGTCCTCGGCCAGGGCCTTATCGCGGGCAATGCGCAAAGCTATGCCGAGCAGACGGCTGCTGTCTTGCTCATACAACCGACGCAGGGCGCGTTGATCGCCACGCGCGCAGGCCAGTAGGCAAGCTTCGTAGTCAAAAGTGGCTTCAGGCAAGGACCGGGGTTTCCGCCGCAGGAACAGGATCAATGCCCCGACCCTAAGGTCGGGGCGCCAGCGCATTAGCCTAGCTGAATAGGCTCAGTTTGCGGCCCAGAATATGTAGTCGGCCTGGTATTTCACCACTTCCTGCTTGCCCTTGTTGGCGGTGGTGCACGCGGTACTCGGCGCCACGCCGCCTTTAAGGGCGACCCGCTGGATGTAACTCACCCCCGTCATCGCGCCTTTGCCCTCGGCCGGGTTGGCCTTGACCAACTGATAGGGCAGGTTGCCCGCACCCGACGGCGCCACTGCCAATTGGGTGCCGGTCACCTTCGAACCGTCCTGGGCTTGCCAGGTGGCTGGCGGCCCGAAGTAGGTGCCTACTGGCTTGCCGCTGCGGTCATTCAGCACCGCCTTGGGGCCGACGAAGGTCCATTCGGTCTGGCCCGCGGCGTTGGCTTTGTCGCGGCATTCGTAGGTGATTTCGCCGACACCGGTGGTTTCCAGTGCCACCTTGTGGCCATCCGGCACCTTGATGCTGTCGGGCAAACCGGCCTGGGCAAAGACAGTCGGGGCGGCGACGAGCAAACCGGTCAGGCAGAGCAATGCTTTAGCGTTCATCGGGACTTCTCCATTGAGTAGAACAGCAGGGTTGCTGTGGGTACTACCCATGGCCTGCCCGATTGGATGCAGCGGTTAGAAAATAAATCGCGAAGGGCGCACACTGTGCTCCCGCAATACCCGAGGAGAGATTGGCAATGACTGGGATTCACGCGTCTGCGCAGCAAGGGTTTTCCACCCAGGCCGTCACTTACGCCCAAGGTCGACCGGACTATCCACGGCAACTCACTGGCTGGCTGAGCGACACACTCGGTATCACCGCGCAGTCGACGGTCATCGACCTGGGCGCCGGCACCGGCAAGTTCACGCGTGTCCTCAACACCCTGGCGCCCACGCTGATTGCCGTGGAACCGGTGCCGGCAATGGGCGCGCAGTTGAGCAAGCTGCTGCCGGATGTGCACCTGGTCAATGGCACTGCCGAGGCCATTCCACTGGAAAGCGCCGTGGCGGATGCGGTGGTGTGCGCACAAGCCTTCCATTGGTTTTCCAGCGAGGCGGCCCTGGCGGAAATCCATCGGGTACTCAAACCGGATGGGCGCCTGGGGCTGGTGTGGAATGTGCGCGACGAGTCGGTGGATTGGGTCGCCGCCATTACTCAAATCATCACGCCTTATGAAGGCGACACGCCGCGCTTTCATACCGGCCGTTGGCGCGAAGCCTTCACTGGCGAGTATTTTTGCGCAGCGCAGATGACCTGTTTTGCCTATCAGCATGTCGGCAGCCCACAGGAGGTGATCATGGACCGCTTCCTGTCGGTGAGCTTTATCGCGGCGCTCCCTGACGCACAAAAGGCTACGGTCACGGCGCAATTGCGCCGGCTGATCGACACCCACCCGGCGTTGCGCGGGCGTGACACTGTTGCCTTCCCGTATCAGACCCAGGCCTACGTCTACCATCGACTGACAGAAAAAGCATAAAGTCAGATCATATTGATATAAGTGGTTATAAGAAAAATCGCTATCCTGCGGCCAGTAATTTATAAGGCCGCGGGTAGCTGGAATGGATGTGGGTAATATTGGTTTTGTAATCGCTGGCCTGATCGTTGGTTTTATCGTCGGCATGACAGGTGTCGGCGGGGGCTCTTTGATGACGCCGATCCTGTTGTGGTTCGGCATTAACCCGGCCACCGCCGTGGGCACCGACCTGTTGTACGCCGCTATCACCAAGTCCGGTGGTGTGCTGGTACACAGCAAGAACAAGAACATCGACTGGACCATCACCGGCTGGCTGACCCTGGGCAGTGTGCCCGCGGTGCTGCTGACTTTGTGGTTCCTCGCCAGCCTGCACACCGACCCCAGCGCGATGAACGCGGTGATCAAGCAAGCCCTTGGCGTGGTGCTGCTGCTGACCGCGCTGGCGATCCTGTTCAAGAAAAGCCTGTTGGCCTTCGCCCAGCGTCATGCCGGCGATGATTACCACATGAGCCCGCGTAACTTGAACGTGCTGACGGTGGTCACCGGGGCAATCCTCGGCACCATGGTTGCCTTGACCTCCATCGGCGCCGGCGCCCTGGGCACCGTCGCGTTGTTTATCCTGTACCCGTTCCTGGCGACGCGACGTTTAGTCGGCACCGAGATCGCCCATGCTGTGCCACTGACCCTGGTGGCGGGCCTGGGCCATGCCAGTATGGGCAATATGGACTGGCACCTGCTGGGCTTTTTGCTGATGGGCTCGCTGCCGGGGATTTACCTGGGCAGCCACATGACCGGCAAAGTCCCGGACGGCGTATTGCGCCCCTGCCTGGCGATCATGTTGATGACCATCGGCTACAAGCTGGCGTTTTAGGGCGTAGGCCATTCGGCCTGCTCCCAGCAGTTTTTGCGCGTCAGGCCTTGGCCGGGCCGTTGCCGATCTGCCAGACAAACGGTGGTTCGGTGCCGTTGATCACCCAGTCACCCACGATGCGCGCCTTGTAGATCAACGGGTTGTGGGATGACACGGTGCGCGCATTGCGCCAATGACGGTCGAGGGCTTTGCCCTGGCGCACATCCGAGGCCCCGAGTGCGTTGAACAATTCACTGGTGGCACGCTGGATCAGCGTTGACACCACCACTTGCGCCGTCGCCGATTCAATTTCGGCAGCCACATTCGCTGCCCGCTCTGCGGCGTCATCCCCGGCAAATCGCGCCAGGTACGCCTGTTGCGCCGGCACTGCTGCTTTCAGCGTGCAGGCTTCAGCGGCGTACACGCGGGCGGCCACCTCACCGACGACCTGTTGAATCTGCGCATCCTGGCTGACGTGGGCGGCATTGCCATGGCTGTAAATGCGTTTGCGATTGCGCACCTGATGCGCCACGTCGTTGAGCGCGGCGCGGCCAATGCCGGCCAGGGTCGCCAGCAGCACTAACTGGTAGAACGCCGTCTGGTATTTGAAACGGGTGGCAAAATCGATGAGGTTTTCTGCGTCGACGACGGCGTCGGTAAAGCGTGTGGTGCCACTGCCAGTCGTGCGCTGGCCGAAGCCGTCCCAGTCATCGCTTTGCACCACGCCGGGTTGGCGCGTGCGGGTGGCGGCAATCACGTCGCCACCGGTGTCGCTGCGCTGGGCATATACGTCAATCCAGTCGGAGAAAATGCTGCCGGTGCTGTAGAACTTTTCGCCGTTGAGTTTCCATGTGTCACCGTCGGGGCTGACCTGGGTGACGACGTCGCCGATCGCGACATTACCAATTTCCGTCCAGGCGCAGCCGACGATATCGCCATCGACAAAACGCTTGAACCACAGGTCGCGGCCCGCGCTCGGTGGCGCATTCAGGCGATCTTCGGCAAACGCGAAGTGGCCGCGCAGGGCCTGGGGCACGTTGGAGTCAGCGGCGGCCAGTTCAATCAGCAGTTCGAACAACTGCGGCAGGGACGCCCCCCCACCGCCGTATTCCAGCGGCACCCGCACCGCGCCAAAGCCGGCTTCCTTGAGCCATTGAATCGGCTCATGGGGCAGGGTGCGGCTGTGCTCACGCGCCACTGCGCCGTCGGCGATACGCTGGAAGATCGGCCGAAAACGTGCGGCCAGGGAGGGGTAGTCGACGCCGGTGGACAGCGGGTTGATGACGTGTTGCTCGGTCATGGGGTACGGCTCCTGGGCAGTGATCAAGTGGTTCGGTGATTGCACAGTCCGTGCCGGGCTCTTCAGCCCGTGTTTTGGGGCAAAGGGCGCTTTCCACTGTTGCTCCAGCAACAGTGTTTCGACAAACCGGCGCGATCCCTGACAGCAACTGCCCAGCGAGCCGGCGCTGGGTTTCTTACCGCAATGCCCATGGCCAGGGCGTTTGCCATGGCCTGGCACGCTTGCTGCTCAACCCTTGGGTACATCCCTTTGTGCGAGGTACCGCTAGATGAGTCAGCAAGCCGTGAAATTTGCCTACTGGGTGCCCAACGTCAGCGGTGGGTTAGTGGTGAGCAAGATCGAACAACGCACCCATTGGGGCATCGACTACAACCGCAAACTGGCGCAGTTGGCCGAAGCGGCAGGCTTTGAATACGGCCTGACGCAAATTCGCTTCACCGCCGGCTACGGCGCCGAGAACCAGCATGAGTCCGTAGCGTTCAGCCATGCGCTGCTGGCGGCCACCACCACGCTCAAGGTCATCGCCGCGATCTTGCCCGGCCCGTGGCAGCCGGCACTGGCAGCCAAGCAACTGGCGACTATCGACCAGCTCACCAACGGCCGTATCGCGGTGAATATCGTCAGCGGCTGGTTCAAGGGCGAATTCCAGGCTATCGGTGAGCCGTGGCTGGAGCACGATGAGCGCTATCGCCGTTCCGAGGAATTTATCCGCGCGCTGAAAGGCATCTGGAGCCAGGACGATTTCACCTTCAAGGGCGATTTCTACCGCTTCAACAACTACACCCTCAAACCCAAGCCATTGGGCCAGCCCGAAGTCTTCCAGGGCGGCAGCTCGCGGGCCGCGCGGGACATGGCCGCGCGCGTGTCGGACTGGTACTTCACCAACGGCAACACGCCGGAAGGCATCAAGGCCCAGGTGGACGACATTCGCACCAAGGCCGCGGCGAATAATCATGCGGTCAAAGTCGGTGTGAACGCCTTTGTGATCGCCCGCGACACCGAGGAAGAAGCCCGCGCGGTGCTCGCAGAAATCATCGACAAGGCCGACCCCGAAGCGGTGAATGCGTTTGGTGATGCCGCCAAGCAGGCCGGCAAGGCCTCGCCGGAAGGTGAGGGCAACTGGGCCAAGTCCAGCTTCGAAGACCTGGTGCAATACAACGACGGCTTCAAGACCAACCTGATCGGCACCCCGCAGCAAATTGCCGAGCGCATCGTCGCGCTCAAGGCCGTGGGCGTGGACCTGGTGCTGGCCGGCTTCCTGCATTTCCAGGAGGAAGTCGAGTACTTCGGCAAACGCGTGTTGCCGCTGGTACGCGCGCTGGAAGCCAAGGCCGGGATCAAGCAAGTGGCTTGAAGAGCACCACCGCCGCACGCAATTTGTTATTGCCGAAGCGGCACATTCGTTCGAACTCCCCATGGCTGACCGGCAGGTGCTGGCAGTCCAGGGGCTGGCGATGCTGGCTGTGGTCTACGTCCGGGTCGTGCAGGTAAACGAAATCTGCGTCGCAATCGGTGACCATCACCCAATGGGGCGATTTGGAGCGGGTGAGGCGGTAGCTGCTGATCAACACCAGTGGCTGTCCGCCGTCCTGCAATACCTGAGGTAAATCCAGCGCGCCACCGAGCACCTGCTCGACATCACTGCCTGCCAGTTCTTCCTCAAACGCCTCGTGGACCAGGCGCATGACGTCCTTTTTATGCTGGTCGCGCACGCCGTCGAGAAACAGCGGCCCGCGTACATTCACCTGCATACGCACCTTGAACCCGCGGCGCCAGGCCGCCAGTGCCAAACCTTGCGGGCTGCAGCCGCCATGGCCTGCGGTCATGAACACGGTGGTCGCTTCGCGCCAGATTTGCAGCTCTTCACGGCGCTGTGCCTGGCGATTGGGCACCAGCGCGCCCATGGCCATCAACAGGCAGGCGGCGCCGCAGGTGAAGTCGGTGGTCTGCTGGTAGTACGGCACGCTCTGCGGACGTGCGACCTGATGCTGCAGAATGCGTTTTTCCAGGCGAATGGCCGCCGTGTGGTCTTCGTAATAGTCGTTGATCAGGGCAAAGCGCCGGTAGCCATTGCGTTCATACAGGGCGAGGGCGCCGGGGTTGTCGGTGCGCACTTCCAGGCGCAGGTAAGCGCAATCATGCGCCACGGCGCAGGCTTCAATGCGTGTCAGCAACTGCTTGCCCAGGCCCGTGCCCCGTGCGTGCTCGGCGATCGCGATGGAGTAGAGCCGCGCCAGCGAGGTGCCGCGATGGAACAGCACCAGCGCATAACCGAGCAATTGCTGGTCATTTTCCGCGACCAGCAACTGGCCATGGGCGCGGCTGACCATCCACTGGAAACTGCGCGGTGACAGCCGGTCAGTGGTGAAACAATGCTGTTCCAGTGCCACCAATTCGGGCACATCAGCGGGGGTTGCAACGCGAAAGGAAAGAGCCATATGACCGCCGTAAAAGTTGCGTAACGAAACGGGACTTCTCTAAAAGATCGTGCTTAATAGAAAAGGTCGAGTTCTCTAAAGCGGATCAAATATTATGTCGGCGGTACACAGTCATTGGCGTGAAGTATCCGAGCAAACCGTCGCGGCGACAATAACTTCCAACGGTTATTTTTCCGCACCTCTTAAAGGTTCCAGTCAAGTCGTGATTATTGTCGAGCGCAAGGAAGATTGGGCCTCCTACTTCCCCAGCGAAGACATCGTCACGGCCCAAGAATACCTCGAACAAACCCGCGAGAGCGAAACGGGCAAGCGCGTGCAGGTCATCAACCTGTGTCGCAGCTACAAGTACCTGGGGCACGGTTATTACTGCTCGTTGCTGGCCGAAGCACGAGGGCACAAGGTGATTCCCTCGGTGCGTACCATCAGCGAACTGACCAAAAAGTCGCTGTATGGCTTGTCTCTGGATGACTTGGATAAAACGCTAGATAAAGCCTTGAATCATCACCTCTACAGCAATACCGAAGGCTTTACCCTGACACTGTACTTTGGCCGAACCAATATAGAACCGCTGCAGGAGTTGGCCCGTCAGTTGTTTGAAACGTTTCCATGTCCGATCTTGTTAGTTGAGTTTCGCAAGAATAACGGCTGGCATATCGAGGGGGTGAAATCCGGCGTCTTGCACAAGTTACGCGACGACCAGGAAGACCAGTTCGCCCACGCCCTCGACAACTTCAGTCGCAAGATCTGGCGCCAGCCGCGCTCACGTCGATTGGCCCGCTATGACCTGGCCATCCTGCATGATCCTCAGGAACAATTGCCGCCGTCGAACGCCAGGGCGCTGGAGAATTTCGTGCGGGTCGGCAAGGGCCTGGGCATTGATGTGGAGCTGATCGAGCGCAAGGACTATTCGCGCCTCGCCGAATACGACGCCTTGCTGATCCGTGAGACCACCAGCGTCGACAACCACACTTACCGTTTTGCCAAGAAAGCCGAAAGCGAAGGCTTGGTGGTGATGGATGACCCGGCGTCAATCCTGCGCTGTACCAACAAGGTCTACCTCACCGACCTGCTCAACAGCCATCAACTGGGCATGCCCGCCACCGAAATTCTCTACAAGGAGCGACCGGAAGATTTCGAGCGGGTCGGCGAACGCCTCGGCTTCCCGCTGGTGTTGAAGATTCCCGACGGTTGCTTCTCGCGGGGCGTGATCAAGGTTGAAAGCCAGGCCGCCTTGCTCAAGGCCACCGCCGAGTTGTTTGAACATTCGGTGTTGTTACTGGCCCAGGAGTTTTTCTACACCGAGTACGACTGGCGCATTGGCGTCCTTAACCGCAAGCCGATCTTTGCCTGCCAATACTTCATGTCCAAGGGCCATTGGCAAATCTACAACCACAAGGCCATCGGCCAGGACATCAACGGCGAATGCCGTACCCTGGCGGTCCACGAAGCGCCCAAGGCGGTGGTGGAACTGGCCGTCAAGACCGCCAACCTGATCGGCGATGGCCTCTACGGCGTCGACCTCAAGCAATCCGGTGACAAGGTGGTGGTGATCGAGGTCAACGACAACCCCAATATGGATGCCGGTATCGAAGATGCCTACTTGCAAGACGACCTGTATGCGCTGGTGCTGGAAGAGTTTGTAAGGCGCCTGGAGTTGAAACGCCAGGGCCAGGTGTGGTGACACGCCATGATTCAGCGTTTTGAACTGACCGACGGCAAGCTGCGCAAAGGCGACAGGGACGACGCGCCGATCATGCTGTTCAACAACCCGGATGTTGCCGAACGCGAATGGCTGCGCGACCACCACAAACTCGACGAACACGCCCTGGCCTCGGCGCTCGACCCGGATGAAGTCTCGCGTATTGAATTTCACCCCGACTACCTGTTCCTGATCTGGAAACGCCCGGAGAAATACGCCGGCGGTGGCAACCTCATGTTTGAAGTGGCGTCCTGCGGCCTGTTGTTTTCGCCGGGCCGCCTGCTGGTGATTGCCACCGATGAAACCCCGCTGTCCGGGCTTGGCGCTCGCCGCCCGCTGCACACGCCGCTGGACGTGCTGCTCGATCTGTTGCTCAACAACATCCATCACTACCTGGGCCACCTCAAGGTGATCAAGTTGGTGGCGCGTGAGTTGCAACAACAGTTCAACGCGTCGATGAGCAACCATCACCTGATGCAAATGTTCAACCTCAGCGAGAGCCTGATCTATTACATCAACGCGCTGCACAGCAACGGCGCGGTGCTGTCGCGGTTGCGCAACCACGGGGAAAAGGAACATTTCAGCGCCGAGGTCCTGGGGCTGATCGATGACCTGATCATTGAGAACCACCAGTGCTACAAGCAGGCGGAGATCTACTCCAATGTGTTTTCCGGGTTAATCGACGCGCGTGGCAACCTGATGAACAACAGCATGAACAACCTGCTGCGCAAGCTGACGTTGATCAACGTGGTGTTCCTGCCGCTCAACCTGATTGCCAGCGTGGGCGGTATGTCGGAGTTCAGCATGATGACAGCGGGTACGCCCTGGTGGGTGTCGTACCCGCTGCTGATGGTGGCGATGGGCGTTGGGGCGGGGTTGATGGTGGTGGGGCTCAAACGCATCGCCGGTGGCGCAAATGTGGTGTGAGCACTGAACACGTGTGGGCGCTGGCTTGCCTGCGATGGCCATAGGTATCTACGCAACCCTTTGTGTTGCTTTAAGCCTGTGAGGGGTTAGGGAGATTGAGTACATATCCGTTGCTGCGGTAACGGCGGCTTAGGGTTCCGCTCTTACAGCGGGTCACTTTTTTACAAACGCCTAAAAAAGTAACCAAAAAACGCTTTGCCCCACCACTCGGTGCCTCGCCTGGGCTCGGCATGCCCGCACTCCGGCTTGAATCCGTGGGCCGCCGCAATGGGCCATCCCTGGCCCAGTGCGGCTAACCCGGCGTCCTGCCGGGTTACCCACGGATTCAAGCCTGCGTTCGGCCATCGTGGTTAACGGGGCCTGTCAGATCAAGATCAAGATCAAAAGCAGAGCACGGCGGCCTGACAGCCGACCTGAGTGGTTGAAGCAAAAGCAGGGCAAACGCACAGCAACACCACGTTTACCGGATGAAATGAGATCCAAATGTGGGAGCGGGCTTGCTCGCGAATGCGGCGTGCCAGTCAGCTCATTTGTAACTGACCCACCGCGTTCGCGAGCAAGCCCGCTCCCACAATGTTGATCGAGTTCAGCTGCCAGCACCGTAGTGCACTGCTTTTCTGTGGGAGCTGGCTTGCCTGCGATGCAGGCACCTCGGTACATCAGGCATACCCAATTGATGCCATCGCAGCGGTTCGGCGGTCCGACAAGCCAGCTCCCACATTGACCGTGTACAGCCTGAAGAGCAGCACACCCTCTGCCTGATGCACCGAGATCAAAATGTGGGAGCGGCGGTGCGACGATTCGACTTGCTCGCGAAGGCGGCGGGTCAGTCACCAGATGCATCAACTGACACACCTACATCGGGAGTAAGCGCCTCCCACAGTTATCCGAGTTCAGTTGCCAATATCAGCTCGGCTGTAAGGCCGCCTCAGCTTTGCTTTTGATCTAACCACTCAGGTTGGCTGCCAGGCCGCCGTGCTCTTGTTTTTGATCTTGATCTTAGGCGCCCCGTTAACCACACGGTCCAAAGCCTGCGTGAGGTGCCGAGTGGTGGGGCAAGAGCCCTTTGGTTACTTTGGGGCTTTTCCAAAGTGACCCGCCGTAAGGGCGGTACCCATTGCGGCCGTGACCCAAACAACGGATATGTACGCAGCGTGCCCCCCGACAACCACAGCACTCAACCCGTAAAAAAAGATGTGTAGATACCTATGCTGCGATGGCATCACCGCAGAGCACCTGAAACACCGCGCCGCGTGTATCGCAGGCAAGCGAGCTCTCACACGTGTGTGTCATTCAGGCGGCTGGTTGCAAGGTCAGTATCTCGAATCCCGCTGCTGTCACCGCGACCGTGTGTTCCCACTGCGCTGAGAGACTGTTGTCCTTGGTCACCACCGTCCAGCCGTCTTTGAGGCTGCGCACTTTGGCGCTGCCCTGGTTGAGCATGGGCTCAATGGTAAAGACCATGCCTTCGCGCAGTTCGAGCCCGGTGCCAGGGCGGCCGAAGTGCAGGATCTGCGGTTCTTCGTGCATCTCACGGCCGATACCATGGCCGCAATATTCGCGCACCACGCTGTAGCCGTTGGCCTGCGCATGGCTCTGGATCGCATGGCCGATATCACCCAGGCGCGCGCCGGGGCGAACCTCACGGATGCCGGCCCACATCGCCTCGAAGGTCTTTTCCACCAACCGCTGCGCTTTGGGCGCCACGTTGCCGATCATGTACATCTTGCTGGAGTCAGCGATAAAGCCGCCTTTTTCCAGGGTGATGTCGATGTTGATGATATCGCCGTCCTTGAGGATTTCCTTGGCGCTGGGCATGCCATGGCACACCACCTCATTGATCGAGGTGTTGATGCAAAAGGGGTAGTCGTATTGCCCAAGGCTCGCCGGGCGGGCTTGCAAGTCGTTACGGATGAAGGCTTCGACGGCGCTGTCCAGCTCCAACGTGGAGCGTCCGGCGGCGACAAAACCGTCGAGCATCGTGAACACCTGGGCCAACAGGCGCCCGGATTCGCGCATGACGGCCAGTTGAGCGGGAGTCTTGATCATCAGCCGCGCCCCCGGATCAAGTCGGGTTTGTCCAGCAACAGCTTATTGATCAGCTCGTTGTAGGGCAGCTGCGGGTTGAGTTCGGCGAGCAGGCCAATCTTGATCCAGAACTCGGCCTGGGCGTTGATCGAGCGGTCCATGGCGGCGCTGGCCAGGCGGAGCTGTTCGTGCAGTTGGTCGGTGATCTTGACGATGCCCATGAGGTTCACTGTGCTGTGTGGATATACAAAGCGTATACGTTTCGTATATCGCTCGTAAACCCCGGCGCGCTGAAAGGCGGTAGAGCATTGACTTGCCGGGTGATCGCCGGTTAATTTCGTTGCATGACTTTTCAAGCCTTCCGCAGCCAGCCAAGCATTATTACCGCCATTCCTCATTTGGCGGGATAGCGCACGGCTGCACCCAAACCCGCCCTAGAGGCGGGTTTTGTTTTTCCGTCTCCAGCGCCCTATACAAAACGCCAGGAGACACCCATGAGCACCTGCACAGCGACCCACACCGCCGACCCCGGACTGCTTGAGCACTACGTGAAAAAGATCCTTGCCGCCCCGGTCTACGACCTGGCGGTGCGTACCCCGTTGCAAGTCGCCCCCGCACTGTCCGCGTTGCTCGGTAACCAGGTACTGCTCAAGCGCGAAGACCTGCAACCGACTTTTTCCTTCAAGATTCGTGGCGCCTACAACAAGCTCGTGCAACTGACGCCTGAGCAAAAAGCCCGCGGTGTAGTGACGGCATCGGCCGGTAACCATGCGCAAGGCGTGGCGCTGGCGGCGCGGGAGCTGGGGATCAAGGCCCGTATCGTCATGCCGTGCAGCACGCCGGAGTTGAAGGTGCTGGGCGTGCGCTCGCGGGGGGCCGAGGCGGTACTGCACGGGGAGAGCTTTCCGTTTGCCCTGGCGCATGCGCTGCAATTGGCCGAAACCTCGGGGTGCACGTTTGTCTCACCTTTTGACGACCCGGACGTGATCGCTGGCCAAGGCACTGTGGCCATGGAACTATTGCGCCAGCAACAGGGCCCGCTGGACGCGATTTTTGTGCCGGTGGGCGGCGGTGGCCTGATCGCCGGGATTGCCGCTTACGTCAAATACCTGCGACCCGAGGTGCGCATCGTCGGCGTCGAGCCCGAAGGCTCCAGCTGCCTGTTGGCGGCCCTGCGTGCGGGTGAGCGCGTGGTGCTGCCGAGTGTCGACGGGTTTGCCGATGGCACCGCCGTGGCGCAGATCGGCGCCTTCGGCTTTGAGATCTGTCGCGACTGGGTGGATGAGGTCATCACCGTCAGTAACGACGCGTTGTGCAGTGCCATCAAGCTGATCTACGACGACACGCGCTCCATCACCGAGCCTTCTGGCGCGCTGGCGGTAGCGGGCATTTGCTGCTATGTGGGGCAACACGGCATGCGCGGGCAGACCCTGGTGGCGGTGAATTCCGGGGCCAATATCAACTTTGATAGTTTGCGACATGTTGCTGAAAGAGTGGCGGCACAAGGTGCAAGTTAGTGCATAAACGTTTAATCGACGCTGTTCGACGATAATTTGCCCTGAGGCAACCGACTTATATAAACCGGCCCGCCACTTATGAGGAAAAGTTACAACAAGACTCCGGTTTGCCGAGTAGGCTGGTGAATGTAAGCGCCTTCCAGGGTCGGTAAGGCGTGGCAGGCAAGCGTCTGCCGGATACACAATAATTTGTTGGCAGTCTCATAAAAGGAGAGGTTGGCCATGCTTTCGGAATTAGAACTTCGCAGCATTATTGAAGGAAGTTTCCTGCCCAAACGGTGTGAATGCACCAAAGCCGAAGATGCTTCGCTGACGATCAAGGTCTATGACGACCGCGACCGCGACCGCGTGGATTTGGAAGTCAAAGGCATCAACGCCGATAAACTCGACAGCAGTCGGGCCATTTGCAATCTCATCAGCGGGTTGCGCGAAGACCTCAAGCATACCCATACACCCGCTCTGCAAAGAGTCGGCGCGCGCGGCTATTACTAGCCTGTAGCCTGAGGTTGAATCACCGAAGACCTGTGGGCCTGGATAAACGCCAGGCCCAGTACGGTTTCTGTGGCCACCGCCAGCAGGATGCCAGGGCCTGCATTGCCACTGATCCATTCACTTAGCCCCAACCCTGCCAGTACCAGACAGCCGGTGGCAAACCCGCTCGTCAGGGCACGGCGTGTCGCGTCAGAGGGGGCATGGCGTGCGCCATAAAACATGATACCGATGGCCAGGAACAACGCAGCGTTGCGGCGTGCAACCAGGCCGGTAGCGCTGGAGTACTCAACGCTCCACAGCCACAGCAGCAGGCCCGGGTGTAACCCCCAGAGCAGGGCAAGGGTGAAGCACAACAGGGCGGTAAAGGTGGCGAGGGTGCGGAAACTCAACGGCATGGCGAATCCTTTCAGCCTGGTGACAAGCCCGCAAGATTACGCGTTTGTGCGCGGGCTTGTCGCGTGCCTTTCAACGGCTCAATTCTGAAAGTCGCAGGCTTCGGACATCTTCCGATAGCCCACATCTTCGACTTTTCCGGCTTTATCGACGAACTTGATATCGGCATTGATGACCTTGCACTCATTGGTGTCGGTTTCGTGCATGGCGATCACCTTGTCGATGTTCAAGGGCATGCCGTATTGATAGGGCACCGGCTTGCCGGCGGCTTGCTGGGTGTCAGCCTGGGCCAGGCCCGAGACCGCTGCCAGGGCCAGTGTGCTGGTAAAAACCAAGGTACGCAGTTTCATGAGGGTTCTCCGCAAGTCGTTCGCGGGCGCATCCACACGATGCACCGGCGGCCGCACGTGCCCCGCAGGGCGGTGAGTGCGGTCACGTTCACGATCAACGTGCGGGATTAACCTTGGATTAATGTCGGCCTAACTGACAAAACCTTCATGAACGTGTGTTCAGCCGAGCTGGTTGCGATACGGCAGGTCCGGCCCGGTCTTGCTGCAGGTCAGGGCGGCGGCACGGATCGCAAAACCCAGCATGCTGTCGATCTGCGCACGGGTGAGCTGGTGCAGGCCTTCCACCGAATCCAGCTGCTGCTCGGTCAACCAGGCAATCAACGCCGCCTGGAAGGTATCCCCGGCGCCGACCGTATCGGCCATCACCACGTTGACCGCCGGTGCCGACCATGTGCCGTGCTGGCGGCTGAAGACGCTGGCGCCGTCGCCGCCACGGGTGAGGAACACCAGTTGGCAGCGGTGTTGCAGCCAGCCGTGCAGCACGCTTTCCGGCGACTGATCGGGGTAAAGCAGGTGCAAGTCTTCATCGCTGACCTTGATCAGGTCGGCGTGCTTGACCAGCTCGGCCACGCGGTTACGCCAAAGCTGGATGTCCGGCTGCGGGTTCAGCCGTACGTTGGGGTCGAGGCTGATCAGGCGCTTGCCGCTTTCGCGCTTGACCAGGCTCAGCAATGTGTCGCCAATCGGCTGCACCACCAGCGAAAACGAGCCGATGTGCAGTCCGCGAATCTCGTCGCCCAGTGTCGGCAGGTGCGCGACCTCCAGCAGGCGGTCAGCACAGCCTTCGCCGCGAAAGCTGTATTGCGGCGAGCCATTGGCACCCACGGCGACCATTGCCAGCGTGGTCGGCGCCGCGAACTCCACCAGGAATTGCTCGCTCACGCCTTCGTCCCTCAGCACTTGCAGCAAGCGGCGCCCAAGGAAGTCGGTGGACAATCCGCCGAACAGCCCGGCCTCAATGCCCAGGCGACGCAACCCAACCGCGACGTTGAACGGCGACCCGCCGGCAATCGCTTTGTAATTGACCTTGGAGGCCTGCCCGCTGGCATCCTCTTCGCTGAAAAAATCGAACAGCGCTTCGCCACACACCAGATACATAGTCGTTCGCTCTTAAAGGCTTGCCACGAGCTGTTGATAGCGCTCGTAGGCGTGTTGATAGGCGCTTACATGGTCGGCCGACGGCAGCGTACGGCTGGCCAGATCGACGCTCACGCATTTGTCGCACAGGCTGGCCAGGGGCTCGCCGGACTGGCTCCAGGCGGCCTGGATCGCCGCGCCCAGGGCCGCCGCTTCGCTCTGTTCGGTGCAGACCACTTCGGTGTTCATGATATCGGCAACCATCTGGCGCCACACCGGGCTTTTCGAGCCGCCGCCGATCAGGCGGATGCTCTGGCCTTGCAGGCCGGTCTGGCGCAACAGGTCCAGGCCATACCGCAGGCCGAAGGTGGTGCCCTCGACCACTGCGCGGCACAGGTTGGCGCGGGTCAGGTTGGTCATGGTCAGGCCGTGTACGCTGCCGGTGGCGTGGGGCAGGGCGGGCACCCGTTCGCCGTTGAGGAAGGGCAGCATGCTCACGCCATCGGCGCCGATCGGGGCCTGGGCGACCAATGCGTTGAACGCCGCCAGGTCGAGGTCGAACAGCTCGCGAATCACCCCGGTGGCGTTGGTCAGGTTCATGGTGCAGATCAACGGCAGCCAGCCGCCGCTGGAGGAGCAGAAGGTCGCCACCGATGCCTGCGGGCTGACATTCGGCTGGTCGGCAAACGCATACACGGTGCCGGATGAGCCCAGGCTCATGGTGATGACACCGGGGGCGATATTGCCGGTGCCGATGGCGCCCATCATATTGTCGCCGCCACCACTGGAGACGCTGGCGTTCGGGTTGATGCCCAGGCGCTCGGCGACGGCGGGCAGGATCGTGCCAACCGGCTGATGCGCTTCGATCAACGCCGGCAACGCCGCGTGCAGGCGGCCGCTCGGGTCGATGTGCTTGAGCAGTGCCACATCCCATTCACGGCTGCGCACGTTGAAGTAGCCGGTGCCTGACGCATCGCCGTATTCGGCGACGGCACGGCCGGTCAGCCAGTAGTTGAGGTAGTCGTGGGGCAGCAGGACATGGGCGATGCGGGCGAACACGTCCGGGTGGTGTTCGCGGGTCCAGAGCAGCTTCGACACCGTATAACCCGGTGCAATCGCCACGCCGAGGCGCTCCAGCGAGCCATGCTCGCCACCCAAATACGCCAGCAGGCGATCGTTTTCCGGCGCGCTTTCGGTATCGCACCAGAGTTTGGCCGGGCGCAACACCTGGCCTTGGCTATCCAGCAAAACCAGGCCGTGTTGCTGGCCGGAGACACCGATGCCGAGGATATCCTGGCCATCCACGCCCGCCTGTTGCAGGGCGCGGTGAGTGGCCTCGGTGAAGGCGTCCAGCCATTCCTTTGGGTGTTGTTCGCGCCGGCCATTGGCGCCGCTGATCAGCGTGTGCGCGGCAGCGCCCAGGCCCAGCACCTTGCCGCTGGAAGCGTCGAGGACGATGGCTTTGGTGCCTTGGGTGCCGCAGTCGATGCCGAGGTAGAGGTTTTGCTGGGTCATGGTGGCGTGCTCAGCAGTGTTGTGGGATTGAAAGTGTGATCAATGTGGCAGCGGGCTTGCTCGCGAATACGGTGTTTCAGTCAATTTATTCTTCATTGACTCACCGCTTTCGCGAGCAAGCCCGCTCCCACATGTTGATCCGGTTTAGTCAGTTAATCTTGGCGAGCAGACCTTCCAAGGTCTTCGTCACGCCCTGATCTCGAAGGCGTTGATAACACCGCTCGAACGCTGCCACAAACTCCGCTGACTTGGGAATAGCCGTGCCAAAAATCTCCTCAACACCCAGTAAGCGTTGGCTGATCAGTGCCTCATCACTGACCAGGCCCTGGCAGAACTGCGCCCGCGGGTCCGGAATCGTGTAGGCCACGCCATTCTCATCGACACCTTTGAGGTACAACGCCCACGCGGCCACCACCAGTGCGGCACGCTCCGTCTCACGCCCATCCGCGATCAAACGATTGATGGTCGGCACGGTGAACTTGGGAAACTTCGACGAGCCATCGGAACACACGCGCTCCAACTGGTCGGCAATCGCCTGGTTGGAAAAGCGCTCCACCAGGGTCTGCTTGTACTGGGTCAAATCAATGCCCGGCACCGGGGCCAGGTTGGGCGTGACGTCCAGGTCCATATAGGCGCGCATATAGGCGACGAACAGCGGATCATTCATGGTCTCGTGAACAAACCGGTAACCCTTCAGAAAACCCAGGTAGGTCAGGGCCAGGTGGCTGCCATTGAGCAGGCCGATCTTCATCTCTTCGTAGGGCGTGACGTCATCGGTGAACTGCACGCCGACCGTTTCCCAGGCCGGGCGACCGTTGACGAATTTGTCTTCGAGCACCCACTGCACAAAGGGTTCGCACACCACCGGCCAGGCATCGTCGATACCGTGTTCATCGTGCAACTGCAGACGGTGGGCGGTGCTGGTCATGGGCGTGATGCGGTCGACCATGGCATTCGGGAAACTGACGTTGGCCTTGATCCAGTCATGCAGCTCAGCGTTGTGCAGGGCAGCAAACGCCAGCAGCGCCTTGCGCGTGACCCCGCCATTGTGCGGCAGGTTATCGCAGGACATTACGGTGAAGGCCGCAGTGCCGGCCGCGCGGCGTTTGGTCAGCGCCGCGCAGATAAAGCCGAACACGGTTTTCGGTGACTCAGGGTGCGCCAGGTCGTGCTGGATCTGCGGCAGGTGGGCCATGAATTCGCCGTTGCTGTCGTCGATGCAGTAGCCGCCCTCGGTGATGGTCAGCGAGACGATGCGAATCTCGGGGCTGGCCAGCTTGTCGATCAGCGCTTGAGCGCCGTCTTCGGCCAGCAGCATGTCGCTGATGGCACCGATCACCCGCACTTCGGTGTCGTCGGTATCGCCCAACTCATACAAGGTGAACAGGTAATCCTGGCCGGCCAGGTCGTCGCGGGCCTTGCGGTCTTCGGCACGCAGGCCGACGCCGCAGATGCTCCAGTCGAGGCCAGCGCCGGTATTCATCAAGGCGTCGGTGTAATACGCCTGGTGCGCACGGTGAAAACCACCGACGCCGATATGGGCGATACCCTGCGTAGTGCTGGCAATCGCGTAGGCCGGGATTTTCACGTGCGGCGCCAGTTGGGTGAGGTTCTGTTTATTCAGTTTCATCACATATCTCGCGAAATCAGGCGGCAGCGCGCAGTGGTCGGGCCACGGCCACGCCGTCGGTGTCGAACAGATGGCAGTGCGCCGGGTCCAGGTGCAGGTGCAGCGTTTCACCATATTGGCTGGCCATGTCGCCGCGAATCCGCATGGTCAACGGCTCGCCGTTGGCGGTGATGACGTGGCAGAAGGTGTCGCTGCCCAGGCGTTCGCCGACGTCGGCGGTGACAGTCAGCGTGGTTTGGCCGGGCGCCGCTATTTCCAGGTGTTCCGGGCGAATGCCCAGGGTCACCGCGCTGCCCACGCTCAAGCTGGCAGCGCTGAGCGGCAGGCTGATCCGGGTGCCGGCGTCCAGTTGTACCTCACAGCCCTGGCCCTCAACACGGGTGACCTTGCCCTTGAGGAAACCCATTTTCGGCGTGCCGAGAAACCCCGCCACAAACAGGTTGGCCGGCTGGTGGTACAGCTCCAGCGGCGAGCCGACTTGCTCGATACGGCCGCTGTTCAGCACAACGACTTTGTCCGCCAGGGTCATGGCTTCGACCTGGTCGTGGGTCACGTAAATCATGGTCGCCTGCAGTTCTTTATGCAGGCGCGCCAGTTCCAGGCGCATCTGCACGCGCAGGGCGGCGTCGAGGTTGGACAGCGGTTCGTCGAACAGAAAGATCTTTGGGTTACGCACGATCGCGCGGCCGATGGCCACCCGCTGACGCTGGCCGCCGGACAGCTGCTTGGGCTTGCGCTCCAGCAACGGGCCGAGTTCGAGAATGCGCGCCGCTTCGCTGACTTTGCTTTCCACCAGCTTCTTGTCCACGCCGGCCAGGTCGAGGGCAAACGACATGTTCTTGCGCACGCTCATATGCGGGTACAACGCATAGGTCTGAAACACCATCGCCAGGTCGCGCTTGGCCGGGGTGACTTCGGTGATGTCGCGGCCATCGAGTTCAATGGTGCCTTCGGTGACTTCTTCAAGGCCCGCGATCAAACGCAGCAGGGTCGATTTACCGCAGCCGGACGGGCCGACGAACACCACGAATTCCTTGTCGTTCACTTCCAGGTCAATGCCCTTGATGATGGAAAAGCCTTCGAAGCCTTTTTGCAGATTCTTGATTTTCAGGTTGGCCATGGGATGGGCCTCCACGTCTAAATTCGTTTTTGTTAGAGAACAGCCGTTATTTCACGGCGCCGAAGGACAAACCGCGCACCAGCTGTTTTTGGCTGATCCAGCCAAAAATCAGGATCGGCGCACAGGCCAGGGTCGAGACGGCAGACAATTTGGCCCAGAACAAACCTTCGGGGCTGGAGTAGGAGGCGATCAGTGCGGTCAAGGGCGCGGCGCTGGACGAGGTCAGGTTCAACGACCAGAACGCCTCGTTCCAGCACAGGATCAGCGACAGCAACACCGTGGAGGCCAGGCCACCCTTGGCAATCGGCAGCAGCACGCGGACCATTTCCTGCCACAGCGTGGCGCCGTCCAGGCGGGCGGCTTCGAGGATGTCTTTGGGGATGTCCTTGAAGTAGGTGTACACCATCCACACCACAATCGGCAGGTTGATCAGGGTGTAGATGATGATCAGTGCAATGCGCGTATCCAGCAGGCCAAAGCTCTTGGCCAGCAGGTAGATCGGCATCAGCACGCCCACGGGTGGCAGCATTTTGGTCGACAGCATCCACAGCAACGTGCCCTTGGTGCGCTGGGTTTCGTAGAACGCCATGGAGTACGCGGCCGGCACCGAGATCAGCAGGCACAGGGCGGTGGCGCTGAATGAAATCACCACCGAGTTCCAGGCGTAGGCGAAGTAGTTGCTGCGCTCGTTGATGTGCAGGTAGTTCTCCAGCGTCGGCGTGAAGATGAACTGCGGCGGCGTGGCGAACGCGTCGATTTCGGTTTTGAAGCTGGTCAGTACCATCCAGAAGATCGGGAAGAAAATCAGGATCGCAATGGCCCAGGCCAGGGTGCCGAGCAACAGGCTTTGCAGGCGGCGGGATTGTTGAAGCGTCATGGCGCGGCCCTCAAGGCTTGTCAGTCAGGTTTTTGCCGATCATCCGCACCAGGATGATCGCCGCGATATTGGCGATGACCACGGCAATCAAGCCGCCGGCCGAGGCCATGCCCACGTCGAACTGCACCAGCGCCTGGTTGTAGATCAGGTAGGCGAGGTTGGTCGAGGCGTAGCCCGGCCCACCGTTGGTGGTGGTGAAGATTTCGGCGAACACCGAGAGCAAAAAGATCGTCTCGATCATCACCACCACGGCAATCGGGCGGGCCAGGTGGGGCAGGGTCAGGTGCCAGAAGATCGCGATGGCGCCGGCACCGTCCAGGCGTGCGGCTTCCTTTTGTTCCTGGTCGAGGGACTGCATGGCGGTCATCAGCAGCAAGATGGCGAAGGGCAGCCATTGCCACGAGACAATGATGATGATCGACAGCAACGGGTAGTGCGCCAGCCAGTCCACGGGCTCGGCGCCGAACAACTTCCACACGGCGGCGAGCACGCCCGACACCGGGTGGAAAATCAGGTTCTTCCAGATCAGCGCACCGACGGTAGGCATGATGAAGAACGGCGAAATCAACAACACCCGCACCACGCCGCGACCGAAGAATTCACTCGCCTCAAGCAACGCACTGATCAGCACGCCGAACACCACACTGATCAGCAACACGCTGCCGACCAGCAACAGCGTGTTGGTGGCGCCGGGCAGGAAGCCCGAGTCGGTGATGAAGTAGGTGAAGTTCTCCAGCCCCACGAATTGGTTTTCGCCAGGGTAGAGCAGGTTGTAGCGGATCAGTGAAAAGTACAGGGTCATGCCCAGCGGCACGATCATCCACAGCAGCAACAAGGCCACCGAGGGGCTGACGAGGAACCAGCCGGGGTTGGCCAGGCGGCTTTTGCGCGGCGTTTCCTGCGGGGCGGTTTGCACTTGGGCAGCGTTGGTATTCATAGGGTCAGAACCAGTCAGGTACATGCAGAACGAGAGTCGAAGCGCGGTCAACGTGGGCGCGGGCTTTTGTGGGAGCTGGCTTGCCTGCGATGGCATCCACTCGGCTTAACTGACAGACCGAGGTGTCTGCATCGCAGGCAAGCCAGCTCCCAGCTAAAGCAGCTCCCACATGAAACGGGTCCCCACATTGACAGGGGCTAGCCTGCTTTACTTGGGATAACCCGCCCGCTTCATTTCACGCTCGGTGGTGGTCTGCGCGGCGGTCAAGGCTTGATCCACCGTTTGCTGACCGGTCAGCGCGCCCGAGAAGAACTTGCCGACCTGGGTACCAATCGCCTGGAACTCGGGAATGGTCACCAACTGGATACCGATATACGGCACTGGCTTGAGGGTCGGTTTGGTCGGGTCGGCGACTTTCAGCGATTCGAGGGTCACTTTGGCGAACGGCGCCGCCTTCATGTACTCGTCGCTGTAGGTCGATTTGCGCGTACCTGGCGGTACGTTGGCGATGCCGTCGGTCTTGGCGACCAGTTGGCTGTATTCTTTGGACGTGGCCCAACTGGTGAACACCTTGGCGGCGTCCTTGGCTTTGGAGCTGGTCGGGATCGCCAGGGACCAGGAGTACAGCCACGAAGTGCCCTTGTCCGTCTTCTCGTGTGGGGCGAAGGTGAAGCCGACATGGTCGGCGACCTTGCTCTGGGTTTTATCGGTCACGAACGAGCCGGCGACGCTGGCGTCGACCCAGATCGCGCACTTGCCGCTGTTGAACAGCGCCAGGTTTTCATTGAAACCGTTGCTGGAAGCACCCGGTGGGCCGGATTTCTTCATGTTGTCGACGTAGAAATTCAACGCGTCCTTCCACTCTGGGCCGTTGAATTCCGGCTGCCACTTCTCATCGAACCAGCGCGCACCGTAACCGTTGGCCAGGGTGGTGATCAGCGCCATGTTCTCGCCCCAACCGGCTTTGCCGCGCAGGCACAGGCCGTATTGTTCTTTGCTCTTGTCGGTGAGTTTGGCGGCGAATTCGCCGATCTGGGTCCAGGTCGGGTGCTCGGGCATGCTCAGCCCGGCGTCTTTGAACAGGTCGGTGCGGTAGTAGGTGATCGAGCTTTCGGCATAGAACGGCAGGGCGTACAGCGCGCCTTTTACCGACAAGCCGTCACGCACAGAAGGGAATACATCGTCGAGGTCGTAGGACGCTGGCAGGTCCTTCATCGGCTCCAGCCAGCCCTTGGCGCCCCAGAGTGCAGCTTCGTACATGCCGATGGTCAGCACATCGAACTGTCCGCCCTGGGTGGCAATGTCAGTGGTGAGGCGTTGGCGCAGCACGTTTTCTTCGAGCACCACCCAGTTCAGCTTGATGTCCGGATTCTCGGTCTCGAAGGTTTTCGAGAGCTTTTGCATGCGGATCATGTCGCTGTTGTTGACGGTGGCAATGGTCAGGGTTTGCGCGCCAAGGCTGACGGCGCTGAGGGTCATGCAGGTGCAGGCAAGCAGAGCTTTTGCTGTGAACTTCATCGCGCACTCCATTTCCGCGCCCGAGGGCTACAGAAGGACAGTTATTGTTGTTGTGTCTTCCTACAGACGGTCAGGAAGAGTGTGCGTTGATTACAGCGTTGAAATGGGCGTGTGACAAATCCTTGGGCGCACTGGAACTGATACTTTTTTGCACTCATTGCGTGGGCGGCTGAAACGGTTTACCGACGTTTGGCGAAAAGCACCGCCGCACAGTCGACGTACGGCATGCCGTGTGGATCGCGGACTGTCCGACTGAGGGTGTCCCGGTAATCTTTGATCGTCGGTGTTTGAGCAGACGTGCACGTTTTGAAAACGACCTCGTTTGGTTGCGGAGTTTCCCGCTGTGTGTAATAAAACTCGGCGGTGTCAGCCTCAATAGAGGGGCCGGGCAAACGTCTTCAAAGTCCGCCAAAGGCTTAAAGTGGGCGCGTCCCGAGTCACCGGGACGCTGACTGTTTACGCAGCCGGTGAAGTCGGTGTAAAGGTCTTCCACTCGTGGTCGTGGGGGCGACGTGGGTTGGGGAACTTCTCTAAAATCCAGTACCTGTCTTTCATGACTTCAAACTGTGTGACTGTACCAACGGGCGCCTTCACAGGAACGTTCAAGAGTTTTGATAACGCTTCAGAGAAGCCTGTACTGGCGGACCTACAACTGACCATCCTGATTTGGGTAGCACCGGTATTTTTCAGCGTGGGTGCAATTAATTTGGCGAATGCTTCGGGCGAATAGGATTGTGCGCCTTTTAAGTCACTTCTGAAGGTGGCGCCACCTTTGTCGCCATGCCCAACAATATTTAATCTGACTGCTTTACTGCCTTCCGGTCGGTCCAGAAAATATTCATACTGGCCGTCATCCGACGTTGTAAAAGCAATGCTGTTTGCCAGTTTTTCAGGCGTGGGCAGTTCCTTGAAATCTTTATATTCACCTATATTGCGCAGCTCTTTAGACGTGCTCTGAACGTCGACAGGGCCAGTCGCTAGCCGCCTCTTCGGGGGGCCGAAACGCTTGGGGCGGTAATCGACTTCCACCTCCTCCCAGATCGGAGCTGCTAGCGTTCCCCAGTTCACTCTGACTTTTTTACCGGTCTTCTTTTCCACGTTAATAAAAAGATCAATGTCTTTTAATTTGTTGTTTAGTTCTATTTCTGCGAGTTCTTTTTTGTCAGCTTCAGAGAACCTGGGGTACTTGGCACGAAATTTATTGAGCGCTGTTTTGTATATGTCTTCCGGATCTATCCCGCCGTCGCGGGTAACGTATCCCAGCTCTACCGTACGTTCATAGCCTTTGACGGGAACTCCAGTCAGAGCGTGCAGCTGTGCCGCCAGGGAGTTTTCACCGCCTTTGGATGAGTAACAGACGAGGAGGCGCACTTCCGCGTAGTTTCGAATATCAATGCCTCGTGCGATGAGTTCATTATTAATATCTTCCGCCGTGTAAAGGTTATCGCCTTCGCCTACAATCCTCGCGGCTTGCTCGCCCTCAGGGTCAGCCGCATGGCCAATAATGTTCAGGCGCTTTACTTCTTGGCCTTTACGGTTGTAAGTATCTACGTTGGTTTGGATCTCCCCGTCCAACGGGGTGATTTGTTCCAGTGGGCCGCCCATTCGAAAGCGCTGTGGAGGTGGGGTGGGTGGCACAGCACCATCGATCAACCGTGTGCCCTCGGTTATCGGTATTGCTGAGTGCGTGTTGGAGGGCTCGGACAATGATCGCGCCTTGAAATGGATCAACAACGTCGCCAGGTTGACCAACAGATCGGTCAGCGCCGCCTGTTTATTCTTCGAGTCGTCATCGCGCAGCGTCTCCAGGTCGTTGATGATGCCCTCAGCCTGCAACGCCAGGCCGAGGATTGCACCCGGGCCGCGTAGTGCTGGCAACAGCGCATTGAGTAGCAGGAACCCCCCGGTCTTGAGCGACTGCCAGCGGCTTTTTGCGTCGGATGTCGAGTGTTGTCCGGCGAGGGTGATCAAGTTCTGGGCGTTGGCTTCGTACAGGTATTCCATCAACTTCCCGTCTTGCAGCGTTTGCTGCAGGCGCGTGTCCACGGCCAACGGGATCGTCTCGTTGGCGGAAACGGAGCCCAGGTTGAACCCGAATATCACCAGGTTGGGGTGTTTAAAACCGTTGCCGCGGTAGAGCTGTCGAGTCGTTTCGTCAGGCAACCACGCAAGGGTGTCGTTTTGCAATTTGCCCGGCTGCTGCAGGGCTTCCAGCAGTGCCTGGCGAGTAGGAAATTGCAGCAGAGGGGCATCTGCCATCAGCGGGCGGTACAAAATATGCGGACCGCTCGTGCTGTCTTTGGGTTCGATCAGGTAGGCACCTTCGACCACATCGGTGGTGCCTTGCGCCTTGTTATCAAAGGCCAACGGTCGAATGACGATCTCCTTGGCGTCGACGATCCTGGGGCCAGGCCCCGGCTTGAGTATTTCCTGGATGTATCGGAACCCTGTGGCGTTGAAACCGGCTTGCTTTTTGATGCTCAGTTCCAGCGCCTTGAGCTGCAGTTCGATTGGTACTTGCTGGGCAAACAATGATCGACGCGCGGCCATTTCAGTGGGGTTGTCGAGGAGTTTTTCCTTGAGTAATGCAGGGTAGGTTTTGCCGATATCGAGGTCTGTAATCAGCTGCTTGAGCACACCTTCTTTCTCAAGTGCGGGCACTCTGACTTTTATTTCATCGCCGTTTTCATCCTTGAGTCCTGTCTTGAAAAACACCTCTATTTGGCCGTTCGGCAGTCCCGACAGGTTGTTGAGCAGCATGTCAGTCAGGCTCATGGTTTGGCGATCAATAAAACCCGAGCGCTGCGTCCCGTAAGGCACTTTAAAGACCACCTCAAGATCTTCGGCGGCGTGCGGCGTTAGATGCTTGTTTGGCGGTAACAGGTCAAATCGTTGCTGCGCAAACGTGCGGATGTCCTTGATGTCGCTGTTGTACGCCTGGCCTTTGTGACGCTGCAGGAAGCTCGCCAGGCCCTGGCTGAGCTCATGCATCACAAATCGCTGCGCTTCGTCGGCGCTATCCAGCCAGTCAGGCAGTGGGTTCGTTGTGTGCGTCGGGTTATTTGTGCCGGGTGGCGGGGTTAGCAGGCTATCGCCTTGAGCGTGTTTGATAAGGGCGTCAGCCTGGGCATCGAACAGATTGCCATCGAGTGCCTGGCGAACCGCTTGCGTCTTTTCGATAGCGTCCCAGGTGTTATAAGGCGTGATTTTCCCGCTGGGTTCCACCAATAAGAGAATGGCGCGATTTGAGTCCGCCAAGTAGCGATGAATCACCATGTTCGCTGTTGAGCCCGCCAGGGTATAGACGGTGGCTCCGGATGAATTGGGGTCAAGCGGGGCGGGGCGTGTCGAGCCTTCGGGATGCCTGACGACCATGTCGATGGTTTCCCGTTGCGCCTCATCCAGTCCGGGTTGTTTCAGGCTGGCCAGTTGCAGGTTACTGCGCAAAATACGTTTGACCACATCACGGTGGCTGCCGGTGAAAACGCTGTCGGCATTGGTTGGCGTGCTGAAGGCCTGCTTGTCCCAGTATTCACGCGAATCCGCCTCGAAGGCCTGATTCAGTTGGGCCGGCAGGCTGCCGATGACGTCGCTCAGGGCGGACGGGTCGAGGGCCAGTGGGACGTCGCCAGCGTTGCCAGTCCTTGCCAGCAAATCCGGGCGAGTATCAAACGCTCTATGACTGGCGGTGAGACTTGGGGCATCGCCGCCCGCCAGATAGTCCAGGGCAAGTGTCATCAAGGGGATTCGCTTGAGTGCTCCTGGGTTGTCCACGTCGGGCATTTCGATGGCGATCTGGTTTACGTCGACGTCCAACGCGGGGGCGGCCTGCTTGATCCTCTCACTGAGCAGGCGTGCGACTACCGAGTACAGGTTGGGCTCACCCGCAAACTGCCGGCGTGCGATAGCGGCCAGCGGGTTGACGGGTGGGTTGGGTGTGTCAGGCGGTGGCGCAGACTCGGTAGGTGGAGTGGCGTTGGGGGCTTTGAGCTTCTGGATAGCGGCGCGTTGGCGTTGCTGGACCGCGCGTGAACGCATGTCGGTGGGCGGGGTGGACGCGTTCAGCGCCTGAAAGCCGTTGCGAGCGAGCGTTGAGGCTTGTGCGAGCACGCCCACCAACGTGTCGTCATTACCTGGCTCGGCGTAAAAGCTGGTGATCCAGGCAAGGCTGATCTGCGCATCTTTGCCAGGCGGCACGCTGGTGTTGCGCAGGGTTTGCCCCAGGGTGGAGTGTTCAGGTATCTCAGACATTAAAAAGCCGGTGCGTGGGCCGTTGCCGAAACGCGCCATTTCGGGTCTGAGACTTAACAAGGCGCTGCCGTACATTCTCGCCATTTGCCGATCAGCCTCCGCAACCGACGGCGTGGGCGCGTGTTGCGACGCGGAAAGAAGCTCGGGTTTCAATGCGATTTCCCCTGCAACCTCTTCTATCGCTTCACGTTGTTGCTGTCGGATGTGCGAATACGCGGGGCGGTTGAACGCGGGTGCTTTGGCGTCGGGTTCACGCAGTGCATCGAAGGCGTCGTTTTGTTGCAGCAGCGCGATAGAGTGGAGTACGTCCGCTGGGGTGGCGTCTTGGCGCGCGCCGTAGAAGTTGCCTACTACCTCGGCAGGCGCAAGGTTCGCGCCGGTGTATTTCAGCGTTGTTCTTGGTGGCGAGTGGAACGCCCGAGCGGCGGCGGTGACCGCTGCGGTGGCCTGCTCATAGCCCGCAGAGTATTTGCTGAAACTGCGAGGTTGACCGTCAGCAATGCAATCAAGCGTCCATCCTGACTGCGTGTTCAAGATAAGGGTTGATGGATCAATTTTGTGTTGCCTGGCGAAACCTGCAAACGGCTCGCTTTGAATGGCGTGGGCAAGCTGCGCCCAGGCTCTACCGAATGTTGAGAAGGGCGGAATATCGGAAATGACGCGGGTCTCCCGTGAGCGTTTCTTTCCGGTGGGATCGGCAATGACCTGGTCCATCAATGCGGCGCTATACAGGGCGCAGAGGGCGGTATCGCCTGCTCTGATCAATCGGGTTGCGATCTGTTGAGTGGTCAGATCCACCACCAGGCTGTCACGTTTAGTCCGCGCATGATCAGTAGAGGTAATGTCGGACTGGGGTTGTGTAGGGCTGACGAAAGCGTGAGACAGGCTGGAGCGTAATGGCTCGATTCTCATAAGAAAGTTTTCCTAAGCGGTGCGAGATATGACCTGATACGCAGTCGTTATCTAATGCGTACAGGGCGGATAAGTTCGTGGAAACCTATCTCGAACAAACCGTAGGATTATTGGTATTGGGCGTGTAGAAGTTCACCGGCCAGTGTTGCCGGATGTAATGCAATGTTTTCCATAGAGCACAGTGAGGGGCAGCACGTGGGTGCATTGCATGAACGGTAAGACCTGACGTCCAACTATCCCAGGTTCTGCTCGGTCAGGCGCTGCACAGCCAGGCGCCGGTAGTGGGACGGCGTCATACCCTTGAGCTGCTGAAAGCGCCGGTTAAAGTTGGAGATATTGTTGAAGCCCGACTCGAAGCACACGTCCGTCACCGCTTTATCGCCATCGGCCAGCAGCTCACAGGATTTGCTGATACGCAGTCGGTTAACAAACTCGATAAACGTGCGCCCCGTCGCTTGTTTGAACACACGCGAGAAATAGGTTGGCTTCATGCCCAGGTGTTCCGCGACTTCCTCCAGCGACAATTCCCGCGCGTAGTGCGCAAAGATGTAGTCCACCGCGCGGTTAGTGCGGTCGATGCTGTGTTCGTCGGCCCATTGCAGGGTGGTCGCGCCGGACAGCAATTGGTAGTCCTCACACGCGCTCAGCACTTCCAGCAAAATAAAGAAGTGCCCCAGGCGCGCCATGCCTTGGGCCTCCTCGATGCGCTGCATCAAGGTCATGGCCTGGGCGATGGTCTTTTTGCAGCGAAACTCGATGCCGTACTGAGCCCGCTCCAATAACGGCGTCAGCGTCTTGAGTTCGGCGAAAATGTGGCTGCCATGCTCGAACAACTCGTCGGTGAAATTGACCAGCATGTCGCGCTTGGGCACCCGCTCACCGTCCTCCACTTGGCTGATCCAGTTGTGAGGCAAGTTGGGGCCGGTGAGGAACAGGCTTTCGGGATAGAAGTTGCCGATGTAGTCGCCGATGAACACTTTGCCAGCACTTGCGACGATCAAGTGCAGTTCGTATTCCTTATGGAAATGCCAGCGCACCAGCGGGCAGGGGAAGCCGTGTTGGCGATAGATGATGGACAGACCGTTGTGATCGTCCATCAGCTCGTAGGAAGGGTCGGTGATTCGCGTTGCTCGGGTCATGCTGCCGTCGCTTTATTGTGGTTGCTGCGTAGGATAATGCCCCCTTGCGCGCGACCTCGCCAGCGTCGGTGTTTATACCGTGCGGTTTTTTGCCTCGATCCATTGCGACATGTACTGGGTACTTTTATGCGCGTGGTGGCGCAGCATGCTACCGGTGAAGTTGTCCCGCCGATGGGCCGCCAGATGGCGGCGACAGTGCTCCAGGCATTCCACCAGTGCCGGGCCATGGACCGTTTGATCGTAGCGCCGGGCAAGCAGCTGGCGCCCTTGTTCCTGGGCCTGGCGCCAGCGCTCACGGTCCTGATACAGAGCGATGGCGGCCGCCGCCAGGGCTGGCGCGCTCGGTTCGATCACGCCCGGCCAGGCGTGGCCGTCGCCCATCGCTTCGGCACCGATGGGGGTGGTCACACTCGGCGTGCCACACAGCATCGCGTCGGCCAGTTTGCCCTTGATCCCGGCGCCGAAACGCAAGGGTGCCAGGCAGATACGTGCAGCCGACATCACTTGCAGGGCATCTTCAGCCCAGTTCATCACATGAAAACCCTGCGCCGGGTTATGCAACGCAGTCGCCTTTGGCGGTGTGTACGATCCGTAGATATGCAGCTGGGCGCCCGGCAGTTGTTGGCGGATCAAGGGCCAGACGCCGTTCTTCATCCATAGCACCGCATCCCAGTTGGGCGCGTGGCGAAAGTTACCGATGCTAAGAAAATGCGCACGGTCTTCAAACGGCGCAAAGGCCTCGGTGGGGGGCTGCAGCATCAATGGGCACCAGTGGAGCAGGGCGGCTGGCACATTGAATTGCTCGGTGAGCAGGCGGATTTCCACGTCGGAGATCATCAGGCTGATGTCACAGCGGTAAATGGCGGCGATCTCGCGCTTGGCCACGTCGGTGTTGGCCATCAGTTGGAATTCCTGCGCCAGCGCCGGCTGGAACAGCGCGGTAAAGTCATCGCTGTCGGGATGGGCTTTCAGGTGATCCTTGAAACGTTGATGACGGGCGTCGCGCAGGCTTTGCAAGTCAGACGTCTCCAGTACGCGCACAGCATCGGGGCAGCATTTCTCCACGCGCCAGCCGAACTGTTCTTCCATCATGAAACGGTCGAACAGCACGATATCCGGGGCCAGTTCGCGGATAAAGTCGTCGAAGCTGCTGTTATTGAGTTCAATGGCGCATTCGCGTATGCCCAGCGCGGGCAAGTCGGCCTTGTGCTCGCCTACGGTCGCCGGACTGCTGAAGGTAATGTCCCAGCCGTGGTCCAGAAAGCTCTGCAGAATCTGCATCATGTGCCCGCCGGCCGCCGAGGAACGCGGCTCCGGCCAGACATAACCAATGACCAGGACTTTGGTGGCGGGCTGATTCATCGACAACGGATTCCTTGAGGGGCGTGCGAAAAGCGCGCAATTAAACCATAGGCCCGCGTCCTTGGCGCGCTATGAGAATTTATGTCTGGCGGTAGGTAGCCTCCTCAGTTTGTGGTTAACTTCGGGCTCTCGAATTCGTTCAATCAAACCCAGTATAAGGATTCCGTTCATGGCTCAAGTCACCCTTCGTGGTAACCCTGTCCAGGTTGAAGGTACATTACCGGAGACCGGTTCCCCTGCTCCAGCGTTCAGCCTGACCGCCGTTGACCTGTCCCAGGCCACCCTGGAAACGTTCGCCGGCAAGCGCAAAGTGCTGAACATCTTCCCAAGCGTCGACACCCCGACCTGCGCCACCTCGGTGCGCAAGTTCAATGCCGAAGCCAACACCCTGAACAACACCGTTGTGCTGTGCATCTCCTCCGACCTGCCGTTTGCCCAGAAGCGTTTCTGCGGCACCGAAGGCCTGGACAACGTGCTGAGCCTGTCGGATTTCCGCGACGCCCACTTTGCCGTTGACTACGGTGTGTCTCTGACCGACGGCCCGCTGCAAGGCCTGACCGCACGCGCAGTTGTCGTGCTGGATGAAAACAACAACGTGCTGCACAGCGAGCTGGTCAGCGAAATCGGTGAAGAGCCGAACTACGAAGCCGCCCTGGCTGTTTTGAAGTAACTGTTTCAGCGCATTACTGTCGTTTTGCAGTAACACGCTTGATACATGATTGCGGCCTGGCCTAGTCCAGGCCGTTTTTATTTACCCGTCAGCGGTTTAATGAAATAGCGAACGGACTAAGGTCAGAAGTTAAAAGTTGTAAGCCCAAGGTAAATAGCCGGTAAAGGCGCTTTTCTTAATGCGCTCCAGTGCTTATCTTTCAGCCTCCCAAAGAAGAAGCTCTCGCGCCCAATGGTTGATCAATCCATGCAATCCTCCCCCCGCAACTCCCGCCGCTGGCTGTTTGGCCTGCTCGTGCTGCTGGTTATCGCCGGCCTGTGCTGGAAATTCTGGCCCGGCAGCACCAAGGATACTGCCGAGAAAAAGCCGGCCGGGCATGCCGGCAAGTCGGGGATGATGCGCCCGGGCTTCGGCGGTTCCACCGGGCCGATTCCGGTGCGCGTGGCGCCGGCGGTGCTGGGTGAGTTTCCGGTGTACTACAAGGCTTTGGGCACGGTGACCGCGCTCAACACCATTAATGTACGCAGCCGGGTGGGCGGTGAGCTGGTGAAGATCGCCTTTGAAGAGGGGCAGATGGTCAAGGCCGGTGACTTGCTGGCGGAAATCGACCCGCGCAGTTACCAGAACGCTTTGCTGCAGGCCCAAGGCACGCTGTTGCAGAACCAGGCTCAGCTGAAAAATGCACAAGTTGATGTACAGCGCTACCGCGACCTGTATGCCCAGGACAGTATCGCCAAACAGACCCTGGACACCGCCGAAGCGTTGGTCATGCAGTACCAGGGCACGGTCAAGACCAACCAGGGCGCGGTGGATGACGCCAAGCTCAACCTCGAATTCACCAAGATTCGCGCGCCGATCAGCGGCCGCGTCGGCCTGCGTCAGGTCGATGTGGGCAACCTGGTCGCCGCCAACGACACCACGTTCCTCGCGGTGATCACCCAGACCCAGCCGATCAGCGTGGCGTTCACCTTGCCGGAAAACACGCTGGACACCGTGCTCAGCCGTTATCACGCCGGCAACAAGCTGCCCGTGGAAGCCTGGGACCGTGGCGACGTGAAAAAGCAGGCTGTCGGCGTGTTGCAGAGCCTCGACAACCAGATCGACGTCACCACCGGCACCCTGAAATTCAAGGGCCGTTTCGATAACAAGGACCAGGCACTCTTCCCCAACCAGTTCGTCAACGTGCACCTGCTGGCCGATACCCTGCATAACGTCGTGCTCGCACCTTCCGCGGCGATTCAGTTCGGCAATAACGGCACCTTCGTCTACAAGCTCGATGGCGACAAGAAGGTCAAGGTTCAGCCCCTCGTGATCGGTGACACCGATGGCGACAACACGGTGATCAAGGAAGGCCTGGTGGCCGGCGACCGTTTGGTGCTGGAAGGCACCGACCGCTTGAAAGACGGCAGTGAAATCGAAGTGGTCAACGACAGCAGCGACGTACAGACCACGCCGACCGAACACTTGCAAGGCAAACCCGCAGCAAAAGGGGAGACCGGGGCTAACACCGGCAAGGCGCAAAAGGTCGGTTCATGAACCTGTCGCGGCTGTTTATTCTACGTCCGGTTGCCACCACGCTGAGCATGCTGGCGATTGTCCTCGCCGGTATCATCTCGTATCGCTTGCTGCCGGTATCGGCCTTGCCGCAAGTGGATTACCCGACCATCCGGGTGATGACCCTGTACCCCGGCGCCAGTCCGGATGTGATGACCAGCGCGGTCACGGCACCGCTGGAGCGTCAGTTCGGGCAAATGCCCGGCCTGACCCAGATGGCGTCCACCAGCTCCGGCGGGGCGTCGGTGCTGACCCTGCGCTTCAACCTCGATATCAATATGGATGTCGCCGAGCAGCAGGTGCAGGCTGCAATCAACGCCGCCACCAACCTGCTGCCCAAGGATTTGCCGGCGCCGCCGGTGTACAACAAGGTCAACCCTGCGGATACCCCGGTGCTGACCTTGGCGATTACCTCCAAGACCATGTTGCTGCCCAAGCTCAATGACCTGGTCGACACGCGTATGGCGCAAAAGATTGCGCAGATCAGCGGCGTCGGCATGGTCAGCATCGCCGGTGGCCAGCGCCAGGCCGTGCGTATCAAAGTCAACCCCGAGGCCCTGGCCGCCACTGGCTTGAACCTGTCGGACGTGCGCACCCTGATCGCCGCCTCCAACGTCAACCAGCCCAAGGGCAACTTCGATGGCCCGACTCGGGTGTCGATGCTCGACGCCAACGACCAGTTGGTGTCGCCCCAGCAATACGCCGAATTGATCCTGGCCTACAACAATGGCGCACCGCTGCGCCTTAAAGACGTAGCACAAATCGTCGACGGCGCAGAAAACGAACGCCTCGCCGCCTGGGCCAATGAAAACCAGGCCGTGCTGCTCAATATCCAGCGTCAGCCGGGCGCCAACGTGATTGAGGTGGTCGACCGTATCAAGGCGTTGCTGCCCAGCATCACCGACAACCTGCCGGCCGGCCTGGACGTGACGGTACTCACCGACCGCACTCAAACCATTCGTGCGTCGGTGAAGGACGTACAGCATGAACTGCTGATCGCCATTGCACTGGTAGTGATGGTGACCTTCCTGTTCCTGCGCCGTGTCAGCGCGACCATTATTCCGTCGATCGCCGTGCCGTTGTCGCTGGTGGGCACCTTCGGCGTGATGTACCTGGCGGGGTTCTCCATCAATAACCTGACGCTGATGGCCTTGACCATCGCCACCGGTTTTGTGGTGGACGATGCCATCGTGATGCTGGAGAACATCTCGCGTTATATCGAGGAAGGCGATACGCCACTGACGGCGGCCCTCAAGGGTGCCAAGCAGATCGGCTTCACGCTGATTTCCCTGACCTTGTCGTTGATCGCGGTATTGATCCCGCTGCTGTTCATGGCCGATGTGGTCGGGCGGCTGTTCCGCGAGTTCGCCATCACCCTGGCGGTGGCGATCCTGATTTCCCTGGTGGTCTCGCTGACTCTGACGCCGATGATGTGCGCGCGGCTGCTCAAGCGCGAGCCGAAGGAAGATGAACAAAGCCGTTTCTACAAGGCCAGCGGCGCCTGGATCGATTGGTTGATCGAAGCCTACGGTCGCAAGTTGCAGTGGGTGCTCAAGCACCAGCCGCTGACCCTGCTGGTGGCCATCGCTACCCTGGGCCTGACCGTGGTGCTGTACCTGGTGGTGCCCAAGGGGTTTTTTCCGGTGCAGGACACCGGGGTGATTCAGGGGATTTCTGAAGCGCCACAGTCGATTTCGTTTGCCGCCATGAGCCAACGTCAACAGGAACTGGCGAAGGTGATCCTGGCCGATCCGGCCGTTGAAAGCCTGTCCTCCTACATCGGTGTGGATGGCGATAACGCCACTCTCAACAGCGGGCGCCTGTTGATCAACCTCAAGGCCCACGGCCAGCGCGATTTGAGCGCAGCCCAGGTGATTACGCGCTTGCAGCCGGAAATCGACAAGCTGGTGGGTATCCGCCTGTTCATGCAGCCGGTGCAGGACCTGACCATTGAAGACCGCGTGAGCCGCACCCAGTACCAGTTCAGCATGTCGTCGCCCGACGCCGAGCTGTTGGCGTTGTGGAGCGACAAACTGGTGCACGCCCTCAGCCAGTTGCCGGAGCTGACCGACGTCGCCAGCGACCTGCAAGACAAGGGGTTGCAGGTGTTCCTGGTCATCGACCGCGATGCGGCCTCACGCCTGGGGGTGAGTGTGTCGACCATCACCGATGCGCTGTATGACGCTTTCGGCCAGCGACAGATTTCCACCATCTACACCCAGGCCAGCCAATACCGCGTGGTGCTGCAGGCTCAATCCGGTGAAACCCTCGGGCCTGCCGCGCTGAACCAGATCCACGTGAAAACCACTGACGGCGGCCAGGTGCGGCTGTCGAGCCTGGCCCACGTAGAACAGCGTCAGGCGCAGTTGGCGATCGCGCATATCGGCCAGTTCCCGGCGGTGATGATGTCATTCAACCTGGCCCCCGGCGTCGCGCTGGGCAAAGGTGTGGAGCTGATCAACCAGACCCAGAAAGACATCGGCATGCCGATAGGCGTGCAGACCCAGTTCCAAGGGGCGGCGCAGGCGTTCGAGGCGTCACTGTCGAGCACCTTGCTGCTGATCCTGGCGGCGGTGGTCACCATGTACATCGTGCTGGGTGTGCTGTACGAGAGCTACATCCACCCGATCACCATCCTCTCCACCTTGCCGTCGGCGGCGGTGGGGGCCTTGCTGGCTTTGCTGCTGAGTGGCAATGACCTGGGCATGATCGCGATCATCGGCATTATTTTGCTGATTGGTATCGTGAAAAAGAACGCGATCATGATGATCGACTTCGCCCTCGACGCCGAACGTAACCAGGGCCTCGACCCGCAGACGGCAATCTATCAAGCGGCGCTGTTGCGTTTCCGGCCGATCCTGATGACCACGCTGGCCGCGTTGTTTGGTGCCGTGCCCTTGATGCTGGCCACCGGTTCCGGCGCTGAACTGCGCCAGCCTCTGGGCCTGGTGATGGTGGGCGGTTTGTTGGTAAGCCAGGTATTGACGCTGTTCACGACGCCGGTGATCTACCTGTACTTCGACCGTCTTGGCCGGCGCTGGCGCAAAGAGCCGCAAAGCCTGGAGCCGGTTGAGTCATGAACCTGTCCGGACCGTTTATTCGCCGCCCGGTAGCAACCATGCTGCTGAGCCTGGCGATCCTGTTGCTCGGCGGCGTCAGCTTCAACTTGCTGCCGGTATCGCCGCTGCCGCAGATCGACTTTCCGGTGATCGTGGTTTCGGCCAGCTTGCCCGGCGCCAGCCCCGAGGTCATGGCGTCCACCGTGGCCACGCCGTTGGAACGCTCATTCGGCGCGATTGCCGGCATTACCACCATGAGCAGCTCGTCAAGCCAGGGCTCCACGCGGGTGATCCTCGCGTTTGATTCCGACCGTGATATCAACGGCGCCGCACGGGAAGTGCAGGCGGCGATCAACGCGTCGCGCAACCTGTTGCCCAGTGGCATGCGCAGCATGCCGACCTACAAGAAGATCAACCCGTCCCAGGCACCGATCATGGTGCTCTCGCTGACCTCCGACGTGCTCAAAAAGGGCGAGTTGTACGACCTGGCGTCGACCATCCTCTCGCAAAGCCTGTCCCAGGTGCCGGGTGTGGGTGAAGTGCAGATCGGCGGCAGTTCCTTGCCAGCGGTGCGCATCGAGCTTGAACCCAAGGCCCTCGACCAGTACGGCGTGGCCCTGGACGATGTGCGCAACACCATCGCCAATGCCAACCAGCGGCGGCCCAAGGGTTCCCTGGAAGACAGCGAGCGCAACTGGCAGATCCAGGCCAACGACCAGTTGGAAAAGGCCAAGGACTACGAACCGCTGCTGATTCGCTACCAGAACGGCGCGGCCCTGCGCCTGGGCGACGTGGCCACGATCAGTGACGGCGTGGAAGACCGCTACAACAGTGGCTTTTTCAACAATGATTCGGCGGTGTTGCTGGTGATCAACCGCCAGTCCGGCGCCAACATCATCGAGACGGTCCGACAAATCAAGGCACAGTTGCCGGCCCTGCAGGCGGTGCTGCCGTCCAGCGTCAAACTCAACCTGGCCATGGACCGCTCGCCGGTGATCACCGCGACCTTGCATGAAGCCGAGATGACCTTGCTGATTGCCGTGGCCCTGGTGGTGCTGGTGGTTTACCTGTTCTTGGGTAACTTCCGCGCGTCATTGATTCCGACCCTGGCGGTGCCGGTGTCATTGGTGGGCACCTTTGCGGTGATGTACCTGTTCGGCTTCTCGTTGAACAACTTCTCGCTGATGGCGCTGATCCTGGCCACCGGCCTGGTGGTGGACGATGCCATCGTGGTGCTGGAGAACATTTCCCGGCACATCGGCGAGGGGGTGCCGCCGATGAAGGCGGCCTACCTGGGCGCCGAGGAAGTCGGCTTTACCTTGCTGTCGATGAACGTATCGCTGGTGGCGGTGTTCCTGTCCATCCTGTTTATGGGCGGCATTGTCACCAACCTGTTCCGTGAGTTTTCCATCACCTTGTCGGCCGCGATCATTGTCTCGTTGATCGTCTCGCTGACCTTGACGCCGATGCTCTGTGCCCGTTGGCTCAAGCCCCATATCAAGGGGCATATGACTGGCTTGCAGCGCTGGAGCCAGCAGGTCAATGACCGCATGGTCGCAGCCTATGCGACCAGCCTGGACTGGGTACTGCGCCACCGGCGCCTGACCCTGCTCAGCTTGTTCATTACCGTGGGCGTGAACGTCGCGCTCTATGTGGTGGTGCCAAAAACCTTTATGCCGCAGCAGGACACTGGCCAGTTGATCGGCTTTGTGCGTGGCGACGATGGGCTGTCATTCAATGTGATGCAGCCGAAAATGGAGACGTTCCGCAAGGCGGTCCTCAAGGACCCGGCGGTGCTCAGCGTGGCCGGTTTTATCGGTGGCAACAACGGCACCAACAACGCGGTGATGCTGGTGCGCCTCAAGCCGATCGCCGAACGCAAGATCTCGGCCCAGGCGGTGATCGAGCGTTTGCGCAAGGACGTGCCACTGGTGCCGGGCGGGCGCTTGTTCCTCATGGCCGACCAGGACCTGCAATTTGGCGGCAGTCGCGATCAGACCAGTGCGCAATACTCCTACATCCTGCAAAGCGGTGACTTGGCCGCGCTGCGCCTGTGGTACCCGAAAGTGGTCGCCGCGCTGCGCGAATTGCCGGAGCTGACCGCCATCGACGCCCGTGAAGGGCGGGGTGCGGCGCAGGTGACGCTGGTGGTCGACCGCGACCAGGCCAAGCGCCTGGGTATCGACATGAACATGGTCACGGCGGTGCTGAACAACGCCTACAGCCAGCGGCAGATCTCGACCATTTATGACAGCCTCAACCAGTATCAGGTGGTGATGGAGGTCAACCCGAAATACGCCCAGGACCCGATTACCCTGAACCAGATGCAGGTGATTACGTCCACCGGCGCGCGGGTCCCGTTGTCGACCATTGCCCATTACGAAAACAGCCTGGCGGACGACCGCGTCAGTCATGAAGGCCAGTTCGCTTCGGAAAACATTGCCTTCGACATGGCCCCTGGGGTGACGGTGGAGCAGGGCACCGCCGCCATTGAGCGCGCGATTGCCAAAGTGGGCTTGCCCGAAGACGTGATCGCCAAGATGGCCGGTACCGCCGATGCGTTTGCGGCGACCCAGAAAGGCCAGCCGTTCATGATCCTTGGGGCATTGGTGGCGGTTTACCTGGTGCTGGGCATTTTGTATGAAAGCTACATTCACCCGCTGACCATCCTTTCGACCTTGCCATCGGCCGGTGTGGGCGCGTTGCTGTCGATCTACCTGTTGGGCGGCGAATTCAGCCTGATTTCCCTGCTGGGGCTGTTCCTGCTGATCGGGGTGGTGAAGAAAAACGCGATCCTGATGATCGACCTGGCCTTGCAACTGGAACGTCATGACGGCATGAGCCCGCTGGAATCCATTCGCAGCGCCTGCCTGTTGCGCTTGCGACCGATCCTGATGACCACGCTTGCCGCCATCCTCGGCGCCTTGCCGTTGCTGCTCGGCGCCGGCGACGGCGCGGAAATGCGCAAGCCGCTGGGCCTGACCATTATCGGCGGCCTGGTGTTCAGCCAGATCCTGACCCTTTACACCACTCCGGTGGTTTACCTCTATCTTGACCGCGCGCGCCACCGCTTCAATGCCTGGCGCGGTGTGCGTACTGATGCTGCCTTGGACACTGCGCTATGACCGATTCAACGTTTGCCAAATTGGCCATGAGTATGCCGCGTGGTTCCCGCGTCGCCAGCCTGGTGCTGTGCGGCGCGCTGCTCAGCGCGTGCGCCATCGGCCCGGATTACCAGCGCCCGGCGGTCATCGAGCCGGTGCAATTCAAGGAAGCCCAGGGCTGGCGTCAGGCCACGCCCAGTGACTCGCTGGCTCGCGGCGCCTGGTGGGAGTTGTATGGCGACCGCCAGCTCAATGAGCTGGTGACACGCCTCAATAATGCCAACCAGACCGTCGCCCAGGCCGAAGCGCGCTTCCGTCAGGCCCAGGCCCAGGTGCGCAGCGCCCGCGGGGCGTTTTTCCCGAGCGTGGACCTGAGCGTCGGCAAGACCCGCGCCAGCCAGGGGACCGGCAGCAGCAGTGCCAGCCTGAGCAGTTCCAGCAGTGGTATTCGCGACACCCTCAACGCGCAATTGGGCGTGAGTTGGGAAGCGGATGTGTGGGGCAAGTTGCGCCGCGGCCTGGAAGCCAATGAAGCCACGGCCGAGGCCAGCTCGGCGGACCTCGCGGCGATGCGCCTGAGCCAGCAGTCCGAGCTGGTGCAAAGCTATTTGAAACTGCGCGTCATGGATGAACAGACCCGCTTGTTGCAAGCCACGCTGGACGCCTACCAGCGTTCGCTGCAAATGACCGAAAACCAGTACCGCGCCGGTGTGTCCGGCAAGGATGCGATTGCTCAGGCACAAACCCAGCTCAAGACCACCCAGGCCAGCCTGATCGACCTGATCTGGCAACGTGCCCAGTTGGAAAACGCCATCGCCGTATTGATTGGCGAGGCGCCGGCCAGCTTCAATCTGGCGGTCAGTAAAGACATCCCCGCACTGCCGCAAATTCCAGTCAGCGTGCCGTCGCAATTACTGGAACGTCGCCCGGATATCGCCTCGGCCGAACGTTCGGTGATCGCCGCCAACGCCAATATTGGCGTGGCCAAGGCGGCTTATTATCCAGACTTGACCTTGAGCCTGGCGGGGGGGTATTCCAGCAGCACCTACGCCAACTGGATCAGCTTGCCTAACCGTTTCTGGTCAGTGGGGCCGAAGTTGGCGATGACCCTGTTTGACGGTGGTCAGCGTTCGGCGGAAGTCGACCGAACGGAGGCCTCGTATGACGAGACGGTGGCGAAGTACCGCCAGACGGTGCTGGATGGTTTTCGCGAAGTGGAAAACTACATGGTGCAGTTGAAGGTGCTGGAGGATGAGGCCGTTGTCAGCAATGAAGCCCTGGACGCGGCGCGGGAGTCGTTGCGGTTGACGCAAAACCAGTACAAGGCCGGGCTGATTGCCTACCTGGATGTGGTGACCGTGCAGGCGACGGCGTTGAGTAACGAACGCACGGTGCTGACGCTGTTGCAAACGCGGTTGGTGGCGAGTGTGCAACTGATTGCTGCGTTGGGCGGTGGATGGGACGGGGTGACCTCGATAGCCAATAAGGAGTGACGCCAACCCCACTGAAACCGGCGCTTTACAGCCATTGGATTGACGTCAAAACGCCGATGCTGGCCTTCTGATAATTAATCAACTCGCCAAGATTTATTCTCGCTACAATCGCCCGCTTTGCCACCTGGCACGGGCGTCCCACGCCCGTCAGTCTTGAGAACTCCCATGCTGATCGGTAGCTATTCCCCCTCTCTGGTCGTGATCTCCCTGTTCGTCGCGATCCTGGCGTCCTACACGGCGCTGGACCTGGCCGGCCGCCTCGCGACCGCCCAGGGCCGCGCGGTTTATGTGTGGATGACGGGTGGCGCATTGGCAATGGGCACAGGCGTGTGGTCGATGCACTTTATCGGCATGTTGGCGTTGCGCCTGCCGTTCGCCCTCGGGTTTGACCTGGGGATTACCGCGCTGTCGCTGCTGATCGCCGTGTTATCCAGCGGCTTCGCGCTATGGCTGGTCAGTCAGGCCCGCTTGCCTGCGTGGCAGCTGGCGTTTGGTGCGCTGATCATGGGGGCGGGCATCAGCAGCATGCACTACACCGGCATGGCGGCGATGCGCATGACCCCGGGTATCGACTACGACCCCACGTTGTTCGGCGCTTCGTTGCTGATTGCGGTAGTCGCCTCTGGCGCTGCCCTGTGGATCGCCTTCAACCTGCGGCGCAACACCCCTTACGTGCGCTTGGCACGCGGGGGCGCTGCGGTGATCATGGGCATTGCAATCGTAGGCATGCATTACACCGGCATGGCTGCAGCACGCTTTGCCGACGACAGTTTTTGTGGCGCTGCGTTGACCGGCCTGAGCGGCAAGGGCCTGGATAACCTGGTGCTGATCACGTCATTGGCGGTGTTGATCATCGCGCTGCTGACCTCGCTGCTGGATGCCCGCCTCGAAGCGCGCACCGCCGTTCTGGCCGACTCCCTGACCCTGGCCAACCAGGAACTGACCCACCTGGCCCTGCATGACATGCTCACCGGCCTGCCGAACCGCACCTTGCTCGCCGACCGAATTCAACAAGCTATCCAGACAGTGAAGGAGCAGGGCGGGTGCTTTGCCCTGATGTTTATCGACCTGGATGGCTTCAAGCCCGTCAACGATGCGTTTGGTCACCACATGGGCGACCAGTTGCTGCGGGAGGTGGGCCTGCGTCTGCGCGAGGACCTGCGCAGTCAGGACACCCTGGCCCGTATCGGCGGCGATGAGTTCGTGCTGCTGGTGCAATTGACGCAGCCGGATGATGCGATGGGCCTGGCCGAACGTCAGGTCGGGCTGATCAATCGTGCGTTCAAGGTCGCCGAACATGAGCTGAATATTTCCGCGAGCATCGGCATTGCCTTGTTTCCGGGCAACGGCAACACCCCTCAAGAACTGTTGATGAATGCCGACGCCGCGATGTACCACGCCAAGGGTATGGGCAAGAATGGCTACAGCTTCTTCGATGTGTCGATGAACACCAACGCGCGCAAGCAATTGCAGTTGTTGCAAGACCTGCGCAACGCCGTTGAGCACGAGCAGTTTCGATTGTATTACCAGCCCAAGTTTGATGCGCTCAGCGGTATTGCGATTGGCGCTGAAGCCTTGCTGCGCTGGGAGCATCCGCAGCAGGGGTTGATGCTGCCGGCCACCTTTATCGAACTGGCGGAAAAGACCGGCTTGATTATTCCCATCGGTGAGTGGGTGCTGAACGAAGCCTGCCGCCAGATGCGCCTGTGGTACCTGCAGGGCTATGAAGACTGGCGCATTGCGGTCAACCTGTCGGCGTTGCAGTTCTGCCATGCCGGGTTGGTAAAAAGTGTCGCTTCAGCCCTGGACCGTCACCAGTTGCCGGCCAACAGCCTGACCCTGGAAATCACCGAAACCACCGCCATGAGCGATGCCGATGCGAGCATGATGGTGTTGCAGCAACTGGCGGACATGGGCGTCGACCTGTCCATTGATGACTTTGGCACCGGGTATTCGAGCCTGATGTACCTCAAGCGCCTGCCGGCCAACGAGTTGAAGATCGACCGCGGTTTCGTGCGCGACCTGGAACACGACAGCGATGATGCCGCTATCGTCTCGGCCATTGTGGCGCTCGGCCAGGCGCTGGGGCTGCGAATCGTCGCCGAAGGTGTGGAGACCGATGTGCAGCAGAGTTTCCTGACCCGCCTGGGTTGTAATTCCCTGCAAGGCTATTTGTTGGGCCACCCGTTGCCGGCGGAGGGTTTCATGGCCGACATCCAGCGCGCCGAAGAGGCGTTAACGCCTGACAAAAGCACTGGGTGACGGGTATTCTTGGGGCCAACCCTAACGATCAGGTTGACTCAGGAGACCGCACGCATGGACAAAGTCCTCATCATCACCGGGGGCAGCCGTGGTATCGGCGCCGAGACCGCGTTGCTGGCCGCTCGCCAGGGCTATCGCATTTGCCTTAACTACCAGTCCGATGAAGCCGCTGCCCAGCGCATGCTGGATCAGGTCCGCGCGCTGGGTGCGCAGGCGATTGCCGTGCGTGCCGATGTGAGCATCGAAGATGAAGTGATCGCGTTGTTCAGCCGTGTGGATGCTGAATTGGGGCGTGTCACCGCCCTGGTCAACAACGCCGGCACTGTCGGGCATAAGTCGCGGGTCGATGAGATGTCTGAGTTTCGCATCCTGAAAACCATCAAGACCAACGTGCTGGGGCCGATCCTGTGTGCCAAGCACGCGGTGCTGCGCATGTCGCCCAAGCATGGCGGGCAGGGCGGCAGTATCGTCAATGTGTCGTCGGCGGCGTCACGCCTGGGTGCGCCGGGTGAATATGTCGACTATGCCGCCTCCAAAGGTGCCTTGGACAGTTTCACCATTGGCCTGTCCAAAGAGGTGGCGGGTGAGGGGATTCGTGTCAACGCGGTGCGCCCTGGCTATATCTTTACCGACTTTCACGCCTTGAGCGGGGACCCGGACCGGGTCAGCAAGCTGGAGTCCGGTATCCCCATGGCCCGTGGCGGGCGCCCGGATGAGGTGGCGGAAGCGATTATCTGGTTGTTGTCGGATAAGGCTTCCTACGCCACTGGGACATTCGTGGATTTGGCCGGCGGCCGTTAACGTACCGCGTCATCAGGTGGGCTGGTGGCGCAGTTCTTCATACCCGTACCAGGAAAACCGTCTGAGCAGGCTGGCCTCGGAGTTGTCCACGTAGCTGTAGCCACTCTCGGAAAACCCGTCGATCTGCCCATTGCGACTGACGCTTGCGTTCAGGCTTCGATCATCTACGTTGTCGATAAAGCGTAATACTTTGTCCAGGTTGTAGGCCGCATCGGCCCTTGCTTGCGGGGCAGGATTGGCATTGGTCCAATCGCCTACCTGCAACTTGAGGTCATCGCCCACCAGGTAATGTTCGCGGCCATCCAGGAAGCGTCGGGTTACCGCACTTTGTTCGATGATCCGGTCTGCCGAACGGTGATCTACTGCTGAGCGGCTAACAGGCCCCGTCATCTCGCGCAGGTGTTTTTGTTCCTCTGCACGCATGTAGTGGGGTGGGATGGACGGTAACCTTAGGACCGCGGAAGTGACAGACATATACATGGAAATAAACCTGTTGGTTGAGATCAAGGACACACACTTTTGCTGGAACGTGCGCGCCGTTGTAGGTGGTTTTTCCTTTATCTGAGTTCCAGTTTAAAACGAGCGTACAATCCGCCCCAATGTCTCCATGGCCTTCTCCGACGCCTCGGTCCAGGGGCTGCCGTAGTTCAGGCGAATGCAATTTCTGAAGCGCTGGGTTGCCGAGAAGATCGGCCCCGGCGCAATGCTGATGCCCTGGGCCAGGGCCATCTGGAACAGCTTCAACGAGTCGGTTTGCTCCGGCAATTCCAGCCACAGGAAATAACCGCCGGCCGGCTGGCTGACCCGCGTTTGTGCCGGGAAGTAACGCGCGATCGCGGCCAGCATGGCGCTTTGTTGTTCCTCCAGCGCGTAACGCAATTTGCGCAAGTGCCGGTCGTAGCCACCGTGTTGCAAGTAGTCGGCAATGGCTGCCTGGGCCGGCATTGACGGGCATAACGAGGTCATCAGCTTCAGCCGCTCGACCTTTTGCGCAAAGCGCCCGGCCGCCACCCAGCCGACGCGGTAGCCCGGCGCGAGGCTTTTGGCAAACGAGCCGCAGTGCATCACCAGCCCTTCGGTGTCGAACGCTTTGGCCGGCTTTGGCGCGTGTTGCCCGTAGTACAACTCGGCGTACACATCGTCTTCGATCAGCGGCACTTGATGGGTGCGCAGCAGTTCCACCAATGCCTGTTTTTTCGCCTCCGGCAAGGTCGCGCCCATCGGGTTCTGAAAGCTGGTCATGGTCCAGCAAGCCTTGATCGGGTAGCGTTCCAGGCTTTTCGCCAGGGCGTTCAGGTCGATGCCGTCGCGCGGGTGCACGGGAATTTCCACCGCCTTGAGCTTCAGCCGCTCCAGCACTTGCAGGCAGGCATAAAACGCCGGTGCTTCAATGGCCACCAGGTCGCCCGGTTCCGTCACGGCCTGCAGGCACAAATTCAGCGCCTCCAGGGCGCCATTGGTGATCAGCAGCTCTTCCATGGGCAGCATCAGGCCGCCGACCATATAGCGCAGGGCAATCTGTCGCCGCAGTTGGGGGTTGCCCGGCGACATGTCGGTGACCACCAGGCGCGGGTCCATCTCGCGGCTGGCGCTGGCCAGGGAGCGGGCCAGGCGGGGCAGCGGGAACAGCATCGGGCTGGGGAAGGCCGAGCCGAAAGGCACGGTAGTGGGGTCCTTGATGGAGTCGAGCACCGAAAATACCAGCTCACTCACATCCACTTCGGTGGACTCATGCACGTGCTCACTCACCACAGGCTCGGAAAACGGGCTCGGTGCATGGGTGTTGACGAAGTAGCCGGAACGCGGCCGTGCACGGATCAGGCCACGGCGCTCCAGCAGGTAGTAGGCCTGGAACACCGTGGACGGGCTGACGCCGTAGGTCTGGCTCGCGTAGCGCACCGACGGTACCCGCTGGCCGGGCCCGAGGACGCCGGAGCGGATCAGTTCTGCGATGTCATCGGCGAATTTTTCGTAGCGTTTCATCGGAGCCTTAAACAATTTTCAGTGGGTACACGCCGAGCAAGCCCGCCTGCGCCGTTGAGTCTGGGCATATTCCGCTCTACCTCAGCGGTTAATCGGTGCCACAAAGCGACTGTCGGCGGCACTGTAGATCCAGGGCTCGTCCACATCCGTCACCTTGAATCGCAGGGTTTGCGAACTGCTCGCCGGCTTGTCGGCCAGTAAAGCGACCGACACCGGTATATCGCTGATTTCGCCCGGCGCGAGGCTGATCTCGGTCTTGCCCTGCAACTGGAAGCCTTCAGCGTCGACCAGTTCCAGGCGATAGGCCTGGCGTTGCTGGGTCTTGTTGATGACCTTGAGGCTGTAGATGTTCTCAATCAAGCCCTGGCTATTTTCGCGGAACATGCCGCGGTCCTTGGTGACGTCCAGCGACACCATCGGACGTTCCACCAGGGCCACCACCAATGCCGCGATCATTACCAGCAACACGGCACTGTAGCCGATCAGCCGCGGCCTGAGCAGGCGGGTTTTGCCACCTTGCAGTTGGTGTTCGGAGGTATAGCTCACCAGGCCACGGGCATAGCCCATCTTATCCATGATCGAATCGCAGGCGTCGATGCACGCCGCGCAGCCGATGCACTCCATTTGCAGACCGTCACGGATATCGATACCGGTGGGACACACTTGCACACACAATTGGCAGTCGATGCAATCACCCAGGCCGACGTCGGCCGGCCTGGCGTCGCGCTTGCGCGGCCCGCGCTGTTCGCCGCGCGCCGTGTCGTAGGAAATGGTCAAGGTGTCTTTGTCGAACATCACGCTTTGGAAGCGTGCATACGGGCACATGTGCATGCACACCGCTTCGCGCAGCCAGCCGGCGTTGATGTAAGTGGCTCCGGTGAAAAACAGCACCCAAAACAGACTCACGCCGCCCATTTGCCAGGTCAACAGCTCGGTAGCCAACGGCCGGATGGGGGTGAAATAGCCGACAAAGGTCAGCCCGGTCAGTACGCTGATGCCCAGCCACAGGGTGTGCTTGGCCGAACGCCGCGCGAGCTTGGCCAGGCTCCACGGCGCCGCTTGCAGCTTGATGCGTTGGTTACGCTCACCTTCGGTGACCTTTTCGCACCACATGAACAGCCAGGTAAACGAGCTTTGCGGGCAGGTGTAGCCGCACCATACGCGGCCGGCAAATACGGTTATCGCGAACAGACCGAAGGCGCAGATGATCAGCAGCGCCGACAGCAGGATGAAATCCTGGGGCCAGAAAGTCGCGCCGAAGATGTGGAATTTGCTTTCCGCCAAGTCCCAAAGCACGGCTTGGCGCCCACCCCAGTTCAGCCACACGGTGCCAAAAAACGCCAGGAACAGCACAGCGGCGCCACTCACGCGCAAGGTGCGGTACAGGCCGCTGAAGCTGCGGGTATGGATCAGGTTGTCACTGGATTTGGCCTTGACCTTCTTTGGGTGCAGTGGCTCAAAGGTTTCCACGGTTGGGATTCTTTCGCTCATGGTCGTTCGCTCATCAGCCTCCATCAGGCCGATGAACTATGAGCGCCGAGCTGTTTGCATAACAGGCTCAGGTATGGCGATAAAAAGCGGATCAGATGGGCTTTTTGCGCGCGCCTGCGACAATCTGCTGCACGCCATGGCGCCTAGGGTGCAGCAGTATTGAGCGTGCGCTGATACAGATCAATTAAATCGCCGAACCAGGCTCGGTGACCTTCTTGTGCTGGCGCCCATCGGTTGCACCGGCCACTGTGAGCGCGTCGGCCTCCGCTTCGGTGATGTAAATCTGCTCGCCGCTCAGCGCCACGTAGGACATGGACTTGCCAACATCCGTGCTGACCGTGACTTCACCCGCCGGCAAACTCTGTTCCTGACCATCGTCGTTGACCTTGAAATAACACGTCTGATGTTCGATACGGACTGGCATGCTGATCTCCTTTGCAAAGGCTGGTGATCGTTAGGGTGCACGGCGTTGCCAGGCGTTCCAGGCAACTGACTGGCGGTCGCTGCTGTCCATGCTTTGACGGCAATCTTTACCCACCCTGACAAAGGAGCGCATTCATGGACGCCTGGTGGCAAGAAGTCTTGCAAACCCTGCACGCCGAGTTCGCCGATATCGGTGATGCACGCCAGCTCACTCAGATTACCGTGCGCCTGCTGATCGCCGCGGTCCTGGGCGGCATTCTGGGTTTTGAGCGTGAACATAAGGGCAAGGCAGCCGGTGTGCGCACTCATATGCTGGTGGCAATGGGGGCCGCATTGTTTGTGTTGGTGCCGCAGATGTCGGGTAGCCAGGCCGATGCCATGAGCCGGGTGCTGCAGGGCGTCATTGCGGGGATTGGTTTCCTCGGGGCGGGGACGATTCTCAAGGGCAAGGAAGATGAAGAAGGCCAGCACGTCAAAGGCCTGACCACCGCCGCCGGGTTGTGGATGACCGCTGCCATTGGTGTGGCAGCGGGGCTGGGGCGTGAATCGACGGCGGTGCTCAGTACGTTGCTCGCGTTGGCGGTGTTCAGCGTGATGCCGATGATCGTCAAGCGGCTGGAAAAGGACGAGTGAGTGGCTATCAGGCCTGGATGTCCCGGTAGCGCACTTCGCCCAATACCTTCAGTTCGAACGGTGGTTCACCCGGCTTGCGCGAAATCGTCACGAAACTGGTGTTGCTGCCCGCGTAGTAATTAATCGTCATCTCGCCACTGACGCCGGAGAAACGCTCGACCAATGGCAACGGCTTTTCACCCAGTTGCGTGCGAATGCCGCTCAGATCGATCTTGTCTGTGCCTGAGGTAAAGCTCATCACCGCCCCAGGGTTCGCGCTGAGGTCGTTGTAGCTGAAAATCTGCGGCGTGCCTGCAGGGCGGGGCACCGCGGTATTGCCCGGATCTGCGGGGGCAAGCTCGGCGGATGAGTCGGTCTCGGGCTGCGGCGCGTCCTTGTGCACCTGTGCAGTCGGCGGCGCTGACCCTGGAAGGGCCGCAGCCTCGCGTTTCAGGGCTTCCAGGCTGGCCTCGCTCAAGGTTTCGCTGATCGTGTTCTTCAGCTTGGCCAGTTCTGCGGGATCCTTCGCCAGGGTTTTAAGCGAGTCTTCGCTCAACAGTTCCTGCAGTTCGGCTCCGCGCTGTGCGGTTTCTTCGGAACCCGGTTCGCGCAGCATCTGGATGAGGCTGTCGCGGCTTAGCAGGTGGTTGATTCTGTTCATTTTGGTGATGGCGTCGGCTGAGGCTTTGGTGTTGGCGTCCGCCGGGCTTTCGTCGATGCTGGAGGGCTGGCTGTCCTCCTTGGGTTGCAGGGCTTTCGATTTTGCCGAAGGGTTGCTGTCGGTCTCGGCCTTCGGCGGTGCTGACGTTGGCATGGCATCGGCCTCGCGTTGCAGGGCTTGCAGATGGGTCTCGCTGAAGATTTGGCTGATGGTGTTTTTCAGCTTGGCCAGTTCTACGGGATCCGTCGCCAGGGTTTTAAGCGAGTCCTCGCTCAACAGTTCCTGCAACTCGGTTTTGCGCTGCGTGGTTTGCTCGGAATCCGGTTCGCGCAGCATCTGGATGAGGCTGTCGCGGCTTAGCAGATGGTTGATTCTGTTCATTTTGGTGACGGCGTCGGCTGAGGCTCCGGTGTTGGCATCCGCCGGGTTTTTGTCGATGCCGGAGGGCGTGCTGTCCTCCTTGGGTTGCAGGGCTTTCGATTTTGCCGCTGGGTTGCGGTCGGTCTCGGCGTTCTGAAATGGCTTGCCAATAGCCATCAGGTTTTTGCTGAGCGGGGTGCTCAGCCGGATGCGCTGTTGAGCATTGGCACGCTCCTGTTGCCTTTCGGTTTCGATTTGCTTGTAAGCCACGTAGCTTTCTGTGGGGTCGACCTTGCGCGTGCGTTCCCGGATCCTTTCTTGCGTCAGGTTGGGGTTTGGGATCACTGCGGCTTCAGCCTGTCTGGCCTGGATGTGTTTTTCGCTTAATAACTGGCCGATGTTATCCCGCAAACGTGACATCTCGGCAGGGTCACTGGTCAGGGTGTTAAGTGATTCCTCGCTCAACAACTCCCGCATGTCCTTGAGGCTCTGCGCAGTGTTCCTGGCGTATGGATCGCGCATCATCTGGATGAGACTGTCCGGGCTTAACAGTTCGGTGATTCTGTTCATCTTGGCGATGACGTCTGGCGAAGGTTCCGACGTTGTCGGCGTCTCGGCGGTCAAGGGGCTTTGAGGCGTTTCATTGTGCAGCGGTTTGCGGGGATTATTGAGGCTGTCGCGTTGAAGCCCTTCGGGTGGCTGTTTGGGTGCGGGATCATTTGAGCCCGTCGGGTTGGGGTTCGACAGCATTGGCAGGGGAGCCTGGGGGGGCAACGATGTTATCGACATGGTCAGCACTCGCGTTGTGATTGAAGGGGACCGCGCCAAACAGAAGCAAGGCCGAGGTCCACGCGAGCAGATTTTCTGATGATGAGGAGGGGCGTAGAGTTAAGAGCTGTCTTTACCGATCGTAGGAAGTGTCTGTAGTGCTTGCCCGCAAAGTGCTTGATTGCGGGCAAGTGCGTGTTCGCCAGGTTTATTTCAGACGATGACCGGCGGCACAGTGGTGGGCGGCTCTTGCACGGGCGGCGGTTCATTTTCCGGTGGCTCTTTCTCCGGAATCGGTTGCGGTTCGCTGGGCGGCAGGGTCGGGTTGTCGATATTCGGGTCAGGCGTTTCAGCCGGGATCGGGATATTCATCGGTGTGGCCTCCTTTGTGCTTTGCTCTATCGGTGGACAACCGCGGGGGAGAATTGATTCCCCGCCCAATGGCGGCATATCCACCTGAACTTTTCACCTGGCCACAGGCTCGGACCTATTACGGCCCTGCTCAGGGAGAGCGTCGCCGTATCAGAATTCGGATCAAGCAAAGAGCGTCCACAGGGCGTAAGGGGAAGATGCTCGATGACTGCTGAAACACTGGCTCCAGACCATTCACCATTGCCGCTGTCCCAGGCGTTGCTGTTGCCCAGGATCGCTATCGAAAGCACCACCCCGGTAATCGACGGCGGCAAATTCGCCGTAAAAACTGTGGTTGGGCAGCGGGTAACCGTTACCAGCAAGGTGTTCGCCGACGGCCATGACAAGCTCGCCGTACTGATCCGCTGGCGCCCGCTGCAGGATGAAAGCTGGCACAGCGTGGTCATGACCGATGTCGGCAACAATGGCTGGGAAGGCGCGTTTACCGTTGCACAGCAAGGCCTTCACGAATATTGCATCGAAGCCTGGATCGATACCTTCGCCAGCTTCTGTTACGAACTGCGCAAGAAACATGAGGCCGGGGTGCCCGTCAGCCTGGAGTTGCAGGAGGGCCGCAGCCTGGTCTTGCAAGCGGCTGAACGCAGTGACAACGAATTGCGCGATCGTTTGATGTTGTTGCACCACGAGCTTGCAGGCCGGCTGGAAACCGAGCAGGTTGCGCAGTTCCTGCACGAAGAAAGTGCACACCTGATGACCCAGGCCGACCACCGCGCCTACCTGAGCATCAGCCCCGCCTACCCGATTGACGTTGAGCGCAGCGCCGCACAGTTTGCCAGTTGGTACGAGCTGTTCCCCCGCTCGATCACCGACGATCCGGCGCGCCACGGCACCTTCAAGGATGTGCACTCACGCTTGTCGATGATCCACGACATGGGGTTCGACGTACTCTATTTTCCGCCGATCCATCCTATCGGCCGCAGCCATCGCAAGGGCAAGAACAATGCCCTGACGGCGGGCCCGGATGATCCTGGCAGCCCCTACGCAATTGGCAGCGAGGCGGGTGGTCATGACGCCATCCACCCGCAATTGGGCAGCCGTGACGACTTCCGTCGCCTGGTCAAGGCCGCCGCCGACCATGGCCTGGAAATCGCGCTGGATTTTGCCATCCAGTGTTCCCAGGACCACCCGTGGCTCAAAGAGCATCCGGGCTGGTTCAACTGGCGTCCGGACGGCACGATCAAATACGCGGAAAACCCGCCGAAAAAGTATCAGGACATCGTCAACGTCGACTTCTATGCGGCTGACGCGATTCCGAGCCTGTGGACCGAGTTGCGCGACGTGGTGGTGGGCTGGGTGGAAGAGGGCGTGAAGACCTTCCGTGTCGACAACCCACACACCAAGCCGTTGCCGTTCTGGCAATGGTTGATCAGCGATGTGCGCGCCAAGCACCCCGACGTAATCTTCCTGGCCGAGGCATTCACCACGCCGGCGATGATGGCGCGCCTGGGCAAGGTCGGTTATTCCCAGAGCTACACCTATTTCACCTGGCGCAACACCAAGGCCGAGTTGAGTGAATACTTCGCGCAGTTGAACGAGTCGCCGTGGCGCGAATGCTACCGGCCGAATTTCTTCGTCAACACACCGGACATCAACCCAGGCTTCCTGCATGAGTCCGGCCGCCCGGGCTTTTTGATCCGCGCGGCGCTGGCCACCATGGGCTCGGGCCTGTGGGGCATGTATTCGGGGTTTGAGCTGTGCGAGGCGGCACCGGTCCCGGGCAAGGAAGAGTATCTGGATTCAGAGAAATACGAGATCCGCCCACGGGACTACACCGCCCCCGGAAATATCATTGCCGAAATCGCCCAGCTCAACCGTATTCGCCGGCAGAACCCCGCGCTGCACACGCACTTGGGGCTGAAGCTGTACAACGCCTGGAACGACAACATCCTGTACTTCGGCAAACGCAGTGAAGACGGCAGCAATTTCATTCTGGTCGCCGTCAACCTCGACCCATTCAACGCCCAAGAGGCGCATTTTGAGTTGCCGTTGTGGGAAATGGGCTTGCCCGATGACGCCCAGACCCAAGGCGAAGACTTGATGAGCGGCCACCGCTGGACCTGGTACGGCAAGACCCAGTGGACGCGGCTTGACCCGCAGATGCCGTTTGGTATCTGGAGAATCACTCCATCCTGAACTGAGCCTGATCTTCAGATCGATGAGGATCAAATGTGCGACCTGGCTTGCCGGTGATAGCCGTTTATCAGTGACACGTTGATTGCCTGACACGCGACTATCGCAGGCCCGCCAGCGCCCGCCTCGAACCCGCCCCTTCAGGTCAATGTTCAAGCATTTCAGGAGTTTCCAATGGCGAAGAAACCCAAGGCTGCCACCTTTATCAAAGACCCGCTCTGGTACAAGGACGCGGTGATCTACCAGGTACACGTTAAATCCTATTTCGACTCCAATAACGACGGCATCGGCGATTTTCCCGGCCTGATTGCCAAGCTCGATTACATCGCCGACCTGGGCGTGAACACCATCTGGCTGTTGCCGTTTTACCCCTCGCCACGCCGCGACGACGGCTACGACATCGCCGAGTACCGTGGTGTGCACAGCGACTACGGGACCATGGCCGACGCCAAGCGCTTTATCAGCGAGGCACACAAACGCGGGCTGCGGGTGATCACCGAACTGGTGATCAACCACACTTCAGACCAGCATCCCTGGTTCCAGCGGGCGCGCAAGGCCAAGCCGGGTTCGGCCGCGCGGGACTTCTATGTGTGGTCGGACGACGATCAGAAATACGACGGCACGCGCATCATTTTCCTCGACACCGAAAAGTCCAACTGGACCTGGGACCCGGTGGCCGGCCAGTACTTCTGGCACCGGTTCTATTCCCACCAGCCGGACCTCAACTTCGACAACCCGCAAGTGATGAAAGCGGTATTGTCAGTGATGCGTTACTGGCTGGACATGGGCATTGACGGCCTGCGCCTGGACGCGATTCCGTACCTGATCGAGCGCGATGGCACCCACAACGAAAACCTGCTGGAAACCCACGACGTCCTCAAGCAGATCCGCGCCGAGATCGACGCCCATTACCCCGACCGCATGCTGCTCGCCGAAGCCAACCAATGGCCGGAAGACACCCAGTTGTATTTTGGTGATAAAAAAGGCGACGACGGCGACGAATGCCATATGGCTTTCCACTTCCCGTTGATGCCGCGCATGTACATGGCGCTGGCCCAGGAAGATCGCTTCCCCATCACTGATATTCTGCGTCAGACCCCGGAGATCCCCGCCAATTGCCAGTGGGCGATTTTCCTGCGCAACCACGATGAGCTGACCCTGGAAATGGTCACCGACAAAGAGCGCGACTACCTGTGGAACTACTACGCCGCTGATCGTCGCGCCCGCATCAACCTCGGCATCCGCCGGCGCCTGGCGCCGCTGATGGAGCGCGACCGCCGCCGCATTGAACTGCTCAACAGCCTGTTGTTGTCGATGCCCGGCACGCCGACGTTGTATTACGGCGACGAAATCGGCATGGGTGACAACATCTATCTGGGCGACCGTGATGGCGTGCGCACGCCGATGCAGTGGTCGATCGACCGTAACGGCGGTTTCTCCCGCGCCGACCCGGCCAGCCTGGTGCTGCCGCCGATCATGGACCCGCAGTACGGCTACCTGTCGGTAAACGTCGAAACCCAGGCCCAGGACCCGCATTCGCTGCTGAACTGGACGCGCCGCATGTTGGCGGTGCGCAAACAGTCCAAAGCCTTTGGCCGCGGCAGCTTGAAAATGCTCTCGCCGAGCAACCGCCGCATTCTGGCGTATACCCGCGAATACACCGGGCCAGACGGGCGCAACGAGCTCATCCTGTGTGTGGCCAACGTGTCGCGCAGTGCCCAGGCGGCTGAGCTGGACCTGTCAGCCTTTGCGGGCATGGTGCCGGTGGAAATGCTCGGCGGTAACGCGTTCCCGCCCATCGGTCAGCTGAATTTTTTGCTGACCCTGGCGCCGTACGGCTTCTACTGGTTCGTGCTCGCCGCGGAAAACCAGATGCCGAGTTGGCACGTCGAGCCTGCCCAGAGCATCCCTGACTTCACTACCCTGGTATTGAAAAAACGTATGGAAGAGTTACTCGACGAACCGTGCCGCACCACGCTGGAGCACACCTCGCTGCCGGCCTGGCTGCCTAAGCGGCGCTGGTTCGCCGGCAAGGACACGGCCATCGACAGCGTGCGGATTGCCTACGGTGTGCGCTTTGGCGATCCACAGCATCCGGTGCTGCTCAGTGAGCTGGAGGTGAGCAGTGGCGGCCAGGTCAGCCGCTATCAGCTGCCGTTCGGCTTCCTGGGTGAAGACCAGTTCACCAGCGCGTTGCCCCAGCAATTGGCCCTGGCCCGTGTACGGCGCGCCCGCGAGGTCGGCCTGGTGACCGATGCGTTCAGTCTTGAGCACTTTATCCGTGCCGTGATCAAGGCCCTGCAGGCGGGCACGGTCTTGACGACCGACGACGGCGATTTGCGCTTTGAGGCCACTTCGCACCTGGCCAACCTGCCATTGAACGACGAGTCGCAAGTGCGCTACCTGGCCGCTGAGCAGTCCAACAGTTCGGTGGTGGTCGGCGAGAGTCTGGTGCTCAAACTGATCCGTAAAGTCAGCGCCGGGGTGCATCCGGAATTGGAAATGAGCGCTTACCTGACCGCAGCCGGGTATCCGAACATTTCGCCGCTGTTGGGCTCGATGATTCGCCACGACAGCGCAGGGCAGGACAACCTGCTGATGATTGCCCAGGGCTATCTGAGCAACCAGGGCGACGCCTGGAGCTGGACCCAGAACAACCTCGAACGCGCGATTCGCGACGAACTCGCAGAGGCGATTTCCGAGCAGGAACAGCACTACAACGCGTTGGGTGAACTGGCCGACTTCGCCGCGTTGCTCGGCCGGCGCCTGGGTGAAATGCACGGGGTATTGGCAGCGAAAACTGCCAATGCAGACTTCAAGCCTGAAGTCACGACGGCCAAGGATACCCAGGCCTGGGCCAAGGATGTCGGGGCACAGATCGAGCGTGCGCTGCAATTGCTCAAGCTTCATCAAAACCAATTGAACCCTGCCGATCAGGCGCTGGTCAGTGAGTTGCTGGCACACAAAAAAGCCATTGGCAGTCACGTGCAGGCCTTGGCGAAAGCCACGGCCGGCGGGCTGCGGATTCGTGTCCACGGTGACTTGCACCTGGGTCAGGTACTGGTGGTCAAGGGCGATGCTTACCTGATCGACTTTGAAGGGGAACCGGCGCGGCCGTTGCATGAACGACGTGGCAAGCACAGCCCCTACAAAGATGTGAGTGGCGTGCTGCGCTCGTTTGATTACGCCGCAGCGATGGCCCTGAATGTGCAAGGGGTGGATCATTCGCCCGAGGCGGACACTGCCCGCAAGCGTGTGACGGATCGATACCTGAGTGAAGCGCGTGCGGCTTTTACGCAGGCTTATCATCAGGCTACGTCTACACTGGCGCATGACTGGCAGGAGGCCGACGGCCAGAGTGCCGCGCTGACGTTGTTCAGCCTGGAGAAGGCCGCGTACGAAGTGGCTTACGAAGCGGAAAACCGCCCGACCTGGTTGCCGGTGCCGCTACAAGGTTTACACGGCCTGCTCAGCGGGCTTACACCTATATCGAAAACTGCACGCGGTGGGGAGACGTCATGAGTTTTACACATAGAGAACCGCTGCAACCGAAATTGACTGCCATGCCGGCACCCAAGGACATTGAAGCCCTGGTACGCGCCGAGCACCACGATCCATTCTCGATTCTCGGCCCGCACGACGATGAGCAAAATGGCCAGTTCATTCGCGCCTTTTTACCGGAGGCCTTGAGCGTTCAGGTATTGGCACGCGACAGCGGTGAGCCGATCGGCAGCCTGGATGCGACCCAGGTGCCGGGCTTGTTTGTCGGGCACTTCAACACCCGCCAGGACTACCTGCTGAAAATCCAATGGGCCGGCGGTGAACAGATCACCGAAGACCCTTACAGCTTCAACCAGTTGCTCCTGGGTGAAATGGACCTGTACCTGTTTGCCGAAGGCAATCACCGCGACCTCAGCAGCTGCCTGGGTGCTCAGGTGACCAGTGTCGATGGCATACCGGGCGTGCGCTTTGCCGTCTGGGCGCCGAATGCCCGGCGGGTGTCGGTGGTGGGCGATTTCAATATCTGGGATGGCCGTCGCCATCCGATGCGCTTGCGTCACCCCTCCGGCGTGTGGGAAATCTTTATCCCGCGCCTGCAACCAGGCGCGGCCTACAAGTACGAAATCCTTGGCGCCAACGGGATTTTGCCGCTGAAGGCCGACCCGATGGCGCTGGCGACTCAACTGCCGCCGGACACCGCTTCGAAAGTCGCCGCGCCGTTGCAGGTGGATTGGCAAGACCACGCGTGGATGCAGGCGCGGGCCGACAAGCAAAAGCCCACTGCGCCGTTGTCGATCTACGAGTTGCACGTAGGCTCCTGGCAGTGCGAGCTGGATGAGGCTGGTGAAGTGTCCCGTCAGTACGGCTGGCGCGAACTCGCTGAACGCTTGATTCCGTATGTTCAGCAATTGGGTTTCACCCATATCGAGCTGATGCCGATCATGGAACACCCCTTTGGTGGCTCCTGGGGCTACCAGGCGTTGTCGCAATTCGCACCGACTGCGCGTTTCGGTTCGCCGGAAGACTTCGGGTTTTTCGTCAATGCCCTGCACCAGGCCGATATCGGCGTAATCCTCGATTGGGTGCCGGCGCATTTCCCCACCGATATCCATGGCCTGGCGCAGTTCGACGGCACCGCGCTGTACGAATACGCCAACCCGCTGGAAGGCTTCCACCAGGATTGGGACACGCTGATTTACAACCTCGGCCGCACTGAAGTTCACGGGTTCATGCTGGCCTCGGCGTTGCATTGGCTTAAACACTTCCATATCGATGGTTTGCGTGTGGATGCGGTGGCGTCGATGCTGTACCGCGACTATTCGCGCAAAGCCGGCGAGTGGGTGCCCAATCGCTATGGCGGTCGTGAGAACCTCGAAGCCATCCACTTCCTGCGTCATCTGAACGATGTGGTCGCCCTCGAAGCGCCGGGTGCGTTGGTGATTGCCGAAGAATCCACGGCATGGCCCGGTGTCAGCCAGAGCACCCAGCAAGGCGGGTTGGGCTTCAACTACAAGTGGAACATGGGCTGGATGCACGATTCGCTGCATTACATCCAGCAAGACCCGGTGTACCGCGCCCATCATCACAATGAGCTGAGCTTCGGCCTGGTCTATGCCTGGTCCGAGCGTTTTATCCTGCCGATCTCTCACGATGAAGTGGTGCACGGCAAACACTCGTTGATCGACAAGATGCCCGGTGATCGCTGGCAGAAGTTTGCTAACCTGCGCGCCTACCTGAGCTTCATGTGGATGCATCCGGGTAAAAAACTGCTGTTCATGGGCTGCGAATTCGGCCAATGGCGCGAGTGGAACCACGACCAGCAATTGGACTGGTACCTGCTGCAGTACCCCGAGCACCGGGGCGTGCAAAAGCTGGTGGGCGACCTCAACCGCCTCTACCGTGAAGAGCCCGCGCTGCACGAACAGGATGATGCGCCTCAAGGTTTCCAATGGCTGATTGGCGACGACGCAATCAACAGCGTTTATGCCTGGTTGCGGTGGAGCAAGGACGGCAAACCGGTGCTGGTGGTCGCTAACTTCACCCCGGTGCCGCGTGAGGCGTATTCGGTAGGGGTGCCGTTTGCCGGGCGCTGGAGCGAGGTGATCAACAGCGATGCCGACACGTACGCCGGCTCCAATTACGGCAATGGGGGAGAGGTGTTTACCCAGGATGAACCGCAGCATGGGCAGCCGGTATCGCTGTCGCTGAATTTGCCGCCATTGGGTGTGCTGATTTTGCGCCCGGAAGCGCTTTAAAGGCTCTAGCAACCGGATTCTGTTGTCCGGGGTACTGGCAGGGTGCCACAATGGCACCTTTGTTGCGGCAGTTGAAGCAGGCGTATTTCATGAATGGCCTTGGGCTTGGGCAGGACCAGGATTGTTTTATCGAAGAGCAGGTGCGAACTGACCGTTTGCACCAGCTGTTTCGCCAGTCGTTCGCTGCCATTTTCGGCAGTTACCTGGGCGCCGGCATGCTCTGCTGGCTGTGCTGGGACCGGTTTGATCACACGGTCATGCGCACCTGGCTGGTGGTGCTGGGGGTGACGTCACTGCTACGGCTGAAGATGTTCATGGACTGGTTTCGTTGCGCGAACAGTCTGCGTACGCCGGCGCGTTGGGAGCGCCGCTACTGGGTGACGTTGATGCTCTCCGCCGCGACCTGGGGCATTGGCGCATTGGCTGTCATGCCGCCGGACGACCGTGTGTCCCAAGTGTTGGTGATTCTGTTTGCCGTGGGTATGTCGGTCAGCGCGGTCTCCTGTTATTCGGCCTACCGTTATATGACGTTGGGCTCCATGTCTCTGGTGTTATTGCCGAGCACGCTGTGGTTACTGTTTCAGCCCTCGCCCATGCAAGTGGGCGTGGCGATTGCAGTGCTGGTGTTCTCGACTTTCGTGGTCAGCGCCACGCGCAAACTGTCGGATGCCCTCGAAAAAGCCTTTCGCCTGACCCGGCAAATGGAGCGCGCCCACACCATTTCCACACGCGCCGCTCAGACTGACGAGCTCACCGGGTTGATGAATCGTCGCGCGTTTTTTGAACATGCCCACCTGTTGTATGCGCAGTGTCGCCAACACCGACAGCCGCTGAGCGCGCTGATGCTGGACATGGACCACTTCAAGGCCATCAACGATACCTACGGCCACCAGGCCGGCGACCAGGTTTTGCGCCAGGTTGGCGGGGTGATCAGCGCGTCGTTTCGCCAGGCCGACGTGTATGGTCGGCTTGGCGGCGAGGAATTTGCCGTGTTGTTGCCCAATACGACACTGGAGACTGCACAGGGTATTGCCGAACAATTGATCACGGCGATTGCCGGCCTGGCCTCCGAGCCGGTACAGGGGCTGACCGCGAGCCTGGGGGTGGCCACCACCCGCAACCCCGATCAGGACCTGCACAGCCTGATGAACAGCGCCGACAAAGCGCTGTATCGCGCCAAAGCCATGGGCCGCAATCAGGTCGTGGTGGCGGAGTAGGCGGGCTGAGTAGGGTTCAGTCTCGCCGCATCGACCTGGCCAGTACGCGCGCCACCTGGTCGGCCGAGTAGGGCTTTGCCAGGAAGTCGACGCCCTCGTAGGCGCTGTCGGCCAGCTCTTCGCTGTAGCCCGAGGTCAGTACCACCGGCAGGTTGGGGCGCCGTTGGCGCAGCAGCCTGGTCATTGCCACGCCGGTCATGCCGGGCATTACCACGTCCGAAAAAATCGCGTCGAACCCGCTCACGTCCGGACCGGCCAGCGCCAGTGCCTGTTCGGCGTCGGTTGCCCACGTGGTCTGGTAACCCAGGTCCTGCAGGATCTGGTTGGCGAAACGGCCCACTTCGAGGTTGTCTTCCACGATCAGGATATGCCGCAGTGTGGTGTCAAACGCCGGGCTGGGGGCTTCCTCGGCTGGGCCGAGCTGCCCGGCCACAGGCTGCGCCTCGGGCAAATACAGGGTGAACACGCTGCCCTGGCCGAGGGTGCTGGTGACATCGACGTTGCCTCCGGACTGCTTGGCAAACCCGAACACCTGTGACAGCCCCAGGCCAGTGCCTTTACCCACGGCCTTGGTGGTAAAGAATGGTTCGAAAATACGCTCGACGGCGTCGGCTTCAATGCCGCTGCCGGTGTCGGCCAGCGCAATGCTTACAAACGGCTGGTGTGCGTGTGCATCGCCACGGATGCGCGGTAGCGCCGCCACACTCGCCACGCGCAGGGTCAGGGTGCCTTGACCCTCCATGGCATCGCGGGCATTGAGCGCGATATTGATCAGTGCGGTTTCAAATTGGCTGGAGTCGACGCACACATAGCAAGCCTGTTCCGGCAATTGGACCTGCACCTGAATGCGCGCACCGGTCACGCTTTCGAGCATCTCACCGATGTTCTTGACCCGCTGGCCAACGTCAAAGACTTCCGGGTTGAGCGGTTGCCGGCGGGCGAAGGCGAGCAGTTGGCTGGTGAGCTTGCTGGCGCGTTCGACGGTGTCTGACACGGCGCCCATGTAGCGTTGGCGGCGTTCTTCGGACAACCCCGGCTGGCGCAGGAAGTCCACCGAAGAGCGAATGATCGTCAGCAGGTTGTTGAAATCGTGGGCCACACCGCCAGTCAGCTGGCCGATGGCTTCGAGCTTCTGGGACTGGTGCAACGCGGCTTCGGCCTGGGTCAAGGCGCTGGTGCGTTCTTCAACGCGTTGCTCCAGGGTGGCGTTCAGTTCGGTAATGGCGGCCAGGCCCTCGCGTACGGCGGCGTCGGCGCGCACCCGTTCGATATGGGCCCAGGAGCGCTCGGTGACTTCACCCACCAGTGCCAGGTCATACGGCGACCACACGCGTGCGAATTTGTGGTGCACGGCCATCAGCGCGGTCAGGCGGCCGTTCTTGATCAGCGGGAAGCACGCAGTCGCCGTGACGCCCAGTGCCTGAAAGACAGCGGACACCTCGGCGGGCATTTCCAGGCGGTTGTCGCCAATCACAAACGGCTCACCTGCGCGCAGGCGGCTTACGGCCAGCTCGCCGAACGCTGCCAGGCTGTAACGGCCGACGATACTGGGCGAGCCCGGCGCCGACCAATTGTCGCGAATGGTGAAGCCGTCTTCATCGGCCTCCATATCGGCATAGGCGCAAATCGACACCTGCAGGTGTTCGGCCAACAGACGCGTGGTGGTGGTCATGATGGCTTCGGCATCGCTGCAGTGGGTCACGGCGCTGCCAATTGCATCCAATACGGCCAGGCGGCGAGAGAGGAATACGGTCGCGGTGGTTTCGGTGACGGTGTCGAGCATGCCCACGACCCGGCCTTGCGGGTCACGCACAGGGCTGTAGCAAAACGTGAAGTACGCTTGCTCCGGGCCATTGCCACGCTCAACCACCAACGGGTAGTTTTCGATGTAGGTCGGGTGCCCCTCAAAGGCGGCGTTGGCGATAGGGCCGATGTCATCCCACGCCTCACGCCAGATTTCGCTGAACGCCCGCCCAAGCGAATCAGGTTTATCGCCAAGAATAGGAATAAACGCATCGTTGTAGAGCGTGATCAGGTGGGGGCCCCAGATGATGGACTGGGGGAAGCTTGAGGCAAAACACAGCGCAACCGTGGTTTTGAGTACGTCGGGCCATTGCTCCAGCTCGCCGAGCGGCGTACTGGCCCAATCATGCTGACGGACGCGCTCAGCCATCTCGCTGCTGCCTTGCAGCCAATTCATCATTGGGTGGATACCTTATTGCCACGGTCTTCAGGGGGAGCGCTGATTATATCAGCGCATCCAGCTACAGACCGGAATCCCTGCGGCCAGTTCAGCGGAATCAGCGCGGGGATGGCAATTTGATGTTCCACCCATTGAACCGATCGACCTACCCGGCGCAGAGGCGCCCCCAGCCGGCTATTGCGTGCCGAACACTGCGGTCCAATAAATCCCCGCGTCACTCTTCGGGTCCATGGCATAGGCTGCCCCCAACTCGCGAAATTGCGGGTTCATCAGGTTGGCGCAATGGCCCGGGCTGGCCAGCCAGCCGTCCACGACCTTGCGTGGGGTATCGAGGCCGGCGGCAATGTTTTCGCCGATGTTCTTCGCGATATAACCGGACAGTTCCGCACGGTCGCCGGGTGTGCGGCCGTCATGGTCCAAGTGGTCGAAGAAATTGCCGTTGGCCATATTGCGTGTGTGGCTGTTGGCGGCATTGGCCAGCGCGTCGTTCCACGACAGCGGTGTGGTCGCGGTAAATGCCTGGGTGCCGCACTGGCGTGGTTGTTCCCGGGCGGCGTTGACCAGGTTGAGGATTTGCTTGCCTTCGGTCTGCCAATCCCCGAGTCCGCTGGACAGCAGCGGGCGGGCCAGCACGATGCGCCAATCCTGGCCGCTGTTACTCACGCCGATGTCGACAAATTGCGGGTCGAGCACCACGCGACAGAAACTTTCGCGCACCGCTTTCATGGCCGCGTCGGCGTTTTTGGGGCCGGAGAGGCTGATGGCTTGCACATTCACCATCGGGTACGCAGCCCGCGCCAGCGCTTGCTGCAAGTCGCCGACATTGGTCGCCGGCAGCACCAGTCGCGTGTCGCTGGCCAACGGTGGCAGTTCCTGGGAACCCTGGTTACCACAGCGCTGTACCTGGCTGCGGTATTCGTTGATCTGTTGCACTAACTGACTTTCTTCATTCGCCATCGCGCTGGCGCAGAACGCCAGACTGGCGGCCAGCGTCGTAAGACCCATCATCAATGACAGCACGCGCATGGACGTTACCCTTGAGCTTGAAAGTGCCCATGATGCGCGATGTAACCCGGTCTGGCGCAACGCCTTTTTTGTTTTTTTGCCTCAACGGACGTTCTGCGGGCAGTTCTCGGCGCTATTGCGGCGCCAGGCAAAGGTGCTCGCAGTGACGATCAGCGCGAGTGCCACGCCGAAGGTTACGTGCAGGCCATTAGCCACGGTTTGCGCGGTCGCATGGGTCACGTCGGGGCTGGCCCAGGCAAAGACTGCGCCCAGCGCCCAGGCACCGAAAATCAGCCCGAGGTTGCGTGACAGGTTCAACAGGCCGGAGACCGTGCCACGGCGTGCGGGCTCGACATCATTCATCACTGCGGTGTTGTTCGCGGCCTGGAACAGGCTGTAGCCCAGGGTCAGTAGAATCAGTGAGCCAAGGTAGGCGATCAAGCCCGAAGCCACTGCCAGCAACAGCGCGCCGAGCCCCATGACGCCCAAGCCCGCGTGGGTCATGCGCTGGCTGCCCAGCCGGTCGGTAAGCTGGCCTGCCGGTAGGCCATTGAGCGCCGACACACAAGGCCCGACGGCCATTGCCAGGCCCATCCAGGCAGCATCCAGCCCCAGACCACGGGATAGATAGAACGGCCCGACCACGAAGGTGCTCATGATCACCGCCGACACCAACGCACTCATTGCCAACCCTGCGCGCAACGCCGGGTCCTTCAATGGCCGCCAGAACCCATCGCCCGAGGTGGCCGCGGGGGCCTGCCGATCAGCCGGCAAATAAAGAAAGGCGAGGGCCGCGGCCAACATGCCCAACGGCGCCCCGACCAGAAACAGCGCACGCCAGCCCCACAGGCTGAGCAGCATCCCGCCGACGCTGGGACCCATGGCGGTGCCGACGGCCGACATCGTGCCCAGCCAGCCCATCACGCGGCCGGTGCGCTCTCGGGAGACGGTTTCGCCGACCATCGCCAGTGTCATCGCCATCATCACCGCTGCACCCAAGCCTTGCAGGACGCGTGCGCCAATCAGCCAGGGCAATGACGGTGCGACAGCGCACAGCGCGCACGCAGCGGCGAACAGCAGCAAACCGCTGAGCAACAACCGACGGCGGCCGAGCCGATCCCCCAGGCGGCCGGCGTTGACGATAACTGCGGTGATTGCGAACAGGTACGCGAGCACCACCCACTGCACCGCGTGGAAGGATGCATTGAAGACGTGCGCCAGCGCCGGTAAGCCGACGTTGGCGATGCTGGTCCCCAGCGAGGCCAGCAACATGGACAGGGACAGGCAGACAAGAGCGCCGCGAGAAGAGGTGTGCATGGAGGATTCCTTGAGTGAACGCTGCTGTCACAAATCTACGTCGTCGCCTAACATGGCGGAAGACGCATGGGTTGCAGCTAATACCTGCAGCCAACGCCTGATAAGGAGCGCCAATGCCCGACCTGAACTTGCTGATTACCCTGGATGTGTTGCTCACCGAAGGCAGCGTCGCGCTGGCCGCCAAGCGCCTGCGCTTGAGCCCGTCGGCCATGAGCCGTGCGCTGGCACGGCTGCGTGAAACCACCGGCGACCCGTTGTTGGTGCGTGCCGGGCGTGGTCTCGTGCCGACCCCGCGTGCGCTGGCGCTGCGTGAACAGGTCAGCCGCTTGGTTCAAGACGCCCAGGCGGTGCTGCGGCCCGCGCAATCCCTGGACATGCGCCAGGTGGTGCGCACCTTCACGCTGCGCTCCAGCGAAGAATTTGTCGAAAATCTTGGCCCGGCGTTGCTGGCGCGCATCGCCCAGGAGGCGCCCGGCGTGCGGCTGCGCTTCGTCAACAAGACGGACAAGGACAATGCCTTGCTGCGCGATGCCAGCGTAGACCTGGCCATCGGCGTGGTCGACGCCACGGCCAGCCCCGAGGTGCTGACCCAGGCGTTGTTTCGCGATCGCCTGGTCGGCGTAGTGCGCAGCGGTCATCCGCTGAGCCATGGCGCGGTCAGCGCCGAGCGTTTTGCCGAGGGCCAGCATGTCTACGTGTCACGGCGCGGGTTGGACCGTGGCGAGGTCGACGACGCGCTCGACGCCCAAGGCCTCAAGCGCCACATCAGCACCATCGTCGCCGGGTTTGCCACGGCCATCGCCCTTGCACGCGACACCGACCTGATCGCCAGCGTGCCCGAGCGCTACACCGCCAATCAGCGCGCGGGTCTGTATAGTTTCGCGTTGCCGCTGGCACTATCGACATTTACCCTGTCCATGCTCTGGCATCCACGCCTGGATGGCGACCTCGCCCATCGCTGGCTGCGTGGTTGTTTGCGTGAGGTGTGCGGGCACTGAACCGGCCGCAGCAGGTACAATCGCGGCTGCCTTGACGCGAACCCCCAGGAATTTGCATGTTCAGCCTTACCCGCTATACCGCGCCGTGCCCCGAGTCGATCAACAGCCAGATCCTGCAGATGGTGGTGGACAACCTCACCGACATCAGCAGCGTTGCGCTGGCACCGAGTAACTTGCTCTACAACATCTATCAATACGCCATTGGTTTTGAGGTGCACCTGTACCTGGAGGCACTGGATGGGTCCAAAGGGGTTGCGGTTGAGTTAGTTGTGGCGATGGAGGAGGAGCAGCTGATCGGCTTTTGCCTGTACCTGCCCGTGAAGGATGATCCGCAGGCCTGCGGTATTGCCTTCATGGCCGTGCAGGCAGGTTTCCGGCGTCAGGGGGTGGCGCGCGCGATGATGCGCGAGGTATTGGCACGCTATCCCCATGCCGAGTTGGCGTGTGCCGTGGAAAAGGTGCCGGCCTTCGCCGCCATGGGCTTTCAGGTACGCGGCGCGCGGGGCACTCAGGTGTTGATGAACACACGCGATTACGGCACGGATGGCTTGATGGCGGTGCTGGACGTGGCAGCGATATACAGCTCGCTGGAGGTGCGGCAGATTCATACCTACCTGCTGCAAAAGCACGGCAAGCGTGCCATGGTCGACGCCGAGAAGCAGCGCGATCGGCATCTTGATCAGCTGACACGCAAGGTTCAGCGGTTTGTAAGTGAACACCAGGCCTGAAGCAAAAAACCTCCCAAGGGAGGTTTTTTTATTGCTGCGTCAGATGGCCGGGCGTGGTCACGCGCCCGTTGCTGGCTGCCGTCATCGCGGGTCATCACGCTGTAGCCGTCGGCATCGGCGTCAAGAATGATTCAAGCGCGCGCCCGGTTGACCATCGCCAGAATCGTCGCCAGCAACTCCTGCTGCGCCTCTTCGCGGCTGATCTCGCCACTGGCCGCCGCATGGGACAAGGCCTCCGCCGCGCCGAGCATGGCGCGCATGGCCGCCTGGGAAACAGTGGCGCCGGCTGCAAACGGCGCCAGGGCGTCCCGGCATTTATCGAGGAAGATCGCCTCGTATTTGCGCTTGAGGGTTTCCAGCTCCGGCGAGCTGCTCAAGGCGGCAATCACGCCGGGGATTTCCCGGCCTTGCAATAACACGCAATCGACATAGGACGAGGCAATCACCCACGCCCGGTCCGCCAATGTTGCGGCGCTGGCGTCCAGGGCATCGGCCAGCACCTGGTTCTGGCGCCTGTCGAAGTCCTCGTAAAGCGCCGCCAGCAACCCGGCGCGGGTGACGAAATGGTCATAGACCACCGGTTTAGTCACGCCCGCCAGTTCCGCCAGGCGGCCAAGGGTCAGGGCTTCGGTGCCTTCATCGCTGACCAGTTGCCAGGCCACGTCCAGCAATTGGCGAAGGCGATCTTCGCGTGCAAGGCGTCGACGAGGGGCAGGGGATTCATCGCTTGACATGCTTATATACCAAAAGTAACTTAAGGGTCGTAACTTACTAAAAGTAGCTTAAGCGCAGACTAAACTGAAACGGAGTCAATGTCATGCACGCACTGCTCGTTGTTGCCCACCACGACCCCAAATCCCTGACCCACAGCCTCGCCGTGCAAGTGGCGGCAGGGCTGACTGCGGCCGGCCATACGTACGAGATCGCCGACCTCGCCGCCGAAGGCTTCGACCCGCGCTACACCGCCGCCGACCATCGGGTTCACCGCACGCACGCCGAACCGCCCGCTGATGTGCTTGCCGAACAGGCCCGTATCGACCGCGCGGATGCACTGGTGCTGGCGTTCCCGATCTATTGGTGGTCGCTGCCGGGCCTGCTCAAAGGCTGGGTCGACCGGGTGTTCGTCAACGGCTGGGCGATTGATTACGGCCCGGACAGCCCCGTGGTGAAAAAACTGCGGCATTTGCAGGTGCATCTGCTGGCAGTTGGCGCAGCGGACGCAAGCGCGTTTGAACGACATGGTTATGCCAAGGCGATGCGCACGCAGATTGACTACGGGATTTTTGATTACTGCGGCGCACAGGTGGTGACGTCGAAGTTGCTGCTGGAGTCGGAAAGCGGCACGGCGCAGGCGCATTTGCACACGGCGAAGGCGCTAGGGCAGGGCCTGTTTGCAAACGAGACGGTCGCCGGGTAGTCAGCCTTCGCGGAACAAATCGTGGGCGTCGAGCAGGCGGTAGGCAATTTCCGGGCGTTTTTCCATGCCTCTGCGAATCGCCGCCGGGATGGCTTGCCGGGTTTTACGGCACATACCGGGCAGCTCATCGAGGGTGATCAGAATCCCGCGCATGCTCTTCACCTCGGTGTGCCCCGGCGCGACATGCACGCGGATACCCAATAGCTCGTACATCCGCTGTTGCATGTGCTCCAGGTCCTGCAGGCTTTTGAGGTCTTCAAGGCGTTCGATCAGCTTTTTCTCTTCCTGACGCGTCAGGCTGAGGACGCGCAGGTCGGCGTCAGGGGCTTGCAGCAGTTGTTCGCGATCGCAGACACACACGCCGGGTGGGCAGGGTTGGCGAATTGTCATGATCACTCCCTCCCCATGCCGACGCGTTGGATCAGTAGCTCAGCGCAACCCCAAGACTGCCCAGGGCCTTCCAGTATTCAGGGTAGGTCTTGGCGACGCAGTCCGGGTCTTGAATACGCACCCCGGAGACCTTCAGGCCTGCCAGCGCAAAGCACATGGCAATGCGGTGGTCGGCGTGGGTGTCGATCAGCGCGGTGCACGAGGTGCCGGCCAACGCAGGATCGCTGGCGACGAGCAGGTCGTCACCTTCGATGCTCGCCAAACCTGGGCGGATTTGGTTAAGGCCGTCGTGCAGCGCCTGTACGCGGTCACATTCTTTCACGCGCAGGTTGGCCAGTTCGGTGAAGCGCACCGGAGTATTGTTGAATGCGGCCAGCACTGCGAGGGTCGGGATCGCGTCCTGCATTTGTGAGCCAACGACGCTGGCCGGCATGTGCGGGAACTGGGCAATCACGGCTTGCGCCTTGGCGTCCGGCTGGGTGAAGTCTTGCGCGGCGACGCCAATGTCGATGTGGCCGCCGGTCAACACTTCAGCGGCCCACAAGTAGGTGGCGGCGGAGGCGTCGGGTTCGATCAGGTAGTCATGGGCGGTGTAGCCGGTCGGGGCGACGCGCCAGCGGGTGTCGTCAACCACCTCCACTTGAGCGCCGAACGCGCGCATGCAGTCCAGGGTCAGGTCCACATAGCCACGGGCGCCAATGTCTTTGCCGGTCAACGCCACTTCAATCGGCGCTTCGCCGCATGCGGCAAGCATCAGCAGGGCCGATACGTACTGGCTGGACAAGCCGCCATCGATTTCAAAACGTTTGGCCTTGACCTTGCCCACGCCATGCACGGTCACTGGCGGGCAACCGGTTGGGCTGTCGACGCGGATACCGTTCTGGCCAAGGGTCGCCAGCAGCGGGCCAATCGGGCGTTTTTGCATGTAGTCATCGCCGTCCAGCACCACCGTGCCTTCGACCGTCGCCACCGCCGCGGTGAGAAAACGCATCGCGGTGCCAGCATTGCCGAGAAACAGCGGTTGCGTGGGCAATTGCAGTTTGCCTGAGCCGGTGACCACGAAAGTGGTGTCGTCCGGCTCGTCGATGGTCACGCCCATCTGGCGCAGGGCCACCGACATGTGGCGGGTGTCATCACTCTTCAACGCGCCGCTCAGGCGGCTGGTGCCCTTGGCCAGGGCTGCCAGCAACAGGGCACGGTTGGTAATGGATTTGGAGCCGGGCGGCGCGACCTTGCCGTTCAGGGGGAAATTAGGCGGTGTAACGGTCACGGTTTTCTGCGAACTCAAGGTACAAGGCTCCTGATCAAGGCAAGGTGGTGCGCAGTGGCGCGACGGACGGACCGAATAATCAGCCAAACACGCCACGCTTGTCGAGCAGGGATCGTTGTACGGCGCGTATTACGGCGCCATCAGCCGATTCGCCTGGCGGTGGGTAGCGCTGCAGTCGGCGACCTGGCGCGCCACTTCGATCTTGCGCGCCAACAGGCCGACACTCCCTGCATTGGCGTCGAGTTGGCGACTTATCCCTGCCTCAGCGTGTAGCCGTACCGCGCGTTACCGAGTAGGACAAGTGACAAAATTGATGCAGGACAAAGGCCTTTACTCCGCGAAACGCAGGCGAAGTATGACGTTTCCGAGAGAAGCGTCGGCTGGACAATAAAACGCAGCGAGGTAAGTTCGAAGCGTGCCCCATGACGGGGCTTATTCAATCAAGGAGTGAATGAAATGAACAAACCCGAGACTCAACTCAGACATGGTCGCGTCGTGACACCGGCCAGCCGTGGTTCCGTGGCAGTCGAACGCGGGCTGTTGGGCAACTGGCAAGTCAACGAGATGGAAGGTGGCAAGAACTTCCCTGCACTCACCGCCGGGCCGTTCCCTGCCCCCTATGAAACCGATGACCCCAGCGTCACGCCGCCTGGCGATGGGCATATCCTGAGCGGCGGTAAAACCGACGACCGTGACTGTATTAACTTCACCGACGAGGAAATGAGCAAAAAGCTCAATACCCCGTTTAACTGGCCGTTGCTGAATGTCGAGGCGGGCCAGGTGTTCAAGGTGCAGTGGGAATACACCGCCGCCCACGTCACCCGTGGCTATCGTTGGTTGATCACCAAGGATGGCTGGGACCCCAAGCAGCGCATCAGCCGCGCTCACCTGGAGGCCAAGCCGTTCTTTGAAGACTTCTACACCCAAGTGCCTTACTACCAGCACTCCGGTGAAATGAAAGCCAAGGTCGAACACCAGGTCACCCTGCCTAAAGGCAAGAAGGGCCGGCACGTGGTGGTGTTGATGTGGATCGTGGCCAACACCGGCAACGCGTTTTATCAGGCGTTTGACCTGGACTTCAAGTAAGCCCGATTAACGTTGGCTCAACCAGTAATCATGTAACGCCCGCACGGCCGGTTCGATTTCGCTGACCCGCTGTTGATGGGCGTTTACATCCAGGTCCGCCGGCAACTCGAAGTTATCCTGCTCGGCGCACCAGGAAATTTTCTCCCACTGCGCGGCCTGTTCGGCGGGCAGTTCCGGCCAGTTGCCAATCGCGGCACCGCGGATATAGCCAAAGCACCATTCTTCGGCAAGCGTGACGGCTTGGCCCTGATGTTCGGTGTCATCAAAGCGGGCCTTGAAGGTGTGCGCGTCGGTTGCCAGTTGCGCCGCCAGGCTATTCATATGGCGCACGCACAGTTCGAGGAAGCGCTGGGCCTCTTCAACCTGTTCCCAGGCCGGGTTCTGCCCACCCCAGATCGCCGGGAACCACTCAGCGACTTCCACTTGAGCCGGGCTTGACACCAGCGCGGTGAAGTAGCCGTCGAGTTCGGCCAGGTTCAGCACCGAGTGATCGTCGCCGTACTTGAGCAAGGTGTCGTCGATGAATTCGAAATCGGCAGGGGCGAGAGGTTGGGCGTGCATGGCATTTCCTTTGAGCGTCGAGCGCCGCTGCTGGGCGGCTTAAAACGCGAAGAATGGCGCCTGGGCGAGCTTTTTTCCAGTGTTTTTACCGGGACTTACCCGCGACGTTGGCACAGCTTGCTCACGCACATTGCACCCACCACGGCGAGAATGATCGGCACCAGAAAGTCATGGTCGATGCGGGTAAATTCCGCCACCAGCACAATCGCGGTCAACGGCATACTCATGCTGGCCGCCAGGAACGCCGCCGCGCCGATGATCGCAAACGCACCCAGCGGCACGCCGGGCCACAGCAGGCTCCAACCACCGCCGAGGATGATCGCCAGCAATGCGCCGTTGGCCAGGCCCGGCGTGAGCAGGCCGCCTTCGGCCCCGGCGCGCAGGCTGCTGGCGGTAATCAGTACCTTGACCAGCAGCAGAATGGCGGCCAGGCCGATGCTCAGTTCATTGTCGAAGCCCAATTGCGCCGGGCCTTTGCCATTGCCGAGTATCTGCGGCAGCAGCATCGCCAGCCCACCGATAATCGTGAAGTTGATTACCGACAACACCGGCAAACGCCAGCCGCGCGCGGCATTGGCCCTGGCGGCGCCGGTCAGGCGGGTAAAGCCATAGGCGGCCACGCCAAACACCGGCCCGCAGACCAGCGCCCAGAAGATCAATGCCGGGCTCAGCACAAAATGCGGCACCTCATATTGCGATTGCGCGCCCAAACCGATCCACGCCACGGCCGCGCCCAGCGCCGAGGTCGTCAGGGCAATCACCGCCGCCGGCCAACTGAATGCCCCCACCAGCACTTCCAGCACAAATATCGCACCGCCCAACGGCACGTTATACACCGCCGCCAGCCCGGCGCCCGCACCGCACGCCACGATCAAACGGTGCATGTCCGGTTCAAGTCGCGCACGTTGCGACAACCACGTCGCCGCCAACGCGCCGACTTCACGCGGCGCCACTTCACGCCCGAGTGGCGAGCCAAGGCCCACGGTGATGATCTGCAGCACGCTGTGGGCGAGGGTGGTCTTGGGCGGCATGCTCGGCATACTGGGAGAGACCGCCTGCTTGATACTGACCAGCGGGCGACCGTAGCGATAAATCGTCCACCAGCCCAACCCGGCCACCACGCCGCACACCATCAGCACCCACAGGCGGCGTTCCGGCGGCGCAGCGGTTACGCCCCATAAAAAGGTTTCATGGCTGAGCAGGCTGTCGAGGCTGTAACCGTAGGCCAAATGCTGGATGGCATGCAGCAGCAACGCCAGGAGCATGCCGCCCAGGCCCGCGCCGATCCCGGTCAGCACGACCACCAGGGCCAGCATCAACGATGAACGCAACGTGGTCGGCATACACGGCTCCAGGCAAGGGCCCTGATTTATAGCCGATATGGCGCGCTTTCGGGATGAAATGTATCGGCGCTGCGTGAACCTGCCGCCCACACCCTTTCATTACCTTTGCCAGTCCCGTTTTTGGCCGATGCGCCGTCGCGCTCCCTTGTTATAGTTCGGGCCTTATCACTCGCCAGTCAGGGATCACTGCCATGTCCGAATACCAAGCCTTCCTCGTCGAACTTACCGGCAATGTTGCCCATGTGCAGATCAACCGCCCGGAAAAGATCAACGCGATGAACGCGGCGTTCTGGACCGAAATCATCGACATCTTCCAGTGGGTCGAAGACACCGACGCGGTGCGCGCCGTGGTGCTCAGCGGCGCCGGCAAGCATTTCTCGTCGGGCATCGACCTGATGATGCTCGCCTCGGTGGCCAATGCCTTCGGCAAGGACGTAGGCCGCAACGCACGCCTGCTGCGCCGCAAGATCCTGGAACTGCAAGCGTCGTTCAACGCCGTCGACAACTGCCGCAAACCGGTACTGGCGGCGATCCACGGCTACTGCATTGGCGGCGCTATCGACCTGATCAGCGCCTGCGACATGCGTTACGCCGCCGAGGATGCGCAGTTTTCCATCAAGGAAATCGACATCGGCATGGCCGCCGACGTCGGCACCTTGCAGCGTCTGCCGCGCATCATCGGCGACGGCATGTTGCGTGAACTGGCGTATACCGGCCGTCAGTTTGGCGCGGAGGAAGCGCGCAGCATCGGCCTGGTCAATCGGGTGTATGCCGATCAGGAAAGCCTGTTGGCCGGCGTGATGGACATCGCCCGGCAAATCGCCGCCAAGTCGCCGATCGCCGTGACCGGCACCAAGGCCATGATCAGCTACATGCGCGACCATACGGTCAATGATGGTTTGGAATACGTTGCCACCTGGAACTCGGCTATGTTGCAATCCAACGACCTGCGTGTGGCCATCGCGGCCCACATGAGCAAGCAGAAACCCGAATTCGTGGATTGACCGACATGACCCCAGGCTGGATTACCACAACGCTGCTCGACAACGACGCCACAGGCGGCTGGGCCGTCGCCCGCAGCCGCGAAGGCTTTTTGCATGACACCAACGGCCCGCTATTCCCCAGGGAATGGCTCAAGCGCCAGGACCTTTCGGTATTCGCCGAACATGGCATCGGCCACCTCGATGGCGAACCGGTGTACTTGCTTGAACTCAACTCGGCCAGTGATGTGCCGGGTTGCAGTTGGCAGGGCTTGCGCGGCTTCATGCTGCAAGGCGACCACACGCTGTACAAAGTGTTGGGTTACGCCGCGCAGATTGGCACTTGGGCCCGGGAGCACCGGTTTTGCGGCAGTTGCGGCCAGGCCATGGTCCAGGTGCCACGGGAGCGGGCGATGTATTGCCAGGCGTGCGACCTGCGCAGCTACCCGAGGATTTCGCCGAGCATGATCGTGCTGGTGACCCGTGGCGACGAGATTCTGTTGGCCCGCTCGCCGCGCTTTGTCAGTGGTGTCTACAGCACCCTGGCCGGGTTTGCCGAGCCGGGTGAGTCCGCTGAAGACTGCCTGATTCGCGAAGTCCGCGAAGAAGTGCAGGTGGAGGTCAAGAATATCCAGTACATGGGCAGCCAATGCTGGCCGTTCCCACACTCGATGATGCTCGGGTTCCATGCCGAGTACGCCGGCGGTGACATCGTGCCCCAGGCCGATGAGATCGAAGACGCGCAATGGTTCAACATCCACGACCTGCCGCCGTTGCCGGCGTCACGCTCGATTGCGCGTTACCTGATCGACCTCTACCTGGCCCGACGCTTAGGCCACGCTGAACCAGTGCTGCCAGGCTAGGCGCACCGTCAGGCCGAGGACCACGGTGATAAACACCGGGCGAATGAATTTGGCGCCGCCGCTGATCGCGCTGCGTGCGCCAAAGAACGCGCCACCCATTACCGAGAAGCCCATCGCCAGGCCGACGATCCAGTCCACCGAACCGTTGAAGATGAACACCGACAGCGCTGCCGCGTTGCTGACGAAGTTCATGCTGCGCGCCACGCCGCTGGCTTTGACCAGGTCGATCGGGTGCAGCAGCATTGTGCTCACCGTCCAGAACGCGCCCGTGCCGGGGCCGGCCACGCCATCGTAGAAGCCCAGGCCGAAGCCTTGAGTGGACTGCCATTTCTTCTTGATGGGTGCATCGGCATCCAGCGGCGCCTTGGGCGTGCCGCCGAACAGCAGGTACACACCGCAGCCGAACACGATCACCGGCAGCATTTTGTTCAGGGTTTCGGCGGGCAGGTAGTGGGCGACCACCGCACCGGCCAGGGCCCCGATCAGGGTGCCGACGATGGCATGCACCCATTGGCGCGGGTGAAACAGTTTGCGCCGGTAGAAGGTGAAGCTCGCGGTGGCGGAGCCGAACGTCGAACTCAGCTTGTTGGTGCCCAGTACCAGGTGTGGCGGCATGCCGGCGGTCAGCAAGGCCGGCGTGGTGAGCAGGCCGCCGCCGCCGGCGATGGCGTCGATGAAACCGGCGATGAAGGCAACGACGGCGAGAATGGCGAGGGTGGTCAGGTCAACGCTGAGTTCGAAGGGCATGGGCAGGGCTTATTATTGGCAGGGCGCAGCGAAAGGGCTGTACCGAAGGCCAGTATCTTACCTGTCTGATCAAGGCAGAACCAAATGTGGGAGCGGGCTTGCTCGCGAAAACGGAGTATCAGTCAACACATCTGTAACTGATCCACCGCTTTCGCGAGCAAGCCCGCTCCCACCTTTTAAATCCTGCCCACTTTATTAACGGTGTGTGCCTAACCATTCCAGCGCGGTGCGCCACACACAAATCCCGAGGAAGTAAGCCGACATCAGCGACCACAACCCGAACGTCCACGGGTTGGTATTCGGATAATCCACGACCATCAGAAAGCTGCACAGCAACCAGATGGTGGTGACCGCGATGTTGATCGGCATGAACCGCTTGACCCGGAACGGGTGCAGGAACTTCATCGGTGTCACCGTCAACAGCGCCAGGCCGATCACGGTCAGCAAGGTGACCCAGGCTTGCGGCTGGATGATGTAGACGCACAGGGCAACCACGTTCCACGCGGCGGGGAAGCCGACAAAGTAGTTGTCCTTGCTCTTCATATTCACGTTGCAGAAGCAGAACAACGACGACACCAGAATCACCGAGACCGTGAACAGGTGCGTAAAGTCCGGCAGGTCGATATAGCGGTAGATAAACAGTGCCGGAATAAACACGTAGGTCAGGTAATCAATCACCAGGTCGAGCACCGAGCCATCAAAGCTCGGTAATACCGTGCTGACATTCACTCGGCGCGCCAGCGAGCCGTCGACACCATCGACCACCAGCGCGAGGCCCAGCCAAAGCAGGCAAGCCTTGGGTGAGTTTTCCAGCAGTGCCAGGGTGGCCAGGAAGGCCAATACCACACCGGTGGCGGTAAAGCCGTGGGCGCCCCAGGCTTTGAGTCTGGCTACATGCAGGGTCGATATCACGGGCGGTTCTCCAAAAGGTGAAACGGGGCAGCCGACAACGTAACGCCGTCGAGTCTGGCCAGGGAATGCAGGTATCGACCGGGAAGAGAGGGATAAGGTTCACCTGCCCGGCGTATCACTTAGCGTAGCAAGCGTAAGACGTTTCGGCATCAGCCCTGACGGAACACCAGTGCCTTCAGACCACTTTGTGGGTCGATATCCGCAAATTCCGGTGGGTTCTCCAGCCGCTCGATGAAGCGCAGGCCCGGTGCTTCGCGGGTGACGCCGTCAATCAGGAAGTCTTCGCCGAAGGCCGGGTCGTTCATGCAAGCCAATACCGTGCCTTGCGCCGTGAGCAAATCCGGCAGGCGGCGCAGTACGCGCTGGTAGTCCTTGGTCAGTAGAAAGCTGCCTTTCTGGAAGGAGGGCGGGTCGATGATCACCAGGTCATAAGGGCCGCTGTTGGTGACTTTGGCCCAGGACTTGAACAAGTCGTGGCCCAGAAAGCTGACCTTGCTCAGGTCGTGACCGTTCAGGCGATGGTTGTCGCGCCCGCGGCTCAGGGCACCACGGGCCATGTCCAGGTTCACCACATGGTCCGCGCCGCCTTCGATGGCAGCGACCGAAAACCCACAGGTGTAGGCGAACAAGTTGAGCACGCGCTGCCCCTTGGCCTGCTCGCGGACCCAGTTGCGGCCGTAGCGCATGTCGAGGAACAGCCCGCTGTTCTGCTTTTTACCCAGGTCGATCAGGTAACGCAGGCCGCCTTCGGTGATGGTCAGCTCATCAATCGCAGCGCCCACCAGCCATTCGGTGGTGCTCTGCGGCAGGTAGCGGTGTTGCAGGGCGACCGTATGCACACCGAACTGCGCCCAATCAATTTGCAACAGGTGCTGCTTCAAAGCCTCCAGATGCGCGGTTTCTTTGAACAGGGCAACCAGCACCACGCCTTGCAGCCAGTCCACCGTCAGTTGTTCCAGGCCCGGCCAGCAGCGGCCACGGCCGTGGAACAAGCGCCGGGTTTCAGCGGGTGCGCTGGCCAGGGCGGTGAGCAAATGGGCGTGCAAGGTAGCGAGTGCGTCTGGGTTCATCATTCAGCGTCGTTCTTTGAGCGGGCGGCATTTTAAACACAGTTACGGGTTTCAGGGGGCTTCAGCACAACGTGCTGGAAAAAAGCGGATTGGCAGTGATTCATGCTCAAAGTGCGCAAGCGCACGGCGGATAACAGTCAAAAAAACCTCTGGCACCGACATAAACTGGAAAAAAAGCCCGGAGGTGCCCATGAACGGTTTCGCGCGTGCAGTCAGTCACACGGCTGTGGATCAAGTAGAACAGGACGAATGGCGTGACGCTCTGGCGTCGCTGGTGGCCAATGCCGGTCCGGCGCGGGCGCGGCAGATTCTCGACCTGCTGGCACGTGAAGGCAGCGCCCCGGCTATCGACTGGAAACCGCGCCACGGCACGCCGTATATCAACAGCATCAGCGTCGAGCAGCAGCCGGCCTTTCCCGGCGACCTCGCCACCGAAGAGCGCGTGGCCTCGCTGGTGCGTTGGAATGCCCTGGCCATGGTGGTGCGGGCCAACCAGGCGTATGGCGAACTTGGTGGGCATATCGCCAGTTACGCCAGTGCGGCGGATTTGTTCGAAGTCGGCTTCAACCACTTCTTTCGCGCCCGCAACCATGGGTTCGGCGGCGACCTGGTGTTCTACCAACCGCATTCTGCGCCCGGTATTTACGCGCGTGCCTTTCTCGAAGGGCGCTTGAGCGAAAACGACCTGGCCCACTATCGGCAAGAGATCGGAGCACCAAAAGCCGGCGCGCGCGGGCTCTCCAGCTACCCACACCCGTGGTTGATGCCCGACTTCTGGCAGTTCCCCACCGGTTCCATGGGCATCGGCCCGATCAGTTCGATTTTCCAGGCGCGATTCATGCGTTACCTGCAGCATCGCGGTTTGCTGGACACCACCGACCGCCACGTGTGGGGCGTATTCGGTGACGGCGAAATGGATGAGCCGGAAAGCATGTCGGCCCTGACCCTGGCCGCCCGCGAAGGCCTGGACAATCTCACTTGGGTGGTCAACTGCAACCTGCAACGCCTCGACGGCCCGGTGCGCGGCAATGGTCGCATCATCGACGAGCTGGAGGCGTTATTTGCCGGTGCCGGCTGGAACGTGATCAAACTGGTGTGGGGTTCCGACTGGGATGCCTTGCTCGCCAAGGACAGCGACGGCTCACTGGTCAATACCCTGTCGCAAACGGTCGACGGGCAATTCCAGACGTTCGCTGCGAAAGACGGCGCCTATAACCGCGAACATTTTTTCGGCCAAAGTGCGTCTCTGGCCAAACTGGTCGAGGGCATGAGCGACGAACAGATCGACCGCCTGAAGCGCGGTGGCCACGACATGGTCAAGATCCACTCCGCCTACCACGCCGCGCGCCGCGTCAAAGGCCAACCGACGGTCATCCTGGCCCAGACCAAAAAGGGCTTCGGCATGGGCGAAGCCGGGCAGGGCAAGATGACCACTCACCAGCAGAAGAAGCTGGATCGCGAGGCGCTGCTGGCCTTTCGCAATCGCTTCCAGCTGCCGCTGTCGGATGCGCAGACCGAATCGCTGAGTTTCTTTAAACCGTCGGATGACAGCCTTGAATTGCGCTACCTGCGTGAGCGTCGCCATGCGCTGGGCGGTTATGTGCCCAGCCGCAGCCAACGCGCAGCGCCGGTAAACGTACCCCCGGTGATGGCATACGCCGGTTTCGCCACGTTGGCGGCGGGCAAGGAAATGTCCACCACCATGGCCTTCGTGCGCATGCTCACCAACCTGCTCAAGGACAAGGCCCTGGGCCCGCGTATTGTGCCGATCGTCGCCGATGAGGCGCGCACCTTTGGCATGGCCAACCTGTTCAAGCAGATTGGCATCTATTCCAGTGTCGGCCAGTGTTACGAGCCAGAAGACATCGGCTCGATCCTCAGCTACCGCGAAGCCACCGACGGGCAGATTCTGGAGGAGGGTATCAGCGAAGCCAGCGCCATCAGTTCCTGGGTGGCGGCGGCCACCAGTTATTCGGTGCATGGCCTGCGCATGTTGCCGTTCTACATCTATTACTCGATGTTCGGATTCCAGCGCGTCGGCGATCTGATCTGGGCCGCCGCCGATCAACGTGCCCGTGGCTTCCTGCTCGGTGCCACCGCCGGGCGCACCACCTTGGGTGGCGAAGGGTTGCAGCATCAGGACGGCAGCAGCCATCTCAGCGTCGCCACCGTGCCCAACTGCCGCGCCTACGATCCGGCGTTTGCCGGCGAGTTCGCGGTGATTCTCGACCACGGCATGCGCCAGATGCTCGAACACGACGTGGACGAGTTCTACTACGTCACCCTGATGAACGAAAACTACCCGCAACCAAGCCTGCCCGCAGGTGTAGAGGCGGCGATTATCAAGGGCATGTATCGCCTGGAGGGCGGTGTCGACGCTCAGGTGCGCCTGCTCGGTTCCGGCACCCTGGTGCGTGAGGCCCAGGCAGCCGCGCAGTTGTTGGCCGAGGATTGGCAAGTGGCTAGCGAGGTGTTCAGCGTCACCAGTTTCAGCGAGCTGGCGCGCGAAGCGCGCGACGTCGAGCGCTGGAATCGCCTGCACCCGCAGGCCGCCAAGCGTTGCAGCCATGTCCAGGACTGCTTGCCCCACGGCGCACCGGTGATTGCGGTGTCCGACTATGTACGCGCGGTGCCGCAGATGATCGCTTCGTACCTGGACGCCAGCTACACCGTGCTCGGCACCGATGGGTTCGGTCGCAGTGATACTCGGGCGGCGTTGCGTGATTTCTTTGAGGTCGATCGGCACCACATTGTGCTGGCGGCGCTGACGGCGTTGGTGGAGCAGGGAAGCCTGGAGGCGCGGGTGTGCCAGGAAGCGATTGCACGCTATGGCTTGCAGACGGAGCGGGATGCGTCCTGGGTTGGCTGACTGGCGCACACCAAAGTGGGTGCGGGCTTGCTCGCGAATGCGCTGAATCCGTCGGCTGATTTATTGACTGACAGACTGCATTCGCGAGCAATGTTGCGGACTTTCAACCTTCAAGTGTACGGCTTGGTTGTTCTCCTCAGTGCTGCAGGTAAATGAAGGGCCTGAATTATCAGCCAGCTTATTTCCAGATCTGTCTGTCAGCTCATCGTGACAACGCGTCAATGCTGTGTGACAAGTCGGGCCAGCCCCCACATTTCACTTTAGGGGATCCAAAGGTGGCTGTCTTGAAAGCGCGTCTCAAAATGACCTGGGTACCTACTGAACAACCTAGATTGAGTTTTTATAGGGGGAAAAAAGAGCGGCAGCCGGCCGCTGTTTGAAACGTCGGTGACTCACGCCTCACCAAATCCAATGATAGCTTTGGTTTCAAGGTACTCTTCAAAGCCGTGTACACCGTACTCTCGACCATTGCCCGAGCGCTTGTAGCCACCGAAGGGCGCCATTGGATTCCACGCGGGGTAGTTCAGGTGCACTTGACCTGCACGAATGCGAGAGGCAACAGCCCGTACAAGATCAAGGTTCTGCCCCTGAACATGGGCGCCCAGCCCATAGATCGTATCGTTTGCGATAGCGACCGCCTCATCGACCGTCTCATACGCAATGATGCACAACACGGGACCAAAAATTTCCTCTTGAGCGATCCGCATTGCAGAGTCCACCTCGGAGAAAACAGTCGGTCGGGTAAAAAAGCCTTTCTCAAAACCCGGCACGCGTCCTGGCCCACCGCAAACCAGTTTTGCACCCTCGTCCAGGCCCAGCTTGATCATGGCTTGAACGCGATTGAATTGTGCCTCGTTGGCAATGGGGCCCAGTATCGTATCTTCCGATTGCGGGTCACCCACGATGATTGCATTGGCGGTTGCCGCAGCCAGCGACTCAACTTCTGCCAGGCGGTTTTTTGGAACGATCATTCTTGTCGGCGCGCTGCAGGATTGCCCTACGTTGCGAAATGCAGACATCACCCCCAAGGGCACGGCTTTGGCGAAATCGGCGTCGGGCAGCAGAAGGTTTGGGGACTTGCCTCCCAACTCCTGTGTAACGCGTTTCACCGTGGGCGCCGCCGCTTGCGCAACCAGTGCGCCAGCGCGGTTAGAGCCGGTGATTGAAATCATATCGATATCGGCATGCGCCGCCATGGCCGCGCCGACCTCGGAGCCGCTTCCGTTCACCAAGTTGAAGACACCGGGCGGGAGGCCTGCGTCGTGTACCAGTTGGGCAAAAAGAAGGGCGCTCAGGGGGGACAGTTCGCTGGGTTTCAACACCACTGTGCAACCGGCAGCTATCGCCGGGGCGACTTTCGCGGTGATTTGATAAAGCGGCCAGTTCCACGGCGTGATGAGGCCGCAGACACCGATGGGTTCGCGTTCAATCGCGGTGCCGCCTTCAACCGTTTGGAAACGATAGCTGGACAGCAGGTCACGCGCGACACGCACGTGTTCGGCCGCCAGTGGAACTTGCATCGCCCGGGCGAAACCGATGGCTGCGCCCATTTCGAGAGAGAGGCCCTGGGCAAGCAGCTCTTTTCGTTCGAGGATCAGCTCGTAGAGCTTGCCAAGCACACGCGCACGCGCTGCTGTCGAGGAAGCAGACCAACCAGGAAATGCCGCACGCGCCGCAGCCACTGCCCGATCGACATCTTCGGTAGATCCGCGGGCGACCTGTGCAACAACCTCTTCACTTGCAGGATTGACCACCGGCAAACTGGCTGGGATCGCCGGGCAACACCAACGGCCGTTGATATAAAACATGAGAGAGGTTTGCGGATCAACGCCATGGCTATTCGAAGATTGCGTGGTCATCCAACTAGCTCCTTAGAGCGGTAATAGGCGCTGCGAACAAGCGCGTCGCTGTAGCCCCCCGTAAATGCTTGGGGCCGTGTCGTCTTAATAAGCTAACAAAACGGCCCTGCAAAATATGCCGTTGTTCGCGTCTGCAAGGGATATTCTGCTGTATCTGGCGGGCTTACTTTGCATTAATGCAACGGAGCCTTTTGCACCGTATAAAACGCTTGCGGCCCGCCGGGATCGCTAGCCGATTGCTTGGGTAACCAGAGCAAACTGGCTGACCCCGTCGATTGATTTCGGGGGCGCGCCCAGAACCATCCGCGGCGCTCTATCAACGCATGGCAGCCCCAGACGCTCCAGCCAGACGGCCAACCCACAATCGGCAAGAATGTCGAAGCGCACGAAGGCGCCAGGTATCAACCGCAGCAGGTGGGTAATCAGGTGTTGGGCTTGCTCCTGGCTCTTTGCAACAACCGGTCCAATGATATGGCCACGGCCAAAGCGACGCAGGAGGGCAATGCCTTGTAGTTCCCCATCCACGTCAATACCGACCACAGACTCGGCCATCGGGAGCAAATCATTGAGCACCGCTGTGCGGTCCAGGCCACTGCCCGCATTGGCCAATTCAATCAGCCGAGGGTAATCCGCAGGATGCAATGCACGACACTGCGAGCCCTTGATCAAAGGCATCTGCTCAGGCGCCTGTGGCACCCCTTGATGCTGCTGGATACGCGCGAAGTCGACGAACCCCATGCTTGCGTAGAGCGGTGCGCCCGACTCGGTGGCATTGAGAATCGGCGTGCGTGGTGCAGTGGCTGCCAAGCACAGGTTCATCAGTTGACGCCCGATCCCCTTTCCTTGGTGCTCATCACTCACGATCACCAGGCCGATGGACGAGTAAGCGCCTTGATGGCAAGTGAACGCGACACCCACCAACTGCCCTTTATGCTCGGCGACAAAGCCTTGCGATGTGCGCTGCACCATGGCCCAGTCTGCTTCTCGATGAGGCCATTTCAGGTGGGCCGAGAGCGCGTGTGCTGCGGGCATATCCGCCGCGGTAACAGCACGGTACCGATAGGTAGAGCCTGACGTTACGGACATGCAACCTCCTTGAAGTTGAGGATTTTGGGTCGGGCAGTCAGGGCGTTGTGGCACGCGACTCATATAAGTTTGCCTGTGTTGAGGAGGCTTGCCGATAACGGCATTTCGATCGCGCTGGGGTTCGTGAACCGGCGGATATCGAATGGGCTGATCAAGGTGCTGGTACTGCCGGTGCTGATCAGTTCGGCCATCACATCGCCGACGCCCGGGCCAAGCTGGAAACCATGACCACAGAAGCCGAACGCATAAAATAAGCCATCGACGGCCCCGCTGCGGCCGATGACCGGCAGAGAGTCCGGCGTGTAGCTTTCGATGCCGCTCCATACCCGGATGATGTTCAGCTTCTCGGCGCCCGGTAGCAGGCGGCGCATTTGTCGCATCTGGTTGAGCAGGCTTTCGGGCTTGAAGAAGGCGCGCCGGTTGAGCATGTCCGGGGTGCAGCGGTTGCCGCCGCCGATGATGATGTTGCCGCGCGGGATCTGGCGGAAGTAGATCACCTCTTCCTTGATCTTGGTAAATACGCCGATCACCGTCGGCAAGGCGTAAGGAACCGGTTCGGTCACCGACATCTGCGGGCCATTGGGTTCCAGCGGTACGGGTTCTCCGAATTGCTCAGCCAGTTTGGCGGCCCACGCGCCCGCGGTGATCAGCAGTTGCTCGGCGACGAAGCGTTGGCCATCGGTGGTCGTGACGTGGAAGTGACCGCCCACTTTCTGCACCTCGATGACTTCGATACGCTCTTCGATCCGCGCACCCAGGCGCCTGGCCGCCCGGGCAAACGCCGGCGCCGCCAGGCGTGGGTTCGCGTGGCCATCGTGAGGGGCGTAGGAGCCACCTTTGACTTCCGGGCCCAGGAACGGAAAGCGGGTATGCAAGGCTTTGCCGGTCAGGATCTGCAAACCCAGCTCACGGGCCTCGGGAGCCTCGGCGTAGGCTTGCAGCTCAGCGATCTCGTCCTCGCGGTAACACACGCGCATATGGCCACTGGCGATGAACTCAAGGTCGTCGTCGATCAGCTCCGGCAGGCGCTTCCACAAGGCAAAGGAGCGGTTAGCCAGTTGCAACTGCCCCAGGTAACGCCCCTGGCGCCGCACGTTGCCGAAGTTCACGCCGCTGGCGTACTGGCCAATCTGATCACGCTCCAGCAGGGTGACGGAGTGTCCACGCCGGCTGAGAAAAAACGCTGACGCCGACCCCATGATGCCGCCGCCGATAATCAATACATCGCTTTTTTGCGGTTTCATGAGGGCGCCTCACTGTGGTCGAGAGCAATACGCATCACCTTAAGACTACCAACCATGAAGGCGACTCCATGTGTGTACGGCGCCCTCGACGTCAAGGGCGTGATAATCCGGAAACTGCGCGCCGGTGGCGCAGGCATGATTGGGCAGAATGCGCAGACGACTGCCAATAGGGAAGCGCCCGACCATGTCAGCACTCGGGGTGCCGAGGGTGATGATGCCATGTTCCTGATTGGCCCCTGTGACCAGCGCGCCTTCGATCCAGTCGCCCGCTTCGGTACACACTTGTCCATAACCAAAGTCCTGGCGCTGACGTTGTGTGCCACGGTCGCGACTCATGGCCATCCAGCCTGCGTCGGTGATGATCCAGCCTTTATCCTGCTGATGGCCAATAACGGTGGTCAGGACGCTCAACGCCAACTCGTCTGCCCGGCACACGCCAATGTTGTGCATGACCAGATCGAAGAACACATAGACGCCTGCCCGCACTTCAGTAACGCCGTCCAGGTTCAGTGCCGAGAGGGCTGTGGGGGTGGAGCCGATGCTGACCTCGGGGCATGCCAAGCCGGCTTCGCGGATTATTTCGGCGGCGCGTACACAGAGTAAGCGTTCCTGTTCCGCCAGCGCTTGCAGGGCTTCGAGGCGGTCCAGCTCGTAACTGGACCCCGCGTGGGTCATCACGCCGCGCAGTTGCATGCCGCCTTCGCTCAGGGCGCGTGCGACGGCTACCAGCGCATTGTCTTCAACGGCCAGGCCTGAGCGATGGCCGTCGCAATCGATTTCAATCCACACCTCGAAGCGTTCGTCGTGCTGCTGTGCAAAGTCGACGATCGCTTGAGCGCCTGCGACGCTGTCGGTGAGTACGCTCAGGTTGCAGCCTTTGCGCCGGAGGGCTAGTGCCGCGGGTAATTTGCCCGGGGCTATTGCAACGGCATAGAACACGTCACTGATGCCTTGCGCGAAACAGTGCTCAGCTTCCTTCAAGGTAGAAACCGTGACACCGCGGGCGCCAGCAGCCATCTGTGCCGTGATGACGGGCAGGCACTTGCTGGTTTTGATGTGCGGGCGCAAACGTACGCCGAGGGTGTCCATACGTTGCTGCATACGCTGGATATTGCGCTGCATTTGCGCGACATCGACTAGCGCAACGGGCGTGTCGAGAGAGGCAATCGGCGTTGACATGGCAGAACTCAAGTGGCTGGGTACAGGCTGCACTCTACTCAGCTATCGTTAACCTGTGGTTCAATGAGAAATCATCAATCATTAAGTAAAATTGAATGATTTCCATCGAAGACCTGCGCCTGGCAGTTACGCTTGCCCGCTCTGAGTCGCTGAGTGCCGCTGCCAGAGCCCTGAATGTTTCACCTCCGGCGCTTTCCATGCGCCTGCGTAAACTGGAGGCGCTGCTGGGGCTGACCCTGGCTAACCGCGACGCACGGCGGCTCAGCCTGACGGCCGATGGTGAGCGGTTCTCGCGCGAGAGTGCGGTCTTGCTGGAACAACTGGAGTCGCTTCCAGAGTCTTTCAAGCAAAAGGACGAAAGGCTGGTTGGCACATTGAGGTTGGCGGCCCCGTTTGGCTATGGTCGACAGCGCATTGCACCATTGTTGGCACGTTTTGCAAGGCTGCATCCGCAGCTTTGCCTGCACCTGGATTTGCGCGAGACACCCTGGCCTGATCGCCATGACAGCGACGCAGTCATTCACATCGGCCACCTCAACGACAGCCTGTGGACGGCCAGGCAGCTCACGCAAAACGAGCGATGGTTATGCGCCAGCGAAGCCTATCTGCACGAACAGGGTGTGCCGGTGTCGCCAGACCAGCTCGCTGCCCATCGCTGCATTTGCATCCGTGAAAATGATGAGGATGTCACGCTCTGGCATATGCGTAAGGGGCAGGCGCGTAAAACCCTACGCATCGAACCGGTATTGTTGAGCAATGATGGAAGCGTTGCCCGGCGTTGGGCCGAGCAAGGCTTGGGGTTGGTGCTGCGTTCGCAGTGGGATGTCAGTGATGCAATCGCCAGCGGCAGCCTGATACGGGTACTGCCGGAGTGGAGCTTCGACAGCGCACCGGTCAACTTGCTGGTGCCTTCGCGCAAACTGCGCAGTTCGCGTGTGCAGGCTTTGGTGGCTTTTCTGGAAGACGCGTTGAAAACCTGACAACCGACTGAACATGCCGGCTCACTTCACTGCATAGACCTTGCGTACATAGACTGTGCTGGTCCAAGCGCACGGCGCGCCTTTTGCCACAAACACCGTGTCACCGGTGTTGATCGTCACCTCGCCACCCTCGGCATCTTGCAGGGTGACGCTACCTTCAAGCAGATACATCAACTCATGCAGTTTGTGCGGGCGACCGTGCCGGGCGTAGGGCGTCGAGTCCCAAATGCCGACGCGCAGTTCTGTGCTGGCATCATCAAACAGATTAAGCGCCCGGCACTGTGGGGGAGGGCCGATCAGGATTTGCGGTTCCGGTGCGGCAGAGGGGTTGAGCAGGGCGCGCGGGTCGAGCCACGTCAAGCCGTGCTGCCGGGGGGCATCGGCCAGGTCGACAGCGCAGAACGCCCATCGGCTGCCCGCGCTCGCCTGCACCGAGAGGCGTGTGCCACGGCCGATCACGGCACTGTCGCCGACCTTCAGGTCTACGTGCTGGTCTGCCGTGTGCAGCACTACATGGCCGGCGTGAACCACCAGCGTCTCGCTGTGGGGGAAGTCTTCGATCGCGGCGTCGCCGCTGAACTGCACCAAGCCGGCGGACACCCCATCGTCGCCCAGCCAGGCGAGTTGGCGCGCATCGCCGAATGGATCGAGCGCGCTCAGGGCAGCCGTGTTCAACGGCGTGGTAACGCGGCTACCGTCGGCGCGCGCCAACAGCAGGATACGGGGAGATGACATGGGCACTGCTCCATAAGGAAAATCAGCCGATCGCTTGGGTGATCAGCGCAAAAGGGTGTACGCCTTGGCTGGCCTGGGGCGGTTTGCCCTTGGCCATCTGGGTGACGGTGTCGATGTGCTTCAAACCGGCTTGTTCGAGCCAGTCACTGAGGCCGCAATCGGCGGGGATATCGATGCGTACGAAGGCGTCCGGTACCCGCGCCAGTAATTCGCTGATCAGGTGTTTTGCCTGCTCGAGGTTTTCTGCCACCACCGGGCCGATGCAGCGTCCACGACCAAAGGGACGCAGCAGGGCAAAGCCGCGCAACTTGCCCTCGCGCTCAATCCCCATGGCGTGCTCTACCTGCAGTTCCGGCAACACTTCACGGCGGTCCAGGCCGCTGCCGGCATTGGCGAGGGCCAACAGCGTGGCATGGTCATCGGCGCGTAACGCACGGCAGGTTTCGCCAGCGTCCAGGCCCTCCAGGGCGGGCACGCGCACTTGGCCTTGATGCTGCTGCACCTGCCCAAACTCGACAAACCCCTGGCTTGCATAAAGTGGCGCACCCGCGAGGGTGGCGTTGAGAATCGGCGTGCGCGCCTGGCAGGCGTCGAGCGCCTTTTCCATCAAGCGGCGTCCAATGCCCTGGCCTTGGTAGTCATTGCTGACGATCACCAGGCCAATGGTTGCGTAATCACCCTGAGGGCAGGTGAAGGCGCTGCCGATCAGGCGCTCGCCGTCCAGCACCACGAAGCCGTCGCTGACCCGTTGCAACATCGCCCAGTCTTCCAGGCGGTGGGGCCATTTGAGCATGACCGATAAGGCATGGGCGGCCGGCAGGTCGGCGACCGTCATCGGACGGTAGACATAAGCAGGGTGTGGCAGGGCGGACATGGCGAGTCTCCATGGAAGGTTGTTTTTTGCATCATGAGCGCGTCTGTATCCCACCTGCCATACAGGCTGGCAAGAGGGCCTGGAATATTCGGCAGATTCCGTGTGCGGCACCCCACATCACCACAGTTACTACTTAATTGCGTCGCGAGGTCAGCAGCAAATGCCAGGGGTTTTTCCAGGCGCGGCCGGCCGGAATTCAGGGGCGAAGCGGCTGGTATCGGCGCAGGCTTGCGCTCTTCTCTATAGCGCACTGTCCATTCGCTGACGCGCGTGATCGGCCAACCGCACAAAATACTGCTTGCAGCACAGTGACTGCTGCCCGCCATGCCCTTTCTTGAGCCTCGTTACCCCCAAAGGCCCATAAAAGCGCATAAAAGCGGGGCCTGCCCAAGCCTGGCGCGCACCGCAAACTCTGCTGAGGCCAGCCACCAAAACGGTGGTTTGTATTGAGCGCAGGTCGTTTTAGACGTCATATGCTGATTTCACAGTGGTGTAATGAAGCTGTGCTGCAACGAGGCCGACGTGCCACCAGGGCAGCGAACGCTTGTCACAATCAACGAACTTCAGGACCGCACTCAATGAGCTTTCTTCGCCCCAAATTCATTACGTTCGACTGCTACGGTACGCTGACCAACTTTCATATGGGCACCATGACCCGCGAAATTTTCGCCGACCGCATCACCCCAGAGCAGATGGACCAGTTCGTCAAGGATTTCTCGGCCTACCGCCTCGATCAGGTGATGGGCGACTGGAGGCCGTATGACGAAATCCTCAAGACGGCCCTGGCCCGTACCTGCAAGCGCTGGGGTATCGAGTATCGCGAGGAAGGCCAACTGTATTACGACGCCGTGCCGACCTGGGGCCCTCATGCGGACGTGCCGGCCGGCCTGTCGAAGATCGCCGACAAGATCCCCCTGGTGATCTTTTCCAATGCCAGCAACAGCCAGATCATGTCCAACGTCGACAAGCTCGGCGCGCCGTTCCACAAAGTATTCACTGCCGAACAGGCCCAGGCTTATAAGCCGCGCCTGGCCGCTTTCGAATTCATGCTCGACAACCTTGGCTGCGGCCCGGAAGACATCTTGCATGTGTCTTCGAGCTTCCGTTATGACCTGATGCCGGCCCATGACATGAAGATCAAAAACAAGGCGTTCGTTGCCCGTGGCCATGAAGTGCCCGGCAATGCGTTCTACGGTTACCAGCAGATCCCCGATATCGGCGGGCTGCCAGCGTTGGTCGGTCTGTAACAGCACAGCAAGGGGTAAGACATGGGCAGTGAATCCTATTGGCTCGACACCGCACCGGCGTTTACCGGGGCCCGGCTGGGCGACTTGCCCAAGCAGGTCGATGTAGCCGTGGTCGGTGGAGGGTTCACCGGCCTGGCGGCGGCGCGGGCGTTGGCGCGTAATGGCGCCAGTGTGGTCGTGCTGGACGCCGGCCGGGTGATCGGCGAAGCCTCGGGGCGCAACGGTGGGCAGTGCAATACCGGCGTGGCCCAGGACTATGCCGGTTTGCACGCCAGCCTCGGTGCCGCCAAGGCGCGTGCTTATTACCAGGCCTATGAAAGTGCGGTGCAGACGGTGGTTTCGCTGGTCGAGCAGGAAGGGATCGCCTGTGACCTGGTGCGCAACGGGAAGCTCAAGTTGGCGGCCAAGCCCCTGCATTACGAAGGACTTGCACGCACCTGTGAGCTGATTCGCCAGGAGGTCGACGCCGATGTCGAGTTGCTCAGCGCCGAACAGACGCACGCTGAAGTCAACTCGGCGCAGTTCCATGGCGGTTTGCTGCAACGCAACGGTGTGCAAATGCATGTCGGCCGTTTTGGTGTCGGCTTGGCCGAAGCGGCCGTGCGGCGTGGCGCAATGATTTATGAGCACACCCAGGTCAACCACTGGAAGGCCCAGGCGGGCGGCTATCAAGTCACTACCGCCAAGGGCTCGCTGCATGCCGGGCAAGTCTTGCTGGCCACCGGTGCTTGCCAGCATGGCGACCTCGGCTGGTACCGCCGGCGGATTGTCCCGGTAGGCAGTTTTGTCATCGCCACTGAAGTCTTGTCCCAGGCCCTGATCGACCAGTTGCTGCCACAGCATCGGGCCTATGTGACCAGCCGCATGATCGGTAACTATTTTCGCCTGACGCCGGACAACCGCTTGCTGTTTGGCGGTCGGGCACGGTTCGCCATGTCGGACAGCGTCTCCGATGCCAAGAGCGGCAAGGTGCTGCACGCCGCGATGTTGAACATGTTCCCGCAGTTGGCGGGCGTGAAGATCGACTACTGCTGGGGCGGTTTGGTGGACATGACGTCCGATCGCCTGCCCCGCGCAGGCCAGCATGGCGGGGTGTTCCATTCGATGGGCTACAGCGGCCATGGCGTGCAGATGTCGGTGCACATGGGCCAGGTGATGGCAGAGGTGATGGCTGGCAACGCAGCCGCCAACCCCTGGCGTGAGCTCGAATGGCCGGCGATTCCCGGGCACTTCGGCAAACCCTGGTTCCTGCCGTTCGTGGGTGCCTATTACCGCTTCCAGGATTATTTGCACTGAGTTGCCGTTGTTGCGTCACCGTCGTTTGTTTTTTCAGGACGCTCCGGACATCCGTGAGCACTCGATTCTTCCGATTATCGACAGGTAGCTTTGATATGACTGACAACAAAAACACCCCCGAGCTGATCTCCGGCCAGGAGAGCCTGCGGGTATTCGAAAGTCTCAACCGTGGTATGTCGCGCCGCAATGCCCTGCAAATGCTCGGTGTTGCGGGTGTGGCCGCCGCCGGTGCCGGCAGTCTGTTCAGCGCCGCCGGTAAGGTGTTTGCCGATGACGCGCCTGTCGCAGGTAAAGGCAAGCCGGGGGGCAAGATTCGTGTCGCCGGTATGTCCACGTCTACCGCCGATACCCTTGACCCCGCCAAGGGCGCGCTGTCTACCGACTATGCGCGCCACTACATGTTCTATAACGGCCTGACCCGATTCGATAAACACCTGGTGCCGCAATTGGAGTTGGCCGAGCGTATCGAGAATACCGACGCCACCCTGTGGACCATCACCCTGCGCAAAGACGTGACCTTCCACAACGGCAAGACGCTGAGCGCTGCCGACGTGGTGTTCACCCTGAACCGGCACAAGGACCCGCTCACTGGTTCCAAGGTCATGCCGTTGATGGAGCAGTTCGCAGAGATCAAGGCCAGCGGCCCGAGCGAAGTGCAGATTCGCCTCAGCGCGCCAAACGCCGAGTTGCCGTCGATCCTGGCGGTGTCGCACCTGTTGATCGTCCCTGAGGGCACCACCGACTTCAATAAAGGCATCGGTACCGGGCCGTTCACCGTGGGTGAATTCAAACCGGGGGTGCGTTCGATTGCCGTGCGCAACAAGAACTACTGGAAACCGGGCTTGCCGTACCTGGACGAAATCGAATTCATCGCTATCGCCGACGAGCCGTCGCGGGTCAACGCGCTGCTGTCGGGCGACGTACACATGATCAACGAGGTCAACCCACGTTCCACCACACGTATCGCTGCCAGTGCCAAACACCGGGTCGTGGATGCGCCGTCCGGCAACTACACTGACTTGATCATCCGCCAGGATCAGTTGCCCGGCAAAAGCCCGGAATTCACCCAGGCGATGAAGCTGCTGCTGGACCGTGAGCAAGTCAAGTCCGCAGTGTTCCGTGGCTTTGCCGTGGTCGGCAACGATCACCCGATTGCACCGGGCTCGCGCTACTTCAACAGCGACTTGCCGCAGACGGTCTACGACCCGGAAAAAGCCAAGTTCCTGCTGAAGAAAGCCGGTATGGAAAGCATCACCATGCCCGTGATGGCGTCACCCGCTGCGACCGGTTCGGTGGACATCGCCGTGCTGTTGCAGCAGTCGGCGAAACAGGCCGGGCTCAAGCTTGACGTCAACCGCCTGCCCAGTGACGGCTACTGGTCAAACCACTGGATGAAGCACCCTTTGAGCTTCGGCAACATCAACCCTCGGCCGAATGCCGACGTGATGTTTTCGCAATTCTTCCAGTCCAAGGCGCCGTGGAACGAGTCCGGCTGGCAGAACGATCAATTCGACCAGTTACTGATGTTGGCACGTGGCGAGACCGACGACGCCAAGCGCGCCAAAATGTATGGCGACATGCAGACCCTGGTTCACGACCACTGTGGCATCGGCGTGCCGGTATTTATCAGCAACATCGACGGCGTCGACCAGCGCATCAAAGGCTACGACACCAACCCGCTGGGTGGTTTCATGGGTTACATGTTCGCCGAGCAGGTGTGGTTGGACGCTTGAGGAGGGCAGTGCGATGAATAGCCATACACTGTGGTTGATCTGCCGGCGCTTTGGTGCCGGTGCGGTGACCTTGTTGATCGTGTCCATGGTCGTTTTTGCGATCACGGCAGTACTGCCGGGGGATGCTGCACAACAATCCCTTGGCCAGTTCGCGACCCCTGAACAGGTGGCGGCGCTGCGCCTGAAACTGGGGTTGGACCAGCCTGGTGTGTTGCGGTACTTGCACTGGTTGATGAGCCTGCTCACCGGCGACATGGGGGTGTCGGTGTCCAATGCGATGCCGGTGGGTGAATTGATGGCGGGACGAGTGCCCAACACCCTGATGTTGGCGGGTGTCACGGCGCTGGTTTCGGTGCCGTTGGCGCTGGTGCTGGGCATCGGCTCGGCGATGGGCCGGGGTGGGCGCATCGACAGCTGCCTGAGCTTTGTCACCCTGGCGATGGTTGCGGTGCCGGAGTTTCTGGTGGCAACCCTGGCCGTGCTGATTTTCGCGGTCAACCTCGGTTGGTTATCGGCACTGTCGTATGCCAGCGACATTACCTCACCCCTGCAATTCATGCGTACCTATGCCTTGCCGGTGATGACGCTGTGTTGCGTCATCATCGCGCAAATGGCGCGCATGACGCGCGCTGCGGTGATCGATCAGCTCGACAGCCCCTACGTCGAAATGGCGCGCCTCAAAGGCGTCAGCCCCATACGTATTGTGCTGCGCCATGCCTTGCCCAACGCCATCGGCCCGATTGCCAATGCCATCGCCCTGAGCCTGTCGTACCTGTTGGGCGGGGTGGTGATCGTCGAAACCATCTTCAACTACCCCGGCATTGCCAGCTTGATGGTCGACGCCGTGACCAACCGCGACATGGCGCTGGTGCAGGCTTGCACCATGTTGTTCTGCGCGGCCTACCTGGGCCTGGTGCTGCTCGCCGACCTCTGCGCAATCCTGTCCAACCCGAGGCTGAGAAACCAATGAACAATCTCATTGCCAAGTCAAAGCCTGTGTCCTCAGCCCTGGCACTCGCCAAAGTCTCCAGCGCTCCGTCGTGGTTGGGGCTGGTGGGAGCATTGGTGTGCGTGGCCTGGTTGCTGGTGGCGCTGTTTGGCCCCTGGCTGGCGCCACACCCTGTGGGTGAAGTGGTGTCCGATAACATCTTCGAAGGCTTTAGCCTCGCCCACCCGTTTGGCACCGATTACCTGGGCCGCGACATGCTTAGTCGGGTGTTGGTGGGCGCCCGGTTCACCGTCGGGCTGGCGCTGGTGGCGGCGTTACTGGCCAGCGCCCTGGGCACCGGTTCTGCGTTGTTGTCGGTGGTCGCACCCAAGTGGCTGGACGAAGTCATCAGCCGCATCATGGACGCGTTCATTTCGATCCCCAGCAAAATGCTTGCACTGATCATGGTCTCGGCCTTTGGGTCGTCAGTGACGCTGCTGATCTGCACCGCCGTTATCAGCTATATCCCGGGTGCGTTTCGCGTCGCCCGCAGCATGGCGGTCAACATTGAAGCCCTTGAGTACGTGCAAGTCGCCCGTACCCGAGGCGAGCGCCGGTTATACGTGGCGTGCATGGAAATCCTGCCGAATATGCTCAACCCCGTATTGACCGATCTGGGGTTGCGCTTCGGCTACATCGTGCTGTTGCTCAGCGGCATGAGCTTTCTGGGCCTGGGCGTGCAACCGCCAGACGCGGACCTTGGCTCCCTGGTACGGGAAAACATCGGCGGCCTCAACCAGGGCGCGCTGGCCATCATCATTCCAGCGCTCGCCATTGGTACGTTGACCATTGGTGTGAATTTGCTGATCGACCATCTGTCGTCCCGGCGTAGTCGACGTATGGGAGGCCATTGAAATGAGTGAATTGATTCGCGTTGAAGACCTGCGGGTGGTCGCCTGTGGCGAGCGTGGCGAGGTTGAAATCGTCAAAGGCGTGAGTTTTTCCCTGAAAAAAGGTGAAGTGCTGGCGTTGATCGGTGAGTCCGGCTCGGGCAAGACCACCATCGCCCTGGCGCTGCTCGGTTACGCGCGGCGGGGCTGTCGCTTATCCGGCGGAGTGGTGCAAGTCGGTGAGCACGACATGCGTGCCCTGAGCGAAAAGCAGCTGCAAGGCCTGCGTGGCAACCGGGTGTCCTACATCGCGCAAAGCGCTGCGGCGGCGTTCAATCCGGCGAAAAGACTCATCGACCAAGTCGTGGAGGGCGCGTTGATCCATGGCCTGGGCACTCGGGCCGAACTGCAAGCCAAAGCCATCGGGCTGTTCCGCGACTTGGCGCTGCCCGACCCGGAGCGCATCGGCCGACGCTATCCGCATCAGGTCTCTGGTGGGCAACTGCAACGGGTGATGGCGGCGATGGCGCTGATCAGCGACCCGCTTCTGGTGGTGCTCGACGAGCCCACTACGGCGCTCGATGTGACCACCCAGATTGACGTGCTGCGCGCCTTCAAGCGGGTGGTGCGCGAGCGGGGTACCACGGCCGTGTATGTCTCTCACGACCTGGCCGTGGTGGCGCAAATGGCTGACCAGATCGTGGTACTCAATGGTGGACAGATCTTCGAACAGAGCGCCACGGCGCCGCTGCTCAAAGCCCCGACCCATGAGTACACGCGCAGCCTGCTGGCAGCCGCGCGCCCTGACACCACCATCCGTCCGCCGTGCGGGATTGCCGAAGATGTACCGCTGCTGACCATCCGCGGCCTCACCGCTGGCTACGGCAACAAGAACCTGCAAGGCATGCCGTCGATCCGGGTACTCGAAGACATCGACCTTACCGTGCGACGCGGCCAGGCCATTGGGGTGATCGGCGAGTCGGGCTCCGGCAAGTCCACCTTGGCCCGCGTGGTTGCGGGGCTGCTGACCCCGGCCCTCGGCGGGCTGACATTCGATGGCCAGCCCTTAGGTGGCAGCCTGTCCGAGCGCAGCCCCGAGCAGTTTCGACGGATTCAAATGGTGTTTCAAAATGCCGACACCGCACTGAACCCCATGCACAGCGTGGCGACCATACTCAGTCGGCCGCTGAAGATGTATTTCGGCCTCAAAGGCGCGGCGTTGCAAACGCGGATTGGCGAACTGCTCGATCTGGTGCGCCTGCCCCGCGCAATGGCCGAGCGGCGCCCCAATGAGCTGTCTGGAGGGCAGAAGCAGCGGGTCAACCTGGCGCGGGCGCTGGCCGCCAAGCCCGACCTGATCCTTTGCGATGAAGTGACCTCGGCCCTCGACACCGTGGTGGGCGCGGCGATTCTCGAACTGCTGCGCGACTTGCGTCAGGAGCTTGGCGTTTCCTACCTGTTTATCAGCCATGACATCTCCACGGTACGTGCGCTGTGCGACGACATTGTGGTGATGTACAGCGGCCATAAGGTTCAGGCCGGCAGCCGCCAGTCGTTTGCCGAGCCGCCGTTTCATCCCTACACCGACGTGTTGATCCACTCGGTACCTGAGCTGCGCCAAGGTTGGCTGGAAACCTGCGGCGCCTCCGGTGGCGCGTTGCCCCCCATTGGCGCGCGCGCCAATGTGCCGGAACTCTGTACGTTCCTCAATCGCTGCCCGGTGCGGGTCGACGGCTTGTGCAACCTCACCGCGCCGAGCCGCCGCAGCCTGGAGAACGGTGGTGAAATTCTCTGCCATCACGACACGGCCCAATTGCTGAACACTCAGCAGGGTATTAACACCATGACGTTGGGAGCCTATGCATGAAAGGGCGTTTTGTGAGGTTGGCCGAACAGGCGCGGCCGACGGTCAGCCTGACCGTGGATGGCGCACCCATCGAGGCTTTGCAGGGCGACACGTTGATGGTCGCCTTGCTGACGCAGGGCAGCACGTTGCGGCAGTCGGAGTTCGACACCGGCCGTCGCGCAGGCTTCTGCCTGATGGGGGCGTGCCAGGACTGCTGGGTGTGGACCCGCAGCGGCGAACGCTTGCGTGCCTGCTCTAATGAGGTCCGCGAGGGCCTGGATATTGTCACCACACAACCGGAGGCGAAATGGCCACTGCACGGGTAGTCATCGTGGGCGCGGGTCCGGCGGGCATTCGTTGCGCCGAGACGCTGGTGAGCGCCGGCATTACACCGATCCTGATCGATGAAAATCGCCGCGACGGCGGGCAAATCTATCGCCGCCAACCCGAAGGGTTTACTCGCGACTATACGACGTTGTACGGCAGCGAAGCCGCCAAGGCCCAGGACTTGCACCAGAGTTTCGATCGCCTGCGCGGCGCGATTGATTACCGCCCCGACACGTTGGTGTGGAACCTCACGCCGGGGCAATTGTGCTGCGTCAGCCAGGGCCGCCATAGTACGGTGGATTACGACGCGTTGATCCTCTGCACTGGCGCTACCGACCGCTTGATGCCCATTGAGGGCTGGCAACTGGCGGGTACCTATAGCCTCGGAGGTTCGCAGATCGCGCTGAAAAACCAGGCGGTATCGATTGGCCACAACGTGGTGTTCATGGGCAGCGGGCCTTTGCTGTACCTGGTCGCCAGCCAGTACGTAAAGGCGGGCGCGACGGTGGCGGCGGTGTTGGATACGTCGCCGATGCGCCTGCGTATCAAGGCTCTGCCCAAGCTGCTGGCGCGCCCCGGCTTGCTGTTCACGGGAATCAAGCTGCTGGCGCAACTGTACCGGGCCAAGGTCGCGGTGCACCTGGGTATCAAGCCGTTGCAGGTCCTGGGCGATGCCGCAAGCGGCGTCAGTGGTGTGCGGTTCAACACCGCCAACGGGCGAACCCTGACCGTGGAGGCCGACGCTGTGGCGCTCGGTTATCACTTGCGCCCGGAAACCCAACTGGGCGACCTGGCTGGCTGCAAGATGGCGTTCGATGAGCCTTCAAGCCAATGGTGGCTGTCGGTGGATGAAGCCGGACGCACTTCCGTAAAGGGTGTGTACGCGGCCGGCGACGGTTCGAAAATTCGCGGCGCCGATGCGGCCGAGCACGCCGGGCGACTGGTGGCGCTGACCTTGCTGGAGGATTTGAAACACCCTTTCGATACAGGGCTGCGCGACGCGCAACGCCTGGCGCTGGATGTGATGGACCAGTTTCGCCTTGGGTTGGCGCAGGCGTTCCCCTGGCCCAGCGAACAGGCCAAGGCCCTGCCCGACAGTGCGATTGTGTGTCGCTGCGAGATGATCAGCGCCGGCGATTTACGTCGCGTAGTCAGTGAAAAAGGCGCCTGTGAAGTGAACCGCGCCAAGGCGTTCAGTCGGGTTGGCATGGGCCGTTGCCAGGGCCGTTATTGCTCCCAGGCGGGGGCGGAAGTGATCGCGGCCGCTGCTGGCGTACAGGTTCGGGAGGTGGGCCGCCAGCGTGGCCAGGCACCCGTCAAACCGTTGTCGATGCTCACCGAGGAGGTCGCTCCATGAGCGTGCAAAAAGCAGACGTGGTGATTGTGGGTGGTGGCCTGATGGGCGCGGCGAGCGCCTTCTTTTTGCGCTGTCGTGGCCAATCGGTAATCCTGCTGGAGCGCGATCAGATCGGCCAATACGCCAGCGGCGTCAACTTCGGCAACGTGCGGCGGCAAGGGCGCTTCCTCGGCCAATTGGCCCTGGCCAACCGTTCCTGGGCGCTGTGGAAACGTTTGCCCGAACTGATCGACGACGACCTGGAATTCATCGCCAGCGGGCACATGCGCGTGTGTTATCGAGAAGATGAAATTGCTGAACTTGAGGCCTACGCTGCCGCACCTGAAGCGGCGCAACTGGACCTGAAAATCTATCGCGGCGCCGAACTGCGCCAACGCTTCGGCTTTCTTGGCGCGCAGGTCAAGGGCGGCTCCTACGCGCCCCACGACGGTCATGCGAACCCGCGTTTGGCCGCACCGGCGTTTGCCCGCGCGGCGAGGCGCCTGGGTGCGCAGATTGAGGAGCGCACTGAGGTCGCCGAGGTCCAGAAGGTAGGCGGCGATTTTCACGTCACCACCACCGACGGCCGCCAGTTCCATGCCGCGCAGTTGTTGATCACTGCCGGTGCCTGGGGCCAGAAACTCTCGGCGCAGTTCGGCGAACCGGTGCCGCTGGATACCCATGGCCCGCAAATGGCCGTTACCGAGCCGGTGCCGTATGCGTTGCCGACCGTGATCGGCGTGTACACCAAGATCCCTGAGGAAGTGATTTACTTCCGCCAGATTCCCCGTGGCAATATCGTTATCGGCGGCGGTTACCGCAGCAAGCCGGACATGCTCAACCGTCGTGCTCAGGTCGAGCCGCGCAGTATTCTCAACCAGGTCAACCAGATGCGCCGGCTGCTGCCCGGTGTCGGCAACCTCAACATCATCCGCGTATGGAGCGGCATTGAAGGCTACCTGCCAGACGCGTTGCCGGTGATGGGCCCCAGCGGAACCGTCGATGGGCTGTTCTACGCCTTTGGTTTTTGTGGCCACGGGTTCCAATTGGGCCCAGGGGTCGGCGATGTGATGGCCGAATTGCTCAGTACCGGCAGCACCAGCACCCCGATCGAGCCATTCTCCATCACCCGCTTTGCCCACCTTGCCGCACAACGGAGCCAGGCCTCATGAAACCGCGCGTTCTCGAGATTCTCACACAGCTGATGGCGTTCGACACCGTGTCGTCGGTGTCGAACATGGCCCTGATCGACTACGTACGCGAGCTGTTGGCGACCAAGGGCATCGAGTCGTTGATCGTACGCGACGAAAGCGGCAAGAAGGCCAACCTGTTTGCCAGCACCGGCCCCAAAGACCAGCCCGGCGTGCTGCTGTCCGGGCACACTGACGTAGTGCCGGCGGCGGGGCAGGCCTGGACCTTTCCCGCCTTCGCCGCCACTGTGCAGGACGGGCGTATCTACGGCCGCGGCAGTTGTGACATGAAAGGTTTTATCGCCCTGGCCATCGACGCGATGCTCGATGCAGCGGATCATCGCCTGAGCCGCCCGTTACAACTGGCGTTGTCCCATGATGAAGAGATTGGTTGTGTGGGCGTGCGACGCTTGCTTGACGTGTTGCACCTGGCGCCGGTGCGCCCGTTTCTGTGCATGATCGGTGAGCCGACCAATATGCAGTTTGTGCTGGGCCACAAGGGCAAAGGCTCTTACCGCACTTACTGCCGCGGCCTGGAAGCCCATTCATCGCTGGCGCCGCGATCAGTGAATGCGATCCACGTCGCCTGTGACTTCATCGGCGCCCTGCGCGAGAGCCAGCAGCAGTTGCAACGCCACGGCGCCCAGGACAACGACTACGACGTGCCCTACAGCACCGTGCATGTCGGGCAGATTGTCGGCGGCAAGGCGCTCAATATCGTGCCCAACCTGTGCACCCTGGATTTTGAGGTGCGCAACCTGCCGGCAGACGACCTCGATCAGTTCCTGGACCAGATGCACGAGCGCGCTGAAGTGATCGTGCGTGAGGCGCAGAAGCTCTCCAGCGTGGCGGCCATCGAAATTGAAACCGTCAACGTCTACCCGGGTCTCGACACGCACCCCAGTGTCGAAGCAGTGCGCTTCCTCAAGCAATTTGCGGCGCCGGACACGGGCACCTCGAAAGTCTCGTTCGGCACTGAAGGCGGCCTGTTCAAGCAGCGTCTGGATGTGCCGGTGGTGGTGTGCGGGCCGGGCTCCATCGAGCAGGCGCACAAGCCGGATGAGTTTGTCGAGATCAGCCAGATGGAAGCCGGCGAGCGCTTTTTGCAAGGGTTGCTGGGTTCGTTGAAAGGCTAGGCGCGTGCTGGTAGAGCCTGCCGTCGCGGGTTGATTTTCAGCACGCGACACTGCTGGAAGCACGCTTTCAGCATCCTCACCTGCGACACCTGCCTAGACTGGAGACTGTCTCGGATCAGGACTCGACCATGCTCAAGAATCGTTTGAAAGACCCCAGCCTTCTGGCAGAACTCGCCTATGTGAACGGGCAGTGGATTGGCGCCGACAATGCCGCGACCCTGGACGTCATCGACCCGGCCAGCGGCCAATTGCTCGCCCGGGTCCCGGCCATGCAGGGCGCGGAAACCCGCCGGGCCGTCGAGGCTGCCGACAAGGCCTGGCCCGCCTGGCGCGCACGCCCGGCGGCCGAACGTGCCGTGTTGCTGGAGCGCTGGTACCAAGCCATGATCGACAACCTCGACGACCTGGCGCTGATCATGACCTGTGAGCAGGGCAAACCGCTGAACGAAGCCCAGGGTGAAATCCGCTATGGTGCCGGCTTCGTCAAATGGTTCGCCGAAGAGGCACGGCGGGTCTACGGCGAAACCATGCCGGCCCCCAGCGGCGACCGTCGCTTGCTGACCCTCAAGCAACCGGTGGGCGTCTGCGCGGCGATCACACCGTGGAATTTTCCGAACGCAATGATCACCCGCAAGTGCGCGCCAGCCCTGGCTGCCGGTTGCCCGATCATCGTCAAACCGTCCGACCTCACCCCTTTGTCGGCATTGGCCCTGGCGGTGTTGGCCGAGCGCGTCGGCATCCCGGCCGGTGTGTTCAACGTCTTGACCGGAATGCCTGCTGGCATTGGCGAAGAGCTGACCAGCAACCCGACGGTACGCAAGATTTCCTTTACCGGTTCAACTGCCGTCGGCCGCCTGTTGATGCGCCAGAGTGCCGAACACATCAAGCGCCTGAGCCTGGAATTGGGCGGCAATGCCCCGTTCATTGTGTTTGACGATGCGGACCTGGAGCAGGCCGTGGCCGGTATTATGCTCAGCAAGTTCCGCAACGCCGGCCAAACTTGTGTCTGTGCCAACCGGGTTCTCGTGCAAAACGGCATTTACGAACGCTTTGCTCAACGGCTGGTTGAAGAGGTGGGCAAGCTCAAGTTGGGCAATGGTCTCGACACTGGCGTCACCATCGGCCCGCTGATCAACCTGGCAGCCGTCAACAAAGTCACTCGGCACATCAATGATGCGCTGAGCCAGGGCGCACAGTTGCTTTGCGGCGGGATTCCCGAGGGCAGCAGCCTATTCGTCCAGCCCACAGTCCTTGGCGACACCCACGCCAGCATGTTGTTGGCCAACGAAGAAACCTTTGGCCCGGTCGCGCCGTTGATGCGGTTCACCGATGAAGCCGAAGCCCTGGCGCTGGCCAACGCTACACCTTACGGCTTGGGCGCTTACTATTTCACTCAGGACCTTCGCCGGTCATGGCGGTTCGGTGAGGCACTGGAGTTCGGCATGGTCGGGCTCAACACCGGCATCATTTCCATGGAAGTCGCGCCGTTCGGCGGCATCAAGCAGTCAGGCCTGGGCCGAGAAGGCAGCAAGTACGGCCTGGATGAATACCTTGAAGTCAAAGCCTTCCACATCGGCGGGCTGTCATTCACAGACAGCGGGAGCCACGTTAGATGAGCAAGGTATTCAGAATTGCCGCGATTGCCGGCGATGGTATTGGCAAGGAAGTCCTGCCGGAAGGCTTGCGGGTGCTGGAGCAGGCCGCGAAGACATGGCAGCTGGATTTAAGCATCGAAGTGCTCGATTGGGCGCACTGCGATTACTACTTGGAACACGGTCAGATGATGCCCGACGACTGGTTCGAACAGCTCAAGGGTTTCGACGCGATCTATTTCGGCGCCGTGGGCTGGCCGGACAAAGTGCCGGACCACATTTCCCTTTGGGGCTCATTGCTCAAGTTCCGCCGCGACTTCGACCAGTACGTGAATATCCGCCCGGTTCGGCTGTTTCCAGGCGTACCGTGCCCATTGGCCGGGCGCAAACCGGGAGACATCGATTTTGTGGTGATCCGCGAGAACACCGAAGGTGAGTACTCCTCGGTTGGCGGCAAAATGTTCGAAGGCACCGAGCATGAGTTCGTGCTGCAAGAGTCGGTGTTCACCCGTCGCGGGGTGGACCGGATTCTGAAGTTCGCTTTCGACCTGGCACAGACCCGGCCGCGCAAACGGCTGACCGCAGCGACCAAATCCAACGGGATTTCCATCAGCATGCCGTACTGGGACGAGCGCACGGCGTTGATGGCCACGAAGTACCCAGAGGTGACTTGGGACAAGCAGCACATCGACATCCTGTGCGCACGGTTTGTGCTGCAGCCGGACCGGTTTGATGTGGTGGTGGCATCGAACCTGTTTGGCGACATTCTTTCCGACCTGGGGCCAGCCTGTGCCGGCACCATCGGAATCGCGCCTTCGGCCAATCTCGATCCGCAGCGGCGGTTTCCGTCGTTGTTTGAGCCCGTGCATGGCTCGGCACCGGATATCTACGGGCAGAACATTGCCAACCCGATTGCGATGATCTGGTCCGGCGCGCTGATGCTGGACTTCCTGGGTAACGGGGATGAACGTTATCGCGCGGCACACGACGGGATTCTGCAGGCGATCGAAGAGGTGATTGGGCAGGGGCCGATTACCCCGGACCTGGGCGGGAAGGGCTCGACTCAGGATGTGGGGCTGGCGATTGCGGCGAAGCTGCGCTAAGTACCCACAAACCGGCGATGCCCTGCATTGCCGGGTCCCTTAATACCCTTGGCGCCGATCTACCTCACCCAGCATCGGCTCGCCGCGCTGGTGGCGCCGGATATTTTCCAACAACACCCCAAAAGCCGTTTGTGGTTGGGTCATCGCTGCAATATGCGGTGTCAGTGCGATCTGCGGGTGGCCCCAAAAAGGATGATCTGCCGGTGCCGGCTCTTGCTGCAGCACATCCAGCACCGCGCCGCTGAGCTGCCCGCTGGCCAGCGCCTCAAGCAAGTCGTTTTCCACCAGGTGCCCGCCACGGCCCATGTTGATCAGGGCCGCGCCCCGTGGCAGTTGGGCGAATAACTGCGCGTCGAGAATGCCTTGGGTCTGTTCCGTCAGCGGCAGCACGCACAGCAGAATATCGCACTGGCTGAGGAAGGCGGACAGTTGCTGTTCACCGGCGTAGCAGTCCACGCCTGGCACTTTGTGGGCACTACGGGCCCAGCCAGACAAGGCAAAACCGAGCGGCTTGAGGGTGGCCAGAATTTGCTGCGCCTGGGTGCCCAGCCCCATCACGCCGACACGCCGGCTCACCGCGGGTTGCAGTAAATGCGCCTGCCAGCAGCGTGCTGTCTGCTGCTGGCGGTAAAGCAGCATATCCCGGTGCAGGCTGAGCACGGCCCAACTGGCGTACTCGCACATGCCTTGGGTGATGCCCGGGTCCAGCAGGCGCACCACCGGCAGGTGCGCCGGTAAGCGGTCGAGGTCCAGTTGATCGACCCCGGCCGACAGGGCAAACAACACTTTTAGATTGGGCAACAGCTGTTCGAGATCATCCGGGGCCTGCCAGGCGGCCAGGTATTCGATCTCATCAGGGGCGCCGATCTCTGGCCAGGCGCGCCACTGAATATCCGCTGCGTGTTCGGCAAACAGTGCCTGCCAGTGTTGGCCGCGCACCGGGTCAGCTTTGTAGAGCAAGGCCATGGGCATTTCCTGTCGGGTAAAGAGAGTGTTCATCATCGCTCAAGCCCGGCGCAGGATCTGTTGAAAGGAAGGGGCAAAACAGTCGATCCGAATTTCTCACGGGGCAAGTTCGGCTTAGTTGGTTTCGTACACGTCGTAACCTGAACACCATCGCAACCACCTTCCGGTTGCCGGACTCACGATGGGAAATGCCATGAATAGCAAAGTCGACGAAACCCCTCATTTGCTCCGCCAGCGCGATCAATTCGTGCCTCGTGGGCTGGTCACTGCTCACCCCTTGGTGATCGATCACGCCCAAGGTGCCGAGTTGTGGGATGTGGACGGCAAGCGCTACCTGGATTTCGTCGGCGGCATCGGCGTGCTGAACATCGGCCACAACCACCCGAAAGTGGTCGCGGCAGTGCAGGCGCAACTGCAGAAAGTCTCCCACGCCTGTTTCCAGGTGGTCGCCTACACACCTTATCTGGACCTGGCCCAGCGCCTGTGCGAAATGATCGGTGGCAAGGAGGCCTATAAAGCGGCGTTTTTCACTTCTGGGGCCGAGGCCGTGGAAAACGCAGTGAAGATTGCGCGTGCCCACACCAACCGTTCGGCTGTGATTGCCTTTCGTGGCGGTTTCCATGGGCGCACCTTGCTCGGTACGACGCTGACGGGGATGAGCCAGCCGTACAAACAGAATTTCGGGCCGTTCGCACCGGAGGTGTTCCATACACCCTATCCGAATGCCTATCGCGGCGTTACCAGTGACATGGCCCTCGCGGCACTCGACGAGTTGCTCGCCACCCAGGTGGCACCAGAGCGGGTCGCGGCGATCATTATTGAACCGGTGCAGGGCGACGGTGGTTTCCTGTCGGCGCCGGTGGCGTTCCTCAAAGGGCTGCGCGCGTTGACCGAAAAACACGGCATTGTGCTGATCCTCGATGAAATCCAGACTGGTTTCGGCCGCACGGGCAAGTGGTTCGGCTTCCAGCATGCTGGCATCCAGCCCGACCTGGTGACTGTGGCCAAGAGCCTGGCCGGCGGCTTGCCGTTGTCGGGTGTGGTCGGCAAGGCCGCGATCATGGACGCGCCGTTGCCCGGTGGCCTGGGCGGTACCTATGGCGGTAACGCCTTGTCTTGTGCGGCGGCTCTGGCGGTGATCGATGCCTTCGAGGAAGAACACTTGCTGGCGCGCGCTGAAACGCTGGGCGAGCGTTTGCGTCAGGGTTTGCTGAGCTTGCGCAGCCGTCATCCGCAAATCGGTGACGTGCGTGGCACCGGGTTCATGCTGGCCATCGAGCTGATCAAGAACGACGAGGCGCGCACACCAGACGCTGACCTCAATCAGCGGCTGATTGATGAAGCGCGCAAAGGTGGTTTGCTGGTGATCAAGTGCGGCGTGTACCGCAACGTATTGCGCTTCCTGGCGCCCCTGGTCACCACCGAGGCTCAGGTCGACGAAGCCTTGCAGATTCTTCAGGGCGCTTTGGCACGGGTCTTGAACTGAGCCAGTACCCGCGCGAGCCGTTATGGAGCACGAGTGAATAAAATGCATCATTGGAGGCTTGACCCACCATGGGGCTGACAACGTATCGAGCGTTGCTGATTGATTGCGACGAAGTGCTGGTGGACCGGGATTCGGGCGTCTGGACGGCCTTGCAGCCGTTGCTCGACAGCCGTGGCGGCCAGCCGCAAAAAGAACAGGTGTTGGCCGAATACAATACGGTGGTGGCGGCGCTCTACCCACGCTTTGCTGAGCTAGGCTTCAGTGGTGTGCTGTGCTTTGCCCATCGCCAACTTGCGGCGGGCTGGGGCTTGCAGGCCAGTTGGGAGGAGGGCATGAGTTTTGCGCGTTCAGCCGGCAACTGGTCACTTTTCGAGGACGCGCCAGGCGCTATGCTGTACCTGCGCAAGTTCTACCGGTTGCTGGTACGCGGCGACCGCGATGCGGAAGATCGCGCCCTGTTATGTGAGCGCCTGGGAATCGCGCTGGAGGATTTCATCTCCCTGGCCGAAGACCCTGAATGGCTTAATCACCCAGCGCTGCAAGCAGAGCCTGTGCTGCATGTGACGCGAGCGTCTGTCGGCGCAGTCGGGGGGGCGGACCGCTGTTTGATTGGCCGTCAGCGTGCCAGACAGCCCACGCCGTGTGCGGCGGATTACTGCATCAACAGCATGGCGGATCTGGTGGCTCAGCATCAGCTGTCTTTACGGCGCTGATTTTGCTAGAAGATTGTCTTACAAATGGCAGTCAAGAGGTACGCAATGGAAGGACTAGTGAAACTGGACCGGATTGACATCAGCATTCTGGTCGAGCTGCAAAAGGACGGCCGGATGACCAACGTCAGCCTCGCCGATGCCGTTGGCTTATCGGCCAGTCCCTGCCTTCAACGCGTCAAGCGGCTGGAGTCGGCCGGGTATATTTCCAGCTACAAGGCACACTTGAACCTGGCAAAGATTACCGATTCGGTCACGGTATTTACCGAGATCACCCTCAGCGATCACAAGCGGGAAGACTTCGCCAAGTTCGAGTCCAACATTCGTCTGGTGGATGAAGTGCTCGAATGCCATTTGATCAGCGGTGGCTACGATTACCTGGTGCGCTTCATGACGCGCAGCATTCAGCATTATCAGGAAGTGGTCGAAAGCCTGCTGGACAAGAACATCGGCATTTCCAAGTACTTCAGCTACATCGTCATCAAGTCGCCCGTGCTTAAAGACGGCGTCCCTCTGCGCAAACTGCTGCGGCACTGAGACACACCCACCGCATAACGCACCCGGAGCTGCCTGCAAAGAGGCCGTCCGGGTGGTCTTGTCTCGGCAATACCTTGGTGTTGCACGCTCATGCATGGGCGCCGCTAAACGCCTCGTTTCGACGAGAGGCTCGGTTTAGAAACGCCCTATTTCGAGCACCCGCAGTCAGCTCATGGGTACGCGCGTCAATGGGTTGTGACAACTGCGGATCCGCATTGATCAGTCCCAGCTTAATGCACCGCCGGTCTGGTACTCAATCACACGGGTCTCAAAGAAATTCTTCTCTTTCTTCAAGTCCATAATCTCGCTCATCCACGGGAACGGGTTAGTCGTGCCTGGGTACTCTTCCTTCAACCCAATCTGCGACAGGCGACGATTCGCGATGAACTTCAAATAGTCCTCCATCATCGCCGCATTCATACCCAACACGCCGCGCGGCATGGTGTCGCGTGCGTACTCGATCTCCAGCTGCGTCCCTTGCAGGATCATCTGGGTCGCTTCTTCCTTCATCTCGGCATCCCACAAGTGTGGGTTTTCGATTTTGATCTGGTTGATCACGTCGATACCGAAGTTCAGGTGCATCGACTCGTCGCGCAGGATGTACTGGAACTGCTCGGCGACACCGGTCATTTTGTTGCGGCGGCCCATGGACAGGATCTGGGTGAAGCCGCAGTAGAAGAAAATGCCTTCGAGGACGCAGTAGTAGGCGACCAGGTTGCGCAGCAGTTCTTTGTCGGTTTCGACGGTGCCGGTTTCGAACTTCGGATCGGAGATCGAACGGGTGTACTTCAGGCCCCACGCGGCTTTTTTAGCCACCGATGGGATCTCGTGGTACATGTTGAAGATCTCGCCTTCATCCATGGCCAGCGATTCGATGCAGTACTGGTAGGCGTGGGTGTGGATCGCTTCTTCGAAGGCCTGGCGCAGGATGTACTGGCGGCACTCCGGGTTGGTGATCAGGCGGTACACGGCCAGCACCAGGTTGTTCGCGACCAGGGAGTCGGCGGTGGAGAAGAAGCCGAGGTTGCGCATGACGATGCGGCGTTCGTCGTCGGTGAGGCCTTCGGGGTTTTTCCACAGCGCGATGTCGGCGGTCATGTTGACCTCTTGCGGCATCCAGTGGTTGGCGCACCCGTCGAGGTACTTCTGCCAGGCCCAGTCGTACTTGAAGGGCACGAGTTGGTTGAGGTCGGCGCGGCAGTTGATCATGCGCTTTTCGTCAACGGCGACGCGGGCGGCGGAGCCTTCGAGCTCAGCGAGGCCTTCGGCGACGTCGAGTTTGTCCAGGGCGGCCTTGGCGCGCACGATGGCGGCGGAGTCGTTGGCTGTCACGTTGCGCGCTTCCAGGGCGGCAGCGGCGCCGGCACCGTCGAGACGGTCCATGTTCGCTTCGCTGGCATGGCCGGCGTTGGCGCCTTTGATCACCGCTGCACCGGTGTCTTCGTTGTCGACTTCGTCCCAACTCAGCATTGAAATACTCCTTCCTGGTCTGTTCTGACGGCGTTTGAGGCCGTCCAAAAATAGGCGATTTGCAGGCTACTCGGCATTGAAATACTGCGCGTAGTGTGGTCGGTAATTACCGATGCTGCACACTATGTAGTGGTCTGTTCTGTTTGTGGGCACACTATATGGTGTGTGATACAGCAGGTCAACGGCGCAAACGGGCATCGATCGTCGCAGGGGCCATGAGCAAAACTCACAGCCCTATGACTTTTAATGGTTACGGCCGCCTCAACGGCCAGTGCTAAAACTCGCCAACAAGCTCCCCATAACAACAACGAGCGTTTGCGAAAATGAAAGCACTTGATCTGTACATCGGCGAAGGCTTCGAAGGCCCAGGCGTCAATGCTGCCCACATCAATATCCTGATCGGCCCACGCAATGGTCCTGCCGGCCAAGCGTTTGCCAACAGCCTCGCCTCTCCAAGCCAGGGCCATTGCCCGTTCATGGTGATTGCCCAGCCGAACATCCCGGTCAAACCCATGACTCTCTACGTCAACAAGGCCGCCATCGACAGTGACCTGCACGGTAATGCCACCTGGGGCGCGTCCCAGGCCGGGATCGCCAAGGCGGTGCTCGAAGCCTTGCTCGACGGTACGTTGCCGCCGGAAGCCGAAGACGAGTGGGCCATCGTTACCGCCAACTGGGTCAACCCGGCCTGCGATGACCTGGACGCCGTCTACCTGAATAACTACAACGCCTGCCGCACCGCGATCCGTGCCGCCTTGACCGGCACACCGTACACCGCGCAGTTGGCCGACGTGGTCAACCACATCAGCAACCCTTTCTACACGCCCAAGGCCTGAGGAGACTGCCATGCACTACATCCGTTTGGGCAACTCCGGCCTGCAAGTCTCGCGCCTGTGCCTGGGCACCATGAACATGGGCACCCCGGATTGGAAACCGTGGATCTTTGATGAGAAGCAAAGCGAGCCGATCGTCGCGCATGCTCTGGACAACGGCGTCAACTTCATCGACCTGGCTGACTTTTATTCGGCGGGCGTCGGTGAAGAAGTGGTTGGGCGCATCCTCAAGCGCGTGGCACGGCGTGAAGACATTGTGGTCACCACCAAAGTCGGTTACGGCACCCGCCATGGCATCAACGCCAGCGGCCACTCGCGCAAGCACATCCTGGACAGCATCGACGCGTCCCTCAGCCGGCTGGGCATGGATTACGTCGACGTGTTCATGTTGCATTACTTCGATGTGAACACGCCGGTCGAAGAAACCATGGCTGCGATGAACGACATTGTGCGTGCCGGCAAGGCGCGTTATATCGGCGTATCGACCATGCTCACCGGCCAGTTGGCCAAGATCCTCATGGCCTGCGAGCGCAATGGCTGGGTCAAGCCGATCAATATGCAGCTGCAATTGAACTGCGCCTACCGTGAAGAAGAGCGCGAGATGATCCCGTTCTGCCGCGACCAGGGCCTGGGTGTCTCGGTGTTCAGCCCGCTGGCCCGTGGCTTGCTCACCGGCGAAGTGCAGTCGACCCGCAACCAGACCGACTTCTTCACCCAGCAGATGTACAGCGACCAGGCGTCGTTCGACATTGCCCATTCGGTGCAACGCGTGGCACGCGCCCGCGGTGTATCGAATGCGCAGATCGCCCAGGCCTGGGTCGCCAATCATCCCGGTGTCGATGTGATGCTGGTAGGCGCCGACACCACCGCGCAATTTGACAGCGCACTCGCGGCCCTCGACACCCAGCTGGATGCCGAAGAGTTGCACGAACTGGAACGCAACTACACCCCGTGCGATGTGATCAACGACTACACCGCCGGCAAGCGCATCCTGCGCGAGGCCCGCCCAGGCCTGGACCGTTTCAACCTGATTGAGGCCGTGGCATGAACCCGCTGATCCGTACTGGCAACTACATAGATGGCCAATGGTCCAGCGGTGGACCGACCTACCCGGTGCTCAACCCGGCCAATGGCGCCTTGATTGCAGACGTCCAGCGCGCCGGCGCGCAAGCCACCGACCTGGCCATCCATGCCGCCAACCGGGCTTTGCCGGCCTGGCGCAAGCTCACCGCCAAGGAGCGCAGCCAGCGCCTCAAGCGCTGGAGCGACCTGATGCTCAGCCACCAGAAGGACCTGGCCCAACTGCTGAGCCTGGAACAGGGCAAACCCTTGGCCGAAGCGATGGGCGAAGTGGTCTATGCCGCGAGTTTTCTGGAGTGGTTCGGCGAAGAAGCCAAGCGCGCCTATGGCGACGTGATCCCGAGCCACAAAGCGGATGCACGCATCATCGTGACCAAGGAAGCGATTGGTGTGGTGGCGGCCATCACCCCGTGGAACTTCCCGCTGGCAATGGTCACCCGCAAAGTCGGTCCGGCGCTCGCGGCCGGTTGCACCATGATCCTTAAACCCTCGGAAGAAACCCCGCTGTCGGCATTTGCCCTCGCGGTGCTGGCTGAGCAGGCGGGCATTCCGGCGGGTGTGTTCAACATCGTCTCCGGTGACGCCGTGGCCATTGGCGGTGCCCTGCAAGCCTCCAGTGTGGTGCGCAAACTGTCATTCACCGGCTCCACCCGCACCGGCAAGCTGCTGATGCGCCAGGCCGCCGACACGTTGAAAAAAGTCTCGCTGGAACTGGGCGGCAACGCGCCATTCATTGTGTTCGACGATGCCGACCTGGAGGCCGCCGTCAAAGGTGCCATGGCGTCCAAGTTCCGCAACACCGGGCAGACCTGTGTGTGCGTCAACCGCTTCTTTATCCAGGACGGGGTGTACGAGGCCTTCACCGGCAAACTGGCAGAGGCGGTCAGCGCGATGCGCGTGGGCAGCGCGTTGGACGGCGAAACCGAACAAGGCCCGCTGATCAACGCGGCGGCACTGGCCAAGGTTGAAGCCCATGTCGGCGATGCGCTGGAGAAGGGCGCCAAACTGCTGTGCGGTGGTCGCCGCCATGCGTTGGGCGGCACTTTCTTCGAACCCACTGTCCTCACTGAAGCCCATGGCGATATGTTGATCGCCCAGGAAGAAACCTTTGGCCCGGTGGCGGCGTGCTTCCGTTTCAAGGATGAGGCCGAGGTGCTGCAGCGCGCCAATGACACGCCGTTTGGGTTGTCTGCGTACTTCTACAGTCGTGATATCGGCCGGGTGTGGCGCATGGCTGAGGGCCTGGAGGCCGGCATGGTGGGTATCAACGAAGGGATTATCTCTACTGAAGTCGCGCCGTTTGGCGGTATCAAGGAGTCCGGGCTGGGTCGTGAAGGTTCCAGGTATGGGCTGGATGATTATCTGGAGATCAAATACTTGTTGATGGGGGGCTTGTAAGACAACGTCGCTCTAAGATGGGCGCTGGCTTGGCTGCGATAGCGGGGTGTTGGGGGTGTCGGGGGTGTTGGGGTGTTGGTGTGCATATCCGTTGCTGCGGTAACGGCGGCTTAGGGTTCCGCCCTTACGGCGGGTCACTTTTTTACAAACGCCTAAAAAAGTAACCAAAAAACGCTTTGCCCCACCACTCGGTGCCTCGCCTGGGCTCGGCATGCCCGCACTCCGGCTTGAATCCGTGGGCCGCCGCAATGGGCCATCCCTGGCCCAGTGCGGCTAACCCGGCGTCCTGCCGGGTTACCCACGGATTCAAGCCTGCGTTCGGCCATCGTGGTTAACGGGGCCTGTCAGATCAAGATCAACAGCAGATCAAAAGCAGAGCACGGCGGCCTGAAAGCCGACCTGAGTGGTAGAAGCAACAGCCAGGGCAAGGTCCGGATCAAGAGCTGCTTTTTTGTGGGAGCTGGCTTGTCGGACCGCCGAACCGCTGCGATGCAGACACCTCGGGTACATCAGGCATAAGCAGTAGATGCCATTGCAGGCAGGCCAGCTTCCATGGAGCCCGTAGCCGCCATTACCCAAACAATGGCTATGTAGTCGCTCTCAAGGGTTACTCACGCGGTTCAACCACTCGGTAAACAATCGGACCTTGGATAAGCCTTGCTTGTCCGCTGCCACGTCCAGCCAATAACCATACGGGCCGATCACTTCCACCGCTGTGATGGGCAATAAACTGCCATTCGCCAGTTCGCGCTCGATCATTTGCCGGTCTATCACGGCCAGGCCGCCGCCCGCCAGGGCGGTGTGTATGACTTGGTCCAGGGTGCTAAATTCCAGGCCCTGGCTCGCATCGATGTCGTCTCGGCCCATGGCAGCCAGCCAGTTTTCCCAGACCTTCAAGCGCTTGCCGTCGTGCAGGATGTGTAGCAATGGGAATCGCTGCAGGTTGGGCGGTTGGCCGTCGCTGAACAGCTCCGGGCTGGCCACGGCGATGTGGCGTTCCATCACCAGCAATTCGCTGCGGCAATGCGGGTCTGATTCCCGGCCGAAGCGAATTCGGCAGTCGATCTCTGCCAGGCTGTCATGGCTGTTCTGGTGCGTGACGCTGAGGTTGATAGCCGGATAGCGCTCGCAAAAGCGTCGTAAGTGCGCCGACAGCCAGCGCGTGGCCCAGGTCGGCGGCGCGACGATGCGCAGGCGCTGGCGCAGGTTGGGTACGCGCACGGCTTGCAGGGCGCGCTCGATATGGTCGAAGGCGTCGCTCAGGTGCGGGGAGAGGGCGAAGCCGGCTTCGGTCAGGGACAGGCCTTGGGGCGTGCGGATGAAGAGGGCGACGCCGAGGTAGTCTTCCAATTGTTTGATCTGGCGGCTGACGGCGCCTTGGGTGACGTTAAGGCCCACGGCAGCCTGGCTGAAGCTGCGGTGGCGGGCGACTTCTTCGAAGATGCGCAGCATGTTGAGAGCGGGCAGTTGGCGCATGAAAGGACTTCCACACTGGTTGTTTTTATAGTGCCTGTAGCGGCCTCTTCGCGAGCAAGCCCGCTCCCACAGTTGGAATGCATTCCTAATGTGGGAGCGGGCTTGCTCGCGAAGGCTTCAGTGGTATCGCCTCCGATTAGAAGTAGTACCCAATGTTCATATACAGCTGATTCTCCCACTGGTTACTGCCACCCGCGCCCAAACTTTCGGTGTAGCTGCTGCCGCCGATATACGGATCGTTCTTGCCAATCAACCACTCTGTCGCGACCCACAACTTGCTCACCGAAAACGACGTGCCGAGGATCACCCGCTGCGAGGTCTTGAACTGACTTTCGGATTTATCAAACGCACTGTAGTTGGCATACAGCTTTACGCCGCTGACCTGGTCAAACAGGTATTTGCCGCCCACGTCGTAGCTCAAATCCGCCACGTACAAGTTGCCTCGGCTGGCCACGTTGAACGTCCCGTCATAACCGCCCAGGGTGACGACGCTATTGGTGCCCGGGTTGCGCGGTGACATTTGCTGGCGCGCCGCCTGCAATTGCACGCCCCATGGCCCGTTCTTGCCCAGGTAGTGGATTGCCACCGCATTGCGGCGGCCGTCGTCGTTGGTGTCTTTGTTTTCCAGCGTGGAGGTCAGGCCGGAAAGCCCGACTTCGGATTTCCAGTTGCCCAGCTCCAGGGCCTTGGCCACCCGCACCACCACGGTGTTGCGCTCCTGGTTGTTGCTGCCGTCGCCCACGTAGCTGTCGGCTTCGGAGATCACGCTGGAGTAGGTCACGCCCTTGCTGGTGCCTTTGCCTTGCCACGCCGGGCGCAGGTAGTAGCCGGCCTGGATATTCCAGTCGCCGCTTTGCTGGATGTATTTGGCGCCGACCTGTTGCACGTCTTCCAGGCCGATGACGTTGCCCAGGGTCTCGTAGAAGGTGCTGCCAAAGTAAGGCTGCAAACCAAACGGCACCGTGTTCAAGCCCACTTGCACCTGCTGGTTCGGGTTGAATTTGTAGCCGACCCAGGCGAACTTGGCGAACTGGATATCGCCGTAGTTCTTGGTGTACTGGTACGGGTAGGAACGCCCGTAGAACCGGTACTGCGCCTCGCCGATCCAAGTGTCGGAGTTGTACTTGGCGCTGAGGAAGGCCGTGTCGAGGCCGAACTTCTGGATGTCGCGATCCGGGTCATAATCCCAGCGTGCACGCACGGCGCCGCCGAGGTCGAGGTTGTCGGTGACCTGATAAGCCATGGCCGGTGCCGCAAGGGCGCCGAGCACAGGGACCAGGGCGATGTAACGTAGGGTTGGTCGCATGGTTTTGCTCTCATTATTGGTTATTTTTTGGCAACAGCAGCCCGTTGCCGCAGCGAACGCTGCGACGCAGGGAAAGGGTGACAACTCAGTGCGCTGCGGGGCGGATCAATCTCAACGGGGGGCCGGCAGCCGGTAGTTGCGTCGCGCCCGGCGCAGCGGCCAGCAGGGCCTGGGTGTAGCTGTTTTGTGGCCTGAGCAGTACCTGTTCGGCGGTGCCGTATTCCACCACTTCACCCTGGCGCATCACGGCGATGTGGTCGCTGATCTGCGCCGCCACACGCAGGTCGTGAGTGATGAACAGGATGCTCAGGTTCAACTGCTGTTGCAGGTCGGCGAGCAGCTCCAGCACCTGTTTTTGCACCGACACATCCAGCGCCGAGACACTTTCATCGGCGATCAACACTTCCGGGCGCATGGCCAGCGCACGGGCGATGCCAATGCGCTGGCGCTGGCCACCGGAGAACTGTCGCGGTTTGCGCTTGAGGGCGTCACGCTTGAGGCCGACCTGTTCGAGCAAATCACCGGCCTCGGCCCAGGCATCCTTGGCCGACAACCCACGCAATTGTGCGGCGCGGGCGATGATGTCACCGACGCGGTGCCGTGGGTTGAGCGAGCCGTAGGGATCCTGGAAGATCATCTGGATACGCCGCCGATTGGCCGCCAGGGCCGAGCCGCGCAAGGCCAGAAAATCTGTGTCGCCGACCCACACATGCCCGCTGTCGCTGTCGACCAGGCGAATGGCCGCTTTAACCAGGGTGCTTTTACCCGAGCCGGACTCGCCGACAATCGCCAGTGTTTTACCGCGTGGCAGGTTCAGCGACACGTTGCGCAGCGCCGCCACCGAGCTGCCGCCGACGGTGTAGGTCTTGGTCAGGTGTTCGATGCGCAACGCCAACTCGCCATCCGCGCTCGGCGTGTGCAATTCCGGGTGCAGTGCCGGTACTGCCGCGATCAGCTTGCGGGTGTAGGCATGCGCCGGGGCATTCAGCACTTGGTCGCGCTCACCGATTTCCACCAGGCGGCCGCCTTCCATGACGGCAATGCGGTCGGCAATGTGCGCCACCACGCCGAAGTCGTGGGTGATGAACAAAATGCCGTGCTGGCCACGCCCACGCAGCTCGCGCACCAGTTTCAAGACCTGGGCCTGGGTGGTCACGTCGAGGGCCGTGGTGGGCTCGTCGGCGATTAACAAATCGGGGTTCATCGCTAGCGCCATGGCGATCACCACGCGCTGGCATTGGCCGCCGGACAGTTGATGGGGAAAGCTGTTGGCAATACGTGGCGGGTCGGGCAACTGGGTGGATTCAAGCAGCGCGAGCATGCGTTCGCGACGGTCGCGCTGGGGCATTTGCGGGGCATGGATAGCGAAAATTTCTTCGACTTGCTTGCCGATCCGGATCGCCGGGTTCAGCGCCGCCATAGGCTCCTGGAAAATCATCGCAATGCGGTTGCCGCGCAGTTCGCGCAGGCGTTTTTCGTCCAGGCGGCAGATGTCGTCACCGAGAAAGTCGATCACCCCACCGGCATGCCGCAGGCCTTTGGCGTAATCGCCCATGATCGCCGCCGACAGCACCGACTTACCCGAGCCGGATTCACCGATTACGCAAAGAATTTCGCCCTTGCGTACCTCCAGGTTGATGCCTTGCACGGCGTGGCTGCGGTCGGCGCCGGCGGGCAGTTCGATCGACAGGTTTTGCACCCGTAATACTGGTTGTGGGTTCATGCTCAATTCCTTGCGCCTTGTTGGGCGTTTTCATCCAGGCCGTCCGCCAGCAGGCTCAAGCCCAGCATCAGGGTGGAAATGGCAATGCATGGGAAGATCACCAGGTGCGGGAAGGCGATGGCCATGGCGCGGCCATCGTTGATCATGCCGCCCCAGTCGGGGGTCGGTGGCGGCAGGCCAAGGCCGAGAAAGCCCAAGGCGCCGATCATGATCGCGGTGTAGCCGATGCGCAGGCAGAAATCGACAATCAGCGGGCCGCCGCAGTTGGGCAGGATTTCCACCAGCATGATCCGCAGCGAACCTTCGCCCTGAGTGATGGCGCTGAGGACGTAGTCCCGCGAGCGGATGTCGATGGTCAGCGCGCGCATGATGCGGAAAATCGCCGGGGCGCTGGTGAAGGTCACCGCAATCAGGATATTCAGCGCCGATGCGCCGAGGGCAATGATAATCACGATGTACAACACCAGCACCGGGAACGACAGCACCGTGTCGGCCACATACGACAGCACGGCATCGACCCAGCCGTTGAAGTAACCGGCGCACAGGCCCATGGCAATGCCCACGGCGAACGCAGTGAGCGTGGCCAGGATCGACCAGAACAGCACGGTGCGGGTGCCCCAGATCAGCCGCGAGAGAATGTCGCGCCCGATCATGTCGGTACCCAGCAGGAAGCGCTGGCCATTATCGCCGCTGGTCAATGGGGTCAGCAGTGGGGTAAAGCTTTCCAGCGGATCATGGGGCGCCAGCCACGGCGCAAAGAGCGCGATCACGACCCAGCCGCCCACCAGCAGCAGGCCGAGCAAGGCCAAGGGATGTTTGAAGGCGTGCAGGCGATTCATTGGGCACCTCCGCCGAGGCTGCGCAGGGTGATGCGCGGGTTGAGCCAGGTATAAGCCAGGTCTGAGAAAATCTTGGTGATGCCCACCACGACGGCACTGACCATGGCGCAGGCTTCGATCAGGTACACGTCGTGGTTCAGGGACGCGGTGTACAGCAACGAGCCGAAGCCCTTGTAGGCAAAGAACACCTCGACCACGATCACGTTGGACAGCAGCCACGGGATGTACAGCATGATCACCGTGATCGGCGCGATCAGCACATTGCGCAGGGCATGGCGCACGACGATGCGTGCGGTGGAGGCGCCTTTGAGTCGTGCTGTGCGGATATACGGCGACTGCATCACTTCGACCATTGACGCGCGGGTGATTCGCGCCAGGTAGCCGATGCCGAACAAGCACAACACCATCAGTGGCAATACCAGCTCTATCGCACTGAAACCGTCGCTCATGCTGCTGACACCCGGCAGCCAGTTGAGCCAGAACACAAAGATTGCCGAGACGAACACCGCACTGGCGAAATCGGGAATCGACGTGGTGACAATCGACAGGAATGACACCAGGCGGTCGAGCGCGGAGCCCTGGCGGATGCCGGCGAGAATGCCCAGGGTCAATGCCACGGGCACCATCACCAGCAAGGCCAGCCCGGCGAGGGTCAGGGTTTGTGCCAGGTTGGGCAGCAGCAGCTTGATCACCGACTCACGAAAGTACACCGAGGTGCCCCAGTCGCCGCTGACAAAGTCCTTGAGCCACACCAGGTAGCGCCACACAAACGGTTGGTTGTAGCCATGTTCCACCAGCCACGCCGCCCGCTGATCTGCGGCGGAGTAGGGGCCAAGGACGTTGATGGCCACGTCCTCGATGTTCAGTTCCAGGGCCAGGAACACGATCAATGACACCGACAGCAGGGTCGCCACCAGCGCCAGTAACTTGCGCAATAGAAAATGAGCCATGAGTGCATGCTCCGACGAATATTGGGATGCCTGCCCGCGCACGGGCAGGGAGTTCGCGCCTTAGTTCAGGCGCTCAGCCACACGCTGCCCATCGGGTAGAAGTCGGAAGGGTGCACCTGGAAGCCCTGGACCTTTTTGCTCACGGCGGTGAACTTGTCGCCCCAGAACGGCTGCACGATCACGCAGGCGTCCTGCAGGATCTGCTCGACGCTTTGCATGGCCACGGCGCGTTGCTTGGGGTCGATGATGCCCATGGCTTTGTCCAGTGCGGCATCGAAGGCCGGGTCGCTGTAGTGGCTTTCATTCCAGGCGCCGCCGCCGCGGTAGGCCAACTCCAGGGACATCACGCCCAGTGGGCGATGGGCCCAGTACGTGAGGCTGAACGCCGCCTTGTCCCAGATCGGCCAGTATTGGGCGGCCGGCACCACTTTGAGGTTGATGCGAATCCCGGCTTCCAGGCAGTTCTGTTGCAGGATCTGCGCACAGTCCTGTTCATAGCGGCCCTGGGTGTTGCCGACGATCAGGTCGATGTCGATGCCATTCGGGAAGCCGGCTTCGGCCAGCAGCTTCTTGGCCATCGCCACGTCGCGGTTGCGTTTGGGCAGTGGGAAGTATTCGGGGTGGGAGGGCGCCACATGGTGGTCTTCGCCCAAGGTGCCCATGCCGCGGTAGGCGATCTTGAGCATCTGCGCGTTATCGGCACACAACACCACGGCCTTGCGGACACGCAGGTCGGTGAACGGCTTTTGATCGCAGGCCATGCGCATCACCACGGTTTGCGCGGATTTGCAGGTGAGCAATTGCGCGCCGGGCAGGCGCTTGGCGAGGTCCAGCTCGGCCACGGTCACGCGGTACAGCACGTCCACTTGCCCGGCTTGCAAGGCCGCGAGGTGAGTGGACACGTCGGTGCCCATGTCGATGTAGCGCAGTTCGTCGAGGTTGGCGGGCTTACCCCAGTAATCGGCGCGCTTGGCGAACGTCGCCTGTTTGTTCACCGCAAACGCGACCAGCTTGAACGGCCCGGTGGCCAGCGGGTTTTTCGCCCAGTCATCACCGGCTTTGAAGCTGCGGTGCACGATGGCGCAGGTGAACGCGTTGAGCATTTCCGGGATCGCCAACATCGGCCGCTTGAGCTGCAGGCGGAACTGGTAGTCGCTGACTTTTTCAAAGGCCTTGATGTCCTGGAAGGCGGTGCGGTTGACCGACTTGGAGTCAGCGGCAATCCAGCGCTCGATGTTGTGCTGCACGTCGTCGACGTTGAAGCTGTCGCCGTTGCTCCACTTCACATCCTGGCGCAGGTTGAAGGTCCAGGTGGTGAGGTCGTCGGAGGGGCTCCAGCTTTCGGCGAGGTAGGGGTGAGTGATGTTATCGGCGTCGACCCAGGTCAGGTATTCCAGCGAGTTGCGCAGCAGGTTCGAGGCTTCGATCCAGGTGATCAGCATCGGGTCCTGGATTTCCTGAATCGCACAGGCAAAGCGCAGGCTGCCGCCTTGGCGGGCGGGTGTGGCGTCGGCGGCCTGGGCGTCGTTGCCGAGCAAGGCCGAGCCGATAAAGCTACTGGCGCTGGCCACGGTAATGCCCAGCAGGGCGGTGGTGCGCAGGAATTGGCGGCGGTTGATCTCGCCACGTTGGACTTGGGAACACAGGTCATTTACGGCTGGATGCGGCGCGGCGCCGTCCAGGGTAGTCAACTCTTTCATAAGCCTCTCCGGTACTTGCGAATATGCGTTTTTGTTGAACCGCAAGGGTCAATGGCAAGCGCCGCCAAGGCGCAGCACGGACCGCTGTGAAACCGGCAGGAGAACAAGGCGCAACGAAGTCAGGAGGTGGGCATTGGGACAGGACATAGGGCAACTCTCATGTTGTTTTTATTAGAGATGCCCGCAGTTTTGTCATTTGCGCAAAGATCGACAAACGACAAATTCTGCGATGTAACGTTCTATAAATGCATGTTACTGGTCCTGCCCAGGCCCACCTGTCGCGCTAGACGCGTTCAGCGCGGCAACAGGCGTGGGTCGAACGGATAATCGGAGAGCAACTCGATGCCGTGTTCGTGGATGTAGATCTGTTCTTCGAGCTTCACGCCTTCGCCGCCGTCGTCGTGGCCGATGTAGCTTTCCACACAGATGGTCATGCCGGCCTCGAACACACCGTCGTAACCCAGCGCGTCAATGTCTTCGCGGTGCACCACGTAAGGGTACTCGCCGGTCATGCCAACCCCGTGCACCAGGGCGAAGTAGCGGTTGTTTTTGTAATGCTCGGGAATCTTCCAGGCCATCTCGGCGTATTCCTTGAAGCTGCGTCCGGCCTTGAGCATTTCCACGTTGGTTTGCACTTGCTCATAGGCGAGTTTGTACAACTCTTGCTGCTTGGCGGTGGCGGCCTGGTCGCCGCACAGGAAGGTCCGCGAAAAGTCCGCGTAGTAGCCGAAGCGGCCGACCACGTCGGTATCCAGTGCCACCAGATCACCGGCTTCGATCGGCCGCGTGCTGCATTCCTGGAACCAGGGGTTGGTGCGTGGCCCGGAGGAGAGCAGGCGGGTCTCGACGTAGTCGCCGTCGGTGGCGATCACATGCTGGTGCAGGTGCGACCACAACTGGTTCTCGGTGATGCCGGGTGTCAGCTTGCTTTCCATCAACCGCACTCCGGCCTCCGTCGCACGCAGGCTGGCGCGGATCATCTTCAGCTCGTTGGGCACCTTGATGCAGCGCGCACGCTCCAACGGTTCCTGGGCGTCAAACACCTGGTAGCCGAGCTTTTGCAATTCGAAGGCCGCCGCCGAGGTGGCGCTTTCAATCGCGATGCGTTTACCGCCACCGCACTTGCGCACCAACTCGTCAATTTCGGCGGCCCAGTCGGCGGTGACGTTGCCGAGAAAACTTTCACAGAAGTAATAGGAGATCGCCTTGGCCGGGCGCACTTCATCCACGGTATTGAGGGTTTCGGCCAGGTGCAGGCAGCCACCGAACTCGAAGATCACCACCGGGCCTTCCGCCGGGATAAAAGCATAGCGCGCCGGGTTACGCGCTGAGTACACCTGCATATTGCGTGAGCCGGTGGCGTAGCGCATGTGGGTCGGGTCGAACAGCACACAGGCGGCGTAGTCGCGTTTTTTCAGTTCGTTGCGCACCCGTTGCAGGCGGTCCAGCTGGATCTGCTGGATTTCGTCATAGGTGGGCTCACAGTCGGTGGGGTTGCGGTTCGGGCCAGACAGACTCATGGAGTGTTCCTCGCAGGGCAAATACGGTTTTATGGGTTTTTAGGGGTGAATCAGTCGAGCAACTGGTCGCTGCGCACCAGGTTGCGTTCGGCTTGCAGGTGGGCTTCGGACAGGCGTCCGTAAAGCTGTTTGGTGCGTTGCGCGCGGCCAATGATCCCGGGCTTTTCCGAGTAGGCGAAGATCGCCGTGTTGCGCTCGGTGGCGCCTGCGACGCGGGTGACCCGGTGTACGGAAAAACGGCCCTTGAAGATCTGCAAATCACCGGGGTTGAGCGTCAGCTCCTTGACTTGCGCGCGGTCTTCGCCGCGTACGACTTTGCCCACGGCGCCAAGGTTTTCCTGGCTGCGCGAGCGGATCATCGGCGCGTATTCGAACAGGCCGCCGGCCTCGGGCTTCTGGGTCATCATGCTGACGATGAATTCGTTGGTGTCGAAGTGCCAAGGCTGCTCGGTACCCTCGGGCATCACGTTGATGACCAGTCCGGCGAAAGGGTCGGCGTATTCGAAAATCTCCGGTTCGTCGAGGCAGGCGCCGATAAAACGTTTCATCATCGGCGAGACATACAGGCGGTGAATGATTGCGTCGGGGGCGATCATGTCGCGGGTCACAAAGCCGCTGGTGCGCTCCATGAATGTGCGACGCGGGTCATCCTGGGGCAGGCTGGCGTCGTCTTCGGTGAAGTAGGCGTTGACCTTGCGCACCGAATAAAACGTTTTGCCTGACAGTGCCTGGCCTTCCAGGCGCGCCTGTTCCAACACCTCGGGGCGCAGGAAGTTCTTTAGCAGGCAGCAACCGTCCTCGGCCAATTCGGCGCGGGCATGTTCAATTAATGCCTGTAATTGGACATGGCCCGAATCATGTATGGGATACAGCGCAGTATTAATGATGTCGCTGATATCACCGGTTTCGGCATCGGCAAGTTTAAGACTCATACACGGCTCCAAGTAGGGTGTTGTGTTGAGTGGATAGTTGCGTAAAGCGATTTGAAGTGGAAATTACAAGTTGTGATCGAATCCATCGGCAGGGGCGATAGTTATGTCAGGCGAACTGGATGGCAGCTTACTTAAAGTGTTTGTGGCAATTATCGAGTGCCAGGGTTTTTCAGCCGCAGCCGAGCGTCTGCATAAAACCCAGTCCACCGTCAGCCAGAGCTTGCAGCGGCTGGAGGAGATTGTTGGCACGCCGCTGATCCATCGCACCAGCCGCTCCATCGGCCTCACCCCGAGTGGGGAGACCTTTCTGATTTACGCCCGGCAAATCCTCAAGCTGCACCACGAGGCCGTGGCTGCGGCGCAATTGCCCAATGAGCAGGTGTGTATCCACTTGGGCATGCCGGAGGACTACGCGGAATACTGTCTGGGCGGGATGCTCAAGGACTTCCAGGCGCAGTTTGCCCAAGTGCGCCCGGACATCTGCTGCGAGATGTCCACCGCGCTGGTCAGCCGGTTGCACCGCGGCGAGTTGGACCTGGTGTTGGGCGTCGAACATGCCGGCCTGCAGCCCGGTGAATACCTGTGCGACGAGCCGCTGGTGTGGGTGGCGGCGCCGAGTTGGAGTGCTGTGGGGCGCCAGTCGGTGCCGCTGGCGGTGTACGCCGAGGGCTGTGCGTTCCGTGCCAATGCTGTGCAGGCGCTGGCCCAGGCTGGACGTTCATGGCAGGTGGTGTACACCAGTCAGAGTCCTCGCGGAATCGCGATTGCGATTGAGCAGGGTTTGTCGGTTGGGGTGATGGCGCGGCGCCTGGTGCCGGCTGGCTGGCAGATTCTGGATGAGCGCCAAGGCTTCCCGCCGATTGCGCCGGCCCGCCTGATGTTCTGGCGCTCAGCCGGTTGCCAGGTGCCGGAAGTGGCTGCGCTGGTAGAGATTTTGCAGCGCCAGTTGGGGCGCTCAGGGTACCTGGACAGGCCGCGCAGCGTCAGTCGCTCGCCGAGCCATGCGTTTGAGCAATAACAGGCCCGCGAGCACCCAGCCGACGATCCACGCATGCACCCCGGCAAATTCGCCGCTGGCCTGCAACAGCCAGCCGCACAAGCCATTGGCCGAGGCGCTGGCCAAGCCATAGCTGACCATGCTCAGGCTCACCACTTGCAGGCTGTGCACCGGGTTAAGGCGTGCGCTGAGGTAGGCCGCCATCAAGCCCCACGAAGGGAAATAAAACACTGCAAACAACCCGGCGGCCAACCAGCTCAGCAACAGGCTGGGATGCCACAGCAGGCCAATCATGGCGAGGCCGAAAGCGCCGATGCTCAGCGCCAGCACCCGCAACGCACCCCAGCGATCCGCCAGGGTGCCCAACAGCAGGCCGCCGATTGCGCCGCCGATGCCGATCAGCGTCCACATTGAGCCGGTCACTGCTGCGCCGGCGTGCAGGCGCTCGCTGACAAATGCCGACAGAAAATTGAGAAACGGCCCACTGATTGCGCCGATAAACCCGCTGAGCAAGACAATCTGCATGGCCACGGGGTGTTCCAGGCACACGTTCAACCACTGCCTCAGCACCTGATTGAACGCGGGCGGCCGGCTGGCGCGTGGCGCCTGTTCGGCGTAGGGGGCCAGGGCCCACAGCGCAAGCAGCGTGACCAGCAGCGTCAAGCCTGCGCAGATCAGCCAGAACTGGCGTAACGACAACCCCTGTAGCCAGGTGATCAGCAACCCGTTCAGGCAAATCGCAAAGGCCGCCCCCGAAGACGCCAGCCCCAGCACGCGACTGCGGTGGCTGGCCGGGATGACCTCGCGGGCGAGTGCCGCAATCGCGTTCCAGTTCGACACCGCACACGCCGACACCAGCGCCAGGCACAGGGCAAAGGGCAGCACCCAGGGTGTCGCCACCGCCAGGGCCAGCAACACCGGGCTCAGCACCATGGTCAGCCGCACCATGGTGCGCGGGGTCACCCACGCCGCGGCAATGCCGCTGGCGATGGACGCGCCCATATAAAACAGCTGCAGCAAGGCGGCAATCAGCGCCGCCTGGCTGTAGCTCAGTTCAAATACCTGGCGAATCTGCGGCAATAAAGCGGAATACAGAAAAATACTGAAACCGTGGGTGGTGGCGTTGCAGGCGGTAAACACCAGTGCCAACAGCGCAATACTTCGCCGCGATGAAACAGACGTACTCGACATGGCGCGGCCCTGATTTAAATGATGAGTCAGGCAAATGGGTGAGTTGTTGCAGAGACTAACTTTTGTGGTGAGTGGGCGACCAATGCTTAATTGTCTTAGTGTGCATGCGTCATACGCGTGCTATTTATTCGTCAGCGACGTATTCAGGTTAAAAACGACGCAGTGGGCGTTAGCCGAGTTTTCTTCGGCCGCAGAGGGTGCTACCCCAGGTTCAATACAAAAAGGTATGTTGTGTGCAGCATTGCTCTGCTCAATCTTCCTTGTCCGCTGCTGTCGAGTGCCCTCCATGAAACGCAAAATGCCTGGTCTCAATGCCCTCAAAGCCTTCGAAGTTGCCGGCAGCACCGGCAGTTTTACCCGGGCTGCCGAGCTGTTGAACGTGACCCAAAGTGCGGTCAGTCGCCAGGTCCGCCAGCTTGAGGAACAACTGGGGGAACACCTGCTGGAGCGGCGTCACCACCATTTGGAGCTGACCAGTGCCGGGCGTGTGTTGTTGCGGGCGTTGCATCAGTCATTTGACAAGATCGAGCTGACGGTGCGCAGCATTCAGCAGAAAACCCATTCCAACCGACTGCACCTCCACGCGCCGCCGACCTTTACCAGCCGCTGGTTGATGCCGCGCCTGGGAAGGCTGCGCGAGCAACACCCGGAGTTGGAGTTGAGCATCACCACCTGCATGCAGGACACCCTGGCACAGACCAGCACCCTCGACTGTGCGATTCGTTTTGGTAATGGTGAGTGGGATGGTCTGGACAGCTCGTTGTTGTTCCAGGAGCGGCATATCGCCGTGTGCACACCGTCGTTGTTCGCCCGCGAAGGTGGCGGGGACGGTATTGACTTGAATCGGATGACGTTGCTGCATGTGCTGGCGAGTGAAGATCAGCGTTATCTCACATGGAAGCATTGGCTGGATGCGGCGCGGATTACCGGGGTCGATACCCAGGGCGGTTATGAGTTTGATTTGCTCAACCTGGCGATACAGGCGGCGGTCGATGGGTTGGGGATTACCATTGCGGACTGGCATATGGTGGCGTCGGAGTTGGCCAGTGGGCAGTTGACGCAGGTGTTGAATGTGCATGTGGAAGGGCATCAGTCCTATTGGCTGGTGACCCGGCCGGAGCAGACGGATATGCCGCAGTTGCAGGTGTTTGGGCGCTGGCTGCAGGAGGAAATCTGGTTGGCGCAGCGGCAGTTGGAGCCTTCTACGGCGGCGGGGTGAGTTCGAGTACCTATCCGATACCGCCGTCACGGATAGGTACTCGAACACCCGTAACCTTCGTTTTCCTCACGTTACCCCGCCCAATAAGTCGTTTGCACACCCCCCAAGCAAATACAAAACTGCATGTCACTCGCAAAACAACAACGTTGGGCAAACCACATGCAATTCGAGCGCAATTTCTACAACGGTCAGTTCGTCGAGCCCGCCAGCGACGCCCTGATCGCCGTTTACAACCCTGCCAATGAATCCCTGGTCGGCCACGTGAGCGCCGCCACCGCCGATGAGGCCATTGCCGCCGTCGACGCTGCCGCCATCGCCCAGAAAACCTGGGGCAAGCTCACCAGTATCGAACGCGCCGAACACTTGCGCGCCTTGGCCGACGCCCTCGACAGCCACGCCGAAGCCATCGGTGCGGCCCTGGCCCGCGAGTCCGGCAAGAGCGTCAGCGATGCCTGCAATGAAGCACGCTACGCCGCACAAATCACTCGCTATCACGCCGAATGGGCGCGTCGCATCGAAGGTGAAATCATCCCCAGCGACACGCCGGATGAAAACCTGTTCCTGCAACGCGAGCCGATTGGCGTCGTGGCCTGCCTGATCCCGTTCAACTACCCGGTCTACACCTTGCTGCGCAAGGTCGCCCCGGCGCTGATCGCCGGTAATACCGTGGTGGTGCGCCCGAGCAACAACACGCCGCTGTCGGCGTTCGAAATTGCCAAGGCCGTGGTCACCTCCGGGCTTCCGGCCGGTGTCATCAACATCCTGACCATGGACCATGCCACCGCCGCCAGCGTCTGCACGCATAAAGCGGTCGGCCTGATTACGCTTACCGGCAGCGTGAACGCCGGGCGTATCGTGCTCGATTACTGCAAGGCCAATATCGCCAAGCCGTCTCTGGAGCTGGGCGGCAAGACCCCGGCGATCATCGAGGCCGATGCCGACCTGGAAAAGGCTGCCAGCGCCATCATCGGCTCCAAGACAACCCACTGCGGCCAGCTCTGCACGGCGGTGGAGCGGGTGTATGTGCACGAGAGCGTCTACGACCGGTTCCTGGCCTTACTGAAAACCCAGATAAGCGCCGTCCAGTTCGGCGACCGGGCCAACGATGAAAGCCTGATGGGCCCGCTGGTCAACGCCAGTTCGCAAAAGAACATCCACGCCATGGTCGAGCGCGCCGTGGCTGCCGGTGCTGTACTGGAAACTGGCGGCGTGCTGCCCGAGGGCCCCGGCCATTTCTACCCGCCGACCTTGCTCAGCGGCTGCCGCCAGGACATGGAAATCATCCAGGAAGAAATTTTCGGCCCCGTGCTGCCGGTGCTCAAGTACCGCAATATCGACGAGGCACTGGCCATGGCCAACGACCATCAGTTCGGCCTGTCGTCGGTGCTCTACACCGAGAACTACCGCACGGCGATGAAAGTGGCGAACGCCATTGAAGCCGGCGAGTTGTACGTCAATCGCACCCCGGCGGACCCGTATCAGGGCTTTCACGCCGGTTGGAAACGCTCAGGGCTGGGCGGCGATGACGGCAAGCACGGAATGCTGGAGTTCACCCAGACCCGTCTGGTGGTCATGAAGTACTGATTCACGCACACCGGCTGCACCTTCAATAAAAACAATTATGAGGGCACCTGCACAGTGGGTGTCCGAGGTCATCAAGATGTCCAAGCCTGCACCCGTTGCCCAGGATCTCGATGCCGTGTCCGCGGCAAAAAGCGACACCGCCAGTCGCTATTTCCAATTGCTCTTGCTGGTATTGGCCGCCGGGGCGATTTACCCGATCCTCTACCTGCGCCAGGTCTACCAGACCACCATGCTTGACGTGTTCCAGATCAACCACAGTGAACTGGGCTACTTGTACTCCATGCTCGGCACCGTCTTTTTGCTCAGCTACCTGCCCAGCGGTTGGCTGGCCGACCGTTTGCCGCCGCGCTTTTTGATCTTTTTCTCGCTGGTCGCCACCGGCGCCCTGGGCCTCTGGTATTCGACGGTGCCGTCGATGACCGGCCTGATGATTATCTTCGGTTGCTGGGGGCTCACCACCGGCCTGACCTTCTGGGCCTCGGTGCTCAAGCGCGTAAAGATGATCGCCCACCCCACTGAGCAAGGGCGTTTCTTCGGGATACTCGATGGCGGTCGCGGCCTGGTTGAAGCGTTATTGGCAACCGTGGCCCTCGGTCTGTTCGCCTATGCCACTGAAACCCGCAGCCAGTCGGCGGCCGAAGGTTTCAAACAGGTGGTCTACCTGTATTCGTTCATCTGCATCGCCATCGGCTGCGGGCTGGTGTTGCTCAAGGACCCCAAGTCCATGGCCGAAACGTCGGCGGTGGAGAAGGGTAAGTTCAACCTGATTGCCGACCTCACGACCCTGGTGAAGATCCCCGAGCTGTGGCTGGTGACCGCCATTGTGTTCTGCGGTTATCACATGTTCTGGGCCACCTACAGCTTCTCCGATTACCTGCAAGGCAGCGGCATGACCGCCGTCATGGCCGGCACCATCACCACCATCAAATTGTGGATGCGCCCCATCGGCGGCATTGGCGGCGGTTGGTTGGGGGACAAGTTCTCGAATATCTCGGTGCTGATCGTCGCGCTGGTGCTGGTAACGCTGGCCATGGTCGGGCTGATTGTGTTCCCGGCGCTCAATAGCCTCGGCCTGTTGATCGGCACGGTGATCTTCATCGGCCTGATGACGTATGCGATTCGCGGCCTGTACTGGGCGATCCTCGACAGTTGCGACATCCCGCTGCGCATCACTGGCCTGGCCATCGGTATTGTCTCGGTAGTGGGTTACTTACCCGACACCTTTATCCCGCTGATCAATGGCTACCTGACCGACACCTACCCAGGCAAGGCCGGTTACAACCTGTACTTCGGCTACATCGCTTTTGTCGGCGTGCTCGGGACCCTGGCGGCCCTGACCCTGCGTGCTCGAATCAACCGTAAAAAATTCAACCAGACAGGTGCCTGAGATGAAAATCGTCGCCCTTGAAACCCATATCGTCGCCGTTCCACCGCCGCACATTGGTGGGATGTACTGGCTGTTCGTCAAGCTCAAGACCGACTGCGGCATCGAAGGTGTCGGTGAGATCTACGCCGCCACCTTTGGCCCCAAGGCCATGCTGCCGATCATCGAGGATGTGTTTGAGCGCTACCTGCTCGACCACGACCCGCACCATATCGAGCGCTTTTTCCGCCAGGCCTATTCCAGCGGTTTCACCCAACGCCCGGACTTGACCATGATGGGTGTGGTCAGCGGCCTGGAAATGGCCTGCTGGGACATCATCGGCAAGGCGGCCAACAAGCCGGTCTACGAATTGCTCGGCGGCAAGGTCAACGAGCGCCTGCGTTCCTACACCTACCTGTACCCGGTCAACAGCCAGGGCGAGTATGACTATGACGACCCGGACCTGGCGGCCGAGTGCGCCATCGAGAACATGAACAAAGGTTTTACCGCCGTGAAGTTCGACCCGGCGGGGCCGTACACCGCGTACTCCGGCCACCAGATTTCCCTGGAAGTGCTGGAACGCTGCGAGACCTTCTGCCGCAAGATCCGCGAGGCGGTAGGCGACAAGTGCGACCTGCTGTTCGGCACCCATGGGCAGATGGTGCCGTCGTCGGCAATTCGCCTGGCCAAGCGCCTGGAGAAATACGACCCGCTCTGGTTCGAAGAGCCGGTACCGCCTGGCCAGGAAGAGGCCATGGCCCAAGTGGCGGCCAAGACCAGTATCCCGATCGCCACGGGCGAACGACTGACCACCAAGTATGAATTCTTCAAGCTGCTACAAGCTGGCGGCGCGTCGATCCTGCAGATGAACGTGGCGCGCTGCGGCGGGCTGCTGGAGGCGAAGAAAATCGCGAGCATGGCCGAGGCCTACTACGCGCAGATCGCGCCCCATCTATACAACGGGCCGATTGGCGCGGCGGCGAGTTTCCAACTGGCCACCTGCACGCCGAACTTCCTGATCCAGGAAAGCATCATGACCTGGGGCGGTTTCCATGCCGACATCCTGACCAAGCCACTGCAATGGGAGGACGGCTACATCATTCCGTCCACTGAGCCGGGCCTGGGGGTAGAGCTGAACATGGACGTGGTGCGCAAGCACACGCCGTATACAGGCGAGCGCCTGCACCTGCAAATGGCTGCCACACCGGCCGACGTCAAAGACACCTCGCCGGCCAAAGGCTGAGCCAGGCACTTAACTACGAATAACGCGGTAATTGTGCATGACATATGACTACATCATCGCCGGCGCCGGCGCCGCAGGGTGCGTGCTGGCCAACCGGTTGTCCGCCTCGGGCGAATACTCCGTGTTGCTGCTGGAAGCCGGCGGCAAAGACAGTTCCTGGTGGTTCAAGATCCCGGTCGGTTTCGCCAAGATGTATTACAACCCGACCTTCAACTGGATGTACTACAGCCAGCCGCAAAAGCAGCTCGCAGGCCGTGAAATCTACGCGCCACGGGGCAAAGTGCAGGGCGGCTCGGGCTCGATCAACGCGATGATCTATGTGCGCGGCCAGGCCCATGACTTCAATGACTGGGCCGCCAATGGCAACGACGGCTGGGGCTTTAAGGACGTGCTGCCGTACTTTCGCAAGCTGGAAAACCACCCGTTGGGCGACACCGAGTACCACGGCGGCAGTGGCCCCATCAGCATCACGCCGATGAAGGGCCAGACCCATCCGATCTGTGACGTGTTCCTCAAGGGCTGCGAACAGCTCGGCTATGCGCACAGCGACGACTTCAACGGGCCGAATTTCGAAGGTGCCGGGCTGTATGACGTCAACACCCGCAAGGGCGAGCGCTGCTCCAGCAGCTTTGCTCATCTGCACCCGGCCCTCAGTCGCTCGAACCTGACCGTGGAACTGCATGCGCTGGTTGATCGCGTGCTGTTCGACGACCAGCAACGCGCCACCGGCATTGCCGTCACCCAGCACGGCGTGGTCCGTACCTTCACCGCGCGCAAGGAAGTGATCCTGTGCGCCGGCGCGGTGGACACGCCCAAGATATTGCAACTGTCCGGCGTGGCAGACCAGCAATTGCTGGCCGAGCATGGTATCCCGCTGGTCAAGCACCTGCCGGCCGTGGGCGATAACCTGCAAGACCACCTGTGCGCCAGCTACTACTACAAGGCCAATATCCCGACGCTGAACGACGAACTCAGCTCGCTGTTCGGCCAGTTGAAACTCGGTCTCAAGTACCTGTTTACGCGCAAAGGCGCGCTGGCCATGAGTGTCAATCAGGCGGGTGGTTTCTTTCGCGGCAACGACGCGCAGAAAGACCCGAACCTGCAGCTGTATTTCAACCCGCTGTCGTACCAGATTCCGAAAAACAACAAGGCCAGCCTCAAGCCCGAGCCTTACTCCGGCTTCCTGCTGTGCTTCAACCCGTGCCGCCCGACCAGCCGCGGCACCATCCGCATCGCGTCGAAAAATCCGCGGGACGCGGCGCTCATCGACCCCAATTACCTGAGCACGCAAAAGGACATCGACGAGGTGATCCAGGGCAGCCGGTTGATGCGCAAGATCATGCAGGCGCCGGCGCTCAAGGGCATCACCGTGGCTGAAGTATTACCGGGCGCGGCGGTGCAGACCGATGAGCAGATGCTGCAATACTTCCGTGAAAACAGCGGCTCGATCTACCACCTGTGCGGCTCCTGCGCCATGGGCTCGGACCCGCAGGTCTCGGTGGTGGACAAACGCTTGAAGGTGCATGGGTTGGACCGGTTGCGGATTGTCGATGCGTCGATCTTTCCGAATGTGACGTCGGGCAATACCCATGCGGCGGTGTTGATGGTGGCGGAGAAGGGCGCTGACCTGATTTTGCAGGATGCCTGATTCAGCGTGCCGAGCGCAGGCGTCGGCTGGCCGACGCCTGCGGTGTTAGTCAGACGGATTGTTGCCACTGCGCCACCAGCTCGGCGGTGATGCTCACGCCGCCACACACGATGATCACCACATCGTGTGCTTCGGCGATGGCCGGATGGTCGAGGTACGCAACGGCCAACGATACGCCGCAAGCGGGCTCGACCAACTGACGCAAATCGTCGGCGTAACGGGCAACGCCCATCATTGCGTCGGCGTCGCTGAGTACCACGCATTCATGGGCAAATGCGCGGATGTGCTCAACGGGCCACGCGGCGACTTGAGACGCCGCCAGTGATTTGGCCACGGTGTTGATGCGCGGCAGGCGTACGGGTTTTCCGGCCGCCATCGCCGCCTGGAAGGAGGCGGCACCCGCCGTCTCGCAGTTGATTATCTTGCAGTCGTAGCGCTTGTGCCGTTCGAGTCCGGTCAGGATCCCCGCGAGTAAACCACCGCCACCGACGGAGCTGACGATGCTGTCCACATTCGGGCAGTCTTCAAGAATTTCGTCGACCAGGCTGCTATGGCCTTCCCACAACATCGGGTGGTCGAAGGCTGGCACATAAAAAGCGTCTGAATCGCTGGCCAGACTCAACGCCCGTTGGTTGGACTCTTCCCATAGATCGCCATGCACCACGACCTCACCACCCGCCCGGCGGATGCGCGCTCGGGTCGCTTCGGGAGTGGTGGTGGGCACGACGATGCAGGCTTGCAGCCCCAGGTTGCGCGCAGCAATGGCTGTGGCCAGGCCGGCATTGCCGCCTGACGGGCAGAAAACTCTGAATTTGCCCAGGCTTGCGGCGTACGCACATAGCGCACTCATGCCGCGTAATTTGTAGGAGCCGCTGGGTTGCAGGTTCTCAAGCTTTAACCAGATTCGGCGCTTGGCGGTAGACAAGCCTGGATGCAGGATCAAGGGGGTTCGCGTGGGCAGTAATGCCGTTTCCCGATTGATCCGTGCCCACAGGTTGCGAATTAACGGCTGGTGCAGCGTGAAGCGCAAGGCGCCGGCTACGTTGGCGATGGTCAGGCTAGCGCTTCTGCAATCATAGGTGACGGTGTGGCTGATAGCCGGTGGCATGCCCGGCGCGTCTTTCTGGCCGTACACAATGACCTGATACAACGCCAGGTCCTCTTCCAGGACCGGCATTTCGCTGCTTTCACTGTCGTCATAAAGGGCCCTGATCCGGCTGAGTGTCAGGTTGCGCAAGTCCAGCGTGAATCCGTCCTGGGCCAAGTCCAGCTTCTGGTGGCCGCTGAAGAAAAACGTCTCGAGGTGCGTGCAACCTACTTCCTGGCGGGTCACCACCAGGCGTGTCAGGTAGGTGCCCGTGCCGTCGCTGTGAGTGAATATCTGGCAGAGTCGGTTCGCAAGCCAGCCGGGTGCAGGATTCGTCACGCTCCAGCCATAGAGGTTTGGAAAGTAAGAAATATTGAACAGTGCGCCGGTGGACTGTTGTGCAAAGGCGGAGTGGGCGCGCATGTATTCCACGCTTGAGCGGCCCACCACCGCGAGCGCGTTGGCAATGGCGTGGGTGGCGTAGTCGAGGTTGACGGGTTCGAGCTCGGGCAAGGTCAGGGTCTGGCGACGCTCCAGGGTGTCCATCGCCTGTATCAGCGAGTCACGCCCGGAGCCGATAACCAGGACTTTGCCGAAGCTTTTACCCATCAGTGTGGTTTGGCGGTCGGCATCGCCGGCGTAGGCGATGAATCCCTCGTCGAGATAGACCACGATAAAACTCGCGTCGAGCCCATGATAATTGGCATCGTCGATGATGTTTTGGTGGCGATCGAGGGTGTATTTCTGTTCCCGATAGACCACCTGTTCGACCCTGTCGAAGAGTTGCCGCGCGTGATCGACGCGCCCTGCATACAGAAAGTAAAAGCCGAATTCGGATGCCCAGACCTTGAGCGCCAAGCCTGTCGGGAAGCTTTTGCCTGCATTGCCCTTGCGCAATTCCAGGCCGGTCAACGGCGTGGTAGGCGGTATATCGGGCGCCAGGTTGGAACTGATCAGGTTGTCAGTGATTGCAATAGGAAAGCTTTCGGCAAATAGCAGGGCGGCGACGGTCAAGAATTTCACTCCTGTCAATGAAGGCATAGCCATCCGTGGGGCGGCTATCTTCGCAGAACTGAAACAGCCTGCAACCGTCATCCTCCAGAGGTTTCTATCCGCCGGGTAAGCATCTACCCGCCGCGCAACCGCTCCCGGACACGCGCCCCCAGGCGGGCGGCGCGCGGTTGCATGCGCTGGAGAGTGCGCTGCATTTTCAGCGTATCGGCAAGGCAGCAGGGGTGTTCAAAATTAAAGCGCCACAATGAGGGGCCGTGGCTAAATTGACGGCCTGTCCAGGACTGGATATGTTGTCTTGCATGAACAAGACCTCTCCCGAAGACACCACCCTGATCAGCCAGCTCGAACAGATTGCCGAAGGCTTGAGCAAGACCTTCAGCCCATTCTGCGAGGTGGTGCTGCATGACTTGCGTGACCCGCAGCACGCGATCCTGGCGATCCATAACAACCTCTCCGGGCGTCAGCCGGGTGACCCGGCCACCGAGTTGGGCCTGGCGCGAATTGCCGACCCCGAGTACCCCCAGGTCATCGCCAATTACCAGAACCAATTCGCCGATGGCCGCCAGGTCAAGAGCACCTCGATTGGTATCAAGGACGCCAGCGGCAAGTACGTCGCCGCCTTGTGCATGAATGTCGATCTTTCGTTGTTCCGGGGCTTGCAGGGCATGCTCGAACAGTTCGGTTCGGTCAGCGGTGACAAGCCCGGCGAGTCCCTCGACCCTTCGGGCGCCGACCTGATTCGCACGCGTATCGACCAGTTCGCCGCACGCCTGGCAACCACGCCGCGTGCACTCAAGACGGCGGACCGGCGGGTGCTGCTGCAAGAGCTCAAAGACGCCGGCTGCATGGACATTCGGCGGGCCATGGAAACCGTGGCCTCGCACCTGGGCGTGTCGCGCGCGGCGGTCTACACCTACGCCAAATAGCGCGCCACGGCTTCAATCTCCACCAGGTAACCGTGATGCAACTCGGGCACCGGCACCACCGCGCGGGCAGGGCGGTGATCGCCCAGCGCGGCGGCGTAAACGCGGTCGAACGCCGGCCAGTGCCCGACTCCGGCAACGTACACCGTGACCTTGACCAGATCCTGCGGCGAACCGCCGGCGGCGTTCAGGATGGCCAACAGATTATGCAGTGCGATTTGGGCCTGTTCGGCAAACGGCGCCGACAGGTTGTGACGCCCGTCCGGGCTGACCGGTAATTGCCCGGAGATATACAGCGTGTCGCCGTGGCTGATGGCCTGGGAATAATGCCCGGCCGGTGCCGAGGCCTTCGACGTGTGGATGATCTTCATGGTGCCTCGCTGAGCAGGGCGGCGTAGCGCTGAATATCCACGTTGCCGCCGGTGACGATGATGCCCACGCGCTGGCCTTTGAACCGCTCGCCCAGTTGGCGCAATGCCGCCAGGCCCAGGCAGCCGGTGGGTTCAACCACCAGTTTCATGCGCTGCATGAAGAAGCGCATGGCGTCGATCAACTGCGCGTCGGAGACGGTCAGGATGTCGTTCACCAGGTCGCGGATGATTGGGAAGGTGTAGTTCCCCAGGTGTTGGGTTTGCGCGCCGTCGGCGATGGTCACCGGGGTGTCGATATGCACGATGCTGCCGCTGTGGAACGAGCGCTGGCCATCGTTACCGGCTTGCGGTTCGACGCCGAACAGTTGGCAATCCGGTGACAGGGCGCGGGTCGATAATGCGGTGCCGGAGAGCATGCCGCCACCGCCCAGGCCGACGAACAGCGCGTCCAGCGGGCCGCTGAATTCCAGTAACTCTTTGGCGGCGGTGCCTTGGCCGGCAAGGATGTGCGGGTGATCGTAAGGCGGGATCAGCGTCATGCCGTGTTCGACGGCCAGGGTGCGGCCGATTTGTTCGCGGTCCTCGGTGAAACGGTCATACAGCACCACGCTGGCACCATATTCTCGGGTCGCTGCAACCTTGGCGGCAGGCGCGTCGGTGGGCATCACAATGGTCGCCGGCATGCCCAGTAAACGAGCGGCCAGCGCAACGCCCTGGGCGTGGTTGCCGGAGGAAAACGCCACCACGCCCGCCTTGCGCTGCTGCGCATCAAACTGCGAAAGGGCGTTGAACGCGCCGCGAAACTTGAACGAGCCGGCGCGTTGCAGGTTTTCACATTTGATGAACACCTGGGCGCCGGTTTCGGCGTCGAGGGTGCGCGAAGTCAACACCGGCGTCTGATGGGCGACGCCTGCCAGGCGTTGGGCGGCAGCGATGACGTCGTGGTAGTCAGGCAGTTGCATGAGCGGACCTTGTGTGCGTTTTTGGATAAAATATCCATATCAAGACAAATAGTAAAGATCGGTTTCTCACGTCCGCCATGCTAGCGTTTCGAGCTTCTCTGACCGCTGGAGGGTTCGACGTTGATCCGACTCACCGACTACATTGCCGACGTATCCCAATCCGCGTTGGCGCCTTGGGCTGACCTGACGCCTTGGGCGTTGGTGGCCCAGGCCCCGGCGATTGTTCGCCAATTACTGGTGCAGTTGCCGGCAGACGCTTACGTCATTCAGGATGAAATCGCCATCCACCGTACCGCCACCGTCGAGTCCGGCGCCGTGCTCAAGGGGCCACTGATCATCGGCGCGCATTGTTTTATCGCCAGTGGTTCTCTGCTGCGCGGCGGGTGCTGGGTGGATGCGCAGTGCATCATCGGCCCGGGTGCGGAGTTGAAAAGCTCGTTTGTGTTCAGTGCCAGCAAGCTGGCGCATTTCAACTTTGTCGGCGATTCGGTGCTCGGCCATGGGGTCAATCTGGAGGCCGGCAGCATCGTCGCCAACTACCGCAATGAGCGCGAGGACAAGGACGTGCAGGTGCGGATCAACGGGCAATTGCAGCGCACCGGGTGCGATAAATTCGGCGCGTTGCTCGGCGATCAGTGCCGAATCGGCGCCAATGCGGTGTTAGCGCCGGGGGCGGTGTTGGCACCTGCCAGCGTGGTCGGGCGCGGTCAGGTATTTGACGCAGAGGCTTGCGTATAAACGCAATGTTGAAAAGAACATGGTGTGTCGGCTCGATATTAAATAGAATTAATCTCATTTGAGATTAACTCGCGCCGCGCAGGTTGCTCGCCATGACTGATGCTGTTGCCCCGACCCACGCTGCCGAACTCACGTTGTCGAGTTTGTACCGCGACCACCGCAGTTGGCTGGAAAGCTGGTTGCGGCGGCGCCTGGGCAATGCCTGGGATGCAGCGGACCTGAGCCAGGACACCTTTTTGCGCGTGCTCGCCAGTGCGCAGCCCATTGCGCAGATGCAGGAACCGCGTGCCTATCTGGTGACCGTCGGCAAGCGCCTGCTGGTCAATTTTCATCAGCGGCGCAGCCTTGAGCAGGCGTACTTGAATGCGTTGGCAAACCTGCCGCACGCCTGCGTGCCGTCACCCGAACAACGCTGGCTGATGCTCGAAACCCTGCAAGCACTGGATGAGTTGCTTGACGGTTTACCGGTGCTGGTGCGCCGCGCGTTTCTGTGGAGCCAGCTGGAAGGCCTGGGTTATCGAGAGATTGCCGAACGGCTCGACGTTTGCGAACGCACGGTGAAGCGTTACATGGCCCAGGCCTACGAACATTGCCTGCTGGTGGACCTGTGAGTCGCGATGTCGCGCGCGCCGCCGCCCAGTGGCTGGCATTGCTGGAGTCCGGCGCCGCCACCGAGCGTGACCATGCGGCCTTGCAGCAATGGCGCGACAGCCATCCTCAACACGAACAGACCTGGCAAAAAGCCCAATCCCTGCGCCAGCGGTTCAGCGACTTGCCACACGCATTGGCGATGGCCAGCCTCGACCGCCCGCAACCGGCGCGGCGCGCACTGCTCAAGCGTGCCCTGGGTGTTGCAGCGTTGGTGCCGACGGCGTGGCTGATCAGCCGCCAGTTGCCCATCGAGGCGTGGCGTGCCGATCTGCACACCGCCACCGGCGAGCGCAAACGCCTGCCTTTGGTCGATGGCAGTAGCCTGCAACTCAATACCGCCACGGCCGTCGATGTCGACCTCGCCCATCGGCGCATCACGCTGGTGGAAGGGGAATTGGCGCTGAGTGTGCCGGGCTCGGCTTTGATCGCAGTGAACACCCGCTACGGCCAGGTCCAGGTCAGCCAGGCCGAGGTGTGTGTGCGGCAGTTGCCGACCGGCTGCCGGGTGTCGGTGCTCAAGGGCGCGGTGCAGGTGCGCGATGTGAGCGGGCAACTGGCGACGTTGAGCAACGGTCAGCAAGCGTTATTAAAGCCCCAGGGGCTTGGGGAGCGGATGCCGTTCGATGCGCAGCAACTGGACTGGCGCGACGGCGTCTTGACCGCGCAAAACCAGGCGCTGGGGGATTTTTTGCGCGAGCTGGAGCGTTATCGCCCCGGTGTGCTGCGCTGGGACCCGAGCCTGGAAACCCTGCGGGTCACCGGCAGCTTTCGCCTGGATGACACCGACCGCATCCTCAGCCTGCTGGCCCAGACACTGGGGTTTGAGGTGCGGGCGCGGACGCGGTATTGGGTGACACTCAGTCGCACATTGGCCTAAATCACATGGGCCCGCTGTAGCTCGGTCAAGGACAGTGCCTTGAGCTGCGCCAGCAGTGTGTTGATTCGCTGTAGCCGGGTGAACAGTACGCATATATTTATATCGAATAAATAAAGAGTTATTTATTCCTTTTAATCGCTAATTGAATGGCGCATTTTGAGGGCCTGCGCATTCGTGCGGATTGACCCAACAGCCAAAAGGAAACCCGACATGACCATTAAAGCGATTAATGTGCGCAACCAGTTCAAGGGCGTGATCAAGGAAATTCTGCTGGGGGAAGTGGTGTCCGAAATTGACGTGCAGACTGCGTCTGGCATCGTTACCTCGGTGATCACCACCCGCTCGGTGCGGGATCTGGAATTAAAAGTGGGTAGCGAGGTGATTGCCTTTGTGAAGTCGACCGAAGTGTCCATCGCCAAGCTGTAAACCCCGATCATTTGGGGGAGCTGGCTTGCCTGTGATGGCCATAGGTATCTACGCAACTCTTTGTGTTGCTTTGAGCCTGTGAGGGGTTAGGTAGATATGAGTGCATATCCGTTGCTGCGGTAACGGCTGCTATGGGTTCCGCTCTTACAGCGGGTCACTTTTTTACAAACGCCTAAAAAAGTAACCAAAAAACGCTTTGCCCCACCACTCGGTACCTCGCCCAGGCTCGGTATGCCCTCACTCCGGCTTGAATCCGTGGGCCGCCGCAATGGGCCATCCCTGGCCCAGTGCGGCTAACCCGGCGTCCTGCCGGGTTACCCACGGATTCAAGCCTGCGTTCGGCCAGCGTGGTTAACGGGGCCTGTCAGATCAAGATCAACAGCAGATCAAAAGCAGAGCACGGCGGCCTGACAGCCGACCTGAGTGGTAGAAGCAAAAGCACAGCAACACCACGTTTACCGGATGAAATGAGTTCCAAATGTGGGAGCGGGCTTGCTCGCGAAAGCGGTGGGTCAGTTAGCTCATCTGTCACTGATGCGCCGCCTTCGCGAGCAAGCCCGCTCCCACAATGTTGACCGAGTTCAGTTGCTAGCACCGCAGTGCTCTGCTTTTCTGTAGGAGCTGGCTTGCCTGCGATGCAGACACCTCGATACATCAGGCAAACCCAGCAGCAGACCCCATGCCAGCTCCCAGATTGACCCAATACAGTCTGAAAAGCAGCCCACCCTCTGCCTGATGTACCCAGTTCCAAATGTGGGAGCGGGCTTGCTCGCGAATGCGGTGGGTCAGTCAGCTCATCTGTCACTGATGCGCCGCCTTCGCGAGCAAGCCCGCTCCCACAATGTTGACCGAGTTCAGCTGCCAGCACCGCAGTGCTCTGCTTTTCTGTGGGAGCTGGCTTGCCTGCGATGCAGACGCTTCGATACATCAGGCATACCCAGTCGCAGACCCCATGCCAGCTCCCAGATTGACCCAACACAGTCCGAAGAGCAGCCCACCCTCCGCCTGATGTACCCAGTTCCAAATGTGGGAGCGGGCTTGCTCGCGAATGCGGTGTGCCAGTCACCCACTCCATCAACTGACACACCACTTCGCTTGTGCTTTTGATCTAACCACTCAGGTCGGCTGTCAGGCCGCCGTGCTTTGCTTTTGACTTTGATCTTGATCTTAGGCGCCCCGTTAACCACGCTGGCCGAACGCAGGCTTTGGAGCGTGGGTAAACCGGCAGGACGCCGGTTTAGCCGCGATGGGCCAAGGATGGCCCATGGCGGCGGCCCACGGTCCAAAGCCTGCGTGAGGGCACACCGAGCCCAGGCGAGGTGCCGAGTGGTGGGGCAAGAGCCCTTTGGTTACTTTGGGGCTTTTCCAAAGTGACCCGCCGTAAGGGCGGAACCTATTTCGGCCGTGACCCAAACAACGGATATGTACACAGCGCGCCCGCGACAACCACACCACCCAACCCGTAAAAAAACAGGTGTAGATACCTATGCCGCAGTAGCGGTCTATCAGCCAGTCACATGGATGGTGAACGCGAAGCCGTCATCGCAGGCAAGCCAGCTCCCCCATGGAGAGAGGCCCGCCTGCCTGGCCGTTAGTTAAGGCGCGGGCCACCGCCGCCGGGTGCATGGGGTTGTGGTCGCTCCGGCGGCGCATCGCTCGGCAAGCTTTTCGGCGGTGTGTTCGGGTCTTCGTAGTGCTTGTGCAAGTCCCCGTCCAGTCGGTTACTCGACGAACCACCTTTTTGCGGGGTCGCGTCAAAGTGTTCCCACTCCGATTGCTGGAAGCGAAAGATACTGTCGTCGGTCGGCGTGTCGCGGCCTTTGTAGTGGTGGATTTCGTAATGCGCGTATTCGACCTTGTCAGCCCAGTTGTCCTGCAATAAACCGTCGCCGGCCAGGTCGCGGTACCAGTCGTTTTCTTTCTCGGTGGCTTTCTGTTTTTTGTTGTGGTCGACAAAGTAGCCGATGATCCCGCCGACCACCGCCAGCACCACACCCACCAGGAACAGCGGCCCGGTCAATGCCGCCGCCGTGCCCGCGCCAAACAGGGCGGCGGCGCCGAGTACCCCGGCCGATGCGCCGAACGCACCGCCCGCCACTTGCAGGCCACCCGCGGCCTGGGCCAGCGGGTCTTTGCTGTCGACCCCACTCTTGATCGCCAAGGCGCCCAACACGATATCGGCAAACCCCCCGACGATATCCGTGGCCGGGCCCAGCACCTTGATCACCGAACCGGCAATCTTCGCCGACTTGGACGCGCCCAACTTGGCCGCACCTGCCGCCGCGAGGCCGTCATCCAGGTGAGTGGCCAGGCCTTCGGTGGCCTCGGTGACGGCTTTGTCGCCCTCGCCGAACATTGTCGAGATGCCGTCGTATTGGCTGTCAGGCACCGCATCGAGGGCACTGGTAATCTTGGCTTTGACGTCGCTTGGCAGCTCGTTGACGCGAAACTCGAAGTTAGGCTCCTGCAGCCCGTTCTTGCCCCAAATCTCCGGCAGGGTCTTGTCCAGGCCGAGGAAGTCCACCAGGCCGCCTTTGCCCAAGGTCTCGCCGATCTTGTCGCCCAGGCGCACAAAGTGGCTGGAACCGCCGGCAAAGCTCAGGAAGTCCTTGGCAATCGACATCCGCTGCGCCGGGGTTTCACCGAGCTTGCCGCCTTTGCCCACCAGTTGGTAAATCGCCGAAAACAGCGTCACGCCGGCGCCGAGGGAGCCAAGAATGCCCTTGCTGTTCAGGGTGTTGAAGACCTCGCCGAGCATGCCGCGATCGGCCACCGCGATATAGGGTTTGTTCAGTGCGCTTTTCAGGTCGGCTTCGCTGATGGAGCCGTTGTTCTTGTAAACCTCGCCCAACTCTTCCAGGGCCTTGGTCACGCCGGCCGACTTTTCCTTGCCCTGCAAGCCTTCGTTGAGGAACTTCTCCAGGGTTTCCTGGGTACGGCGCGGCAGGTCGAGCAGGGTGCCTTTCAAGACCCCCTTGAGCAGGCCGAACAGGTCCTTGGTGGCCAGTTCCTTGTTCTCGTCGGAGATCTTGCTCGGGTCCGAAAGGATCGCATTGAGGTCGGTGGTCAAACCATCGGCCTGGATATTCTGCGCCGCTTTGCTGGCCGCTTCGGGGTCGAACAGTGACAGCGAGGTGAGGGTGTCGCTCAGGTCTTTTTGTGCCTCGGAGGTTTTGCCCTGGTTTTGCAGATCCTTGAGGTACAGCACGTAATCCGGGTTGGACGTGAGGTCCAGCAGCTTCTGCTTGATCTCGTCCTTGTTCGGCAGCTTGTTGATCGCGTCATCCATTTTCGACTTGTAGTCGGCCTGCACGGTCGGGTCTTTGAACAGTTCGCCGATCTGCTCTTGCACGGCCTTGCCGTCGATGATGTCGTGCATGTCGGCCGAGGTCAGTTCGGTCTGCTTGTCATCGAACTCGCGCCAGGTGGTGTTGAACGGGCGCTTGGATTCTTCGTAGCCGGTGATGCCGTGGCCATTCTGGTAGGCGGCCTGGGCTTCCAGGGCGCGGACCAGCTTGGCCCGCGGGTCATCCTTGGGAATCGAGCCGTCTTTGACGCCGGCGCGGTAAGTGTCGATCAGTTGGGTGGTGGCCAGTTCGCTGACGCTCAGGGTTGGCGACTTGTCGTCTTTTTCATCGGCGTGCACGCCGGTGTCCATGTTCAGCACATCCAGGTCACCGGCCTTGGGCAGGTTGTGCTGCGTGCGGGTGTCATCGACTGCACCGGCACTGAAGGCGTCCCACTTGGCCTTGACGTCGTCGTAGAGCTGCGGACTCAGCTCCTTGGAGACGATGACTTTGCCTTCGCTGGTCTCGTAGCGGATCAGGCCATCACCCAGTTCATCGGGCGAGCCGAAGGTGATGTCGGTGTTTTTCAGGAAGTCATTCGGCCCGGCCAGCTTGTAGCCTTCGCTTTCGCTGGTGTGGATTTTGTCCCAGGTGTCATGCGCGGTGGCGACACTCTTGAACAGCTCGGGGCTGACATTCGAGGACACCACCACCTTGGTGCCGTCATGGAGTTCGTAGGTGAGGATGTTGTCTTTCTGGTCGTTGTTCCAACTGAACGTCTTGTAGTCATTCAGGCCCGGCACTGGCGTGTTGGCGTCGGCCAGTGTCGCGCCGTTATTCAGTTCGCCTTCCACCACGGCCTTCTTGCCCGGGTCGGTATAGACCTCGTGCAGGCCGGCCAGGTAGTCGAACAGCTTGGGGTTGTCATCACGGGCCACGACCATTTTCTGGCCGTTGCTTTCGAAGCGGATCAGCCCCGGGCCGACTTCATCGACCGGGCCGACGGTGGTGCCACCATACGGCGGCCACACTTCGTTATCGCTGGCGCGCTTGTAGCCGGCGTCTTCGCTGCTGGTGAGGCCGCTGAAACTCGCATAGTCGTCCTTGGCTTTCTGGAAGGCCTCGGGGTTGTCACGCTGGCTGATAACGACCTTGGTGCCGTCCTGGGTCTCATAGCGGATCACGCCGGGGCCGGTTTCATCCGGCGGGCCGAGGGATTTGTAATCGGCGAGTTTTTCCGGGGCCTTGCCGTCCGCGCCCAGGCTCTGGTAACCGGCGTTCTGGCTGGCAACCACGCCGGAGAGGGACTTGAAGTCTGCGCTGACTTGCTTGAACAGGTCGGGGCTGTCCTGTTCGCTGACGATGACCTTCTTGCCGTCCTGGGTTTCATAGCGGATCAGCCCCGGGCCGACTTCATCCGGCGGGCCGATGGCCTTGTAGTCAGACAGCGCAGGTGGCGGCGTGGCGTCCTTGGCCGCCAGTTCGTAGCCTTGTTGCTTGCTGGCATCGAGCCCCGATGGCGTCTTGTCCTGGGACTCGACTTTTTTGCTTGCACTGTTTTTGAGTAGCACATGGAACGCTGCGGCTGACTTAAGCGGCGTACCGGGAAGGGATTTGGGGTCGGACAAACGATCAAGGGGCTGGGTCGCCATGCCATGGAACTCCTGCTGTTGCCGGTGGGACTGAAAGGCAAAAACAGTAACAGCAGGGGTTCGGCACTCGTTGCGAAACGTTGTGAATTGCGCCCTAACGGTGACGCAGTGCGTGCGCCATGCGTTGCAGGCCTTCTTCGAGCATCGCCCGTGGGCAGCCGAAGTTCAGGCGTACAAACTGCTGGCTGTCATCGCCGAATTCGATGCCTGCGCTCAAGCCGACCTTGGCCTGTTCGAGGAAGAACTGCTGCGGGTCGTCCAGGCCAAGCGCGCTGCAATCCAGCCACGCCAGGAAGGTGCCTTGCGGGGCATGCATCACCACACCCGGCAAACGGGTGTGCACGGCATCAAGCAGGTAGTCACGGTTGGCTTGCAGGTAATGCACCAGCGCGTCCAGCCAGTCGCTGCATTGGCTGTAGGCCGCGCGGGTGGCTTCCAGGCCCAGCGGGCTGACACTGTCGACCATGCCGCAGCGGGCATTATTGAAGCGCTCGCGCACCTCGGCGTTTTGCACCACGGCGAAGCAGGTCTTCAAACCAGCGACGTTGTAGGCCTTGCTCGCCGACATCAGGGTAATGGTGCGCTGGGCGATTTCAGGGCTGAGGCTGGCGGTCGGGATGTGGCGGCGGCCATCGAAACACAGTTCGGCATGGATTTCGTCGCTGATGATCAGCGCGCCGTTTTCCAGGCAGGCGTTGGCCACCGCGAGCAGTTCTTCGCGGGGGAACACTTTGCCCATGGGGTTGTGCGGGTTGCTCAGCAACAGTGCACCGGCGCCGGTCAGTGCCTGGCGCATCGCGGGCATTGGCGTGAGGTATTCGCCGTTGATCAGGTCGAACGGCACTTCGATACGCGGCAGGTTCCAGTGGCCAGGTGCCAAGCGTATCGGCCGGTAATTGGGGGTTTGCAGCACCACCGGTTGGCCAGGTTGCACAAACGCATGCAGGGCCATATTAAAGCCGGGCTCCACGCCGGGCAGGAACAACAGCTCTTCAGGCTGCACGCGCCAGGCGTATTTGGCCCACAGGTCAGCGACGATGGCTTCACGCACGTCCGGGCCGGCGACGCTGTAGCCGAGGATTTGCTGGTCCAGGCGAGCATGCAGCGCTTGCAATATTGCCGGTGGCGCGGCGATATCCATGTCGGCGATCCACATCGGCAAGATGTCTTGCGGGTAGCGGCTCCACTTGGTGCTGCCGGTGCCGAGGCGGGGGTGGATCGTGTCGAAATTAAAGCTCATGGGCGGCTCGTATCAGAGAGGCGGGTGCAAGAATGGCGCTGATTCTAGCGCCATTAATTTTATAGGCCAGTGCTGATTGCCTGCGACAATTGTCGGTGTGCCTGTTCCACCGCCAGAGCGACCGCCTCTTCACCGCGCACCATCGCGCCCAGGTAGACGAAATCGACCCTGCGGATGCCCACCGTCGACAGGATCGCGGTCAGATACGGTGTGAGGAAATCCGGCTCATGCCCCTTGCGTGAATTGCCGCAACTGACCAGCACAAACGTGCGCCGATCCTTGAGCAGTCCGACTTTTTCGAACTGTGCATTCACCGTGAAACTGCGATGAATACGCACCACATGGTCGATCCAGCCCTTGAGCGCCGCCGGCACAGTGAAATTGTGCACCGGGGTGCAGAGGATCAGCAGGTCACAGGCTTCCAGCTCAACAATCAATTGTTCCGACAACGCGGTCGCGTCGCCGCTCAATCCGCCAGGCGTGGTGAGTGCATTCGCATACTCGCGGGTCAGCGGCGGCAATGCCTGGCCGCCGTAATCGCGCTCGATGACCTCGGCGCCCGGCACCCAGTCATTCAGCAGCGCGCGAGCCAGCTGGAAGGTCTGCGCGGCCTTGCCGTGGGGGCTGAAGCTGAGCAACAGGGCGCGGGTCATTGGCTCAAATCCTGGGAGAAATGCATACCGCGCGGCAGCAGGCCTTGACGGAAGTAGAAACGCTGGGCCAGGGCCATGTGCATGCCGGTGTCCAACACCAGGTAGCGATAACCCCGGGCGCGGGTTTCTTCGCGCACCCGTTCGAGCAGTTGCTCACCCAGGCGTCGACGTTGCAACGCCGCATCGACCACCAGGTCATCGACATAGATAAACCGCCCGTAGAGGGTGTTTTCGGTCAGCCGGTAGCCGGCCAGGCCGATGACCCGGCCGTGCTCGCGCGCGGCCAGCAAGTGGTAGCCATTTTGGCGCTGGCGCTGGACTTGTTCCGCGAAGCTGATGGCGTCGGTCAGGTGCGGCCGCAGTTGCTGCATCAGCGCAAAGCTGGCGATGCAGTCGGCCTCGGTTTCCATCGGCACGAATTCGACATGCTCATTCATCGTTGAGGTGCTCCTGATGGGCCTTGACCGCCGTCGGCACTTTGCGAAAGCTGATGGCGACGCGGTTCAAGGCGTTCATCAGCGAAATCGCCAGGGTCAGGTCAGCGACTTCCTTCTCGCTGAACATTGCCGCCACGCTGACGTAATCCGCTTGCGGCACTTGGGTTTGCGCGACCTGGGTGACCACCTCGGCCCAGGCCAGGGCGGCACGTTCACGCGCGGTGAACAGCGGCAAGGCTTCGTGCCAGGCGGCCAGTAGCATGATTTTTTCCAGGCTCACGCCTTGCTTGAGCAGGTCGCGCGAATGCGAGTCCAGGCAATAAGCGCAGCCGTTGAGTTGCGAGACCCGCAGGTACACCAGTTCAATCAATTCTTTCTCCAGGCCGCAGCCATGGATATAGCTGTGCACTGATCCCAGGGCTTTGTAACCTGCAGGGGCGGCTTTGGCGTAATCGAGACGGTGTTTCATGGGCGATCCTTGTTTGCGTAAGGGATGCGCCATTTTCGGTGGCGGCACGGCCACTCAACAGGGGCATGATTGGACAAGTGGGTTGGGACATGATCAGACTCCGCTTTGTCATTCTGCCGAGCCTGTTAGCGATGTCGTCACTGCCCAAATACCAGGAAATCTACCGCCGCTTTCGGCTGGCCATTGATCAGGGCCAGCTTGGCCCGGGTGATCGCGTGCCGTCGGTGCGCAGCCTTGCGCTGGAACTCAAGGTGGCGCGCGGAACGGTGGAAGCGGCTTATCAACTGTTGGTCAGTGAGGGTTTTTTTGAGGCGCGGGGGCAGGCGGGTACCGTCATTTCCAGGGCATTGCCGCAGGTGGCGATGAAACCGCAGCCGGCCGCACTGCCGCAGGCCTCGGCAACCCCGGCGTTGCAAATGGGTCAGCCGGCGCTGGATGCGTTCCCGCGCAAACTGTGGGCACGACTGGTCACCCGGCAGGTGCGCCGTACCGATGCCGACAGCCTGGGCATGGGCGACGTGCGTGGCGCTCAGGCGTTGCGTGTGGCGATTGCCAGCTACCTGGCGTTGTACCGGGGCGTGGAATGTACGCCACAGCAGGTATTTGTGTGCTCAGGCTATGCGGGGTGCCTGACGCTGGTGTGCGATGCGCTGCAGATGGCAGGGCAGCGTTGCTGGTATGAAGACCCGGGTTATTTGCACGCACGGCAGCTATTGATCCATCAAGGCGTTGAGCTGGTGCCGGTGCCGGTGGATCGGGATGGGCTGGATGTCGAACAAGGCATGCAGCGTGATCGTCAGGCGCGACTGGCGGTCGTGACCCCAGCCCATCAGAGCCCCCTGGGCGTGGCGTTGAGCCGGGCGCGGCGGCAGGCTTTGCTGGCCTGGGCGCAGGAGCAGGGCAGTTGGGTGGTCGAGGATGATTACGACAGTGAGTTTCGCTACCAGGGGCAGCCGTTGGCGGCGCTCAAGAGTCAGGATGTGCAAGACCGGGTGATCCATGTCGGGAGCTTCAGCAAAATGCTGTTTCCGGGGTTGCGCCTGGGCTATCTGGTGGTGCCCGCGCAACTGGTGGAGGCCTTCGAGCACAGCGCCCACGCGTTGCAACAGCGCAGTGCGCAGTTATTGCAACTGGCGGCGGCGGATTTTCTGGAACAGGGCCATTTCACCCGCCACCTGAAAAAGATGCGCCTTTTGTATGCGCAGCGCCGAGGGTTTTTAGTGGAGGCGTTGCGCGTGCATTGCGCGGCGTTTTTGCGCGTGGATGAGCAAGCCGGGGGAATTAATCTGTTGGCGCGGTTGGTGGTGGCGGTGCCGGATCACGTTGTCGCCGAGGCGGCGAATCGCGAAGGCCTTGCCCTTCAAGCGTTGTCGCAGTGGATGCTTGAACCGGGGCGCGAGCAAGGCTTGTTGATGGGTTTTACCAATGTGGTGACGGCGCAGCAGGCCAATGCGGTGGCGCTTAAGTTGTCCGGCATTCTGCAGGCGTGCCTCAATCCAACGCCGGGCCGTTCGTGACTGAAAGGATGGTCGCTCCCACGCCAGGTGGGAGCGATCCGCCGGTCAGTGTTTGACCGGGGTTGGCAATGTCACGAGGTTGACGTAGCCGTCCCAGAACTTCTGCTGATCGACGCCAAACACCACGTTGGCTTTCTGCGTACCGACCGGTGCGCCTTTTTTGTAGCCCAGTGCGCGGCCGTAGTCGGCGCCGAAGGTCGCGTCTACGTCCACCCACAACTCGCGGGATTCGGTGACGATTTGCGGGTTGACCAGGAACAGTGCGGGCAAACTGTCCCAGGTAAAGCTGTGGTAGCTCGGGTCTTTGTCGAACAGCGGCCCGAACTCGTGCTGGTAGAGGTCGGCAATCGCGCCTTTCTGGGCAATCACGCGCTGGTAAACCGATTTGTCGAAGGTGACTTTCTCGCACACATCATTCGGGAAAATCACGTGTTCGATCGGTGAGCGCAACACGATCTTCGCGGCCTCGGGATCGAACCACCAGTTGAATTCCGCCGCCGGCGTGGTGTTGCCCGGGATCTCCAGGGCGCCGCCCATGTACACGATGCGCTTGATCAGCGGCACGATGTCCGGCGCCGAGCGAATCGCCAGGGCGACGTTGGTCAACGGGCCGACGGCGAGAATGGTCACTTGGTGCGGGTTGGCCCGCACGCTTTGCACGATGAACTGCGCGGCGGTCTCGCTGCGCAGTTGGGTGTGAGTGGCCAGGCCATCCGGTGGCGCGATCAGTTGCGAGGGCGAGGTAGGGCGCGGGTGTTTGAACGCGCCCGGCCAGCCGGCGCCAAACAACGCTTTCTCGGCCTCGTAGGTGGTGTAGTCATGCAGCAGCGGGTAGGCGGCGCCCGAGTAGACGCCCACCTCTTTTTCCACGCCCATGCGTTCCACGGCCTTGAGGGCATCGACTTGCTCCTGGTCGACCCAGGCATTGCCGCTGACCAGGGTCATGCCCAGCAGGTCGATGCGTTTTTGCGCATGCAACTGGGCAAGCATGATAAAGGCCTGGCCGTCATCGTTGAGCACGTTGAAGTCGGTGTCGAAAATGACTTTTTCGGCCGCCTGCGCAGTGCCGGTACACAGGCCGACGGCGACAAACAGCGCACAGCATTTAAGGAAAGCTTGCATGGTGATTCATCCGCAAGAATGGTTGTTGTTAACGGTTCACCAGTTTCGCCGGCAAGGCGATGACCAGGAAGCTGCTGAGGATCAGGCAGCCGGCGAAGAACCACAAGGCGCCGGCGCTGCTGCCTGTGACGTCGATCGCCACGCCCATCAACGAGTTGCTCACCAGGCCGGCGATATTCGCCAGCGAGCACGCCAGGGCGAAACCGGTGGCCGCCGCCGTGCCTTTGAGAAAGGTCGCCGGCAGGCTGAAAAACACCGGTACGGCGCCGATAATCGCGGCCGAGGCGATGGCGAACAACAGCACCGTCGCAACCACGTTGTGGGTGAAGAATGTGCTGGTGGCCATCGCTGCTGCGCCGATCAGGAACGGCACGATGATGTGCCAGCGGCGTTCACGGTGTTTGTCCGAGCTGGCGCCGATCAGCAGCATGCCGAGCAAGGCCGCCACACTCGGCAATGCGGTGAGTATGCCGATATGGAAAGTATCGGTAATGCCCGCATTGCGGATGAATGTCGGCATCCAGAACCCCATGGCATAGGCGCTGAGCAGGATCGAAAAGTCGATACCGCCGAGCATCCACACTTTGAGGTTGAAGAACCCATCGCGGAAGCTGTGCTTGCTGCCGCTTGCGTCGGCGTCGTCCTTGCGCAGTTCGCTTTCAAGCAAGGCCTTTTCCTCGTCCGACAGCCATTTGGCTTGCTGGAAGCTGTTAGGCAGCGCCCAGAAGGTCAGCACGCCGAGCAACACACTGGGCACCGCTTCAATCAGAAACAGCCACTGCCAACCACGCAACCCGCCCATGTTGTCGAAGTGGCCCATGATCCAGCCGGACAGCGGGCCGCCAATCACGCTGGACAGCGGCAGGCCGATCATGAACAGCGCGATGATGCGCCCGCGCCGATGGGTGGGGAACCAGGTGGTGAGGTAATACAGCACGCCGGGCAAAAAGCCCGCTTCGGCGGCGCCGAGCAGAAAGCGCAGGATGTAGAACTGGGTGGTGGAGGTGACCAGCATGGTGCAGGCCGAGAGCAGGCCCCAGGTGATCATGATGCGCGCGATCCAGAGCTTCGCGCCGACCCGTTCCAGGATCAGGTTGCTCGGCACTTCAAAGAGGATGTAGCCGACGAAGAACAAGCCGGCGCCGAGGCCAAACGCGGTTTCGCTGAAGTGCAGCTGGTCGAGCATCTGCAACTTGGCGAAGCCGATGTTGATGCGGTCGAGGTAGGCGGCCAGGTAGCAGAAACACAGGAACGGAATCAGCTTCCAGGTGATCTTGTGGTACAGCGTGGTAACGGGGTCGGCGACCGTGGTCGCGGACGCTGCATTCGCAATGGGCATTGGGGTGTCTCCCGGCGGTGGCTTATGGTTTTTATACAGCCGCTTTTGTTCGAGCACTTCGGAGTGCTGTAAAAGCGACTTCCAAAGGCAGTGTCAGAAGACTGAGGTATTTTTGGTTGGGCATTCACCTCGGGCGAGCTCCCATTAGGTGAATGCATTTCCAGGCCGGACCTCAGTTTTTTCAAGACCACGCTCTATGGCGCAGTTCTTAATAACGTCTTATTGCTCCCTGAACTTGCGCATCGCCTCTTGCTTGCTCACCACGTCGCCATACTTGCTGTCGATATCGAACAAGTTGGCTTCGTGGGGGGCGGGGTGTCGGTCGCCGACGCATTCGCGCACGACGATGGTGCGAAACCCGTGTTGCACCGCATCCACTGCGGTGGCACGAATGCAGCCGCTCGTGGAACAGCCGGCCAGCACCACGGTGTCGATGCCTTGGGCGTGCAGCATCGGGGCCAGGCTGCTGCCGAAAAATGCACTGGCGTATTGCTTGGTGATCACCACTTCATCGGCCCGGGGCAAGACCTCGGGGCAGAACGCCGCGAGTGGGTTGCCGTCGACCATGTCCTTCATCACCGGGGCTTTCTTGACCCAGATACCGCCGTCGGCGAAATGGCCGGGATGGTAGCGGATATTGGTGTGCACCACCGCAATCCCGTGCTTGCGGGCAGTGACCAACAGTTCGACGCTTTCAGTCACGGCAATTGCAACCTCGGGGGCGTATAGCGGCGCGCCTTCGGTGGTGTAGCCCTGCATGAAGTCGATCATCAGCAGCGCGGCTTTTTTGCCAAAGCCAATGCGGTTGCCCCATACGCCCTGGTAGTTGGCGTCGGCGGATTGTTCGCTCATCGCAAAACTCCTCAATAGGCGCCGGAGAGCAGGGCGCCGGCACCTGGAACGATCGGCTCCAGGTCGAGCGCCTTGAGCATGGCGTAGGTGGTAGCGATGGCGGCGGTGAGCACCGGTTTGCCGGTTTGCGCCTCGACCTTGGCCACCACCGGCAGCGATTGCATCTGCACGCAGGCCGAGAGCACGATCACGTCGACGCCTTGCAGGTTCATACCGGCGACGATGGCCGGCAGGTTGGCCGGGTCGTGGCGCGCCACGTCGAGGTTGTCGGGGATCTCCAGGGCGCGCCAGTCGACCACGTCAAAGCCTTCTTCGCGGATGTAGTTCACCACCAGCTCGGTCAGCGGCTTCATGTACGGCGCGACAATCGCGATGCGCTTGGCGCCCATGACTTTCAAGCCTTCGATCAGCGCACCGGCGCTGGTAATGACCGGGGCGTTGGCATCGTTATCCGCCGTGGCCTTGCGCAGGCGCTGCTCGGCGTTGCGGTGATAACCGAGCCCCATGGCCATGATCGCCACCAGGCAGGCGTAACCCAGCACGTCGACCTTGGCGTCGGACAGTTCAACGGCACAGCGGTCGGATTCGCCGTCCATCGCCGCCAGTTCTTCTTTGCGAACTTGCTTCATGCGCATGCGGCTGGAGTGAAAGGTAAAGCGCTCGGGGCGAATCGCCTGGCGCGCGGTGAGCATCGCCGGGATCTCGGTTTCCATGGTGGTGTTGGAACTCGGCACGATCTGGCCGATGCGGTAAGGCTTCTGCATGGTGGTCTCCATTCTTATTGTGTGAGGAAGTCGCCGAGGGCGTGGAAGAAACCCTCGAGGTCATCCCACGGAATCATGTGCCCGGCGTTGGGTACGCGGGCGACCTGGATGGCCGGTTGCAGGTCCTGGATTTCGGCGACGTCTTCGTCGAGGATCACCCCGCCGCGTCCGGCCACCATCAACAGGGCAGGGGCCTTGAGGTGGGGCAGGTCCTGGTGGAAGTCCACCGTGTGAAAGTCATTGAAGGCGCGCACGATGGCGGGTTCATAGCAGGTGTGCAGCCATTCGGCGCGCAGCTGCAGTTGCTCTTGCGTCCAGGTGGCGCAGAAAGCGCGCATCGCCTCGGCATCCATTCCAAGCAGGGATTGGCGGATCGAATCGACGTACCACGGCAGTTTGCTCGGGTATTCACGCCGACCGGGGCCAGACACCGGCGGGTCGATCAGCACCACGCGGTTTACGCCCTGGGGATGTTTGACGGCACTGCGCACGGCAAAGCGCGCGCCCATGGAATGGCCGACCAAGTGGTAGCGGTCGAGGTTCAGCGCATCGGCAAACGCACCGATATCCTCGGCGCAGGTGTCCGCGCTGTAATCCAGCTCGGGGCCGGTGGACGACAGGCCGCGTCCGCGTACATCCAGCACATAGGTGTCGAACTGCGCGCCCAGGCGCTGCGCGACAAACCCCCAGGTAATCGCCGGGCTGGTGATGCCCGGGATCAGGATCAGCGCCGGGCCTTTGCCGCCGTAACGCAAGTAGTGCTGGCGAATGCCATTGGCCTGGACGTTACCGCCATACAAAAAGGTGCTCACGCGGCCACCCCCGACTTCAGTTCCTGGGCGTACAGGTCATAGCCGTAGACCCAGGCCGGGTCTTCCTGGGCGCGCAGCCAGGTGTTGGCGTTGGACACCGCCTGCACGCGGGACGCGCGTTCCTTGCGGTTGGCTTCATACAGCTCGAACGCCGTGCGGTAATCGCTGATTCCGGTTTCCTGCAGGCAGCGCGTGAGCATGGCGGCATCTTCGATGGCCATGCCGGCGCCCTGGGCCATGTGCGGCTTCATCGGGTGGCAGGCGTCTCCCAGCAATACCAGGCGGCCACGGCTCCACAGCGGTAACGGGTTGCGGTTGCGCAGCGGCCACTTGGTCACGCTTTCGGTGGACTCGATCAGTGCCTGCACGGTGGGGTGATAGCCCTTGAAGGCAGCAAACATCTCTTCGCGGCTGCTGTCGACGAACGCGCCCTGGAAGTCCCATTCGGCATGGGGCACGCCGGTGACGTAGTAGTACTCGTCACGTTTGCCGGTGGTGTAATAGACCATCATGTGACGGTCTTCGGTCCACCACTTGATGCAGTCTTCGAACCTGAGGTCGTACTTGGCCAGTTGGTCGCCACGGATCAGCGCGCGGTGCGCCACCCAGCCGCTGTACAGCGGTTTTTCCACGCCGAGCAGTTCTTCGCGAATCTTCGAATTGATGCCGTCGGCGCCGATCACGATGTCGGCGTAGGTCACTTCACCGTCGGCAAAGGTCAGGCGCACCTGGGTGTCGGTTTCCTCGAGGGTTTCCAGGCGTTTGTTGAAATGCAGCGTGCCGGGTTTGAGGGTGGACATTTGCAAGGCGTGCAGGTCGCCACGGTGCACGGTGATGTAGGAAGCACCGTAGCCAGTGAGGGGAATGCGCGAGAGGTAATCGCCGGTTTCGCCGCAACGGCTGAACCAGTGCTCGGGGTGTGAGCCCATCAGGTCCAGCTGTTGTTCGATGCCCATGCGGCGAAAGATTTTCATGATGTTGGGGCCCATGTGGATCCCCGCGCCCAACCGGGAAAACGCTGGCGCCTGCTCGTAGATGTCGACGTCAAAACCGGCTTGCTGCAACAGGGTGGCCGCTGCGGCGCCGCCCAGGCCGGCACCGACGATAGCGATTTTTTGTGTGCTTCCCATGGGGCGTGATCCTCTCTCTTGGTGATTTCCGGCGGCGTCTGTCCGCAAGGTTTTTAAAGTGTATACACTCATTTTTTGAAATGGGAAGCCTGTGCTCGCAAAATAATTTTTGGCGAGCAATTGTCATCTGTAAAGCTTTTATCCCTTTATCTGTTGGGTTTGTTTCGTATGGTAACGTTGTGGCGCGCTGCTTGCAGTCCGCCAGTAATTCAGGTCTTATCGTTATTAATTGGCGTATACGCTATAAAATTGCACTAAAGTGAAGCGCAGTGCTTGAACGTGGTGCAGCCCAACAGGAGACAGGAAAATGCCGGTAAGCGATTGCGAACTGACCCAGATGTTTGAACACGTGTTGACGCTGTCGAAGGTCGACCCGACCCAAAGCGTTGCCGTGCTCAAGAGCCATTACTCCGACCCGCGCACCGTGCGCGCCGCGATGGATGCAGCGCAGCGCCTGGGGGCCAAGGTGTATGCGGTGGAGCTGCCGGCGTTCAACCATCCCAAGGCGATGGGCAATGACATGACCGCCTACTGCGGCGATACCGCGCTCACCGGCAATATCGCCGCCCAGCGTGCGCTGGAAGCCGCTGACCTGATCGTCGACACCATGATGTTGCTGCACTCGCCGGAGCAGGAGCAGATCCTCAAGACCGGCACGCGCATCCTGTTGGCCGTGGAGCCCCCGGAAGTGCTGGCGCGCATGCTGCCCACCGAAGCAGACAAGGTGCGGGTATTGGCGGCCGAGCAACGGCTCAAACAGGCGCGCTCGATTCACGTCAAATCCCGCGCCGGCAGTGACTTTCGTGCGGCATTGGGGCAATACCCGTCAGTGACCGAGTACGGTTTTGCCGATGAGCCGGGGCGTTGGGACCACTGGCCCAGCGGCTTCCTGTTCTCCTGGCCGAATGAAGAAACCGCCGAGGGCGTGCTGGTGCTGGACGTCGGCGACATCCTGCTGCCGTTCAAGACCTATACGCGCGAGAAAATCACGCTGGAGATCGAAAAGGGCTTTATCACGGCTATTCACGGAGGGTTCGAGGCTGAATACCTGCGTGATTACATGAAGTATTTCAACGACCCCGAGGTGTATGGCATCTCTCATATCGGCTGGGGGTTGCAGCCACGGGCGCAGTGGACGGCCATGGGGCTGCATGACAAGAACGACGGCATGTGCATGGACGCGCGGGCGTTCTATGGCAATTTCCTGTTCTCCACCGGGCCCAATACCGAGGTGGGCGGCACACGCAAGACGCCATGCCATATGGACATTCCGCTGCGGCATTGTGATGTGTATCTGGATGATGAGGCTGTTGTGATTGCCGGTGACGTCGTTGCGCCAGCCGCCTCACTGGCGCGCTGAAGATCCAAAGGTGGGAGCGGGCTTGCTCGCGAAAGCGGTGTGTCCGTTAACCGATGCAGTGGCTGAACCAGCGCATTCGCGAGCAAGCCCGCTCCCACAGGGTTGTCCGGGTTTCTTCAGTGAGAAGCTTGAGTCCATGCATCATCCCCGCCATCATGCCTCCCATTGCTAATCACCCGCCGAGCCCGCCGTGCCTGATTCCTACGTTTTCTCTGAACAAGTTGGCCACCTGCTGCGCAAGGCCTACCAGCGCCACCTGGCGATCTTTCAGCAGAATGTCGGCGACTCCCAACTCACTGCCGTGCAGTTCGTCACCCTGTGTGCGCTGCGCGATCACGGTGCAAGTTCGCTCACCGAACTGGTCAAGGCCACCGCCGTAGACCAGGCGACCATTCGCGGTATTGTCGAGCGGTTAAAGGCCAAGGAGCTGATTACCCTGGAGCCGGACCCGCAGGATAAACGCAAGGTGGTCGTCGATCTTTCCGCTGCCGGTGCCGTGCTGGTAGATCAAACCGTGCCCTGCGCCGCGCAGATCAGCGAGCTGACGATGAGCAACCTCAACCCGGCCGAACGGGTGGCGGTGCTGTTCCTGCTGCGCAAGATGATCGACGATCCGCAGGAATAACTGTGGCGAGCCGGCTTGCCGCGCGTTGGGCGGCGCGGCAGCCCTGAACTAAGCCCGGCGCTGCTTTCTCAGCGCCACAGCACGCTGCCTGAATGGGGCCGCTTCGCCTCTCCACGCGAGGCAAGTCCGCTCGCCACCGCGTGCGTATGCATTCTTTGGCATCGTTTTTGCTCTCGGTTCATGTAGTAGTCACTTCACGCATCAAGTGTGTCGCAAGGCCCCAGGCCGGCGACGCTTTTTTTTGACTGTTTCGTGTAGTAGGCACTTCACCAACTGATACAGGCGAAGCGAATGATCAGCCCACTCATCACAGTAGCGCTTGAGGTCAACGGCGATACCCGAGAAGTCAGCGCCATGGCGGATACGCCGCTGTTGCTGGTGTTGCGCAATGACCTGGCGCTCAATGGCGCCAAATACGGCTGCGGCCTGGGTGAGTGCGGCGCCTGCACCGTGATCATCGATGGCGTGGCGGCGCGTTCTTGTGTGTTCCCCTTGTCGGGTGCGGCAGGGCGAGCGATCGTCACCCTCGAAGGCCTGGGCACCCGCCAGGCGCCGCACCCGGTGCAACAGGCGTTTATCGATGAACAGGCCGCGCAATGCGGCTACTGCCTCAACGGCATGATCATGACCGCCAAGGCCTTGCTCGACCGTAACCCCAACCCCAGTGAAACCGAGGTGCGCAACGAACTCTCGGGCAACCTCTGCCGCTGTGGCACCCATATCGAAATCCTGCGCGCAGTGCTGCGTGCCGCTCACCTCTTGACCGTGGATGGCCGACCATGACCGACACCCCACTTTCCCGTGACCAGTGGCTGGCCAAGGCCGGCGTGTTGCTGGTCGTCGATGATGTGCTGCCGCCTTCGGGCCCGGTGGCCAAGGGCGGCACGCCCACAGTTAAGCCCAAGGAGCTGGGGCTGTTTATCGCCGTCAACGATGATGGTGTGGTCTATGCGTTCAATGGCCATGTGGATCTGGGCACCGGCATTCGCACCTCACTCGCGCAGATCGTCGCCGAAGAGCTGGACCTGAGCCTGGACCAAGTCAAGATGGTGCTGGGGGATACCGAGCGCGCGCCGAACCAGGGCGCGACCATTGCCAGTGCGACTGTGCAGATTTCCGCGATTCCCTTGCGTAACGCGGCGGCCGAAGCGCGACGTTTTTTGCTGGCGCGGGCGGCGGGCCGTTGGGGAGTGAGTACGGGCAGCCTCAAGGTTGAAGCCGGGGTTATCCGCGCAGACGACGGGCGCAGCACCACCTACGGTGAACTGGTCAGCGGCCAGCACGACCAGTTGCGCATCAGCGGTGATGCACCGTTGAAGGCTGTCGAGGATTACCGTCTGGTGGGCCAGGGCGCTGCGCGCGTGGATATCCCCGGCAAGGCCACCGGTGAACTGACCTACGTGCACGACCTGCGCGTGCCGGGCATGCTCCATGGTCGGGTGGTTCGCCCGCCGTATGCCGGGTTGGATTGCGGGGACTTTGTCGGGAACAGCCTGCTGAGCGTGGACGAGGCGTCTATCGCGGATATCCCCGGGATCGTCGCGGTGGTGGTGATTCGGGATTTTGTCGGCGTGGTCGCGTTGCGTGAAGAGCAGGCGATCAAGGCCGCCCAAGCGTTACAGGTGCATTGGAAACCCTGGAACAACGCCTTGCCGGACATGAGTGATGTCGAGCAGGCCATCCGCGACAACCCGCGGGTGCGGCGCACGGTGCTTGACCAGGGCCATGTCGATGCCGCCCTGGCCGGCGCCAGCCAGCGCATGCCGCGCAGTTACCTGTGGCCGTACCAGATGCATGGTTCGATTGGCCCATCGTGTGGCGTGGCTGATTACCAGGCAACGGGCAGTCGAGTGTGGTCCGGCAGCCAGAACCCCCACCTGTTACGGGCGGATCTGGCCTGGTTGCTTGAGTGCGACGAAAGCCTGATCGACGTCATCCGCATGGAAGCCGCCGGTTGCTACGGGCGCAATTGTGCCGATGATGTGTGCGCCGATGCCTTGCTGTTATCCCGCGCGGTGGGCAAGCCGGTGCGCGTGCAACTGACCCGCGAACAGGAACACCTGTGGGAGCCCAAGGGCACGGCGCAGTTGATGGATGTGGACGGCGGCCTCAACGCCGACGGCAGCATTGCCGCCTATGATTTCGAAACCAGCTACCCCTCCAACGGCGCGCCAACCCTGGCGCTGTTGCTCACCGGCCGCGTCGAGCCGGTGGCGGCGATGTTCGAGATGGGCGACCGCACCTCGATCCCGCCGTATGACATCGAGCATATGCGCGTGACCATCAACGACATGGCGCCCATCGTGCGCGCGTCGTGGATGCGCGGCGTGTCGGCCTTGCCCAATACCTTTGCCCACGAATCCTATATCGACGAACTGGCGTTTGCCGCCGGTGTCGACCCAGTGGAATACCGCCTGCGCTACCTCAAGGATCAGCGCGCCATCGACTTGGTGAAGTCCACGGCTGAACGCGCCCATTGGTCACCGCGCACCGCGCCGATGCAAACCGCCAATGAAGACCACCTGCTGCGCGGCCGGGGCTTTGCCTACGCGCGCTACATCCACAGCAAGTTCCCCGGTTTTGGCGCAGCCTGGGCGGCCTGGGTGGCGGATGTGGCCATCGATAAGCAGACCGGCGACGTGTCGGTAACGCGCGTGGTGATCGGCCATGACTCAGGGATGATGATCAACCCGGCGGGCGTGCAGCATCAGATTCACGGCAATGTGATCCAGTCCACCAGCCGGGTGCTCAAAGAGCGCGTGACCTTTGAAGAGTCGACCGTGGCAAGCAAGGAGTGGGGCGGTTACCCGATCCTGACGTTCCCCGAAGTGCCGCAGATCGATGTGCTGATGATGCCGCGTCAGGACCAGCCGCCGATGGGCGCCGGTGAATCGGCGTCGGTGCCGAGCGCGGCGGCAATTGCCAATGCGATTTATGACGCCACCGGCATTCGTTTTCGCGAGCTGCCCATCACGCCCGAGCGGGTCTTGGCCGCGCTGAACGCCGGGACGCTGGGCGAACCTGCCAAGTCGCCGGTAACCCGCAAAAAATGGTGGTTCGGCGCAGTGTTCGCAACCTTGGGCGCGGTGCTGGCCACGGCCTGGCCGTTTCAGCCTGAAATCGCGCCGATAGCACCGCCCAGTGCCGGCACCTGGTCCAAGGCCACCCTGGAGCGCGGGCGTTTGCTGGCGGCGGTGGGTGATTGCGCGGTCTGCCATACGGCGCCGGGCGGGGCGACCAACGCAGGCGGGCTGGCGATGCAGACGCCCTTCGGCACGTTGTACAGCAGCAATATCACCCCCGACGTGAAGACCGGGATCGGCGCCTGGTCCTACCCGGCATTCGAGCGGGCGATGCGCGACGGCATTGGCCGCGATGGGCGCAATTTGTATCCGGCGTTTCCCTATACGGCGTTTCGCAATATCAACGAGGCGGACATGCAGGCGCTGTATGCCTACCTCATGTCGCAGGCGCCGGTGAGCCAGGCGCCGACGCCGAATGCGCTGAAATTTCCGTTCAATATCCGCCCGTTGATGGCCGGTTGGAATGCGCTGAATTTAAGGCGCGCAGAAATGACCCCGCAGCCTGAACGCGGTGAGCAGTGGAACCGCGGCAATTATCTGGTCAATGGCCTGGGGCACTGCGCGGCATGCCATTCGCCGCGTAACCTGTTGGGTGCGGAGAAGGGCGGTAAGGCGTTCCTCGCCGGTGGCCGTGTCGATGGGTGGGAGGCGCCGGCATTGACCGGTTTATCGAAAGCCCCGACGCCGTGGACTGAAGAGCAGTTGTTCAGCTACCTCAGCACCGGTTATTCCGACGCCCATGGCGTGGCGGCGGGGCCGATGGGGCCGGTGGTGAGTGAGCTGTCGAAGTTGCCCAAGGCGGATATCCGCGCGATGGCGGTGTATTTGGCTTCGCTCAACGGCGAAGCGGTGGCGCAAGTGCAGGGTGTGGCAGCGGCGGCTGTGCCGAATCCGAATGGTCGTCGGGTGTTCGAAGGGGCGTGCAAGGCGTGCCATGCTGATGGCGTGGGGCCGAAGCTGTTCGGTGTCAGTCCGTCATTGGCGAGCAATACCAATGTGCACAGTGACCAGCCGGATAATTTGATCAAGGTGATTCTGCAAGGTATCAGCGCGCCGGCGACCAAGGATTTGGGGTATATGCCGGGCTTCAAGGACAGTTTGTCCACTGCCCAAGTGGCGGATCTGGTGGCTTACCTGCGTGGGCAATTTGCGCCGAATGCGCCGGGCTGGGAAGGGCTGGAACAGACGGTTGCGCACTTGCGGGCCAATCCTGGTACTCACTGATGTTTCAAGGTGGATGACGGTCGGTTGCTTTGAGCCTGTGAGGGGGGAGGTGGATTGAGTACATATCCGTTGCTGCGGTCACGGCCACCTATGGTTCCGCTCTTACAGCGGGTCACTTTTGGCAAACGCCCCAAAAGTAACCAAAAGGTCTTTGCCCCACCACTCGGTGCCTCGCTTAGGCTCGGCATGCCCTCACGCAGGCTTGAATCCGTGGGCCGCCGCAATGGGCCATCCCTGGCCCAGTGCGGCTAACCCGGCGTCCTGCCGGGTTACCCACGGATTCAAGCCTGCGTTCGGCCAGCGTGGTTAACGGGGCCTGTCAGATCAAGATCAACAGCAGATCAAAGTCAAAAGCAGAGCACGGCGGCCTGAAAGCCGACCTGAGTGGTAGAAGCAAAAGCACAGCAACACCACGTTTACCGGATGAAATGAGTTCCAAATGTGGGAGCGGGCTTGCTCGCGAAAGCGGTGGGTCAGTCGGCTTATTTGTAACTGACCCAGCGCATTCGCGAGCAAGCCCGCTCCCACAATGTTGACCGAGTTTAGCTACCAGCACCGCAGTGCTCTGCTTTTCTGTGGGAGCTGGCTTGCCTGCGATGCAGACACTTCGATACATCAGGCATACCCAGCCGCAGACCCCATACCAGCTCCCAGATTGACCCAGTACAGCCTGAAGAGCTGCCGACCCTCTGCCTGATGTACCCAGTTCCAAATGTGGGAGCGGGCTTGCTCGCGAATGCGCTGGGTCAGTCAGCTTATCTGTCACTGATGCGCCGCCTTCGCGAGCAAGCCCGCTCCCACAATCTTGACCGAGTTCAGCTGCCAGCACCGCAGTGCTCTGCTTTTCTGTGGGAGCTGGCTTGCCTGCGATGCAGGCACCTCGATACATCAGGCAAACCCAGCCGCAGACCCCATACCCGCTCCCAGATTGACCCAGTACAGCCTGAAGAGCTGCCGACCCTCTGCCTGATGTACCCAGTTCCAAATGTGGGAGCGGGCTTGCTCGCGAATGCGCTGGGTCAGTCAGCTTATCTGTCACTGATGCGCCGCCTTCGCGAGCAAGCCCGCTCCCACAATGTTGACCGAGTTCAGCTGCCAGCACCGCAGTGCTCTGCTTTTCTGTGGGAGCTGGCTTGCCTGCGATGCAGACACTTCGATACATCAGGCATACCCAGCCGCAGACCCCATACCAGCTCCCAGATTGACCCAGTACAGCCTGAAGAGCTGCCCACCCTCTGCCTGATGTACCCAGTTCCAAATGTGGGAGCGGGCTTGCTCGCGAATGCGCTGGGTCAGTCAGCTTATCTGTCACTGACCCAGCGCATTCGAGAGCAAGTAAGCTCCCACAATGTTGACCGAGTTTAGCTGCCAGCACCGCTCGACAACCAGAGCACTCAACGCGTAAGCAAAGATGTGTAGCGACCTATGGCTATCGGCAAGCCAGCACCCACTGTTTGAGCCAATTTCTACAGCGAGGTCGGCGTGACCCCGCGCACGACCAAATCGCTGATAAACCCCAGCCAATCCTGCTGCTGCCCTTTAGCCGACAGGTCTTCACCGAGGAAGGAGCTTAAGGTGTGGCGGTTGGAGTTATAGAAGTAGCACAGCGAAGCGATCATCAAGTACACGTGTTTGAGGTCGATGTCCTGACGGAATACGCCCTTGGCCTGGCCGGCTTCTATGATCGGCCGCAGCACGCCGACGGCTTCTCCTGACAGCCGGCGCATTTCGCCGGATTGCTGGGCATGTTTGCCGTGGTGGAGGTTTTCGATGCTCAGGATTGCCACGAATTCGGGGTGTTTGACGTAGTAATTCCAGATAAACGCCACCAAGTCGCGCAGCGCCTGTTCCGGCGTATTCAAGTCCAGCTTGAGTTTGCTTTCGGCTTTATTGAACTGCTCGTAGATGTGCTCCAGCACGCAGATGAACAGGTGTTCCTTGCTGCCGAAATAGTAATAAAGCATGCGGTCGTTGGAGTCGGCCGCTTTGGAGATAGTGTCCACGCGCCCACCGGAATAACCGTCGCGGGTGAACACCTGGACCGCTGCCTGCAGGATGCGCGCACGGGTCTGGTCGGCCTGTTGGGCGCGAATACCGGTCTTCTTGATCACCATTAAAAAGCGCCTTACCGACAGTCAAGGCGCGAAATATAGCATGGGCATTTTTGCGGCCGTTCTGTGACCGACAAGTTCTGTAATAAAAACGCCATTGCGCTGGGGATTGGAATCCAGTCGGGCTATTTTGGTGCGTCTTAATAACTAGAGTAGCCATGGATGAAATACCAACCCTTCAGCCGTACCCTGATTGCCACTGCACTGGTGTTGACGGTCAGCGGTGTGCAGGCCGCTTCCCAGGCCCCGGTGGCCGGTGAAAATGGCATGGTGGTCACGGCCCAGCATCTGGCAACTCATGTGGGCGTCGATGTGCTCAAGGCCGGCGGCAACGCGGTCGATGCGGCCGTGGCCGTGGGCTATGCCCTGGCCGTGGTATACCCGGCAGCGGGCAACCTGGGCGGCGGCGGGTTCATGACCGTGCAATTGGCGGATGGGCGCAAGACGTTCCTCGACTTCCGCGAAAAAGCCCCGCTGGCGGCGACGGCCGACATGTACCTGGACAAAGACGGCAAGGTCATCGACGGCCTGAGTGCCAAGGGCCATTTGGCGGTCGGCGTACCTGGCACGGTGTCCGGCATGGAAACCGCCCTGAGCCAATACGGCACCCTCAAGCGCGCCCAGGTGATTGCGCCGGCGATCAAGCTGGCGGAAAACGGTTTTGAACTGGAGCAGGGCGATATCGACCTGCTGCACACTGCCACCGGCGAGTTCGAAAAAGACCAGGACCTGCGTGCAATCTTCCTGCATAACGGCCAGCCGATGCAGGTCGGCCAGAAGCTGGTGCAGAAAGACCTGGCCAAGACCCTCAAGGAAATCTCCGCCAAGGGCACCGACGGTTTCTATAAAGGCTGGGTCGCCAAAGCGCTGGTGGACTCCAGCCAGGCCGGCAAAGGCATCATCACCCAGGCTGACCTCGACACGTACAAGACCCGTGAACTGGCGCCCATCGAATGCGATTACCGCGGTTACCACGTGGTCTCGGCACCGCCGCCAAGCTCGGGGGGTGTGGTGATCTGCCAGATCATGAACATCCTTGAAGGCTACCCGATGGCCGACCTCGGCTATCACTCGGCGCAAGGCCTGCACTACCAGATCGAAGCGATGCGCCACGCCTACGTGGACCGTAACAGCTACCTGGGCGACCCGGACTTCGTGAAGAACCCGGTCGCGCATTTGCTGGACAAGGACTACGCCGCCAAGCTGCGCGCCGCCATCGAGCCGCAGAAAGCCGGTGATTCCCAGGCGATCAAGCCGGGTGTGTCGCCCCACGAAGGCAACAACACCACGCATTACTCCATCGTCGACAAGTGGGGCAACGCCGTTTCGGTGACCTACACCCTGAACGACTGGTTCGGTGCCGGCGTCATGGCGAGCAAGACCGGGGTGATCCTCAATGATGAAATGGATGACTTCACCGTCAAGGTCGGCGTGCCGAACATGTACGGCCTGGTCCAGGGTGAGGCCAACGCCATCGCTCCGGGCAAGGCGCCGTTGTCGTCGATGAGCCCGACCATCGTCACCAAAGACGGCAAGGCGGTGATGGTGGTGGGAACGCCAGGCGGCAGCCGGATTATCACGGCGACCTTGCTGACGATCCTGAATGTCATCGACTACAAGATGAACATCCAGGAGGCCGTCGACGCCCCGCGTTTCCACCAGCAGTGGATGCCTGAGACCACCAACCTTGAGGCCTTCGCCGTCAGCCCGGACACCCAGAAGATCCTGGAAAGCTGGGGCCACAAGTTTGCCGGTCCACAGGACGCCAACCACTTGGCCGCGATCCTGGTGGGCGCGCCGTCACTGGGCGGCAAGCCGGTCGGCAACAACCGTTTCTACGGGGCTAACGACCCGCGTCGCAACACCGGCCTGTCCTTGGGCTACTAAACGCCGTCAATTACTGCAGGAGCGAGCCCGCTTGTTCCTGCAGCAGCTGTTCGACAGCGGCGAAGGCTTTGTCGCGGCGCGCCTGCCAACCCCCACGAATCACGACCACCGGCTGGCGGTGCTGTTGCAGCCAGTCCAGGCTGCCCTGGAAAAACGCCCGGCGGTCCGCCAGTTCCGGCTGACAACGCTGGCCGTCGGCGGTCCATTCCACATCCTCGGGCGACAGCAGAAGGTGCAGGTCGTAATGCCGCGCCAGCAATTCGCTGTCGAGCCATGCCGGGCAGTCGCCGAACAGGGTCTGGCTCCACAGCGTGTTGGTCAGCAGGTGCGTGTCGAGGATCAGCAGCCGGGGTTGCTGGGCGCGCGCGGCGTCCTCCCAGGCCAGTTGGCCACGGGCAATCGCAGGAATATCCGCCAGGGTGGTGTCACGCTGATAGTGGTCGATGAAATACCGCACGTATTCACCGACCATCAGCCCGCCGAAGTGTGCCTGCAGTTCCGCCGCCAGCCAGCTTTTGCCGCTGGATTCCGGGCCGGCCAGTACCACGACTTTCATGCGTGCAACGCCGGGTCGGCGCGCCATTCACGCCAGCCTTGCACGGCAATCACGGTGAACAGCGCGTAAAGCGCGGCTGTCAGGTACAGGCCTTTATAGAGGAACAGCCCCACGAAAATCACATCCACAGCAATCCACAGCGGCCAGCATTGCACGCGTTTTTGCGCCATCCACAGTTGCGCCACCAGGCTGAAGCCGGTGAGGGCGGCGTCGAGCCAAGGTTGGGCGGCATCGGTCCAGTGCGCCATGGCGGCGCCGAGCAGCAGGCTGAAGACTGCGCCAACGGCCAGGCTGATCATGATCGAAGGCCAATCGAGGCTGCTGACCTGGCGCCCTTGCTTGACCTCACCGGCGCGGGTCCATTGCCACCAGCCGTAAAGTTGCAGGACGGCGTAGACCACCTGCAGCAACATGTCGGAATAGAGTTTCACGTCGAAGAACACCCAGGTGTAAAGCAGCACCATCACCAGGCCGATGGGCCAGCACCACGGGTTCTGTTTGACCGTCAACCAGACAGCGATCACCCCCAGGGCGGCGGCGAACAGTTCAAGCCCGGACATGGCGGTTCCTTGGGGACGTGGGAGAGGGCGGCGATTGTAACTTCAAAATGCCGAAGGACCAATGTGGGAGGGCGCAAGCCGCCTCCCACAGGCTGAACGGTGCTAGACCTTGAACTGGCGCAGCAGCCCATTGAGCTGTTCACTCAATTCGCGCAGATGTGCGCTCGCCACGCTGGATTGCTCCGCCGCCAGCGCTGTGCTGTGCGACAAGCCGGCGGCCTGGGTGACGTTCTGGTTGATGTCTTCCACCACATGCGCCTGTTGCAAGGTTGCGCTGGCAATCGAGGCATTCAAGCCATTGAGGTTATGCAACGCCTGGCCGATGGCGTTAAGGCTGGCACCGGCCTGGCCGGCTTGCTCGATGGTGAGTTGCGAGGCGCTATGGCTGTCGCTGATCACCTTGACGGCCGCCTCCGAATGACCTTGCAGGCGCTCGATCATCGCCTGGATCTCTGCGGTGGATTTTTGCGTACGCTGGGCCAACAGCCGCACTTCGTCGGCCACCACGGCAAACCCACGGCCTTGCTCACCGGCGCGTGCGGCTTCGATGGCGGCGTTGAGGGCCAACAGATTGGTCTGGTCGGCGATGGAGCGAATCACTTCGAGCACGCCGCCGATCTGTGTGCTTTCACTGGACAGCGTGCGGATCACCTCGACGGCCTGGCTGATGGTGCCGGAGAGCTGGTCGATCTGCTGCATGCTGCTGTCGATGTTCACCTGGCCCTGCTGCGCCTGGGCCTGGGCATCGCGCATTTCGCTGGCGGCGTGCTCGGCGTTTTTGGCCACGTCCTGCACGCCATAGGTCACTTCGTTGATTGCCGTCGCCACCAGCTCCATCTGCTGCGACTGTTGCTGGCTGCGGTCATGGGCCTGCTGGGCGTTGGTGCCCAGCTCCGTGGAGGACTGGCCCAAGGCGTTGGCGCACACCTGCAAGTGGCTGACCACCTGGCGCAACTTGGCCGTAAAGCTGTTGAAGTGCTGCGACAGCTGGGTGACTTCATCACGCCCATGGGTGTCGAGGCTGCGGGTCAGGTCGCTTTCACCACTGGCGATGTTGGCCATTGCGTCCACCGCCGCCTGCAACGGCCGCACGATGCTGCGGGCGATCAACGTGACCAGCGCCGTCATGATCAGTGCAATGACCAGGCCGATCAGCGAGGTTTTCCACACCTGGACTTTGAATTCGGCCTGTACATCATCCACGTACACACCGGAGCCGATAATCCAGCCCCAGGGTTCGAACAGCTGGATATAGGAGGTCTTTTCCACCGGCGCTTCGGCGCCCGGTTTCGGCCAGCGGTAGTTAACGATGCCGGCGCCCTTGGCTTTGGCCAGGCTCACGAATTCGTTGAATATGGCAAAACCGTCCGGGTCGCGGATCGCCGAGAGGTTTTGGCCATCCAGCTTGGGGTTGGCCGCGTGCATGATCATCACGGGCGTCAGGTCGTTGATCCAGAAATAATCGTCGTGGTCGTAGCGCAGGCCGCGTACCGCGCTGAGGGCCTGTTTTTGCGCCGCCTCGCGGGTCATTACGCCGGTTTTCTCGAGGTTCTGGTAATAAGCCAACACGCCGCTGGCGGTTTGCACCACGTGTTGTGTCTGCTGGCTTTTGGCTTGGTAGAGGTCACCATGGATCTGCTTGAGCATCAACAACCCAAGGGTCAGCAGCATCAACACGGCGACTATCAGGATCAGCCAGAGACGGCGGCTGATCGACATGCTGCGCAAACTGTTCATCGTCCTGTCACTCCGTGCTTTTTATAATAGTGGGCGCTGCATCGACATTTACGGCTTGTCTGATAGGCTTTCGGCCTGTAATCGAAAAACCTGAGTACTCCCTGATTTTTCACGAAATTTTTGCGGCCCGATGTTGAAAATCCACACCGGGCCTTAAGTGTGCTCGTCGTCAGTGAACTATTAAAAAGACAGACAAGGCATGCCGTCGCGCATGACCTTTGGGGGAAACATGGACTTTTGGACCGCCATACAGGCATTGATTCTTGGCGTTGTGGAGGGGCTGACGGAGTTCCTGCCGATTTCCAGCACCGGGCACCAGATCATCGTCGCCGACTTGATTGGCTTCGGCGGCGAACGCTTTGAAGCGTTCAACATCATCATTCAGTTGGGCGCGATCCTGGCGGTGGTGTGGGAGTTTCGGCGCAAGATCCTCGACGTGGTGATCGGCTTGCCGACCCAACGCAATGCCCAGCGCTTCACCGTCAACCTGATCATCGCAGTGCTGCCGGCGGTGGTGCTGGGGGTGATTTTTGCCGACCTGATCAAGCATTACCTGTTCAACCCGATCACCGTGGCCACCGCCCTGGTGGTGGGTGGCGTGATCATGTTGTGGGCCGAGCGCCGCCAACATGCGGTGCACGCTGAAACGGTGGACGAAATCACCTGGAAAGACGCACTCAAAGTCGGCGTTGCTCAATGCCTGGCGATGATTCCGGGTACCTCGCGTTCCGGCGCCACCATCATTGGCGGCCTGTTGTTCGGCCTGTCACGCAAAACCGCGACCGAATTTTCGTTCTTCCTGGCCATGCCAACCATGGTCGGTGCGGCGGTGTACTCGGGCTACAAGTACCGTCATCTGTTCCAGCCCGATGATGTGCCGGTGTTTGCGATTGGTTTTGTCACGTCGTTCATCTTCGCGATGATTGCGGTCAAGGCCTTGCTCAAGTTCATTGCCAACCACAGCTATGCAGCCTTTGCCTGGTATCGAATCGCGTTCGGCCTGGTGATCCTGGCGACCTGGCAGTTTGGCTGGATCGACTGGACGGCGGTCAAGCCATGACCATTCAGTACCCGCGCCTGAAGGCGTTGCTCTTTGTGGTGTTGTGCGCCGCGCCGCTGATCGGCGCGACGCTGGTGTGGTACCGCGGTGAGTCGGTGATTCCGCTGGCGGCCTACGGCGTCGTCAGTGTGGTGGCGTTTTTTCTGTACTGGGGTGACAAGCGCAAGGCGCAATCGGAGGGCCCGCGCGTTCGCGAAAATATCCTGCACGCCGTGGAGCTCGCGGGCGGATGGCCAGGGGCGCTGATTGCCCAACAAGTGTTTCGTCACAAGACGCGCAAAGTGTCTTACCAGGTGCTGTTCTGGGTGATCGTGTTGCTGCACGAGGTGTTCTGGCTCGATCAACTGTTCCTGGGCGGCACGCTGCTGGCGCTATTGTAGGGGGGGAGGCGCTTGGGATGTACTCTGCCAGCCTGCGCCAAGCGCCTCACGCAATCGACGATATGCATCAGCGAAACACCGGCTTTTTGCTCAAAACACCGAGCGCATAGGGGGCACACGGATGTCTTTATCCGATTCATTGCTACGCCATTCGGCTACCGAGCTTGGCGCGTTGATTCAACAGCGCAAGCTCTCATCTACCGCCATTGTCTGCGCCTACCTCGCACGTATCGAGGCGCTCAACCCGTCGATTAATGCCTTGGTTCAAGTGTGTGCCGAGGCGGCGCTGGCGGGCGCATGGGCGGCCGATCGTGCAGTCGCCAACGGTGAATACTGGGGCGCGTTACACGGCGTTCCTTTTACGGTCAAAGATGTTTTCGACACGCGTGGCGTCGTGTCGGCAGTGGGTTTGCCGGAGCGGGCTCATTACCGGCCGGAACAGGACGCCACCGTCGTGACGCGCATGAAAGCAGCCGGCGCCATTTTGCTTGGCAAAAGCAACTGCCCGCCAGGTGGCGGTGGCGGCGTCACCGACAATCCGGTCTACGGCGCCACGCGCAACCCGCACGCGCTTGCCTATAGCCCCGGTGGCAGCAGCGGTGGCGAAGCGGCGGCGATTGCCGCTGGGCTTTCACCGTTGGGGCTGGGCAGCGACTCCGGTGGCAGCTTGCGCGTCCCCGCGCATTTTTGTGGTGTCTGCACGTTAAAACCCACCAGCGGCCGCGTGCCTAACACCGGTGTTTTCGATCACCTGGGCGGGTTGAGTGACTATCGCAGTCAGATCGGCCCGATGGCCCGGCATGTCGAAGACCTGGCCTTGGCGCTACAGGTCATTGCCGGTGAGGATGGGGTCGATGCCGGGGTGATTCCGATGCCGCTGCGCGGTATGCAAACTCAAACGCTGAAGGGGTTGCGAGTCGCCTGGTACAGCGATGGTGGCATCGAGCCCGTTGACGCGCTCACGCACACCACATTGCAGGCGGTCGCCGATCTATTGGACGCTGAGGGCGCCTTGATCCGCTCGGCCTTCCCCTCGGCGTTGAGCAATGCCCGTGAGATTACCGAACGCTATTGGGCAATGAGTCAAGGCTCCGGCGCGCAGTCGATCCAGCTGTTTTCAGATTGGGATCAGTTCCGTACAGCCATGCTGGGGTTCATGGCCGACTACGACATTATCCTGTGCCCTGTCGATGCCGCGCCGGCGACCCAACTGGGAGAGACGCGGCCAGGGCTGTTCAGTCACACGCTGCCTTATAGCTTGGCGGGTTGGCCTTGTGTGGTGGTCCGGGCCGGAACGGATAGCGCGGGTTTGCCGGTTGGCGTGCAGATTGTCGCGCGACCTTGGCACGAGCATGTCGCGTTGGCGGCAGCAGCGGCCATTGAGCGCGCGCTGCCGTTCACGCGTTGAGGTGTCACGCAAGCTTGAGTCCCACCTGGGTGCGCTTGGGCAGCTTGCTGACCACTAACTGGTGCGAGCGTTGCAACAGGCCACGCAGTTCCTCGGCGTTGAGCGGGTAGGGCGTGTTCATGATGATCCACTGCGCCCGTGCCAGGTAGGGCGCCGGGTGGATGCCGGGGCGGTCCACATGGCCCAGGAACAGGTCTTTGTCGACCTTGAACGCCAACGAATCGCCGCGCAGGTTCTGCACGGCAAACATCTTGTTGCCGGCGATGGAAAACACCCGCACGCCGCCCCATTTGTAGTCTTCGCGCGCGCCGGGCAGGCTCAGGCAGAAGGTGGCGACTTGTTCTTCGGTCATTTTCATAGCAAGCGGTCTCCGCAACCCTTGAAGGCTTCTTCCAGGTAGTCGATCCAGGCACGGATGGCCGGCAGGACGCCACGCCGGTGCGGGTAGACCGCCTGCAGCCAGCCGCCGGGTGACGACCACTGCGGCAACAGCTGCACCAACTGGCCGCTGGCCAATTCCTCTTCGCAATACATCATCGGCAGCACGGTAAAGCCCAGGCCCTTCATGGCGCAGGCTTTGCGCACGATGAAATCGTCGATGCCCAGGCGGGCTTCCAATGCCAGGTCTTCGGTGTTGCCTTGCGGGTCGATCAGGCGCAGGTGCACCAGGCGGTCGGCTTCCAGGGCACCGAGCACCGGCAGTTGCTTGAGGTCGTCGAGGCTGTCGATTTGCCGCCCCTGCATGAACGCTGGGCTGGCGACGAGGATCGTCTGGGCCTGGCGCAAGCGCTTGGTCACCAGCAGTGGGTCTTCATCGCCCAATTCGCGCACGCGCAGGGCCACGTCGATGCCCTCGGCCACCAGGTCGACACGGCGGTTGACCAGGGTCATTTCCAGTTGCACAAGCGGGTGCGCAGCCAGAAAGCCGGCGACCATGTCCGGCAGCATGTGCTGGGCCATGCCCACCGGGCAACTGACCCGCAAGCGCCCGCGCGGTTCGCTGGACATGCTGGCCACGGCTTCGTCGGCCATTTCCGCTTCGAGCAACATGGCCTGGCAATGGCGCAGGTAGCGCTCACCGACGGCGGTAAGGGTCAATTGGCGGGTGGTGCGCTGCAACAGGCGTGCACCGAGGCGTTCTTCCAGCTCGGCAATGCGTCGCGACAACCGTGACTTGGGAATCCCGAGCAGCCGCCCGGCCGCCGCAAAGCCGCCGGCTTCGACGACTTTGGCAAAATAGTAGAGGTCATTGAGGTCTTGCATGGTCAACCCGTTGTCCTGTCAGTGGGACGAACTATCCGCGTCTGACGAGGGCAAATCCACTACAAAAAAGCCAGCGCCTTGTGGACGCTGGCTGTGACAGCGGCGGCAAGCCGGCCACACGAGGGCCGTCGCCACAGGGTTATGTACGTGGCCTGAACACCGTGAGCAACAGGGCGAGCCCGGCAAACGCCGCACCGGTGAGTGCCTGGCCCTGCCAGCCGTAGAGCTGCGAGGCGAACGCACCGGCCGCGGAGCCCAAGGCGCCGCCGATAAAATAGACCACCATGAATACCGTGTTGAGGCGGCTGGTGGCTGACGGCTCCAGCGCCAATACGCGGGTCTGGTTGGCCAGTTGGTTGGTGCGGTTCCCCAGGTCAAGAAAGGTCGCCGCGATCAGGATCGGCCACCACCAACCTTGGGGACCCAAGGTGTAAATCAGGATAAACGCCACGAGCACGATGGTGATGCCGACGCGCTCCAGCAGACGGCCATGGCTGCGGGTATGTTGGCCGATGGTCGAGGCGCAGAGAATGCCGACGATGGCTGACAGGCCCAGCAGCCCGGCCTGCGCGCTGGAAAATCCATACGGCGGCAACGCCAGCAGCGCGGCCATAGAGCCCCAAAACACATTCAAGGCGCCAAATACCAGCGCGCCCTTGAGCGCCGATTGGCGCAGGGTCGGGTGTTGCCTGGCCAGACCCCACAGCGATTTGAGCAGCGCGCCGTACGCAAGTTTGCTGGTGGACATCGACACGGGCATGCGCGTCAGGATCGCCAGGAACAGCACCACATCCAACGCCGCCGCCATCGCGAACATGCCGCGCCAGCCCAGCCAGCCGCTGACCACACCACTGACGGTCCTGGCCAGCAAACCACCCGCAGACAGACCGCTGACCATCAGGCCCAACACCGCGCCTTTCTGCTCGGGCGCGCTCAGGTCCGAGGCGGCGGGAATGATCACTTGCGCGCTGATGCCCGACAGCCCCAACAGCAAGCTCGCGATCAGCAGCCAGCTATAAGACGGCGCTGTGGCCGAGGCCAACAGGCTGATGAAGTTGATGCACAGCACGGCCAGGATCAAGGTGCGCCGGCTGATCCGGTCGCCCAGTGGCACAAACAGCAGCAGGCCGCAGGCGTAACCGATTTGCGTGAGCATGGCGATCTGCCCGACATGCGCGGTGGACACCTCGAAGGTGTTGGCAATCAGCGGCAGCATGGCCTGGTTGTAGTAAATCGTGGCGACCGAAAACCCGCAGCAGATGGCGAGAAGCAGGCTCAGCCCTTTGGTCAGGGTGGGGGAGTGTGTGTGCATAGCGTGCCTGGTGGCTGTCGACTCTGCGGCGAGAATGAAGTGAAGTGCGCGTTAAATCCAGCGTCGCAGAGGTTTGCGCAACAACGCTGTGGGGCTGGGTGTTGGCTGAAGTTGGATTGTCCTGCTGACAGGACAAATAATCGCGTTTCAGCCCTCTAATCGAACATTCGGTTCATGTGTAGCATCAACCTCACTCGGTCGCCTCGTCGCGATCCTCACTCGGAGATCCCACATGAAACTGTTGCATATCGATTCCAGCATCCTCGGCGACAACTCGGCTTCCCGTCAGCTCAGCGCTGGTGTGGTCAAGGCCTGGCAAGCGGCTGAACCGGGTGTGGAAGTGACTTACCGCGACCTGGCAAGCGAAGGCATCAGCCACTTTTCCGGCGTGACCCTCGGCGCGCTGGGCACCGCTGCCGAGTTGCGTGATGCGGTACAAAAGCACGAAGCCGAACTGAGCGCTTCGTCGCTGGCTGAATTCATCGCTGCCGACGCCGTGGTGATTGGCGCGCCGATGTACAACTTCTCGGTGCCTTCGCAGCTGAAGGCCTGGATCGACCGCATCGCGGTCGCCGGCCAGACGTTCCGTTACACCGAAGCCGGCCCCGAAGGCCTGTGCGCTGGCAAAAAACTCATCATTGTGTCCACTGCGGGCGGCCTGCACGCCGGCCAGGCGAGCAATGTCGGCCACGAAGACTACTTGAAGCTGGTGTTTGGCTTCCTCGGCATCACTGACATCGAGTTTGTCCGCGCCCAAGGCCTGGCCTACGGTGAGGAAGTGCGCAGCAAAGCGCTGAGCGACGCTAACGCAGTCATCAACGAACAATTGTTCGCCGCCGCGTAAGGCTTGTGTAAATTCTGCCTTCGCTCGGTTCCAATCCGAGCTCAGGCGCCTAAACTCTGTACTCTGATCGCCCACAGCGATCGGAGTACGGAGTTTTTTCGTTTACCCGTTGTCATTACTTTGGCCCAGGTTATGCACGCATGGGTTTATCACCCGGTGTGAGTGCCTTGAACCATGGACTTTTCAAATCGATATGCGGCGGGTGTCAGGTGTGGTCGCGCAGCAAAGGTGGACATCCACATGATGCGTCTTTGTGCTGTTTTGGTTCTTTCCCTGCTCGGTGGCCTGATTTCAGTGCACGCCGCGCCAGCGCCGCACCCGCATTGGAGTGTGGGGCTGCACCGCATGACCTTTCTCGACCCGCTGGATCAGCAGCCGATGAATGCCATCGCGTTCTATCCCTCTACCGACGATGACCACAGCACGCAGTTGGGGCCTTATCACGTCGCCGCCACTGAAGACGCCAAGATCGCCATTGGCCGCTTCCCCATGCTGATGTTGTCCCACGGCAACGTAGGCACACCGCTGGCGCTGCATGACCTGGCGACCTCGCTGGCGCGCAAAGGCTTTGTAGTGGTGGCGGTTTTGCACCCCGGCGACAACTATAAGGACCACAGCCGACTGGGTACCGTGAGCAACCTGTATGGGCGGCCGATCCAGATTTCCGCAGCGATCACGGCCACCCTCGGCGACCCGATGCTGTCGCCGTTCGTCAACGTTGAACAGGTGGGGGTTATCGGTTATTCCGCCGGTGGCGAAACGGCCTTGATCCTCGCGGGGGCCAAGCCGGATTTTGACCGTCTGCGTCGTTATTGCCATGAACGCCCGGAAGACCGTGACGCCTGCACGACCAAAGGCGAGTTGGTCATCGACCGCGATGACTTGCAGCCGCAGGCCGACCCACGTATTCACGCCTTGATGCTGATGGCACCGTTGAGCCTGATGTTTGGCCGCCATACCCTGGCCGACGTGCATGTGCCGGTGCTGCTCTACAGTGGCGATGGCGACAAGCTGGTGGCGGTGGACAAAAACGCCGCCGCGCTGGCGCGCAAACTGCCGGAGCCGCCGGATTTCAAACTGTTGGCCGGGGCAGGGCACTTCGTGTTCATGGCGCCGTGTGACAGCGATCAGTTGGCGACAATGCCGGCCATCTGTACGGATGCCGACGGCGTAGACCGCGAAGGCATCCACCGCGACCTTATTTCAGAGGCCGGGCGCTTCTTCGTCCACACCCTCGGCCAATCGACTCGCGCCGGTCTGCAGACCGCCGATCAGTAAGCACGGCGCTTGAGCAGTACGGTCAGGCCCAGCGCTGTAACGGACAGTAGCGCCGCGAAAAAGAAGATCCACCCATAGCCGAGGTTCAGCGCCACGGCGCCCATCAACGGCCCGGCGATCGCCAGGGCCAGATCAAAAAACACCGCATAGGCACTCAACCCGGCGCCACGGCTGCTGTTGGGCACCTGTTTGATGGCTTCCACGCCCAGCGCCGGGTACACCAGCGACAAGCCGAAACCGGTCAGGCCGGCACCGATCAGGGCGACCCCTGTGGAGGGTGCCAGCCACAGCAGTGTCAGGCCCATCGTCTCGATGGTCATGCAGGCAATCGCCGCCGTGAACCCACCAAAGCGGCCGATGGCCGAGATAAACACCAGGCGCGAGAGGATAAAGCACACGCCAAACACCGTGAGGCAGTACGCCGCGCCGGCCCAGCCGCGATTGAGGTAATACAGGGTGATAAAGGTGGTCAGCGTGCCGTAGCCGATCGAGGCCAGGCAAAGGCTGGCGCCAAACGGAGCAATGCGGCCGAACACCGCCCAGAATGGCAGCCGCTCGCCACGCACCACCGGCACCGACGGTTTGTTACGGATCAGCACCAGGCCCACTGCCGCCAACACTGACAAGGCAATCCCGAGGCTGGTATAGCCGTAGTCCGCGACCATGACGACGCCCAGCGGCGCGCCAATCGCGATGGCGCCGTAGGACGCGATGCCATTCCAGGAAATTGAGCGCGCTGTGTGTTCGACGCCGACCGCGCCCATGCACCAACTGATAGTGCCCACGCCGATCAGGCCCTGGGCGACGCCGAGCAGCAAGCGGGCGACGATCAGAATGCCCAGGCTCAAGCCGGGCAGGCTCTCGACCAACGTCGCGAAGAACGTCAGCACGCCGCTGGCCAGGATGCCCGACAGGCCCAGCACAATTGCGCGTTTGGTGCCGACGTTGTCCGACATTCGTCCGGCCATGGGGCGGCTGAGCAGGGTGGCCAGGTATTGCGAACCGATGGTCAGCCCGGCCACCACTGCGCTGAAACCCAGTTGCTCATGCACATAGCCGGGGATGACCGCGATCGGCAGCCCGATGCAGATAAAGGCGATGAAGGTGTAGAAGACGATGGAGACGATCTGCAGGGTGATCGACAGGGACGTGGGGGCGGCGGCAGGCATGGTCACTCGTTCGCGGGCGGGCGGTGACAGCATGATGGCAAGGGCATGGGGGAAAAGGAAGCAGGCTAACTAGTTTGTTTGAGGGGCAGGCCTACGTGGGCACTGCGCGTGTTGTGGCGAGCAGGCTTGCCCTGCGCAGCAGTCCGCATAAAAAAACACCGCGTTCTGCCTGGCAGACCGCGGTGTTGGGTTTCAGGGCCGCTTCGCAGCCCAACGCGAGGCAAGCCCGCTCGTCACACTGGCGCTTTGAGTGACTTAGAACACCACGCCTTGGCTGCGCAGGTAGTCATCATAGGTGCCGCTGAAGTCAATCACGCCGCTCGGGCTCAGCTCGATGATGCGGGTGGCCAGGGACGATACGAACTCCCGGTCATGGCTGACGAAAATCAGCGTGCCCGGGTAGTTTTCCAGCGCCAGGTTCAGCGCTTCGATGGATTCCATGTCCAAGTGGTTGGTCGGTTCGTCCATGATCAGCACGTTCGGCTTTTGCAGGATCAGCTTGCCGAACAGCATGCGACCTTGCTCACCACCGGAGATGACTTTGACCGACTTGAGGATCTCGTCGTTGGAGAACAGCATGCGGCCCAAAGTACCGCGAATCATTTGTTCGCCCTGAGTCCACTGGCCCATCCAGTCGAACAGGCTCATGTCGTCTTCGAAGTCAGAAGCGTGATCCTGAGCGTAGTAACCCAGTTCTGCGGCGTCGGTCCACTTGATGCTGCCGGCATCCGGCGTCAGTTCGTTGACCAGGGTGCGCAGCAGGGTGGTCTTGCCGATGCCGTTCGGGCCGATGATCGCAACACGCTCGCCCGCTTCAACCTGGAAGCTGAAGTCTTTGAACAGTGGCTTGCCGTCGAAACCTTTGGCCATTTTTTCGACCATCACCGCCTGGCGGTGCAGCTTTTTGTTCTGATCGAAACGGATGAACGGGCTGACGCGGCTCGAAGGCTTGACCTCGGCCAGCTGAATCTTGTCGATGGCCTTGGCGCGCGAAGTGGCCTGCTTGGCTTTCGAGGCGTTGGCCGAGAAGCGGCTGACGAACGATTGCAGCTCGGAGATCTGCGCTTTCTTCTTGGCGTTGTCCGACAGCAGTTGCTCGCGGGACTGGGTCGCCACGGTCATGTACTCGTCGTAGTTGCCCGGGAACAGGCGCAGCTCGCCGTAGTCCAGGTCAGCCATGTGGGTGCACACGCTGTTCAGGAAGTGACGGTCGTGAGAGATGATGATCATCAGGCTGGAACGCTGGGTCAGGATGTTTTCCAGCCAGCGGATGGTGTTGATGTCCAAGTGGTTGGTCGGTTCGTCGAGCAACAGCACTTCTGGGTCGGAAAACAGCGCCTGGGCCAGCAATACGCGCAGTTTCCAGCCTGGGGAGACTTCGCTCATCGGGCCGAAGTGTTGTTCCAGAGGGATACCCAGGCCCAACAGCAGTTCACCGGCACGGGATTCGGCGGTGTAGCCGTCCATCTCGGCGAATTCGGTTTCCAGCTCGGCCACGGCCATGCCGTCGTCTTCGCTCATTTCCGGCAGCGAGTAGATACGGTCGCGCTCGGCCTTGACCTTCCACAGTTCCTCGTGGCCCATGATCACGGTGTCGAGTACGGTGAATTCTTCGTAGGCGAACTGGTCCTGGCGCAGTTTACCCAGGCGTACGTTCGGCTCCAGCATGACCTGGCCGCCGGACGGATCGAGGTCGCCGCCGAGGATTTTCATGAAGGTCGACTTGCCGCAACCGTTGGCACCGATCAAACCATAACGGTTGCCGGCGCCGAACTTGACCGAGACGTTCTCGAAGAGCGGCTTGGCGCCGAACTGCATGGTGATGTTAGCTGTGGAGATCAATTACTTTACCTATCAATGAGTTGCGAGCGTGGCGGCAGGAGCCTTCAGGCATGCGTCAACAGCGACATCAAGGCGCGAAACCCGGTCGCTGAGCAGAAAATTTTGGCTGTGTGTTGGAATTTGGCGCGCATTGTCGCATATGTCAGGCGACAGTTGTATGGCGAGCGAGGGATGGTTTCATCAACGTCTCCGGCATGGCCAGCCATAACAAGGCTAACGCCACCGCAGCCACGCCCGCCAGCGTCAGGAACGCGGCGTTATAACCGGCCTGTTGCACGACGAAACCGGCCAGGCTGCTGCTCAGTGCCGCGCCCAGCCCAAACACCGTGGACAGCGCGCCGAGACTGACGTTGAACCGGCCGGTGCCCTGGGTCAGGTCTTTGACGATGACCGGGAACAACGCGCCGAAAATCCCCGCGCCGATGCCATCGAGCATCTGCACGGCGACCAACCAATAGGGGTCGCTGGACAGGGTATACAGCACGCCGCGCAGCGGCAGAATCATGAAGCCGGCCAGCAGCAGCGGCTTGCGCCCCCACAGGTCGGCCTTGAGCCCCACCAGCCACGCCATCGGCACCATCACCAATTGCGCGGCGACGATGCACGCCGAGGTCAATGGCGTGGCCATGTGCAGGTTGATCTGTGACAGCTTCTGACTGACCAACGGCAGCATGGCGGCATTGGCCAGGTGGAACAGGGCGCAACAGATGGCGAACAGCAGCAGCGGGCGATTGCCGAGTAATACCTTCATGCCGGAAGGTTGTTCGTGATCGCTGCTGTGAGTCGGGTCAAAGCCCCGCGCAACCTCATGGTCTATCGCCTTGGCCGAGACGCAACTGACCGCCACAATACTGGCCAACGCCATAAAGGCCATCAGGTAGAACACCACCACTGGGCCGAACAGGTACGCCAAGCCGCCGGCCAACAGCGCCGCCACGGCGTTGCCGGCGTGGTTGAAGGTTTCGTTGCGCCCGGTGCGGCGAGTGAACGCGCGCGGCCCGGTGATCCCCAACGAAATTGCCGAAATCGCCGGGGCGAACACCGAGGCGGCGACGGCACTGGCGGCCTGGGTCACGGCCACCCAACTGAAGGCGCTGACAAACGGCAGCGTCAGGCAACTGACGGTTACGAGGATGGCGGCCACGGCTATCACCGCGCGTTTGCTGCGCGTGCGGTCAATCAGCGCGCCTGCCGGGCCCTGAGTGAGCAAGCCGGCGATACCTGCGAGCGTCATCACCACACCGATGCTGGCCGGGTCCCATTTATGCACGGCCAGCAGGTAGATCGCGAGGTAAGGTCCGAGCCCGTCGCGGACGTCGGCCAGGAAAAAATTCAGGCTGTCCAGGGACAAGGTATTACGCAGATCAGCGCGATTGGCCACGGCGAGTTCTTCGGAAGGGGCATTCAACGGCTGAACGCTCATTGGCTTACTGACCTGTTGGCTTCGATAGAAGTTTCGCCGCCGCCGAGGGTTTTGTCCGACAGGTAAATGGCTTATGTTCCTGAATTCGCTTAAACGACAATCGGGAGACGCAATGGACATGCCCTCAGCCCAACAGGCCATCGCCAGCAACAAAGACGCCTGGGATGCGTCCGCCACACTGCACAAAGACAGCCCTCACTGGAGCGCACTGCTGGCCTCGATTGCCCGTGCGGACTTTTCATGCCTGGACCCGACCATCACGGCACTGCTGCAAGAGGTCGGCGTGGCCGGCCGGGACGTGGTGCAATTGTGCTGCAACAACGGTCGCGAAAGCCTGTCGCTGTTCGCCTTGGGCGCGCGCTCCGTGGTGGGCGTCGATCAATCCCGCGCCTTTCTCCAGCAAGCGCGGCAACTGGCCGACGTTTCGCCGCACAACCCCGCGTTTATTGAAGCCGACATCCATCATCTGCCTGAGGGCTTACAGGGGCGGTTCGATGTGGCCCTGGTAACCATTGGCGTACTGGGCTGGATGCCGGATGTGGCGCTGTTTATGCGGCATGCGGCCAGTACGCTCAAGCCCGGCGGCACCCTGGTGATCTACGAAACTCACCCGTTCCTGGAAGTATTCGACCCGCGGGCTGCCAATCCGCTGCTGCCTGACAGTTCGTACTTCCAGCGCGATCCGTTCGTGTTGCAGGAGTCGATTGTCTATGAAGGGCTGGACGAGGTGCCAGGGCCGACGTCCTATTGGTACGTGCATACCCTGGGCAGCATCGTAAGCGGTTTGGTTTCGGCGCAGTTGCAGATTGACCATCTGCGCGAGTATCCGCATTCAAACCGTGAGGAATTGTATGACCAATACGAGCACCAACCCGCCCAATTGCCGCTGTGCTTCACCTTGACCGCCACCAAGCGCCTCGTCTGAGTCGATCGGCTGCGCAAAAAAAAGCCCGCCAAAAGAGGCGGGCCAAGGGATTCACTGGAGTAGGTAGGCCTTACCCTATAGGCCGGGAAGTGAAGGCCATGTGAAAACCGTGTCGGCAGTTCGGATGGCGCGCGGTTCAGGCTCGGCGCACAAAAGTGCGCATGGTTTGCCCGGGCCCGGTGCTGAATACCGCCGGGCGCGGCATGCCTTCATCCGCCGCGATAAACACAAAATCGTCACCCTCCAGACGATAACTGGCGGGCAACGGCTTGCCGGCGTCATCGCCCATGGAGTCAACCCAGGTAATGCTTTTGGGTTGGGTGCTGCTGTCCAGAGAAAAACTGCCGGCGAGCAATATCTCGCCATTGACGGTTTTTACTTCGAATTGATCCCCGCTAATCGTGGTAATCGCCCCGGGTGCGCTATGCGCATCAACCGGGTTGAGTACGCCATTGTCTTCCAGGGATGTCTGCTCCCAAGCGCCCTGCAGCATTTGATAGTCCGGGTCTGACAGCGATTGCATACAACTTCCTTATTGCAGAGGGGCGAAGTGCTGTGTGAGCACCTGTCTACAGGCAGTTAATCGGCCAATGTGCAACGGTATGGCGACTGACAGGTGGCGCAAACCGCGTTTTTTCGTGGTTTGCCAGCGATTTAGTCATCGATTGACTACGCTGATTGCATTCTGAGTCTTACATAAGGGACGACCTTGCCTGGTCATCGACATGAAACAGAAACAATCTCTAATAGTATCGGATTTTTCGCCATACCCAGTGGTCTGAGTGCCATAGGTCATTTGTATTCAGGGCGTTGTCTCTGAGTTTCCATGCCTGTCGGGCGTCAAGTCCGAATTTCAGGGGTGGTGGCTTTCTATTGTCAACTTTAGAGTGTTCTTACTTTGAACCAAACTTCTCCGCTCAATTCGCCGGCACCGCCAGATGAAATTGACCTGTTTGAATTGTTCCATGCCATGTGGCGGCAAAAAAAACTAATAGTGGGTTGTACGATTCTTACCGGAATACTCGGCGCGGGTTACGCGTTTCTGGCACCCAAGCAGTATGAGGTCAGCAGTGTGTTGCGCCCTGCAGCCATCAATGAGCTGGATGCGCTGAACCGCTCCGAGGTCTATAAATTGCCTCCCGCTGATGCGCTGGCGAAAGTCGGCACGCAGCTGGATTCCTATGAGGCGCGCCTGGGCTTCTTTAAAAGCCATGAGCAATTGTTCGAGGCCTACCAAAGGCCGGGACGCAGCCTCGAGCAGAGCTTTGAAGATTTCAATCGAAGCTCAATCAATGTGATCCAGCCGGACCCCAAGAAAGCCGATCCCCTGAGTAATTCCATTCGCCTGGCGTTGCAATACCCGAGTGGCGTAGACGGCGTTGCAATCCTCAACGGTTTTGTCGACTACGCCATTGCCGCGGAGCGCGAGCAGGTCGGCGCCGACCTTAAGGTAATCGTCAATAACCGCCTCAGCGAACTCAAAGGCAAAATCGACGCTGCCCGTGCCAATTACGAAACCGAAAAGGAATCCAAAATTGCCACCCTGCTGGAGGCCGACCGGCTCAAGCGTGCCCGTTTGCAGGATGAACTCAGTGCGCTGCGCCTGCAGATGAAAATGGAGCGCACCGACCGCCTGGCAGAACTGGCCGAGGCGATCTCGATTGCCAAGTCCATGGGCATCAGGAAGCCGACGACGCCATCCTCCATGGCCGATACCACGCGATCCGGCTCCAATCAGGTGGTGCGCACCGAGATCAGCAATCAGAAGGTTCCGTTGTATTTCCTCGGCACTGAAGCCCTGGAGGCCGAGCGAACCGCGTTGCAACAGCGCACCAGCGATGATTTCACCAATAGCCGTGTTGCAGAAATTGGCAAAGAGCTCCAACTGCTGGAATCCAACCGTGAAGTTGAGATTCTGCAAAAGCGTGGCAACGAAGATATCTTCTTGCGGGATGTTGAACCGCTGCGGGCTGAAACTGCCAGACTACGCGGCCTTAACATCGACATGAGCCATTTGAAACTGGTAGCCGTCGACCGCCGCGCCCAGGAGCCGCTGGGCTCGATCAAGCCGAAAAAACTGATGATCATCGCGGTGAGTCTGGTGGTGGGGGCGTTCCTGGGCTTGCTGGCCGCGCTGCTCCGTCACTTTATGCTCGTGCACCGCCAGGCTGAACCGTACGCCCCGGTGGGCGGTGGCCGTTTCCAGCGTGGCGAGCGCACAGACGATCACACTCCGCGGTAAGTACACCTGCAATGGGCCGGTACCCGGGCCGGTCCCTGCGTGCGTATGACGTTTTGTAGACAGCTTTTCACAATTCTTAGTTAACCTTTGGTTACAAACTGTGGCTAAATAACCACCAATGGCAGTGGTCCGGGCAATGACCCGCGATTAACTGCCAACGTGTAATTGTGATTTCAGCTGCTGCTTACTTATCCTCGGCCGTTGTGGGCTTGCAGGAGCAGCCTGTTCTCTTCTGACGTGTGACGAATCCCTTGAAACTCATTATTGTTGTTCTCTACGTTGCCTCCATTGCGTATGTTCACCTGCGTGGCAGAGTGCGGCACAAGTTGGGCCGCCAGCTTAGCGACCACTCGACGTTCCTGGCGCCGGTCAACTGCTTCCTGTACTTGTTTTCCAAGCAGCCAAGCCGTCCCTTTCTGTCGCCCAGCGATTTTCCGGACCTGACTCCGCTGCAGGAGCATTGGGAGGAAATCCGCCAGGAAGGCCAGAACCTGATGCGCGCAGGCGAGATCAAGCGCTCTGACCAGTACAACGACGTGGGTTTCAACTCGTTCTTCAAGTCCGGCTGGAAGCGCTTTTACCTGAAGTGGTACGGCGACAGCCACCCGTCCGCCATGAAGCTGTGCCCGCGCACCACGGAACTGGTGCAAAGCATTGGCTCGATCAAGGCGGCGATGTTTGCCGAGTTGCCGCCGGGCTCCAAGCTGGTACGCCACCGCGACCCGTATGCCGGTTCCTACCGCTATCACTTGGGCCTGGATACACCCAATGACCCTGGCTGCTACATCAATGTGGATGGCGAAAGCTATTACTGGCGCGACGGCGAGCCGGTGATGTTTGATGAGACCTACATTCACTACGCGGAAAACACCACGGCGCACAACCGCATCATTCTGTTCTGCGACATCGAGCGCCCAATGAAGTACCGCTGGGCGGCGGCGTTCAACCGTTGGTTCAGCCGTAACGTGATGGCGGCTGCCGGTTCGCCGAATGATGATGGCGACAAGACCGGCGGTTTGAACCGCGCGTTCACGCGCCTGTACAAGATCCGGCTGCGTGGTAAAGAGCTCAAAAAGCGCAACCGTGCGCGCTACTACCTGGAAAAGTGGGCGATCTTCGCTGGGCTGGCATTGATCTTTATCCTGATCTAAATCACCCACGGGCGCGAATCACTGCGGTGGTTTCGCGCCCAGCTTGTCCCACATGGTCTTGCTGATCTTCTGCCGGTGGGCATAACCGGCCCACGGATCATCCTTGAGCTGCTTCAGCCTCTCGTGCAGGTTGGCAATCGTCCACTGTTGGGCACTGCGTAATCCTTTCAACTCCTCGCGACTCACCGGCACCGATACCGGCAGGCCAGGTCGTGCCCGCACCGAATAGGCCGCCACGGTGCTCGCCCCACGGGCGTTACGCAGGTAGTCGATAAAGATCTTGCCGACCCGGTTCTTTGGGCCTGAGGTTGCGCTGAAACGTTCGGGCAGTTGCTGCGCCATGAACTGCGCGATGGCTTTGGCAAACGCCTTGACGGTCTCCCAGCCGTCCCGGCGTGCGAGCGGTACAACCAGGTGCAGACCTTTGCCGCCGCTGGTCTTGACGAACGCCTGGAGCCCAAGCTCATCCAATACCGACAGTGTCAGTTGCGCCGCCTCCAGCATGGCTTTCCAAGGCAGTGCCGGGTCCGGGTCGAGGTCGAGCACAAACAGGTCTGGGGTTTCAATGTGGTCCGAGGTGGCGCCCCAGGTATGCAGCTCGATCGTGCCCATCTGCACGGCGCCGATCAGGGCGCTGGCGGTGTCGATTTCCATCAGGCGTGCATGGCCTGGGTCGAGCGTCTGGTCCAACTGTTTGATGTGTGCAATGGCGAGTCGCTCTGAATGTTTTTGGAAGAACTGCTCGCCTTCGATGCCTTGCGGCGCGCGCAGCAGCGACACCGGGCGGCGGCACAGGAAGGGCAGGATCCATTCACTGATGCTCTCGTAGTAGGCGGCCAATTGCTGTTTTTGTGTACCCGTCTGCGGGTCAATCACCCGGTCTGGGTGGGTGATGTTCACGCCGCTGCTGACGCGTTTTGCCGGCGTGGTTTTCTTCACGGACTTGGCGCTCCGCGGCAGCTCACGCGTAATCTGCGTCACTGGCTTATCGGTGCGCAATGCCACGAATGACGCCTGGCGCACCACGCCTTCGCGGGTCCATTCGGTGAAATTCACCTCGCCGACCAGCGAGGGTTCAACCCAGTGCACGCCGCGCGCCTGAGTGCTGGTCAAGGCCTGTTCCAGCGGTGAGGTTTTACGCTCCAGGCGGGCGAGTTGCGCGTAGATCGACTTCAGCGCCGCCTGGTCAAACCCGGTGCCCACGCGCCCGGCATACACCAGCCCGGCGGCGTCATTGACGGCCAGCAGCAGCGCGCCAAACCCGCTGCGCGAGCCTTGGGGCCGCGTGTAGCCGACAATCACGAACTCCTGGCGCAAACGGCACTTGAGTTTGATCCAGTCGGCGCTGCGGCTGCACACATAAGGGCTGCCTGCGCGCTTGCCTATTACCCCCTCCAGGGCGAGGTCGCAGGCGCTTTCGAAGATGTCGCGCTGGTTGGCGGCAAAGGCTTCGGAGAAGCGCAGCAATTTGCTGCGGCTGCCGGACAGCGCCGCTTTGAGCGCAGCACGGCGTGCCTCCACGGGGGCTTCGCGCAGATCCTGGCCTTGCAGAAAAGGCGCGTCGAACAGGTAATAGACGATGTCCAGGCTGCGGCCGATATCGAATGCATTTTGCAGCGCCTGGAAGTCCGGCAAGCCGTCGGCATTGAGGCTGACCACTTCACCGTCCAGCCAGCTGTCCTTGAGTTTAAGCGCCTGCAGGGCTTTGACTTGACGCGGCAGGCGGTCAGTCCAGTCATTGCCATTGCGGCTGAACAGGCGTACTTCGCCGTCGCGGATGCGTGTCAGCATGCGGTAACCGTCGAATTTGATTTCATACAGCCAGTCGCCGGCCGGTGCGCGGTCAACCAGGGTCGCTAATTGCGGGGTGAGCTGTTGGGGCAGGGCGGTGGCGGCTTTCTCGTGCTTCTTAGGCGACTTGGGTGTACCGACCACCGCGCCACTGAGCACACTTTCCGGCTGGTCCCGGACGATATCGTAGTCAGCGGCCGGCCTGGCTTGCGGGTCCTGTTCCTTGATCAACAACCACTGTTGCTTATCGCCGCTGCCCTTGAGCCGGGTGCGAACCAATGCCCAATCGCCGGACAGTTTTTCACCGACCAGGGTGAACTTGAGTTTGCCGGCCGCATACGCCTTGTGTGGTTCGTCATGGGGTTGCCAGATACCGCGATCCCACACGATCACATCCCCGGCGCCGTATTGGCCGGGCGCGATACTGCCTTCGAAGGCGCCGTAGCTCAGAGGGTGGTCTTCGACGTGGACCGCCAGGCGTTTCTGGCTCGGGTCCAGGCTCGGCCCTTTCGGCACTGCCCAGCTCTTGAGTACGCCATCAAGCTCCAGGCGAAAGTCGTAGTGCAGGTTGCGCGCGTCATGTTTTTGAATCACGAATGACAGCGCCGACGCCTTGCGTTTAGCGGCCGGCGCTTCGCCTGCGGGCTCTGCGGTAATCCCAAAGTCGCGTTTGCGGTTGTATTCACTCAGGGGCTTTGCCATGGCGTGCTCCGGCGGGTGTCAGGCTCTGGAGGCCTTTTTGGAGGACGTTTTCGCGGCTGGCTTTTTCGATGCGGCCTTTTTGGTCGCGGGCTTGGCGGCGCTGGCCTGGCCGGCAAGGCTGCGTTTGAGCAGCTCCGTCAGGTCGATGACATCGGCCGATTTACGCGCCTCGCTGCCTTCCTGGCTTTCCACGTCTTCGATCTTGCCGGCCTTGGCCTTCCTCGCCACCAGCGCCATGATCTTTTCCTGGAAGCTGTCGCGGTACGCGTCGGGCTGCCAGTCGGCACTCATGTCTTCCACCAGGCGCTTGGCCATGTCCAGCTCGCCCTTGGTCAAACTGGGTTTGGTCACATCGCTGCCCAGTTCCAGTTCGTCAAGGCTGCGAACCTCGGCGGGCCAGCGCAGCATCACCAGCACCAGTGCCGAGTCCAGTGGCATCAGCGCCGCCAGGTGTTGCTTGGTGTGGAGGACCACATTGGCCAGCGCGACCTTGGCGGTTTTCTTCAGCGTTTCGCGCAGCAGGGCGTAAACCTTGCCGCCTCGTTTGTCCGGGGCCAGGAAGTAGGGGGTGTCGATGTTTTGCAGAGGGATCTGGTCGGCCGCGACAAAGGCGATGATTTCGATGGTTTGGGTCGATTTAGGGTGAGCCGAGCGGATTTCTTCTTCGCTGAGCACCACATAGCGGCCTTTCTCGTAGGCCACGCCCTTGACGATATTGTCCTTGCTGATTTCCTTGCCGGTGGCCTTGTTGATGCGCTTGTAGCCCACCGGGTCCATGCTGCGTTTGTCCAGCCAGTCAAAATCAACGCCCTCGGAGGACGTCGCCGAGACCAGTGAGACCGGGATATGGACCAAGCCGAAACTGATCGCGCCTTTCCAGATTGCCCTTGGCATGCTCGCGTTCCTTGAGAAGAGTCGGTGTTCTGGTGACTGGCAGGCGTTGGCAAAAGTTTCGGCGGGCAGATGCGCGGACAGATTGTGTTACATCTGATGAGAAACTATTTAATGTCGAAAGCCGAACCCAAGGCGTAGCGTGTTATCGAAAGCAGGTACCACTCGCCGCCAAGAGGCTTTGTCATGAACAGCTGTGTGCGTCATCTTGCAGTGCTCGCATTGGGGCTGGCGCTCGCGCCATTCGCCCAGGCGCAGAACCTGCCCGGCAGCAAGGACTCCAACAACAGCCCCATTCATCGGGCCAACCCCAACAGCATGCAGGGCACCCAGCCCAATGCGCCGGCCGTTCGCGGTATCCAGACCGGACCGACCAGCCCCGCACCCACCGTCGAAAATGGTGGCATCGGTAATCGCTACCCGAAACGCGATGCTGCTCCGAGCCGCCCCGCGACCGACACCAAAGCGCCCACTTACGATGCCAACGGCAATCGCCGGTAAGGACTCTGTCTTATGTTTCTACGCAAAACCCTTCTAGCCGCACTTTGCGCAACCACGCTGCTGCCCATCACGGCCGTTTGGGCGGCTGATGCCCAGCAGTTCCCCAGCGAGCAAGGCAGCATCACGGCGACCCCCATCGCCAAAGGCCTGGACCACCCGTGGGCGGTGGCGTTTCTGCCGGACAAACAAGGCTTCCTGGTGACCGAGCGTCCTGGCCATCTGCGGTTTGTCAGCCCGGACGGCCAGCTTTCAGCACCATTGACCGGTGTGCCGCAGGTGTGGGCCAAAGGGCAGGGCGGGTTGCTCGATGTGGTGCTCTCGCCAGACTTCAAGCAGGACCGTATGGTCTACCTGTCGTACGCCGAAGGCGGTGGCGAGGGTGGCAAAGCCGGCACCGCTGTCGGGCGTGGGCGTCTGGCCGATGACTTGAGCGGTTTGAAAGACTTTAAAGTCATCCTGCGCCAGGAGCCCAAGCTCTCTACCGGAAACCACTTCGGCTCACGCCTGGCCTTTGATCGCGATGGCTACCTGTTCGTGACGCTCGGTGAAAACAACGACCGCCCGACGGCCCAGGACCTGGACAAGTTGCAAGGCAAAGTGGTGCGGATCTTCCCGGACGGCCGCGTGCCGGATGACAACCCGTTCGTTGGTCAGCAGGGCGTACGCCCGGAAATCTGGTCCTATGGGCAGCGCAACCCGCAAGGGCTGGCCATGAACCCGTGGAGCGGCACGATCTGGGAAAATGAACACGGGCCGCGTGGCGGCGATGAAATCAACATCATCGAGCGTGGCAAGAACTACGGTTGGCCATTGGCAACCCATGGCATCAACTATTCCCTCACGCCAATTCCAGAAGCCAAAGGCAAGACCGTGGAAGGCACCGTGGCGCCCCATCACGTCTGGGAAAAATCGCCGGGCATCAGTGGTATGGCGTTTTATGACGCCGATCGATTCAAGGCGTGGCAGCACAACCTGTTTATCGGCGCGTTATCCAGCCAGGAGTTGATCCGCCTGCAGTTCGATGGTGACAAGGTGATCCATGAGGAGCGTCTGCTGGGTGGTTTGCACGCGCGGATTCGCGATGTGCGACAAGGGCCGGACGGCTACTTGTATGTGCTGACCGATGAGGACAAGGGTGTGTTGTATCGGGTCGGCCTGAATCAGGACTGAACAGCTTCGGCCGGTGGGAGCAGGCAAACCGGCCCCCACCGGTTTAGCGCGGGGGTCTATAAACCCAGGTCAGACAAGCCTGGGTGATCATCCGGGCGCCGGCCCAACGGCCAGTGGAACTTGCGTTCGCTGTCCTTGATCGGCAGGTCGTTAATGCACGCAAAACGATTCGCCATCAAGCCGTTCTCGTCGAATTCCCAGTTCTCATTGCCATAGGATCGGAACCAGTTGCCGGAGTCGTCGTGCCATTCATAGGCATAACGCACGGCGATACGGTTGCCGGTAAACGCCCACAATTCCTTGATCAGCCGATAGTCCAGCTCCTTGGCCCATTTGCGGGTGAGGAAGCCTTTGGCTTCTTCGCGGTTGTGCGCAAACTCGGCGCGGTTTCGCCACTGCGTGTCCGGCGTATAAGCCAGGGACACGCGCTGCGGGTCGCGGGAATTCCAGCCGTCTTCGGCCAGGCGGACTTTCTCGATGGCTGACTCGCGGGTAAACGGCGGCAGCGGTGGGCGGACTTCAGTGTTGGATGACATGGGCCAGCTCCTGAACACAATAAGGGTTATCGAAAGTTGCTACGCGTGTGCGTTCAAAGCGCCAATAACGTTCGCGCCATGCATTGCGCATTATCAGCAGCCGTTGCATCACCCATCACCAAAGCAACGGTGATGGCGCCATCGATCAGGATCAGCAGTTGCGCGGCCTGCTGTTCGGGGGCGGCGGTGCCATGGGCTTGACACAGTTCAAGTGCGTACTCGAACAGTTTTTGTTTGTGCGCCTTGGCCAGCAGACGCACCGGGTCGTGCGGGTTGCCGGTTTCGCCACTGGTGTTGATAAAGGCGCAACCGCGAAAGTCCGCCGAGCCAAACCAGACCTTGAGGGCGCTGAACAGCGCCAGCAGGCGTTCGCCACTGCCTTCGCTGCGTTGCACTTCACCGCGCAGCCATTGCATCCAGCGCGCGTCGCGGCGTTGCAGCGCGGCCATCACCAATTCGTCTTTGTTGGCGAAGTAACGGTAAATACTTTTGCGCGAGACACCGGCCGTCTTCACCAGCAAGTCCATGCCGGTGGCGGCGATGCCGTGGCGATAGATCAGCTTTTCGGCGACGTCGAGGATAATGTCGCGGGTTTCATTCAAGGTAATATCATTCATGCCGGCAACAGTAGAACGATCGTTCTCCTTGGTCAATCGAATTTTTCCTCGCTGCGACAGCGAGACCTGAGCACCCCCATGGTGTAAGCTCGGGGCCTCTTCGGATTCGACCATTGCGAGCCTTATGCCGTCGTTCTTCAAACGTTCCCTGTTGCCCAAGCTGCGCGGTTTCCCACTGACTCCCGATGCCATCGAGGTGCTGTCCGGCGCTGATGCGTTTCGCCGTTGCCTGCTGGAAAAAATCCCCCAGGCCACACGGCGTATCTACATCGTTGCGCTGTATTTGCAGCAGGACGAAGCAGGCCAGGAGATCTACGACGCGCTGCACGCCGCCAAGGCTGCGCGGCCCGAGTTGGACATTGTGGTGGTGGTGGATTCGTTGCGTGCCCAGCGCGGGCTGATTGGTGCCGGCAAGCAGCCGGGCAACAGCGCCTGGTACCAGGCCATGACCCAAACCCACGCCAGCAACGTGCCGGTTTACGGCGTGCCGGTGCAAACCCGCGAACTGTTCGGCGTGTTGCACCTCAAGGGCTTTGTGATCGATGACACGGTGCTGTACAGCGGTGCCAGCCTGAACAACGTGTACTTGCACAAGTTCGACAAGTACCGTTTTGACCGCTATCACCTGATCCACAACCCGCCGTTGGCTGACTCGATGCAACACCTGGTGGAGCACGGGCTGGTCGCGTCGAAGGCCGTGCATCGCCTGGACTTGCCCAACCTGCCGACCACCCGCAGCCTGCGCAACGACATCGGCGACTTGCGCAGCCGTTTGAAGCACGCCGCCTATGACACCACCACGGGGCTGTTGCCCAATGGCCATTTGTCGGTGAGCCCATTGCTCGGGGTCGGCAAGAACAACCCGTTGAACCGGGTGATCCTCGAGCTGATCGCCAGTGCCCAGCATCAACTGACCATTTGTACGCCGTACTTCAACCTGCCGCTGCCGGTGACCCGCGAAATCAACCGGGCCCTGGCGCGTGGGGTGAAGGTCGACATCATTGTCGGCGACAAAACCGCCAATGATTTCTACATACCGCCCAGCGAGCCGTTCAAGGTGATCTCGGCGCTGCCTTACCTGTATGAAATCAGCCTGCGCCGCTTCGCCAAACGCCATCAGCCGATGATCGACAGCGGCCAGTTGAACCTGCACTTATGGCGCGACGGTGACAACACCTACCACCTCAAGGGGATGTGGGTTGACCAGCGTTACACGTTGCTTACGGGCAATAACCTCAACCCACGGGCATTCCGTCTCGATCTCGAAAATGCCTTGCTGATCGACGACCCGCAAGGCCAGTGGCTTGAGCCGCGGCGTACGGAGCTGGCGCAGATTTTTCAGCACACCACCCGCATCGAGCGTTACCAACACTTGCAGACGCTACTGGAGTATCCACCTGCCGTGGGCAAGTTCCTGCGGCGGGTCAGCCGGGTGCGGATTGAGCGGTTGCTCTACCGTATCCTGTAAAACGGCGTATTTCTTACGACAACTCTCTGACTTCCTTCGCAGTTTTGAGAGTGTGCTTGCTCCTGTAGCAGACGTGAATTCGTACAGTTCCTCTCGACAGTTCTTAGGGACAAGAACTCTTACCCTTCAACGGTACAGAGGAACTAGAAATGTCGAACATCTCGCCAGCCCCTCAGGCTCGTACGTTCACGCCAGCGGCGCTGCCGTTTTCACCCGCACCCGTCGCCAACCCTGCCATCGACACGGCTGTTCGCACCAAGCGCAGCCCCGCGCCTCAAACACCCGATACACAGACCCCCGCGTGGACTCTTCAACCCTTAGTCGCCCCCACCGCTGAAGCCTCTTCCAGGGCCGACCGTGTGCTGCAGACCTCGCTGGGAGGCTCGGCCCTGCGCGGTGCAGCAGACAAGAAAGTGCAGGTTCCACGCGATGCAACGATTTTCCCGCTCTACGATGCCTACCGCAGCGCGCTGAATACGCCTGAAATTCAAGCCTGGTTACTGAGCAAAGGCTTTGCGTTGTCGACGCTGGTGGTCAAGCAAGGCTCGATCAGCGGCAGCATCACCCGCGATGGTGTCTCAAGCGTGCAAACATTTACCACCGACGATGCGTCCGGTTGGCGGCAAGTCAGTGCAAGGTTGCGTGCCGCTGTGCAGGGGCTTGATCCTGACGGGCAGGGCGTGCCGTACGTCAGCGATGACAGCGATAGTTTTTCGCGCAACATGCTCCTGCGCTGGTATGGCGTGCAGCCACCCACCGGTGAGGGTGATGTAAAACGGGTCCAACATGCGCTGTCGACAACCGACTGGTCGACACTGCCTCCCAGCCGAAAGGCAGAGCTTGAAGGCCGGGTGCAAACGGCCAGGAGCGCTATCGGCGCTTTGGATGAGCGTGCTCACCTGGCAAACGTCTTGACGCAACATCTCGCCGATAAGTCCGATGACGAAGCCGTGGCACTGGCCGGCCTGGAAGTGCAGGTCAGCAGTGCCTCGGCGTTGGCCCGCAACGCCAACGGCAAGGTCCTGCTCGACGATGCCCTGCGTTCTCACGGGCAGGTACTGCCCAAGACGGCGGGCGAGTTGCGCAATGCCATCCGTTGGCTCACTGCTGCATTGCCGCCGCCTCCCGCCCAGGGAAACTACTCCCATCTGCTCGCTACCACGTGGGCCCCCGGGCTTTTGTCGGCTGCCGACAAGCGTGTTCTGGCCGAGCTGAGCAACGATGACGAGGAGGAGGATGAAGGCGAGTCGAGCGGGCTCAACCTCCTGCGATTGTTCGGGGTTGACGGCATCCTGGAGCGCAATACCCCTGAAGCGTTGCGTACTCAAGCGGATCACTTTCTCGACCGAGTGTTTCGAGACCCTGTTGCATTGTTCTGGGGTGACCTGCTTGCCCGGGATCGAAGTTTTCTCGGGGCCTCTGGCACCTCGCAATTGTCCGACACTGAGCGCGCGCAGTGGGTAATCGCCGCCATCAAGCTGCAGTTTGATCCTGATGCCCCTGGGCGCGCGGGCACTGTCGCCGGCTATGACCTTTATCAGCCTGGCAACAGCGGGCGAAGCCTGGCCGAGGTGCGTGCGGATGTCGAAACCCACCTCAAACAAAACAAGCTGCTCGACCCCAAGGCCGCGCCACTCGTAGCCCATCTATTGCTGGCGAGTGCGGCGCCCGAGTTTCTGGTGCCAGGCACTCCCGCTACGCTGCGCATAGGCTCCACGCAATGGGCAGACTTGCGTCTGAGTGTCATGTTCGCCGAGCGCCTGGGCGGTGCGGGCTGCTCCCGCGCCATGCCTTATGAGGAGATCATGGCCCTCAGCCGGTTGGATGCGCGAACGCCGGAAGAAGCAGCGGTGCTGGATAATTATGGGGTCGACGTCGTGCTCGACTGGGCCCTGATGCGCGGGCTCTACGCCAGGCCGGCGGACGGCCGATACACGCCGCAGCATTATCAGCGAGCGATACAGGCCTTCGATGCCGAACGTAAGCAGAAGGTAGAGGCCCTGACGTTATTCAACGCAGCGATGCCGACACGCGAAGACCTGGCGATCACAAATTTGCAAAAGGTGTTTGCGGACCTCAGTGTTAAGCAGTTGAAAGCGTTGAGGGTGTGCATCGCAGACCCGAATGAGCGCCGCAACCTAAAAACTTCAGAGCCGCGAACACGCTCTTTGGTGGAGACCTACATGTCCGGCGACCTTAAGCGAGATCGCTGGATGCTATTGGCCCCCGGGGAGCAGCCGCCGCAACCTGCGAGGAAGAAATCACCGTATGCGGCTGAGCCGGTGCTGGGTGCCGCCGAGCAAGCCGCTGTGGATAAAAACGTCCAGGCGTTGAATGCCAAAATTGCGCTTTTGCCGAATGTGCAGGACCAGGTCCCCGGTGCGGTCGACACCTATCTGGCCAATTTGAAGCAAGCGCTGAGCGTCATGACACGGCGAATGATTGCGGACCTGCCATTGCCTGATCGCCAGGCGTTGGAATATGGCGCTACCGAGTTGTTTACGCTGCGCGAGCAAACCGATCAAGTGCTGACGCTTGAAGAGATGCCCGGTCGGGTCGAAGAGCGACGAGGACGCAAAGGCACGTTGTTGCGCAACGAATACAACGGCGTGATTCGGTTTTTTGAAGTGTTCCCGGAAAAGCAACTGATCGTAAAACGTGATGACTTGACGGCACCGTTATCGCTGGGAGGCACCCTCCAGAAACACAAGATAACCTATGGGCCTTGGGCGCCATCGACCGTACAAACGCAGAACGGTCAGGAGCAGCCGTTTGATTTCGCCGCCTACACCTCCAGCGACAGGCCTCGGCCGGGTGTCACGTCCGCACGCATCATTATTGAGAAACTGGGCGACACGTTGCCCGCAGACGTATCCGCGACGCCAAGTAATAGCGCTGGTTTGGTTCCCGACAGTTTTTCTTCAGAGCGAACGCAGGAAATCGTCCGGCGCATCATGCACGGGAACTTCGTGCATCACCGCGATACAGTGCTCAAGCTCGCCCAGGGCGAATTGCCGCTGGAGCAACAGCGCGAACTGTTGCGTCAAAAGGACCGCATTCTGTTGGGTATGATCCCCTTCGTAGGTGCAATCGTGGAACTGACGAAGGGCAATATCGTTGAGGGTACACGCGGGCTGATCCTCGATACGGTGGGTGCTTTTGTAGGCGGCGCCGGCTCAACCTTGCGGCCATTGATCAAGTCCACAAAAGTCGTGGCGCCTTTCGGTGCCAAGGCTTTTCGTGTCCTGGAAAAGGGCGTTCTGGTCGTCAGTGGCTTTTTGAATCCGCTGGACGGCTCAGCGAGCTTGCTGAACGGCGCGGCAAGAGGCGTCTTCGCCGTGCCTAAGCTATTGAGCAAAGCGCTGCGGCCATCGGTGTTGACCACGTTAGGGTCCGTGGAAGAAAAGCTGCGCCTGTGCCTTGGCGTGCACAGCAGCCTGTTCAGTCGTTCACCGATGACTCAGGGTGGCAGTAGCCAGCCTGCCGCTCACGTTGGGCGCAATCATTCGGTGCCGGTGAACGCGGTGCAGGTCGATGGGCAGTGGTACGCAATCAACCCGAGCACCGGTTTGCCAAACGGTACGCCGTTGGACGGGTTTGAGCCATTGGGCACAGAGGCTGCGTAAGCACAACGCCCCGGGCCTTCTTGAGGTGCGGGGCGTTACCTGGCCGTTTCAGGCTAGATGTTTCCCTTTGTATATCGAGAAATATCCTATGCGCTATGCATATGTTTCTTAATACTTTTGTAGTCGATTGTTTTTACGGACAAGAACTCTCATCACTTCAATCTGTAGAGAGACCGTGTAATGTCGACAATCCTTGCGAAAGGTAACGTCACGCTTCTTAGCCAGCCCATCAGCCCTCAAGTACCCGCACCGCCCTTACACGCCCCCGATGAACCTCCTGCTTTCATGGCGCCCGCTGTAACCCCGCGCCCCAGTCGGTCCGAACCCTTTAATACCACGTCACTGCGTCAGTTGAAGCTGCAGGAACCGTCTGGCCGCACCCGACGTGATACTGCCACTCAAGGTGCAGACGTGCCCGCCAACCGTGGAAAAGGCCGTCTCCGATACCCGGCTGCGGCTGACGCTGCAACGGCCGACACGGCACTGCAAAAAAAACTGCAGCAGTGGTTGAACACGGGCAAAACGAATGAACTACCTATTCCCAGGAACTCATCGGTTGCACCGTTTGTGGAGATGTACAACGACGCGATCAATGAGGCATCCGTCCAGGCCTGGTTCAGCGCTCAAGGCTTGAAGCCGCAAACCATTCGAGAATTCAGTGATTGCGTAACGGGCGTAGTGGTGCGCGACGGAAAAGAAACGTTCCAGCGTTTCTCGATCACCGATGGTTCAGGTTGGGGCCAGGTGAGTAAACAGGTCAGCGCCTTACAAAAAGTGCTGTCGCCGAATGACCTGGGGTTACCCGGTGTCCCTGGTCCGAGCCTCAGTGCAATGGGACGCGATGTGCTATTGGATTTTTATGGGGTAACGCCGCCACACAATGACAAGTCTGCGCCGGTACTGGGCAAGCAACTCAAGCACCACGGATGGCCCAAGATTGCCCAAACCAAACGCCAGCAGTGGGAAAACCAGTTCAAAGAGCTGTTCGAGTGCCGGCAGGACAACGCCGTACGCACGCGTCTGGTAGAGCAATTTCGATCTCAGTTCACCAACGAACCTGACGATAACGTGTTGAACCTGAACGAGCAGCCCGTGATCGTCGAGCCCGGCGCGGCCTTGGACCAGCGCAGTAAAAAAGCGCGTAATCTATTTCTCGAATTCCTGGGTTCAGCGACATTCCAGGCCTTTCTGAAGAAGGCCGGATTTGATCTACCCGGCAGCGAGTTCAGGATGAGTGAGTTCAGGCTGTCGGAGGGCGAACTGCAGATGCGCAATCTGGCAGGTGACTGGGTCTCTCTCCAACAACGCTTCGACGAAGAGATTGAGCGGGCGTCGAGAACTGATGACGTAGAAGGGCATAGCGCCCGCAAGATGAATACGGATTTTGATCAGTTAGTCAAGATGAGCAAAAAAACCGGAGATGCGCTGTACTCAACGCGCACTTACGATGCACGTCAGGCCCTGGCGTTTTATGCCCCTGACGTCCCGCAAACCGTTGGCCAGTTACGCATAACGGTGTCATGGTTGGAGACTCGATTGCCGCAGGCCCCATTGGCGGGTGACTATGCGAGCATGACGCCCTACGGGGAAGGGCAGGCAAGTTTGTCCGATAAAGCCCGTGAAACGCTCACAGGCGCATCAGTCCGGGTCATGGCATTGTTCAAGGACTTTTCCAGCGCTACGCCAGGTTTCCAGTCCCATTCCGACCCGGACAGTCAACTCGCTGCGTTTTTTGATTCGCCGCAGGCCATCGTCCTGGCTGAAGAGATCGCCAAGTCGCTTAAATTGTTTGCAGTGGCCGATGGTCAGGTGCTTCCAAGGGCTGACCGTCATCAGCTCTTGGCAACGGCACTCAAATTCAACGTGGATACAGCTGTGCCAGGCAGGCGAGGGACCGTGGCCGGCTACGCGTTGTATCAGCCGGAAAATCTGGGCCGTACGCTTAAAGAGGTGCGCGAGAGCGTCGAGAAACATTTGGAAGGCAGAGGTGTCGACGCCAAGGTCTCGGCATTGATGGCCCACCTTTTTCTCGCCCAGTCGGCACCCGAGATGCTGGTCAAGCGAGACCCCACCGTACCTGCCGATACCGCGCAAGTACTCAACCGCGACCCGGAATTCATCAAGGTCGGCTCTACCGGCTGGATGAACTTGCGCCTTGGCTGTGCGATAGCGGGCGATGCACGGTTGAACCTCACACAAGCCATGGCTCTGGCTCGCAAGGACGCCGCAGGGCCTAACCAAGAGGCGTTGATCAAGGAGCTGGGCGTCCAGCCGCTGCTGGACTGGGCAGTGATGGCGGGCGTTTTTCCCGCGACTTCAGATGGCAAATACTCTGCGGGGGACTACGAGGCTGCGGCGAAAGCGTTCACCGAGCGCGAAAACCAAACGCGCGAGGCATTCGGCATTTTAATGAACGATCCGCCCACCGAAACAAGCATTTTGATCCAGCAACTGGCTTTGTTATTTCCAGAGATGACCAAGGATGAGATTAGTAACCTCACGCTTGACGGTATCCCTAATTTAGAATTTTCCGCAGGGGCCATTCGAGCGGAGCGAAAAAACCGTGCTAATAAGCGGTTGACCGATGTGATTCTGATGAATCAAGCGAACGATAAGCCGTTATTGGGTAAACAGGATAGTTGGACGGATAACGCATTTATTCATCGCGACGTTTCGATGGCCACCTTTAAAGAGCGCCTCAAGCAACTGCCAAACATTAAGTCGTTAGTGCCCTCCGCAGTTGACAAATACATCACCGAGGCCCGACCAGCCCACTTGACGGCATTGAAGCTGATGTTCACGGAATTACCCCTCAAGCAGCGCATGGCGTTGGAGAGGTCGAAGGACGTTCAGCTCTATAGTTTGCGCCAAGCGACCGGAGACGACCTGGCGCAAGACAGTCAGCCGGATTCAAAGGTAAGCAACAGCCGGGGTGTCCATGGCGTCTTGTTGCGCTACGAAACAGGCGAGGCCATGCCCAAGTACGGTTATTACGAGGTTTTCCCCAACTCGAGAACGATGATTGAACGCACGGATTTGCCCGATACGTTGATGCTCGACGGTGAGATCAAAAAGGGTGTGAAACCCTACGGACCTTTCGCCAGCGTCAATACCCAATACCGTAAGGGCACGATGTTGCCGTTCGATTTCGACGCCTATCGATCAGGCTCCGCGCCACGCTCCGGGGTGAAATCGGAGGTGATCATCGAGAAGCTTGGCGATCCGTTAGAGAGGCCACCAGCCCACACTCACCATCGCGTACCCGATACCTTTACGTCTTCCATCACTGCTCAAATAGTGCAAAAACTGCAGGCCTATAGTTTTGACGAAAACCGTGTTGGGCTGATCGCCTATGCCAACCAACCGACAGCGCTGCACCGACGTACTTTTCCGTTTACAACGAGCAGCTTGTTCACTGCTGAGAATGCTCGAATGGTACTGAGCCTGATCCCTTATGTGGGCGCCATTGCTGATTTGGTGGAGGGCAACATAGAAGCCGGCGCGAAAGGCCTGGCGATTGACCTTCTGTCTTTTCTTGCCACGGGCGGGTGGTCGGGGGCAAAGAATTTTGCCAAGGGTTTGAAAATGTTGATTCCTTTTAATGGCAAGCCATTCACCATGGCCGGGCTGAAAGGGGGCGCGTCATTGATTCGCGGCCAGTTCAATCCGCTGGAAAGCATTCCTGAGCTATTACGGGTGGGGCCGAAGGGCGTTAAGGTGCTGAGAAAGATCGCTAACGGCGCACCGTTTCATATCGGTTCGAATGTTTATGTGCCGGCCAAGGCTATCGTGCAGTGGAAATGGACCCTGGACGCTTCGGGTACCCAGTTTGCCCGCCCATCGGACGGAAAATTTCCAGGCGCCCGCAAAGGCTTCAGCGGGAAGAAGCAAGTCTTGGCGGTGCAGAAGAACGGCTCGTGGTACGCGATCAATCCCATTAGCAACAGGCCTGAAGCGACGCCGCTTGAGCAGTTCACCCCTGAATCCTGACAGCTGCCCCAGGCGTTCGGAGGCCCTTGAGGGCCACCCGGACGCCTGGGCGCTGTATCAGTTCAAACCCAGCTTGCCACGCAGGGTCGAGAGGTCTTCAGCCAGGGTGTTGACCGGACCCACGAGTGCCTTGCGGTCGTTTTCCTTGACCTTGTCGTAGGTCTCATAGCCGCCATCCTTGGTTTTGTATTTGGCCAGGATCTTGTCCACGGTGGCGAAGTTCTTGTCGACCTTGGCCAGGAAAGCCTTGTCTTGTTTCTCGATCTGGCCACGGAACAGGTCGACGATTTTCTTCGCGCCGTCGATGTTGCCCTGAAAGTCATACAGGTCGGTGTGACTGTAGCGGTCCTCTTCACCGGATATCTTGGTGGCGGCGACTTCTTCGAGCAATGCGGCGGCACCGCCGACGACTTTTTCGGGGGGGAAGGTCAGGCCATCGACACGGGTTTTCAAGTCGTTGACGTCGGTGTTGAGCTTGGCGGTCAGCGTCTCCAGGCCTTTGGTGGTGTTCTGCGAGAACAACACGTATTCGATGCGGTGGAAGCCGGTGAAGTCTTCGGCGGTCACGCCTTTTTCGTGGTCATCGACGCGCGAGTCGATTGAGGCGTCGAGGTCGCTGAACAGCTCGGCAATCGGCTCGATGGACTCATAGTGCACGCGGGTTGGCGCGTAGAGCTTCTTGGCGGTGGCCAGGTCGCCTTGGTTGATTGCATCGGTGAATGCTTTGGTCTGGGTGACCAGCTCACCAATTTCTTCGGTGACGTAGATCTTGTAGTCCGAAACCGGGCCGACCAGGTCCAGCGGCGCAGTCGCGGCGAATGCAGCGAGCGGCGAAAGGCTCATTAACAACGACAACGCAATAATCGACTTCTTCATGTGACGTATCCGCTCTGAGTTTGTTTTAAGTGTTGGCAGTGGTTTGAGGGTGCGTTGCAGCGAGTAGCGTGCGCCCAATGAAATCCTTGGGCCCGACGACCCCCGGCAAGGTGAAGAAGTACCCGCCGCCGACCGGCTTGAGGTATTCCTCCAGAGGCTCGCCGTTGAGCCGGGTTTGCACGCTGATAAAGCCTTTCTCCAGGTCAGCCTGGTAGCAGATGAACAACAGCCCCATGTCCAGCTGACCGTTTTTGTTGACGCCGTTGGAGTAGTTGAACGGCCGACGCAGGATCAGGTTGGCCTGAGTCTGCGGGGTGCGTGGGTTGGCCAGGCGGATGTGGGCATCGAGCTTGGTCAATTTGCCTTCCGGGTCCTTGCTGTAATCAGGCACCTGGGTTTCTTTGTCGCCGTCCATCGGCGCGCCCGTCGGTTTGACGCGGCCGATGATGCTTTCCTGTTCTTGCAACGGTGTGCGGTCCCAGCGCTCGACGAAGTTGCGGATGATCCGCACGGCCTGATAGCTGCCATTGGCGGCCCAGGCCGGTTCGTCGTTGCCGGGCTGCACCCAGACAATCTGGTCCATGGCCTTGTTGTCGTTGGAATTGGGGTTGGCCGAACCGTCACGAAAGCCCAGGAAGTTACGCGCGCTCTGCGCAGGCTCGCCAGGCTTGGCGGGGGCCTGTGGCGGTACGCTGCCTTCCTGTTTCCAGCGCACCAGCAGCAGGTCCGGCAGGTTCTTCACGATGTCGCGCAGGGCGTGGATATTGGTGTCTGGCGTGTTGGAGGAAAATTGCAGGCTCAGGTCGCCGTGGCACTGTGCTGGTTCTAACGCGTCATTGGGGAAGCCGACCATGCGGATCAGGCGCTTGGGTTTGACGGCGCTGAGGCCGAAGCGCTCATCGAAGAGCGACTCGCCGACGGAGACGGTGATGGTCAGGTTATCCGGTGTCACGACCGGGCCGAGAATGCCGGAGTCGGTGGGCGGCAGTTTCGGGTCGACTTGCGGCACGGTGCCGCCGGTCATCAGGAAGCGGATGCGCTCGTTCAACGTGCGGAACAGGCGCTCGAGGTCTTCGCGGTCGCTGGCCAGTACGTCGAACGCGACCAGCATGCCGCAGGCCGGGCGCGGTGTGACGATGCCGCTCTGGTGCTTGCCGAAAAAGTCCTGGTGGTCCTGGGTCTTGTCACTGCGCGGTGCGGTGGTGACCTGTTCGGCGGCGGCGGCCGCCATGGCCGGGCAGGTCAGGGTGCTACCGGCAATCGCGGCACCGGTGGCGGCCATGCCCAGCAGGACACGGCGGCGTTGCGCTGAAAATTGTTCTGAATCACTCATGTGTTAGCTCGTCTTCACTGCAGGCCGGAAAGGCCAAGGGCGGGGTCGATTCCATCGAGTGCAACGGCCAGAGCCTTGGCCTTGTCGGCGATCTGCTTGCGCTGATCGGCGGTAACGCTGTCATACGCGCTATAGCCGTTATCGGTCTTCAAACCATTGAGTTCGGCGTCGAACGCTTCGAGAGCGCTGTCGATTTTCGGCAGCACGTCAGGCGCGGATTTGCTCAGCAACGGGCGCATCAACTCCACCACCTTGTGGGCGGCTTGCAGGTTGGCGGCAAAGCCATTCAAGTCGATATGGCTGTAGCGTTCCTCTTCACCGCTGGCGGCACGAACATCCGCCAGGCTATTGAGGTTGCGCACCACAATGCTCACCAGTTGCTCGGGTGGCAGCGACTGGGCCAGCAGTTGTTGCTTGAGCGCGGTGACGTCGCTGAGCAGACGTTGAGCGACCGGCGCCAGGCCCGCCAGATTGCGCTGCTCGAACAGGCTGTATTCCAGGCGGTGGAAGCCGCTGAAGGCGGGGTCCTGCTCGCGCTTTTCAAAGTAGTCGGCGCGGGCGTTGATCGCGTTATCCAGTTCGGCCAGGCGCTGCGACGCCGGCGCCAGTCGCTGATACGCCTCACGGGCTGGCACATACAGCGCCTGGGCCTGGGCCAGGTCGCCGGCCTGAATGGCTTGCTCCAGCGCGGTCACCGCCTTGATCAGTGCACTGCCCTGGCTGCTCAGGTACACGCGAAACTCCGACAGCGGGCCGATAAAGGCCACCATCGACGGCTTGGCCTTGGCCTGGGCGTCCGACTCCGCGGTCGGTGTGACGTGCAACGTACCGCGTGGGTTGCTCAGCAAGCCGCACGTGATCGCATAGTCGCCGGGCTGCAGGTTGGCGTTGATGATCTGGCTTAACCCCGGGGCGATATTTTCGCGTTCTTCGATCACCAGTACGCCGTCGAGGATTTCCCATTCCACCGCCCGGTCGGAGCGGTTGATGATGCGAAAGCTCGCGCGCCCGGCGGGCACGGTCAATTCATTGGGTTCGCAGGCATGCCCATGGATGGTCACGGCAATTTCATTGTGGTTGGTCTGCCGTTTGGCGGCCGCCAACTGTGAGGCGTAGTAGAACAGCGCACCGGCGGCGATCATCACCACCACTGAGCCGGCCACCGCCCAGCGCAGGGCGCGGGAAGACGGTGCCGGTTGAGGGGTTTGGTTGGACAAGAGACGGTCCTTACTGGCTGGAAACGGAAGAGGGTTTGGTGACAGGCCTGGCGGGCGCCGAGGGCAGGAAGAACATCACCAGCGCCACCACCAGATAAATCAGATAGGCACCCAGGGTGCTGACCGTCGGCGCCTCCTGGTACCCGAACATACCGGCCAGGACTGAGCCCAGCGGGCTGTCCATCGGCAGTGCGGTACTGAAGTCGAACAGCACGGTTTGCAGGTGGTTCCACACGCCGGCTTCGTGCAGGGCTTGCACCGAATTAGCCAGGATGCCGGCGGCTACCACCAGGATGAACAGGCCGGTCCAGCGGAAAAAAGCGCCAAGGTTCAGGCGCATGCTGCCGCTGTAGATCAGGAACCCGACGATGATCGCCAGGATCAGGCCGAGCAGGGCGCCAATCGGCGCGCCCGGGCCTTCGCTCTGCTGGAACACCGCCAGCAGGAAGAACACTGTCTCCAGGCCTTCGCGCGCCACGGCGAAAAACACCATGGCGATCAGCGCAATTACCTGATGCCGGGAGCCGGCGAGCGCGTGGTCCAGGGATTCGTGCAGGGAATGCTTGATGGAGCGCGCGACTTTGCGCATCCAGAACACCATGGAGCTGAGGATGCCCACGGCCACCAGGCCTACGACACCTTCGAACAGTTCCTGCTGTTTTTGCGGGAATTCAGCGCTGACCAGCTCCAGGCCACCGCCTACCAGCAAGGCGAGGGCGGCGGCTAGGAATACGCCGATCCACACGGCGGGCATCCACTGGCCGCGGCCGGTTTGTTGCAGGTAGCTGGCGATGATGCCAACGATCAACGCAGCTTCAATACCTTCGCGCAGCATGATTAAAAAGGGAACGAGCATTCGGCACCGTATCAAGACTGTTGAAGATGCTAATTTGTAACATAATGATACTCATTACTAAACAGTGAATATTGACCTTTGCTGAACTGCGGCTGAACGGTGGTGGCGAATCGCAACCGCCCTTATGATGCTCATCCTCTTTTGTAGCGTTGAATAGCCCAACTCCCATGGCGGAAAAAGACACCATCTCCATCCATCTGGTCCGTGAGGCCTTGCTGCAAAGTTGCGCCCCCGGTGCGGCCACGGTTGAAGTGTTGAGCAAGGTCGGGATCGCCCCGGCATGGCTGCAGCAGCCCGACGCTCGGGTGCCGGCCACGGCGTATGCGCGCTTGTGGCGCTTGCTGGCGCGGCGCATGGATGATGAGTTTTTTGGTATGGACCCGCGCAAGCTCAAGTCCGGCAGCCTCGCGTTCCTGTGCCGCGCCGCGATGGCGCAGCCCAACCTGGGCGCGAGCCTGGAAACCGGCCTGGGGTTTCTATCCCTGATGCTTGAGCAGATGCCCGCCGAGCTGGTGCGCCAGCAAAGCCTGGCAGAGATTGTGCTGCTGGAGCCCGAGTTGACGCCCCAGCGTGCGTTTACCTATTTCACTTATTGGATGATCGTCCACGGCGTCGCCTGCTGGCTGGCGGGGCGACGCATTCCGATCCTGGCCATTGAACTGCGTTGCCAGCAGCCCGACTTCTGTGACGATTATCGTGTGATGTTCTCCGACAACCTGCGGTTTGATCGGCCGCGCACGCGCATGATCTTTTCTGCCGACTGCCTGGACCTGCCGATCAAGCGCAGCCCGGAAGAACTCAAGCGTTTTCTCGCACACGCGCCGGCCAACATACTGGTCAAGTACCGTGATCCGGATAGCCTGGCTACGCGCATCAAGCACGACCTGCGCCAGATGCCCGCCGATACCTGGCCGGAAACCGAGGGCCTGGCGGCCAACTTGTGTATCTCGGCGTCAACCCTGCGGCGTCGCCTGGCGGATGAGGGCCAGACCTATCAGGGCCTAAAAGACAGCGTGCGCAAGGAACTGGCGATTGTCTGGCTGGCCGAGCCGCACATCAGTTTTGCCGAGATTGCCGCGCGGTTGGGCTTTGCCGATGCCAGCTCGTTTTATAAGGCGTTTCGGAAATGGTCGGGGTCTAATCCGGGGCATTATCGGAGTTTGATTCTTAACGAGGATGCCGTAGGAAAGTGACGGCGGGCTTTAAAACGAAGATGTTTCAGAGCCGCGAGTGGCACGTTTCAACGCGAAAGACCGTGCCAAGGAAGGAGTAGTAAATGTTATCGACACTCAGGAAGTGGAAAAAGCCGCGCGTAAAGGTTGAAAGAGAGGAGCCAACGCTCGTCACTGAAATAGAGGAATCAACGCGTGTACAGGGTGTTGAGTTTGCGAATTCGCAACCGGGCCATGACGCTGCCAGATTGCTTAGGTCAGAGGATTATCTCGACCGTTGGCCGGTAGCGCAGTCGATGTACCGGGCTATCAAGACAGCGCCTGCCGGGTTTTCCACGCGCATCGGTTTGTACGGCGAGTGGGGGGCAGGAAAGACCAGCGTGTTGAACTTTCTGCACAACATTGCGATGGCCAATGAGGACGTGGTCGTCCATGTATCTGCAGGGCGCGCGGCAGATGTTGACAGTTTTATAAGCACTCTCTGTAACAAGATGAGCGTCGAAATAAAACGCATGGGGCTCAAGCCGTACGGGCCCGCGGAGCGCAGGCGAAAGCTTGCAGCTGTTTCGTCGAGTGCCGCGGCAGTCACCAGCGCAACCGGTCAGGTAGTGGGCAAGATGGACGGCGATATCGCCACGACTATCTCCATGGGCGCAGCGTTCGTGGCAACTGTCGCAACTACCATGATGGACCGGTTGAAGCTGACCCTGGAGGAGCTTGAAGGTCTGCGTGAGGTCCTGGCCAAGCGTGGCGCCCGAGTCATTGTTTTTATCGACGATCTTGATCGAGCCGATCCGGCTATTCTGCCAAGCACGCTGATGACCTTGCGTGATTATCTCGACTGGCCGGATTTTGCATTTGTGCTGGCGTTCGACAAAGAGATCATTACGTGTTCGCTCAAGGAGTATTCCACCGCGTTTTCTTCTTCTCGCCAGCCATTCCTTGACAAGATTGTCGACCTTGCATTTGAACTGGAACCGCTATCTGCGCACCAGTGTAAGCATCTGAGCGAACGGGCCTTGGCAGAGTGTTGCGACTTCATTCCTGAGCAGGCCAGGACCAATACGGCGCAGTGGTTTCCCGACAACCCGCGCAAGGTGCGTGCCATTGCACGTGAGTTGGGGTGCCTTCGTGATGTTGCAGTGCGTCACGGTGACGGCGAGCTTAAATGGGAGGCGATTATTCTTCAGACGCTGCTCAGGCGCGAAGTGCCAGCGTGCGCAAAAATTGTCGAGCAGAGGCTGTTGGGCAAAGGCAAGATGGCGCTCGCACTTTCTTTAGGGCCTGATAGCAAAACAGAAGCCTTTGCGGTGCACCAGGCGGTCTTTGAAGCATCCGGATATGGGCTGGAAAGTGCAGCGCTCCATCGCTTGCGTCAACTGATCGAGAAATTGCAAGGCTTGCGCAACTTTCAAGAGTCCGAGCAGATCGACTACGAAATGAGCCTGGTAACGCACGTGCCTTGCTTCACCCAACGTGAACTTATGGATGTAATAACGCAGTGGTCCATGAGTCATCGTGATGCGTTGCCGGATGAAGCGCTACGAGCGGCCGCGTTCAGAGGCCAAACGACTCTGGACATTTGTGCCTCGCGCTTTTTGAACATGACCCTTGATCAGTATGCAATTTGCAATAGAGAACTCAAAGGGCAGACATTCAAAGCGCAACACAACAAGACTCAGGAACACGCTCTAGCAATCATCCATTTTCTTGAAAAACTGGTTGCACCACAGCGAGGTGCTGCGTTGGTAAATGCAGCGAGCAGCCTTCAGATATGCAGTCGGATGTTGGACCTGTTCACCACGCATTCCAGTGTTGCTGACTCTGAGTTACGCAGTGCCGAGCTGCGCATCCTCGAGTGTGTCGCGCAGCGCTGCGTGGACAGGGCGCAGTTGTATTACCAGTGCGTGCGGTACCGGAGCGAAGCGCCACTCCCTCAGCTTGTTCAGAGCGTCAGTGATATAACAGTGGGTGCAGCGGTGGACGAAGCGTTGGCGCTATTTACAACCGCCAGTGGCATGAGCCTGTGCCGAATGCAAAGCGCGCCGAATCCACTTCTGGAGATAGTGCGTCGTCACGATTCAGCGCTTTACACCGTTGAGAACAAGGAACGGTTGCGTCAGTTGCTGCTGGGTGACGAGGGCGAAGAGCGTCGTAGCGTAATGGCGTGGAACTGCATGGAATATTTGCGAATACTAATAGATCGTTCAAATGATTTTTCACTGTTTTGCACGCACCATCGACCAATGCTAGAGGCGTGCTGGAGTGCTGTCATCGGCGAGGAATGGGTTTCCAGTGGTGAAGAACAAGTGATGTCCTTGCATCACCGTCTCTGCCTGTGGATCGGAGAGTCGCTTCCTCTTCCTCACTGGGCTAAGGCGTCTCAGCCCACGACTGCATAGTCCACTCCCATCGGTTGTCAGTGATTTACTCCCGTCAATCCGTGAAGGTCATTGCAAACATCAAAAAAAAGCCCCGCGACCGAATGGACCGCAGGGCTAAAAAATTGGCTGGATGCGACCAACCAAAGGAGCTCTTTACCTCACTGGCTGCTGGCGACGACGGTGTCCGGCTGCCAGCCGCCACCGAGGGCTTTGTAGATCGCGACAATCCCGCGATACAAATCCACTTCGGCCTGGGCCTGTGAGTCTTCCGCCGCCAGGCGCTCACGTTGCGCGTCGAGCAGCACCAGGAAGTCCACGGTGCCTTCGCGATAGCGGATCGCGGCAAGGTCGGCGGCGGCGCGGCTGGATTCACTTTGACGAATCAGCGAGACCAGGCGCTGCTGGCGTTTGCCGTAATCACTGAAGGCATTTTCCGATTCTTCCAATGCCAGCAACACGTGCTGCTCATACGTCGCCAGGGCGCCATCGGCCTCGGCATTCGCGCCGCGCAAACGCGCACGCACGCTGCCCAGGTCAAACGCTGCCCACGTGATGCTCGGGCCGAGGGACCAGGCATTTGCCGCCGCCGAGCCGATCTGCGAACCGCGCCCGGCGGTAAAGCCGAGGAAGCCGCTGAGGCTGACCCGTGGGAACAGGTCCGCCTTGGCTACGCCGATACGGGCGGTGGCGGCGGCCAGTTTGCGTTCGGCACTGAGAATGTCCGGGCGACGTTGCAGCAGTTGCCCCGGGTCACCGATTGGCAACGCCTTGGCAATCGCCGGCAGGTCTTTCGGGCTCAGGTCCACGCTCAGCTTGTCGGGGCGCTGGCCGAGGAGGGTGGCGATGCGGTTACGCTCGCGCACTTGCTCGGCTTGCAGTTGCGGCACGCTGGCTTCAACTGCCGCCAGGCGCGCATCGGCGCGTTCCACGTCGAGCTGGTCGCCGACGCCTGCATCACGCAGGCTGACGGTGATGGTGCGCGATTCCTGCTGGTTCTTCAGGTTGTCCAAGGCGATGCGTTCGCGCAGCTGGGCGCCGCGCAGTTGGCCGTAAGCGTCTACCAATTCGGCGATCATGGTGACTTGCAGTTGGTACAGGTCGGCTTCCGCCACCTGTTGGTCAGCGTCGCTGGCTTCGAGGTTGCGGCGGATGCGGCCGAACAAATCGACTTCCCAGGCCATGTCCAGGCCCAGGTCGTAGCGTTCGCTGTTGACCCGTTTGGTGGTCTGGCCCGGGATCTGGCCTTTGCCCACATCACTGCTGGCGCGAGAGGTAACGACCGGCATGATGTCGGTGGCCACGTCATCACGGATGGCGCGTGCCGCCCGCAGACGGGCGAAGGCCACCCGCAGGTCGCGGTTACCGCTCAGCGACTGAGTCACCAGTTGGTTGAGGGTCGGGTCCTCGAACTGCTGCCACCAGATGCCTTCGTACCGGGCGTGGTCATAGCTTTTGGTGTCGGCGGCGGCCGTGATATTGGCCGCCTCCAATTTTTCGGTGGTGTAGTCCGGGCCGACGGCACAGGCGCTCAGCGCCACTACCAGCAGGCTCGGCAGAAAGACTTTCACACTCATTGCTGTGTCTCCAGCTTCAAGGCCTTGGCCGCTTTGCGCGCTTCGCTGCGCTCCACATAGCGACGGATCAATACGTAGAACACTGGTGTCAGCAACAGGCCGAAGAAGGTCACCCCGATCATCCCGGAGAACACCGCCACGCCCATGGCATGACGCATCTCGGCACCGGCACCGCTGGACAACACCAGTGGCACCACACCCATGATGAAGGCGAACGAGGTCATCAGGATCGGCCGCAGACGCAGGCGGCAGGCTTCCAGTACCGCAGCGAGCGGATCGAGCCCCTCGGCCTGTTTATCCTTGGCGAACTCGACGATCAGAATCGCGTTCTTGCACGCCAGGCCCACCAGTACGATCAAGCCGATCTGGGTAAAGATGTTGTTGTCGCCGCCGGAGATGATCACCCCGGTAATGGCCGACAGCAGCGTCATCGGTACGATCAGGATGACCGCCAGCGGCAGGCTCCAGCTTTCGTATTGGGCCGCGAGTACCAGGAACGCCAGCAGTACGCAGAGCGGGAACACGAACAGTGCAGTGTTGCCCGAGAGGATTTGCTGATAAGTCAGGTCGGTCCACTCGTAGGTCATGCCGTTGGGCAGTTCCTCTTTCAGCAGCTTTTCAATCGCCGCCTGGGCCTGGCCGGAGCTGTAGCCCGGTGCGGCGTTGCCGTTGATTTCGGCGGTGATAAAGCCGTTGTAGTGCATCACACGGTCCGGCCCCGAGGTGTCGCTGACCTTGATGAAGGTCGCCAGCGGGATCATCTCGCCTTTGTTGTTGCGCACTTTCAACTGGCCGATCTGGTCTTCATCCTGGCGGAACTGCTGCTCAGCCTGCACGTTGACTTGATAGGTCCGGCCGAAGCGGTTGAAGTCGTTGGCATACAACGAACCCAGGTAGATCTGCAGGGTGTCGAAGATGTCGCTGACCGCCACGCCGTGGGTCTTGGCCTTTTCGCGGTCGATGGCGGCATCGACCTGGGGCACGTTGACCGTGTAGCTGGTGAACAGGCCGAACAACTCCGGCGTGGTACGGCTCTTGGTGATGATGTTCTGCACTTCTTTGTACAGCTCGTCATACCCCAGGTTGCCACGGTCTTCGATCTGCAGGCGGAACCCGCCAATCGTGCCCAGGCCCTGTACCGGCGGCGGTGGGAAGATTGCCATGTAGGCTTCTTCGATGCTGCTGTACTTGCCGTTCAGTGCACCGGCAATCGCACCGGCCGACATGCTCGGGTCTTTACGTTCGTCGAACGGCTTCAAGGTCACGAACACGATGCCGCTGTTCGGGCTGTTGGTGAACCCGTTGATCGACAGGCCCGGGAACGCTACTGCGGCTTCGACACCCGGTTGCTTCAGCGCAATGTCGGACATGCGCTTGATCACCTCTTCAGTGCGGTCCAGGCTCGCAGCGTCCGGCAATTGCGCGAAGGCCACCAGGTATTGCTTGTCCTGGGCCGGTACGAAGCCGGTGGGGGTGTGGGCAAAACCGAACCAGGTCAGCACCATCAACCCGGCATACAGGAACAAGGCGATACCGCTGCCACGAATAACCCGGCGTACGGTGCCGACGTAGCCATGGCTGGCCTTGACGAAGAAGCGGTTGAAGGGACGGAACAACCAGCCGCCGAAGATCTTGTCGAGCACCTTGGAGAAGCGATCCTTCGGCGCATCATGACCGCGCAGCAACACGGCGGCGAGGGCTGGGGACAAGGTCAGCGAGTTGAAAGCGGAAATCACTGTCGATATCGCGATGGTCAACGCGAACTGCTTATAGAACTGCCCGGTCAAGCCGCTGATAAAGGCCGCCGGAATGAACACCGCACACAGCACCAACGCCGTGGCGATGATCGGGCCGGTCACTTCGCTCATGGCCTTTTCAGTGGCCTGGAAGGGTTGCAGCCCCAACTCGATATTACGCTCGACGTTCTCCACCACCACGATGGCGTCGTCCACCACGATACCGATCGCCAGTACCAGGCCGAACAGCGACAGCGCGTTAAGCGAGAAGCCAAACAGGTGCATCACCGCAAACGTACCGATCAACGATACCGGCACCGCCACCAACGGAATGATCGAGGCGCGCCAGGTTTGCAGGAACAGAATCACCACCAGCACCACCAGGATCAGTGCTTCGAACAGGGTGTGCACCACCGCTTCGATGGAGCCACGCACGAAGATGGTCGGGTCATAGACGATGCTGTAGTCCATCCCTTGCGGGAAGTTCTTTTTCAGCTCTTCCATCTTGCCGCGCACTTCGTTGGAGATCTCGATGGCGTTGGAGCCCGGGCGCTGGAAGATCGGGATCGCCACCGCCGGCTGGTTGTTGAGCAACGAACGCAGGGCATATTGGCTCGAACCCAGCTCGACCCGTGCGATGTCCTTCAGGCGGGTGATTTCACCGTTATCGCCTGCGCGAATAATGATGTTCTCGAACTCTTCCTCCGTCACCAGACGGCCCTGAGTGTTCACCGACAACTGGAAGCTGGTGGCATTCGGCGCAGGCTGCGCACCGAGGGCACCGGCGGCCACTTGGCGGTTTTGCTCGCGGATCGCATTGACTACATCAGTGGCGGTCAGGTTGCGCGACGCGGTCTTGTTCGGGTCCAGCCATACACGCAGGGAGTAGTCGCCCATGCCGAACAGCTGCACATCACCCACGCCGCCCAGGCGTGCCAGCTCATCCTTCACATTGAGCAAGGCGTAGTTGGACAGGTAGAGCATGTCGTAACGCTGATCCGGTGAGGTCAAGTGCACCACCATGGTCAGGTCGGGGGAGGCCTTGTCCACGGTGATGCCGATGCGCGTGACTTCCTCAGGCAGTTTCGGCTGAGTCCGCGTCACTCGGTTTTGCACCTGCACCTGCGCGTTGTCCAGGTCGGTGCCCAGGGCGAAGGTGATGGTCAGGGTCAGCTTGCCGTCGGCGGTGGACTGCGAGGACATGTACAGCATGTTCTCGACGCCGGTGATGGCTTGCTCCAGGGGCGCGGCCACGGTTTCACCGATGACTTTGGGGTTGGCACCCGGGAAGTTGGCGCGGACCACGACGGTCGGCGGCACGACTTCCGGGTATTCGCTGATCGGCAGTTGGAACAGCGAGATTGCACCCGCGATCAGGATCAACAGCGACAGCACCGCTGCGAAGATCGGCCGTGAAATGAAGAACTTGGAAAAATTCATCTTGAGTTGTATCCCTTAACCGCGTGGAGTCGCGACGGCTGCGAGCTTGGGCGCGGCTTTATTCGGCGCCACTTGCTCCAGGTTGCTGGCTTCAAGCGCTTGTCGTTGTTGTGCCAAGGCGGCGAGGGTTTCCTTGCTGGCCATCGGGATCGTTTCCGGTGCAACCGGCGAACCCGGGCGAATGCGCTGCAGGCCCTTCACGACGATGGTGTCGTCCTTGTTCAAACCGCTGCGCACGATGCGCAGGCCTTCGATCTTCGGCCCCAGTTCCACCGAGCGATAAGCCGGTTTGTCGCCGTCCATCACCAGCACGAACTTCTTGCCCAGGTCGGTGCCGACCGCTTCGTCATTGATCAACACCGCGGAGTAGGTCCCGCTGCCGACCAGCTTCAAGCGGGCATACAGGCCAGGGGTGTATTCGCCCTTGCTGTTATCGAACACGGCGCGGCCACGGATGGTGCCGGTGGCCGGGTTGACTTGGTTGTCGACGAAGTTCATCTGGCCCAGGTGCGGGTTGCCGGTTTCATTCGACAGGCCCAGGTACACTGGTGTGGTCGCGCCACGGCGGCCTTCGCGGGCCAGTTCGGTGTACTTGAGGTACACGCGCTCGTCGGCGTCGAAGTAGGCGTAGACCTTGTCGGTGGACACGACGCTGGTCAGCGGCGTGGTGTCGGCGGTCACCAGGTTGCCGGCGGTGATTTCGGCACGGCTGACGCGGCCGCTGATCGGCGCGGTTACGCGGGTGAAACTCAGGTTCAGCTTGGCGAGGTCCAACTGCGCCTGAATCCCGGCGACAGCCGCGCGGGCTTCCTGGGCAGCGGTGGTGCGCGAGTCGGCCAGTTCGGCGGAAATCGCGTTGCTCTGACGCAGGCGTTCGCCCCGTTGCGCTTCATTATCGCTACGGGTCGCGGCGGCTTTGGTTTGGGCAAGCTGGGCTTCGAGACGGCGCACTTCAGCCTGGAACGGACGCGGGTCGATCTGGAACAGCAAGTCGCCTTTCTTCACCAGGGCGCCCTCGATGAAAGCAATCTGGTCGATCTGGCCGGACACCCGCGGACGAATCTGCACGGTTTCCGGCGCTTCCAGGCGACCGGTGAATTCATCCCACTCGTTGACCGGTTGTTCGAGCACCTTGGCCACGCTGATTTTCGCAGGGGGCATGGCGGCCGCTTGTTCCGGAGTTTTGCCGCACGCGCTCATGACCACCACGGCCAAAATCGCCAGGGGGAAGCGCAAATGTTTGAGTGACTGTTCCATGGAGTGCATCCGCCAATGTATTTGAGATGGGCGGATCATGCGCGGCGAGGTGCTATGTCACGAATCGAATGAAGCAAAGGTAACTATCATTCGGAATGATATAAGCGCGAGATTAGCCCTCTAGGATGCGGGTTTCGTTAGGCAGCTATCAATGGGCTTGATGACAAAGGTCTATTGCGCAGCGTGCAAGGAACACGGCCATCGTCGTGCTGTCGCCGGCCAATGGCATTCAAACCGCTCGACCCATTGATCCATCCCAACGCGCTTATTCCGACGCTTTGACGGTGACCGCAGCCGAAATCGAAACGCCCAGTCAATACAGGCGTCCACCGCCGATGATAAACAGCACCAGCATGCCGAACATGTAATGCGCCGGCTGCGTTGCCAGCAGCCCTGCGCACAGCATGAGGCCCAACCGAACCCGCCTTGGCTCGCCACTGCAGCTCACCGCTGGGCGCGACCTTGAGCCGCGTCGGTGCATCGCCTATGGCGGGTTTGACGGGCGCGTCAGCGCGTGGCGTTGTGGCCTGGGTTAAAGGTCGTCAAGCGCAGCCCAAGGTCCGCACGGTAGTTGATGCGCTGGTGACGGGGCTGGGCGCGCTTGATTAAACGTTCGCGTGACTTCGTATCTGTGCATAAACAGCACAGGTATTGTTTGCTTATGTGCGTGGATCAAACAGCAGGGCCTGCTTAAGCTGGCCTCGTCAACCCGACGACTGCTTAAGGAAACCCGCTCATGTCCCATGCCATCACTGCTGCTCAAACGACCCTGCGCGCCGCAAACGCTGTCAGCGTGCCGCACGTGATTAAATCCGTCATCGCCGGCCTTGGCCTGCTGATGAGCCTCGGACAATCTGCCGTCGCCGCCGATGCCCCGGCCAATGCGCAGCCGACCATCCGTGCCATGTTCGGTGCCAAGCCGACCGACCAGTTGGACCCGAAAACCACCGCGTTGCTGGTGATCGACTTCCAGAACGAATACTTCACGGGCCGCATGCCGATCCCGGATGGCATGACAGCGCTGGCCAACACCCAGCGCTTGATTGCGTTTGCCGACAAGCAACATATTCCGGTGATCCACGTGCAGCACTTGGCTGCGGAGGGCGCAGCGGTGTTTGCCAAGGGCGGTAAAACGGTGAACTTCCACCCGTTGATGCAGCCGCGTGCACAGGACAAAGTCATTCAAAAAACCACCGTGAGTGTGTTCGCCAGCAGCGATATCGACGCCCAGTTGAAGCAAGCCGGAATCAAGACGCTGATCATTTCCGGGCTGATGACCCACGCCTGTGTCGCCGGTGCTGCGCGTGACGCGGTGCCGTTGGGCTACGACGTTGTGGTAGCATCCGATGCCACTGCCACCCGCGCAATCACTCGCGCCAATGGGGATTCGGTGTCCAAGGACGCGTTGCACAATGCGGCGCTGGCGGAAATCGAAGACACCTTCGGTTCGGTGCTGAGCACTGCGCAAATCGTCGCCTTGCCCGTGCACTGATCCACCGGACTGCTCGCCTGGAGTCACACTCGCTTCATGAACCAGTTATCTGCCATGCGCGCCTTTCGGTGCATCGTCGAGGCCAAGGGCTTCTCTGCGGCGGCAGAGCGGCTCGACACCACCCACTCGACGATTTCCCGGCAATTGCAGCAACTGGAAGTGGCGCTGGGCGTTCAGTTGATCAACCGCAACACCCGGCGTTTCAGCCTGACCAGCCCCGGTGAGCACTACTTCGCAGCGTGCGTCGATATTCTCGATCGCCTTGATGCGGCCGCCCTGGCCATGGCGCAGGGGCACCAGCAACCCAAAGGCCTGTTGCGGGTCAGCGTGCCGCTGGTGGTCGGCACGCTGGACTTGCCGCACTGGCTGCCGGGTTTCCAGAAGCGCTACCCCGATATCGAACTTGAGCTGTGCTGCGACGATCAGTTCGTCGACCTGGTCGCCGAAGGGTTCGACGTGGCTATCCGTATCGCCAGTGGACTGGCTGACACCACGCTGGTCGCACGCACCCTGACGGTTTCAAAGTTGGTCCTGGTGGCGTCGCCCGCCTATGTAAACAGCCACGGTTTGCCACGCACGGCCCAGGAACTCGACGGCCATCGCTTGCTGGCGTTTATCGGCGCCTCATCCGACTGGGAGCTGTGCCCGCCGCGTGGTGCGCCGGTCAAGGTCACGCCAACGGGGCAGTTCAACACCAATACCCTCAGCGCCTTGCACGCCGCTGCACTGGCCGGCGCCGGCATTGCGTGTTTTACCCAGGCCACCGTGCGCGCTAATTTTGCGCAAGGGCAACTCGTCTCCATTCTGCCCAACTATTCGCTGGGCCAACGGCATTACTTCGCGCTCTATCCGCAATCAAGGTATCTGGCGCCCAACGTCAGGGCGTTTGTCGATTACATGGCCGACTTCTACGCGCCGCAAGGGCAAACCGTGAACGCTCACGGGTAATTTTTCAGTACCGCTTTCGACAGGATTCGATCATGTCAAACCTCCCAACAGAACCCACCACCTTCCACGATCCGTACCAATGGCTTGAAGAGGTCGACAGTGCCAGGGCGCTGGACTGGGTACGGGCGCAAAACCAGAAGACCGATACACGCCTCGCGCAATCGGACAGCTTCAAGGCGCTGCAAGCCGAGCTTCTGGCGGTGCTCGATAGCGACAGCAATATCCCTTTCGTGGAAAAAATCGGCACGCACTATTACAACTTCTGGATTGACGCCGCCCACCCACGTGGACTGTGGCGTCGCACCACGCTGGAGGAGTACCGCAAGGTCCAACCCGCCTGGGAAACTGTGCTGGACATCGACGCGTTGAACACCCTTGAGGGCGAGAACTGGGTATGGCATGGCGCCAACTGCCTGCGACCGGGCCATTCGCAATCGACCTATCAGCGCTGCCTGATTGAACTGTCCCGTGGCGGGGCGGATGCCAGCGTCACGCGCGAATTTGATCTGGTCGGCAAAACCTGGGTTGAAGACGGCTTCCAACTGCCGGAATCCAAGGGCGGAATGGGCTGGATCGACCAGGACAGCGTGTATGTGTTCACTGATTTCGGTGCGGCCAGCATGACGCGCTCGGGCTACCCGCGCATCGTCAAACAGTGGCAGCGCGGAACGCCGTTGAGCGCGGCCACTGTTGTGTACGAAGGTCAGCACGACGATATGTATATTGCGGCGATGCACGACAGTACGCCGGGCTACGCGCGTGATTTTGTCAGCCGTACGCTGGCGTTCTACAACGATGAGCTATACCTGCGGGCCGACGACGGCAAACTGCGCAAAATCGACGCGCCTGACTCAGCCGAAAAGTCAGTGCACAAAGACTGGCTGCTGCTGAAATTACGGGACGACTGGCCAGTGGGTGACGGCTATGTCGCCGGCTCGTTATTGGCGATCAAGTTTGAACAGTTCATGGCCGGCGGGCGCGATTTCGACGTGTTGTTTGCGCCGTCTGACAGCACCTCGCTGGCGGACATGGACTGGACGCGCAATCACTTGGTGCTGAACATTCTGGATGACGTCAGGAATCGTCTCAGCGTGTTGACGCCCAGCAATGAAGGATGGACGCGCAGCGCATTTATCGGCGCGCCGCCGATGGCGACGGTGGACGTGAGTGCGGTCGACAGCGATGACAGTGACGCGGTCTGGCTGGTTACCCGGGACTACCTCACGCCGGTCACGCTTTCACTGGCTGAAATCGGCGCTGAACCGCATGCGCTGAAAGCCATGCCGGCGTTCTTCGATGCAAGTCGCCATGTTGTGCAGCAGCATTTTGCAGTGTCGAGGGATGGCACCCGTGTGCCGTATTTCCTGGTGCATGAGCAAGGGTTGCAGTACGACGGCAGTGCGCCAACCTTGCTGTATGGCTACGGCGGTTTCGAGTATTCGCTGTGCCCGGAATATTCCGGCGGGCTGGGCCGCGCCTGGCTTGCCAAAGGCGGGGTGTATGCCGTCGCCAACATTCGCGGCGGTGGCGAATACGGGCCGCGCTGGCACCAGGCCGCACTCAAGCACAATCGCGCGCGTGCCTACGAAGATTTTGCCGCAGTGGCGCAAGACCTGATCAGCCGAAAAGTCACCGCGCCCCGGCACTTGGGCGTGCAAGGTGGCAGCAATGGCGGCCTGTTGGTCGGCAACATGCTGACCCAGTACCCTGAACTGTTAGGCGCCGTAGTCGTGCAGGTGCCGTTGCTCGATATGCAGCGCTATCACCACTTACTGGCCGGGGCTTCGTGGATGGAAGAATACGGCAACCCGGACGTACCCGAAGAGTGGGCCTACATCCAGACGTTTTCGCCTTACCACCTGTTCGACCCGGCGCAGACCTACCCGCCAGTGTTGTTCACCACCTCGACCCGTGATGACCGCGTACACCCGGCCCACGCCCGCAAGTTGGCGGCCAGGATGATCGAGGCCAACCAGGACGTCACCTATTACGAGAACATCGAAGGCGGCCATGGGGGGGCGGCGGATAACGCGCAGAGTGCGTACATGAAAGCGTTGGTCTACCGCTTTTTGTGGGAGCGGTTGAGCGTCGGCGGGGCTTGACCGACGCCGGCGGCTCAGAGGCTGTCCGCGTCGCCGAGAACATTGTGACGGGGCTCTAGAGCGGTAGCGTCAGGCGAAAAAATGGCGTTAGTCCCCATTTACGCCCCTAACGCCGCCACTATGCGCGTGATCAAAGAAGCCTGAAGCGCCCGAAGTGTCCTACCCTCAGCAATCCTCTCCACGGGCGTTACAAGGCGGTGGGCAGGCGCAACTAGCTGGGCGCTTCGGCGTCGCGCGCGCCGTTGGATGTGCGCAACACCATCGCCTGCCATAATCCACCCGTTTCACCCCAGCCCCCACACGGAGTCCATGCCATTCATGGTGCTGTTCAATCGATTGAGCGCGTTTTCCAGCCAGGCGCGCAGGGCACTGAAGTTGGTGTGGGGGACGTCGCGTCCCTTATTTATAGGCTTGCTGTTGGCCACCATCATTGCCGGTCTGTTGCCTGCGCTGGCTGCCTGGATCGGCCAGCGTATTGTCGATGGCGTGGTGCACGCGATGCAGATTCATGCAGCCGGCAGCCAGGCGCCCGTGTGGCCAGTGATGCAGTACGTGCTGGCCGAGGCGGGCGTGTTGGCGCTGCTGGCCGCCGCCCAGCGTGCATTGTCAATGCAGCAATCGTTGCTGCGGGTGCAGTTGGGGGTGAAGGTCAACCTGATGATTCTGGAGAAAGCCCAGACCCTCTCACTCCTGCAATTTGAAGACGCCGAGTTTCACGACAAGCTGGTGCGCGTGCGCCAGGGCGCGTCGACACGGCCGCTGAGCCTGGTAACCAAGGGCCTGGGGTTGGTGCAGAACCTGATCGCGCTGATCAGCTTTGCCGTGCTGTTAGTGCACTTTTCGCCGTGGGCGCTGGTGATTCTGGTGGTCGGCGCCTTACCGGTGTTCTTCGCCGAGACGCATTTCTCGGGCAATGCATTTCGCCTGTTTCACCGGCGCGCGCCCGAGACCCGTCAGCAGAATTACCTGGAATCGCTGCTGTCCCACGAGACCCATGCCAAAGAGGTCAAGCTGTTCGGCCTGGCGCCGCTGTTCCTCCAGCGCTACCGCGATAACGCTCGGCGCTTGTACACCGAGGACCGCCAGTTGACGGTGCGTCGCGATGCCTGGGGCTTTGCCCTGGGCCTGCTGGGCACCGCGGCGTTTTATGTGGCTTACGCCTGGGTGGTGCTGGACACCGTGCGCGGCCAGACCAGCCTGGGACAGATGACCATGTACATCGTGCTGTTCAAGCAGGGGCAAAGCGCGATCACCGCCAGCCTCAGCGCAATTGCCGGCCTGTATGACGACAGTCTGTTTCTGTCGGACCTTTATGAGTACCTGCTAACCCCCGTGGTCGTGCCGAGTGGCCGGCTTACCCAGGGCGCGCGTCCCGGCGACGGTCTGCGCTGCGAGCACGTGGGGTTCAGTTACCCCGGCGCTGAGCGGCCGGCATTGACGGACATCAACCTGCACTTGGCGCCGGGGCAAAGCCTTGCCCTGGTGGGCGAGAATGGCTCGGGCAAAACCAGCCTGATCAAACTGCTCACGCGCCTGTATACCCCACACGAGGGGCGCATTCTGCTGGATGGCAGCGACTTGCAAGACTGGGATGAACAGACACTGCGCCAGCGCATTGGGGTGATTTTCCAGGATTACATCCGCTACCAGATGACCGTCGGCGAGAACCTTGGCGTGGGTGACGTCGATGCGCTGAACGACGAGGCGCGCTGGCGCACGGCCGCCACCCAGGGGGTGGCCGCCGAGTTCATCGAACGCCTGAGCAAGGCCTACGGCACACCGTTAGGGCGCTGGCTCGGCGGCCAGGAGTTGTCGGGTGGGCAATGGCAGAAAGTCGCCTTGTCACGCGCGTATATGCGCCAGGAGGCGGATCTGCTGATTCTTGACGAGCCGACGGCCGCGCTGGACGCCGGCGCCGAGGCGGCGGTGTTCGAGCACTTTCGCGAACACGCCAAGGGCCGCATGACGTTGTTGATTTCCCATCGATTCTCCAGCGTGCGCAATGCCGACCACATCATCGTGCTGGACGGCGGGCGAATCCTTGAGGAGGGCAGCCATCACCAGCTGATGGCGGCGGGTGGGCGCTATGCCGAGTTGTTCGATGTTCAGGCGCGGGGGTATCGCTAGGTCCCCGCCCAATCCGGCCAAGGGTATTGTTTCAAAGTTTTAGCACGCCATGCCCACCTCAAGCCCTGTGCACCCCGATGCGCCGCTGAAAGCCTGGCGCAGAACGCCTGACAATACCTCCAGGGTATCCCTTCAGACTTTTTCCATATTGGACGCCCCCGTACCCAGGCGTCAGCCTGAGCCCAATAACGATAAAAGAGTCGCAACCATGACCGTGCTATTGAGTGAGCGCAGCCAGATTTTCCGGGGCGCCGATGCCTACGCGGTGTCGGACTACGTCAACCAGCACGTGGGCAGCCACTGCATTCGCCTGCCTCCCAAGGGCCGGCCCCGGGCGAGTATCAGCCATCGCACCTTCGCCAGCCTGGACCTGTGCCGCATCAGCTACGGCGCACCGGTACGGGTCACATCGGTGGCGCTGGAGACCATCTATCACCTGCAGATCCTGTTGCGCGGGCATTGCCGCTCCAGTTCGCGTGGCGAGGATGACGTGTTCGGGCCGGGGGAAATCCTGCTGATCAACCCGGACGATCCGGTCGACCTGACCTATTCCGCCGACTGCGAGAAATTCATCATCAAACTGCCGGTGCGCCTGCTGGAAAACGCCTGCCTGGAGCAGCACTGGAGCCTGCCGCAGGTGGGCATCCGCTTCGCGACGGCGCGCCACGCGCTCAGTGAAATGGGCGGCTTCCTGCCGTTGCTCGGGCTGATCTGCCATGAGGCGGAAAACGCTGCCGAGCCCCACACGCAGGGCCTGTACGAACGCATCGTGGCCAACAAGCTGCTGGCATTGCTGGGCAGTAATGTGTCGCGGGTGATCCCCCAGGCTGCCCATGGCGGTGGGTTTGAAGCGGTGCGCGAATTTATCCAGCAGCACCTGGGCGATGACATCAGCGTCGAGCAGTTGATGGCCGTGGCCAACGTCAGCGAACGTTCGCTGTACAGCCTGTTTGCGCGCCAGGTGGGGTTGTCGCCGCGCGAGTATGTACGCCGCTGCAAGCTCGAACGGGTGCACGCACGCTTGCAACTGAGCAGCACGCGCAGCGTGACCGAGGTGGCTTTGGATCATGGCTTCATGCACTTGGGGCGGTTTTCCGAGGCCTATCGCAAACGCTTCGGCGAACTGCCGTCGCAGACCTGGAAACGCCATCGTTAAGCGACGTGCGCCTGGCGGATAGCGATGTGCAGGCAGCGGATATTGACGCGCAGGGCGAACACGTACGGTGAGGGCGCCTGATACAAGAACAACGGAGGGCCCGCCCCATGATCAGTACACTCGACCGACTCGCCTGCCAATTGCGCGAGTCCGTACAGGAAGACCCCGCCACTGGGGTGTTCCGCTGCCGCCGCGACATCTTTACCGACCCCGACCTGTTTGCCCTGGAGATGAAACACCTCTTCGAAGGCGGCTGGATCTACCTGGCCCATGAAAGCCAGGTGCCGCAGATCAACGATTACTTCACCACCTGGATCGGCCGCCAGCCGGTGGTCATCACCCGTGACAAACACGCCGTGCTGCATGGCCTGGTCAACGCCTGCGCGCATCGCGGCGCCATGTTGTGCCGGCGTAAACAAGGCAACAAGGGCTCATTCACTTGCCCCTTCCATGGCTGGACGTTCAGCAACGCCGGCAAGCTGCTCAAGGTAAAGGACGCGAAGACCGGCGCCTACCCGGACAGCTTCGACTGCGACGGCTCCCATGACCTCAAGCGCCTGGCGCGCTTTGAAAACTACCGCGGTTTCCTGTTCGGCAGCCTCAGCGATGCGGTGCCCGAACTCTGCGATTATCTGGGCGAAACCCGCGTGATCATCGACCAGATGGTCGACCAGGCGCCTTTGGGCCTGGAGGTGCTGCGCGGCAGCTCATCCTATGTCTATGACGGCAACTGGAAGCTGCAAATCGAAAACGGCGCCGACGGTTACCACGTCAGCTCCGTGCACTGGAACTACTCGGCGACCATGGGTCGGCGCAACTACGAAGCCGAAGGCACGCGCACCGTCGACGCCAATGGCTGGTCGAAAAGCCTGGGCGGCGTCTACGCCTTCGACCACGGGCATATCCTGCTGTGGACGCGCCTGCTCAACCCCGAAGTGCGCCCGGTGCACGCTCACCGCGAGGCCTTGGCCGAACGCCTGGGCCAGGCGCGCGCCGACTTTATCGTCGACCAGACCCGCAACCTCTGCCTCTACCCCAATGTGTACCTGATGGACCAGTTCTCGACCCAGATCCGCGTGGTGCGCCCCCTCGCCGTGGATAAAACCGAAGTGACCATCTATTGCATGGCGCCCATCGGCGAAAGCGCCCAGGAGCGCGCCACGCGGATTCGCCAGTACGAAGACTTCTTCAACGTCAGCGGCATGGGCACCCCGGACGACCTTGAGGAATTCCGCGCCTGCCAGACCGGTTACCAGGGCGCGAGCACCCTGTGGAATGACTTGAGCCGTGGCGCCAGGCAGTGGGTCGAAGGCGCGGACGACAATGCCTTGGCCATGGGCATGCAACCGCAGCTCAGCGGGGTCAAGACCGAGGACGAGGGCTTGTTTGTGCGCCAGCATGCGCACTGGGCCCAAAGCCTGCAGCGTGCGATCGAGCGCGAGCAGCAAGGGCTGATTGCCAGCGACCGCGAGGTGCAGCCATGAGCCTTGCCCGTGACCACCTGCTGGATTTTCTCTACCGTGAAGCGCGCCTGCTCGACGACCGCCAATGGGATGACTGGCTGGCCTGCTATTCGCCCAAGGCCGAGTTCTGGATGCCCGCCTGGGACGATCACGACACCCTCACCGAAGACCCGCAGCGCGAAATCTCGCTGATCTACTACCCCAACCGTGACGGCCTGGAAGACCGCATCTTCCGCATCAAGACCGAGCGCTCCAGCGCCAGCACGCCCGAGCCGCGCACTGTGCACATGCTGTGCAACCTCGAAGTGCTGGCCGCCGACGGCGCGCAGGTGGACCTGCGTTTCAACTGGCACACCCTCAGCCATCGCTACAAAACCACCGACAGTTATTTCGGTACCTCCTTCTATCGCCTCGACATCGGTGCCGAACAGCCGCTGATCACGCGCAAGAAGGTGGTGCTGAAAAACGACTACATCCACCAGGTCATCGACATCTACCACATCTGAGGACACCGCCATGACGTATGCCATTGCCCTGAACTTCGAGGATGGGGTGACCCGCTTCATCGACTGCAAGGTGGGGGAAAAGGTGCTCGATGCCGCCTTCCGCCAACGCATCAACCTGCCCATGGACTGCTCGGACGGTGTCTGCGGCACCTGCAAATGCCGCTGTGAAACCGGCACCTACGACTTGGGCGACGACTATATCGACGATGCCCTGAGCGCCGACGAAGCGCAGGCGCGCCAGGTACTGACCTGCCAGATGGTGCCGCAGTCCGACTGCGTGATCGCCGTGCCGGTGCCGTCCAGCGCCTGCAAGACTGGCACCACGCACTTTGCCGCGACGCTGGCCGGCATCACCCGACATGCCGATGCCGCGCTGGAGGTGAGTTTCGCGCTGGACCAGGCGCCGGTATTCCTGCCCGGCCAGTACGTGAATATCAGCGTGCCCGACAGTGGGCAGACACGCGCTTACTCCTTCAGCAGTCGCCCGGGCGACACGCGCGCCAGCTTCCTGATCAAACACGTGCCCGGCGGGTTGATGAGCAGTTGGCTCGAGCGCGCCCGGCCGGGCGACAGCGTGGCGATCACTGGCCCACTGGGCAGTTTCTACCTGCGTGAGGTGGCGCGGCCGCTGCTGTTACTGGCCGGTGGTACCGGCCTAGCGCCGTTCCTGTCGATGCTTGAAGTGCTCGCGCAGCGCCAGGAGACCCGGCCGATCCGGTTGATCTATGGCGTAACGCGGGACCAGGACCTGGTGATGGTCGAGGCGTTGCAGGCGATTACCGCGCGTTTGCCCGACTTCAACCTGGTGACCTGCGTGGCGGATCCGCACACCACTCACCCGCGCCAGGGCTATGTGACCCAGCACATGGCCGACGAAGCCCTTAATGGCGGCGATGTCGACGTGTACCTGTGCGGCCCGCCGCCGATGGTCGATGCGGTGCGCGAGCACTTCAAGCAGCAGGGCGTGACCCCGGCCAGCTTCCATTACGAGAAATTCACCGCTAACGCCGTCGCCACGTGCGATGCCGCCTGAGGACTGCCGCATGACTCAACGGTTTAACAACAAGGTCGCGCTGGTCACCGGCGCTGCCCAAGGGATCGGCCGACGGGTCGCCGAGCGTTTGCTGGAGGAGGGCGCCTGGCTGGTCGCGGTGGATCGCTCCGAGCTGGTGCATGAATTGCCGCATGAGCGAGCGCTGCTGCTGACCGCCGACCTGGAACACTACAGCGAGTGCGCGCGGGTGATGGCCGCCGCCACGGCGCGTTTCGGGCGCATCGACGTGCTGGTCAATAACGTCGGCGGGACCATCTGGGCCAAGCCTTTCGAGCATTACGCCGAGGCTGAAATCGAGGCCGAAGTGCGCCGCTCGCTGTTCCCTACGTTGTGGTGCTGCCATTGCGTGCTGCCCTACATGCTGGAGCAGGGCGCAGGCGCCATCGTCAACGTGTCTTCCGTGGCGACGCGTGGCGTCAATCGCGTGCCGTATGGCGCGGCCAAGGGCGGCGTGAATGCCTTGACGGCCTGTCTGGCCCTGGAGACTGCCGGCAGCGGGATTCGCGTCAACGCCACCGCGCCCGGCGGCACCGAGGCGCCACCACGGCGCATTCCGCGCAACAGCCAGCCGCAGAGCGAGCAGGAGCGGGTGTGGTACCAGCAGATCGTCGACCAGACCCTCGACAGCAGCCCGATGAAACGCTACGGCAGCATCGACGAACAAGCTGGCGCGATTCTGTTCCTGGCGTGCGACGAGGCCTCCTATATCACCGGCGTGACCTTGCCGGTGGGCGGCGGCGACCTCGGCTAAGGCGTTTTCCAGCAGCTGACACTGACTCACAACAACAATAAAGAGAGCACTGCCATGCGTAGCCATGATGTCCATTCGATTATCGATAATGCCCCGTTCAACCGCTTCCACGGGTTGATTGTGAGCCTGTGTGCCTTGCTGTTGATCTTTGACGGCTACGACTTGTTTATCTACGGCGTAGTCCTGCCGTCAATCATGCGCGAGTGGGGGCTGACGCCGTTGCAGGCTGGCGCGCTGGGCAGCTATGCGCTGTTCGGCATGATGTTCGGTGCGCTGATTTTCGGCACCCTGGCGGACCGTTTCGGGCGCAAGAAAGGCATCGTGTTCTGTTTCACCCTGTTCAGTCTGGCCACCGTCGTCAATGGTGTTGCCAGCAGCCCAACCGAGTTCGGTCTCTGCCGTTTTATCGCCGGGCTCGGCTGCGGCGGGTTGATGCCCAACGCGGCGGCGCTGATCAACGAATACGCGCCGAAGAAATTCCGCAGCACCTTGATGGCCTTCATGTTCAGCGGCTACTCCCTGGGCGGCACGCTCGCCGCCAGCGTTGGGATTTTCATGCTGCCGGCCTATGGTTGGCAGTCGATGTTTTTTGTGGCGGTGATTCCGCTGCTGCTGTTGCCACTGATTGTGTACGGGCTGCCTGAATCCATCGGCTTCCTGATCCGCCAGGGCCGGCAAGACAAGGCTCGCGCGCTGCTTAATCGGTTGTCGCCAGGCACCAGGATCGAGGTCGACGATGCGCTGGTGATCGCCGACAGCAAAGGTACAGGCGCCTCGGTGGTGGAGCTGTTCCGGCATGGCCTGGCGGTGCGTACGGCGATGATCTGGGTCGCGTTTTTCTGCTGCCTGCTGATGGTCTACGCATTGAGTTCGTGGCTGCCCAAGCTGATGGCCGGTGCCGGTTACAGCCTGGGGTCGAGCCTGTCGTTCCTGATCGCGCTGAACCTGGGCGGCATGGCCGGGGCGCTGCTCGGCGGCCGGTTGGGCGACCGCCTGAACCTGATGAAAGTGGTGATCTGCTTCTTCGCCGCGGCCATGGTCTCGATCAGCCTGCTGGGCATCAATAGCCCGATGCCGGTCCTGTACCTGCTGATCTTCGTCGCGGGTGCCACCACCATTGGTACGCAGATCCTGCTGTACGCGGGGGCTGCGCAGCTCTATGGCTTGTCGATTCGCGCCACGGGCCTGGGCTGGGCGTCCGGCATCGGTCGCAATGGCGCGATTGTCGGCCCGCTGTTGGGCGGCGCGCTGATGGCGATCGAACTGCCTCTGCAACTGAATTTCATGGTCTTTGCGATCCCCGGCGCGATTGCGGCGCTGGCGATGACGGTATTTGCCCTGAATGAGCGGCGCACCCGTATTGCCTTGCCCGCCGCCGCGGCGCTGTGACTGCCAAATGCTTACGGGCAATGGTCCAGTGCGTCGCGTGAACTGCGTGGAGGGTGATGTCGCACTTTGCCCACATACGCTCAAAGGACTTGAGCATGGCGCTAGGGTTGATCGGCCGAACAGCCTTCCAGACGATCCTTTGTATGACCGCATCGGCGCTGGTCTTTGTGATAAGCCGACGCTGACTGTTATCAACCTTCGGGCTCAGCCCTGTGGGTAGGCTGTTCAGCATGGGCAAAATTGCAGTGAGCGCACCCTCGCGCAACAGGCCGCCGGGCTGATGGCCCAACTGGCCGACCCACTTCATGAGTGCTGACTCATAGGCGGGCCTTAAACGCTCAACGCTTGCCTGCAGCGGGGCGCGCCCAGGCAATTGGCATCCATGACCGCTAACTTGAAGTGCCCGCTCATCTGTTCAGGCAATTTAAGATGGCCTTCGATCAGTTTTGTCAGGCGTTGCGCGAAGTCAAGGCGGGTAGCCGTATGGCCATACCCAAATTCAGCAAGGATTGAATGTCGGACCTTGGGGCTGAGTAAACGCTGAAGCCTTCCCGCCACGTCCGCCGTCATGAGCAACTGCTGGAAGCGCTCCAGAAAGACCGCCTCGGCGCGGGTCATCTTTTGTCGCACACCCGCTACTTGTTTGCACAGAAACAGACCGCCGCTGTGCCATTTAGTAGCACATGGCTATTTGTTCTTGCGGCATCGATCCCGCGTATAAACCAAAGATCGCATTCGAATCAGTGAGTTAACCCGCACCAAACGTTGTTGGCACGCCCCGTGCTTTATTGCATCCATGGATAATTGGATACAAAAATACAAAGAGGCTGCCAATGCAATTTTCCCCCACTTATGGTGACCGCCAGCCTCTCACTGCCGAAGAGGAGGCCTACAACTTCCTCCTCGACGCCATCTGCGGCGGTCGTTTGCGCAAAGGCGATCGGTTGATTGCCGAGGACATCGCCAGTGAGATCGGCATGAGCCGCATGCCAGTGCGCGAAGCCTTCCGCCGCTTGGATGCCCAGGGCCTGGTGACTTTGCGGCCCAATCGCGGCGCTGTCGTCGGTGGCCTGGATATCGATGAACTGCACGAAGTGTTCGAGATGCGTAGCGCTCTCGAAGGCCTGGCAGTGCGTGTGGCAGTGGCACGCATCGGCGAGCGTCAATTGGCTGCACTGGAACGTATGCTCGATGAGATGGACGACTACCGTGACGAAAGTGCCGCCTGGGTCAGCCGGCACCGCGCGTTTCACGAATACTTGTGCAGCCTCAGCGGGCGCCCGCGGTTGATGAAGCAGATCTCGGCACTGTACTCGCTGGTCGAGGCGCCCATGCGCCTGTGGTTGCAGCACGGCGAGAAACCCCTCAGCGCCCGCCAGGAACACGCAGTAATCCTTGACGCCATCCGCTCCGGCGACGCGGCCCGCGCCGAGGCCGTAGTGCGCGAACACATCGAAGGCACCGTGCCGGCGCTGATTCAATTCCTGCAATCGGAAAAATAACCAGAGGTGGGCCCGAGCCCGCCCGTGTTTTGACTTTGAGTCCTGCCCCGTTAACCAACGAACTGGAGTGTCTGGTCATGCATAAACAACGCCGCGCCTTGCTGGTGGCTGTAACCCTTGGTCTCTGCACACAATGGGCGGCGGCTGCGCCCCAGGTACCGGAGCGATTGCAGAAAGTCGACAAACTTGTCTACTGCTCGGGGATGGATTCACCGCCCTTGGTGTCCTTCGACGAATCCCAGAAGCCGCGTGGGCTCACCGTCGACCTGGGCCTGGAAATCGCCAAGCGCCTGGGCAATAAAACCGTGCAATGGCGGGTCATTCCGTTTTCCGGCCTGGTGCCGGCACTGCTTGCCCAACAGTGCGACATGATCGTCGACCAACTGTTCGACAAGCCCGAGCGGCGCCAGGTAATCGATATCGTCAACTACATGTATTCCAGCCAGGCGGTGGTGGTGCCCAAGGGCAACCCCAAAGGCATCAAGACCCTGGATGATCTGTCCGCGCACAAGGTGGCAGTGCTCAACGGCTCTACCATCAAGACCCTGCTCGACACCCAGAACGAGAGCCTCGCCAAGGCTGGCAAGCCACCGATGAAACTGGTGGTCTACAACACCGACACCGATGCATTCCAGGCGCTGCGCATCAGCCAGGTCGACGCCTATGGCACCACCGTGGAAACCGCCGGTTACTACGCGGCGATGGCCCCGGAGCTGTTTCAGGAAGGGGTGCCTGCATTCAGCCGCATCCTCACCGGCCTGGGCATGCGCAAGGACGACCCGCAACTGACCGCCGCCGTGCAGCAGATCATCAGCGACATGCGCAGCGACGGCAGCTATGTGCAATTGCTCAACAAATGGCATGTCAGCAGCGACACACTTGACTGAGGTTCCACCACGATGAATTTCAATTGGGATGTGTTCTGGCAATACCTGCTGCAGCCCAGTGGGGTCTACCTCACCGGGCTGTGGCTGACGTGCCTGATCAGCGTGCTGGCGATGCTGCTCGGCTGTGTGCTGGGCCTGGCGGCGGCGCTGTTGCGTCTGTCGAAGAACCCGCTGCTGCACCTGCCGGTACGCCTTTACGTGTGGCTGATGCGCGGCACGCCGTTGCTGGTGCAGATCGTGTTTTTGTACACCGCACTGGCAGCGGGCGGGATCTTCCGCTTCGAGGACATTGAGCTGTTCGGGTTGATCATCCCCGGCAATATCCAGGCGGCGATCATCGCCCTGGGCCTGAATGAAGGCGCGTACATGGCCGAAATCATCCGCGCCGGCATTGGCGCGGTGGACAAGGGCCAGTACGAAGCCGGGCGTTCCCTGGGCATGGGGTTCGGCAAGCTGATGCGGCGCATCGTGCTGCCTCAGGCGTTTCGGGTGATCGTGCCGCCGCTGGGCAATGAGTTCAATGTGATGCTCAAGAACACCACGCTGGTGAGTGTGATCGGCGTGCAGGAGTTGTTGCTCAGCACGCAGATGGTGACCTCGGCGACGTTTCGCGTATTCGAGTTGTACCTGGTCGTCGCGATCTACTTCCTGACCTTGACCACGCTGTGGGGCTTTTTCCAACGCTGGCTCGAAAACCGTTTCGGCCAGTCCGATCGACCTTCGGCGCCACCTCCGGCCGCCAGCCGCATGTTCGGTCGCAGCACCCTGAAACTGCTGAGGGGACGTTAACCATGGCGCACCAAAGTGAAGAGCTGATCATTGACGCACAGGATATCCAGAAGTCGTTCGGCGAGTTGCAGATCCTCAAGGGCATTTCCCTGCAAGTGCGGCGCGGCGAAGTGGTCGTGCTGATCGGCGCCTCCGGCTCCGGCAAGACCACCTTTATCCGCTGCATCAACCTGCTGGAAGACATCCAGGGCGGGCGCATTCGCGTCAATGGCCGCGCCATGGGCTATCGCGAACGTGCCGATGGCAGCCTGGTGCGCGATTCGGAGCGCAACATCGCCCGTCAGCGCCGCGACATCGGCATGGTGTTCCAGCGCTTCAACCTGTTCCCGCACATGACCGCATTGGAAAACATCATCGAAGCGCCGATCCAGGTGCTCGGCGTACCGCGTGCCCAGGCGCTGGAACAGGCTCGGGGCTTGCTGGCGCGGGTCGGCCTGGCGGACAAGGCCAGCCACTACCCGTCGATGCTCTCCGGCGGCCAGCAGCAGCGGGTGGCGATTGCGCGTGCCCTGGCGATGAAACCCCAGGCGATGTTGTTTGACGAGCCCACCAGCGCCCTCGACCCGGAAACCGTCGGCGAAGTGCTGCAGGTGATGAAGGAGTTGGCCGAGGAGGGCATGACCATGGTGGTGGTCACCCACGAAATGGGCTTTGCCCGTGAAGTGGCCGACCGCGTGGTGGTGCTCGACCAGGGCGAACTGATCGAACAAGGGCCGCCGGAGCAGATTTTCAGCCATCCCAGCCATCCGCGGACCCGGGCGTTTCTCAGCCGCGTGTTATGACCTTTTTTGAAGAGCCTTTGCCATGTTGAAATTTTCCGCTCACGAATACCCCTATCCGTCGCAACGCCAGAGCGTGTTCGCGCGTCGCGGCATGGTCGCCGCTTCGCAACCGCTGGCGGCCCAGGCCGGTATCGAAATCATGCAGAAGGGCGGTAACGCCATTGATGCCGCCATTGCCACCGCCGCCGCGCTGACCGTGGTCGAGCCCACCGGTTGTGGCCTGGGCGGCGATGCCTTTGCGCTGGTGTGGTGCAAGGGCCAGTTGCATGGCCTGAACGGCAACGGCCATGCGCCGGCTGCCTTGAGTATCGAGGCGGTCAAGGCGGCGGGGCATCAGCAGATGCCGCTGTACGGCTGGACCTCGGTGACGGTGCCCGGTTGCCCGTCGGCGTGGGCCGAGTTGTCCAAACGCTTCGGTAAATTGCCGTTTGCCGATTTGCTGCAGCCGGCCATCAGCCTGGCGCGCGACGGTTTCCCGCTGTCTCCGGTGGTTGCCCATCAATGGCAGATCTCCTTGAACGAATTCAGCCCGCACCGCGATGAGGTGCTGCAAGCCTGGTTCGACACCTTCCTCATCGACGGGCGCGCGCCTCGGGCGGGGGAGATTTTCCGCAACCCGGCCCAGGCCCGCACCCTGGAAGAACTCGCCGCCACCGGCTGCGAAAGCCTGTATCGCGGCGCGCTGGCCGAGCGCCTGGATGCGCATTCGCGCGCCAGCGGCGGCTACCTGCGCGCCAGCGACCTCCAGGATTACCGCGCGCAGTGGGTGGAGCCGATCCACATCAATTACCGGGGTGTGGATGTTTGGGAAATCCCGCCGAGCGGGCAGGGCCTGGTTGCACTGATGGCGTTGAAGATCCTCGAAGGCTTTAACTTCGATCACCGCGACAGCCAGCAAACCTGGCATCGCCAGCTGGAAGCCATGAAGCTGGCCTACAGCGACGGCCTGCATTACATCACCGACCCCGCGCACATGCGCGTGGCGGTGGCCGACCTGCTGAGTGACGACTACAGCACCCGTCGCCGTGGCGAGATCGGCGAGCAGGCGCAGCCGCCCAAACCCGGCGCCCCCCATGCCAGCGGCACGGTGTACCTGGCGACCGCCGACGCCGAAGGCAATATGGTTTCGTTCATCCAGAGCAACTACCACGGCTTCGGCTCCGGCGTGGTGCTGCCCGACAGCGGCATCGCCTTGCAGAATCGCGGGCAGGAATTCAGCCTCGATGAGTCCCATTCCAATTGCCTGGCACCGGGCAAGAAAACCTTCCACACCATCATCCCGGGTTTTCTCAGCAAAGACGGCCAGGCCCTTGGACCGTTCGGCGTGATGGGCGGCTACATGCAGCCCCAGGGCCATGTGCAGATGGTGATGAACCTGGTGGACTTCGGTCTCAACCCCCAGGCGGCATTGGACGCGCCGCGCTGGCAATGGCTGGGCGACATGAAGGTCGGCATCGAACATGGCGCTTCGCGCGACCTGGTCAATGCGCTGGCACGGCGCGGGCACAAGGTGCAGACCGACAGCGACCTGACCGACTACGGGCGGGGGCAGATCATCCTGCGTGACCCGGCCACCGGCGTGTTGTGCGGCGGCACTGAGCCAAGGGCGGACGCACATATCGCGGTTTGGTGAGCGGCTACACACGCGCTGAGCCAGGCGGCTAATAATGACGGGGTGATGAGTTGTTTGATCTTCGCGACGGCGGGTTAGCGCCCGCTGAAGCAATGATTGAACCTCACAACTCAGACCCCTGTTCGATCTGCTCTGTGACGCTCGACCTCCTTTTTATCCAGCCGGAAGAAGTCGCCGAGCTGGCGTTTTTCCTATCCCAACCCGGTGCGCGATCGATCACTGGCGCGGACATGGCGATTGATTGCGGCGCCTGCGCTGGAAACTGCCGGTGACCCATTGATGCCGATATTGGACAAGAGGTTATGATCATGTCCAAACGTGGAATGGGCGAGTCGGCGGTGGTTGTTTTTACTGCGAGTGGGCGCCGCCGCAAGCCTCAATGTGCACGTTTACTCATCAAATACGGCGAGGCTCGCCTTCCGTGATTTCGCGTATCAGGCTCAGGTAACGAAGCGCGCCCAGTCCCAGGGGCCGGTTTTTTACCCAGATGATATCGACCCATAGCCGCATCTGACTCGGCATGTAGTCAAACACCACCTCCGTCAATGCGCCTGACGTGATGAGAGGGTGTACCAGCGATTTTGGAAGATAAGCCCAACCTAATCCTTGCTGCACCAGGTCCAGCGTGGCCAGATAATTGTCGCTGTGCCAAATCCGCCGCGACAGCACAACACGTGGGTCAGAGTCTGCAGGGCCTCCTGTAGCGACGATGATCTGCCGAACGTTGACCAGTTGCTCCTCACTTAAGGGGCTTTTCTTGCCGGCGGCCGCAGGGTGATCTGGAGCCGCAACCGCGACTAACAACTGGCTCCCCGCCTCAAGAAATGTTTCCCGCTCATCAAGCCCTGGTCGTTCAAATCCAAGTGCCAATTGCACACGCCCTTCATGGAGCATGCGCATAGCCTCCGGATGGGACGCGGAGCGAATCTCGATTTCAAGCGTGGGAAACTCCCTGGCGATAATCGACAGCGGACGATTCCAGACGCCTGTTTGCAACTCCGGCGCCATCGCAAAGACCAAGCGTTCCTCCAACCCCTGATGGAGTTGGAGGGCATGCGCATCCAGCAGGTTGATCTGGCTCGCGACCTGTCGTGCCTGGGGCTCAAGTGCCTTGGCGGCGGCCGTAGGAATGGCTTTGCGAGTTGATCGGTCAAACAGCAACAAATCCAGCTCTGCTTCAAGCTGCGACACCGCCATGTTGACGGCCGAGGGGACCCGGCCTAATTTTCGCGCCGCCGCCGAAAAGGATCCGCTGTCGATGACCGAAAGGAAAATCTTAAGTGACTCACTGGTAAACGCCATGGGGGTTGTCAGATTTTCTGATGATGATTGTCTTTATGTATCAGATTTATTCGCCTAGTTTCTACTCTCTTTCAAATGAAGTACGTGGGGCACACCATGTTGGATACGCAATTGAGAGGGTATGTTGCACTCGTCAGTGGTGCCGGGAGTGAATCCGGGATCGGCATGGCTATTGCTCGCAGGCTAGGTGCATCCGGAGCGAAGTTGATCATCACTGCCAGCAGCAACCGCATTGTGGATCGGGTTAAAGAGCTGCGCCGTGAAGGGTTTGAAGTTGAAGGCCGGCCTGTTGACCTTACTGATGAAAACTTGGTGCGTGAATTCAGCCTGTGGGCAGAGTCAGTCTGGGGACGGGTCGATATTCTGGTGAACAATGCCGGGATGTCCATGCACGGCAGCCCTGAGATTTTCTCGGAATTGGCGTCGATGGAACTCCATGACTGGAACCTTTCACTGGCCCGAAACCTGACCACCGCCTTTCTGCTGACCCGAGCCGTGTTGCCCGGTATGAAGGCCAGAAGTTACGGGCGCATTGTCAATATCAGTTCTACCACTGGCACCCGAGGGAGCAATCCGGGGGAAGCCGCTTATAGCGCCGCCAAGGCAGCGATGGTGGGCATGAACATGGGACTTTCGCTTGAAGTCGCCAGGCAGGGGATTACCGTCAACAGCGTGGCCCCCGGCTGGATCACCACGGGCTCAACCACCCCGGTTGAAGCCGAGGCGGGGCGCTTCACCCCAATGGGGCGCGCAGGCAGCCCCCGCGAAGTGGCGGCGGCGGTTGCATTTCTGGCATCGCCTGACGCCAGTTACATCACAGGGGAAGTCCTTGTGGTGGATGGCGGGAACTGTCTGATCGAGAACAAAGCCCCTCACGGCGATTAGTAAGTTTGAATACGCGCCAGCGCGCTCAATCCACGATTGTGGGCGGGGGGCGATAACCGAGATTTATACAAGCGCGATGTATCAAAGAACCTATGAGTGCTTTGAGCCGTATTCGGCTGTCAGTCAGCAACGGACTTTTAATTAATTTGATAATTAACATGGGGTATTGATCATGTCGAACAGTGGAATTAGTGAATCAGCGATTGCTGCTTTTACCGCCTCCGAGCGTGCCCGGTTTATAGAAAACAACCCCACTTCACTGGCGCTGGCCGAGCGCGCCCAGGCGAATCTGTTCAACGGTGTGCCCATGCACTGGATGAGCGATTGGTCGATGCCTTCGCCGCTCTTCGTCCAGCGTGCCAAAGGGGCGCGCTTCACCGATGTCGACGGGCATGAATACATCGACTTTTGCCTTGGCGACACCGGGACGATGTTCGGCCATTCACCTGATCCTATTGTCCGCGCCATAACCGAGCAGGCGAATAATGGCTTGACCACGATGCTGCCGGGCGAAGACGCGGTGGTCTGCGGCGAGTTGCTGGCTGAGCGATTCGAGCTGCCTTACTGGCAAGTGACCGCCAATGCGACTGACGCCAACCGTTATGTGCTGCGCTGGGCGCGCGCTATCACCCAGCGCAACGTCTTGCTGGTGTTCGATGGCTGCTACCACGGCACCGTGGATGACGTGATGGTGCGCTACCGCGACGGCAAAACAGTGCACCGTTCAGGTCTTGTGGGCCAAGCCTACGACTTGAGCCAATACAGTCGATCCATCCCTTTCAACGATGTCGCCGCACTGGAGGCGGCGTTAGCCCAGGGCGATGTGTGCGCGCTGATGTGCGAGCCGGCGATGACGAACATTGGCATGGTCCTGCCGGATCCGGGGTTCATGCAAAAGTGTCGAGAGCTGACCCTTAAATATGGCAGCCTGTTGGTCATTGATGAGACCCACACTATTTCCACCGGCCTCGGTGGATGCACGCGCCACTGGGCGTTGAAACCCGACTTTTTCGTGGTGGGTAAACCCATTGCAGGTGGCGTGCCTTGCGCGGTGTTTGGCGTTAGCGAGCCAGTCGCCTCGGCCATGCGCGACGTCCAGAAGACCATCAGCGAAGAGAGCGGCGGGCATGGCCACAGTGGCATGGGCACGACGCTGTCCGCCAACGCACTGGCGATGCGCTGCATGCGCGTCAGTCTCGAAGAGGTCATGACCGAGTCTGCGTACCAGCATATGCTGCCCCTGGCCTCACGGCTGGCGCAGGGATTTCGAGCGTTGTTCAAGCGGCACCAACTGAACTGGTCGGTAACAGAGTTGGGCGCTCGTTGTGAATTTCAATTCTGTGCCACACCGCCAAGAACAGGCGCGCAAGCCGAGGCGGCTTTTCACGACAGCCTCCAAATGGCGCTGCATCTCTATTTGATCAATCGCGGAATCCTGATCACGCCTTTTCACAACATGACCCTGTGCTGTCCGCAGACACGTGATGCGGATATCGACAGGCTGATCGCTGAGTTGGATAACGCACTGACCACGCTGCTTGCCCTGCCTGGCGCGCGGGTTATCGCGTGATAACGGCACGTCTGAAAACGCCATTGTTCTTAAATACTGCCCGTCGCTTGAATGAGCGCTAAGAGGTTTGACATGCAATTTGCGGATAAAAAAGAGGCCTTGGATTATCTGGCCGCCCACCCTGAAGTGCTGAGCATCGAGTTGTTCCTTATCGACGCGAATGGCGTTCCACGGGGCAAACTGTTGCATCGCGACGAACTGCTGGCGATCTACGAAAATGGTCGGCCTTTGCCAAGTTCCATTCTCGCCTTGACCGTGCAGGGTGAAGACGTAGAAGACACCGGCTTGGTCTGGGATGTTGCTGACGCCGATTGTTGGACATACCCCTTGGCGGGAAGCCTGACCTTACAACCCTGGCGCACCAACCCCACCGGTCAAGTGCAGGTGAGCATGCACCCGACCCAAGGTATTCCCGCCGCACCGGCGGACCCGCGCCACGTGCTGGTGACCACCATCGAGCGGCTGAAAGCCGATGGATTCCATCCGGTCATGGCCGTTGAGTTGGAGTTCTACCTGCTGGACCGACAACGCGACGTCAACGGTCGGCCGCAGCCGGCGTTGCAGGCCAATGGCGTACGCCCTGTTGCTCCACAGGTCTATGGCGTATACGAGCTGGAGCAGCTTCAACCGTTTCTGGATGACCTCTACGCGGCGTGCGCGCTGCAGGGGTTGCCGGTACGTACGGCGATATCCGAGTACGCGCCAGGCCAGGTCGAGTTGACGCTGGAGCATCGTTTCGACGCACTTCAGGCCATTGATGAAGGCGTACGTTACAAACGCCTGGTCAAAGGTGTGGCCAACAAACATGGGCTGCAAGCGTGCTTCATGGCCAAGCCATTCAGCGACCAGGCCGGCAGCGGTATGCACCTGCACGTCAGCCTTGCCGACGAGCACGGGAACAACTTGTATGCGAGCGAAGACCCACAGGGTACGCCGCTGTTGCGGCACTCCATCGGCGGGATGATGGAGACCTTGTTTGACGCTCTGGCGATATTTTGCCCCCACGCCAATTCATATCGACGCTTCCAAACCGGTAGTTACGCGCCGCTGGCTAAAAGTTGGGGCGTCAACAACCGTACAGTGTCGTTCCGCGTGCCCGGCGGCCCTGCAATCAGTCGGCATATCGAACACCGCATTTGCGGTGCCGATGCCAACCCCTATCTTGCCGCTGCCGCGTTACTTGCGGGTATTCACTACGGCATCACGCATCAAAGCGATCCCGGCGCGGCGATTGTGGGGAATGGCTATGAACAGGCGACCGATTTTCTACCCACCGACTGGCTGACAGCGTTGCAGGCACTGCAACGTTCAACCTGGGCACGTGAAGCGCTGGGCGCTGAGTTCCTGAAGGTGTTCCTGGCGATCAAGTGGCGCGAGTTCCGTCAATTCAATGCTGAAGTCGGGGAACAGGACTGGCGCTGGTACCTCACTCACGCATAAAGGTTGGCCCGTCAGCGCATCTTGAAATGGACTGCTGGAGAGTCGCTGAAAACTAAGATGCGTACCGCACATCCTGCGCATTTCACAGTGACTCATCATTATGAGCCGCAGGTCGTATGCCCGCGGCTCGGATCGTAATCACGCATACGATAGGGTCGGGAAAAGTCTACGGGAGCGGGGGCAGTCCAATCCGCTGGAAGTGAATGGCGCTCCATGGTTTATGCAAAGGCCGAAATGATCAGCCGCACAGCCTGCCAGACGATCCCTAAAGACTGTCAGGGTCGCCAAAAAACATCTGGATCCGCGACCGCAGCCAGCGCTCCCCAGGGTCGTTATCCTGCGACCCGCGCCAGGCCATATGCAGTTCAAAAGTGCGCACCGGCAGCGGTGGGTCCTCGGCTCGCAGGCCGCCCGCCGCTGTGAGTGCCTCGGCTGCGTAGTCCGGCACGGTGGCCAGAATGTCGGTGCCCGCCAGCAAGGTGCCCAGCCCATTGAACTGCGGCACCGCCAGTACCACGTGGCGTTTTCGATTGAGTTTTTCCAACTCTTCGTCAATAAACCCGCTCAGGTCGCCCGCGAAGGACACCAGGGCGTGGGGGCGCGCGCAGAAGTCGTCCAGGCTCAGCGAGCCGGGTACGCTGTCGGCACGCAGCAGTTTCGGCAGGCTGCGACGCAGTACTTTGCGCTTGGCATTGGCCGGCAGGTCGGCGGTGTAGCTGACGCCGATGGAGATCTCACCGGAGGCCAGGAGGCCCGGCATCAGGATGTAATTGACGCGGCGCACCACCAGCACAATGCCCGGAGCTTCGGCACGCAGGCGTTTGAGCAATGGGGGGAGCAGCGCAAACTCGACGTCGTCGGACAGGCCGATACGGAACACCGCGGTGCTGGTGGCCGGGTCGAACTCGGCGGCACGGCTCACGGCGGTGGAAATCGAGTCCAGGGCCGGGGAGAGCAGGGCGAAGATTTCGACGGCGCGTGCCGACGGCTCCATGCTGCGCCCGGTGCGCACAAACAATGGGTCATCAAACAGCCCGCGCAGACGCGACAACGCCGCACTGATGGCCGGCTGGCCGAGGAACAGCTTCTCGGCGGCGCGGGTCACGCTGCGCTCATGCATCAAGGTTTCGAATACGATCAAGAGGTTAAGGTCGACACGACGCAGGTCGTTACGGTTCATCTTGTGTCCTGGAAGAGTCAGCAAACTTGACGTGAACGGCCATATTCAGAACCCTCAGGTTCCACTTAGACGCATGACCGGCATGAATCTTACGGGGAAAGGCTGGTACTCTGCACAAGATAATTGAGTTTTCCTATAAGAGTTGAGGTCTATTCCTCGGTTGCGGAATCAATGACAGGCATGTCGACTATTAACGCCGACCGATGGCCTTCGCTGGAAAGCCCAGATAGAGTTCATGGCATTAGAGGTTACTTTGACGAGGTTTGCGATGTCCCGCACGATCCGTTTTCACAAGTTTGGTCCGGCCGAGGTGCTCAAATGCGAAGAGCATGCAGCCGCGCAGCCCGCACCGGGCGAAGTGCAGGTGCGTGTCGAGGCGATTGGCATCAGCTGGTATGACATTTTGTGGCGTCAGAACCTGGCGTCTTCGCATGCACGTCTGCCGTCCGGCCTTGGTCATGAGATGGCCGGGGTGGTTGTCGCCCTCGGTGAGGGCGTGGATGACTTGGCCGTGGGCGATAAAGTGGCCAGTTTTCCGGCCGAAAGCCCCAATGATTACCCGGTGTATGGCGAGCTGATCGTCCTGCCCCGTTCGGCCTTGACCCGCTACCCGGATGTCTTGAGCCCGATTGAAGCCAGCGTGCACTACACGCCGCTGCTGATTGCCTACTTTGCCTACATGGATCTGGCGCGGGTCAAGCCCGGCCAATTTGCGCTGGTCACCGACGCCAGCCACTGTGCCGGCCCCTCGTTCGTACAACTGGGCAAGGCCCTTGGGGTGCGGGTGATTGCTGCGACCAAGGACAGCGCCGAGCGTGAGTATTTGCTGTCCCTGGGGGCGGAGAAGGTCATCGTCACCGAAGAGCAGGACCTGCTCATGCAGATCAACAAGTACACCGATAACCGCGGCGTTGATGTGGTATTCGATGGCTTGGGTGGCCCGCAGATGTCATTGCTGGGCGACGTATTGGCCCCGCGTGGCAGCCTCGTGCTCTACGGGTTGCAAGGCGGCAACCAGACGCCATTCCCGGCGTGTGCAGCCTTCCAGAAGAACATCCAGTTCTTCGTGCACTGTATCGGCAACTTCACCGGTAAGCCGGAGCTGGGCATCATTCAGGACCATGTGGCGTTGCAACGTGCGTTGCGCGATATCAACCAATTGACCGCCGATCGCGTGCTGGTGCCACTGAAAACCACGGTATTTGCGTTCAATCAGTTCGTTGAAGCGCACCGTTATATGGACGAATGTCCGTGCCGCGAGCGTGTTGCGTTGCAGGTTGAAGCTGTTTGAGTTGTAGGAGGATTCGCAAATTCGTCTTCAAAACCCTGGACGCATGGGGCAAATGCGCCATTTGACAGGGTTTAACCTGCGCGTTGACTGAAGCGCGCAGGGGCCGTTCCGTCCTGTAAACGATACCTTTCTCCCCGTCGCCGCCCTGAAATTCAGCGCGGCGTTTTTGTGCGCGCGTCTCCAACGCAGTGCCCGATAACTAACTGAACTGGTTTTCGGTCAGGTTCTGTATCTGTTATTCATTATTTCAGCCCTGATAATTGGTGCTTCACTTTCAACTCAAGGACTGAGTAATGAATGACCAATTGAAGTGGCAGTGGGTACTTTCTGTCATTGCGCAGGGTGCAGTGTTTGCAGGCCCCCGCGGACGGGTAGATTTTCACGGCAGATATCAATCCACACCCAAGCGAAGATCGAAGTTTAGTGAGTTTTGTTTGTCGGATAGATCTTTGAACTTATTGTTAAGGCGTTGTAGGAACTTGTCTGAATGTTCCTAGGAGCACTGCCGCAGTGCTCTGGATGCTTGTCGTACGGACGTTCGGTGCCGCAAATGCGCTCGGACGTGGGAAGTACGCAGTCCGTCGATTTGTTGCAAGATGCTGGTGTTTATTTATCCCGAACACTACGCTGCGGGCAACGTTATTACACATGCAATAGATCGGGCAGCTACGCTCGGTAGTTGTTTGAAACTGATATTTCAACTCAGGTAGTAGAGCTATGAGCGCTATTCACGAACAGGCTATGAATTACGTATACCAGCAAGTTCAGCAACGCTTAGTTGGGTACTTCACCCGTGCAGAACGCACAGCACTTCAATTGTTGATTCAGCGTATCGTCGTGGCCGCCGGTGGTATGGAGCAAGTAGGGAGTTACAAGGTGCTGGTGGCCCATGGCGGCGGCGAAGTCAGCAGCTACACCCTGGCAATGCTGCGCGCCGCACAACTGAGTATCGCCGGGCGCTCGCCCAGAACATTTCAGCTACGGGTCGCCACGCTGTGTCACGCGGGCATGACTCAAGACACCCTTGACGCGATTCATCGCGGTTACAGCCGACTGTTTTTCCATGACGACCCCCGGGTCGAGTTGTTGATGGTCGACAATCAACACGTGCTGCCCTTCAATCATCAACATCCGGTATCTGGCCGGGCCTGTGATACCCACCAGCGCAACATGCTAATGGTGGGGCATCTGACTTCCGGCGATATTCGCGCCACCCTGTGCAACGAGACCTACTTGGCGCTGGGTGATTTCTATCAGCGCGTCACCGCCTGGAAAGGCGGCGTACATGCATTGGTCAGCGGCGACTCTACGCGCAAACAGAGCCAACTCCTCGCCTGGCTGAAAAAGGCCGCTCAAGCCAAAGGTGTCAGCCCTTCGAAGGGCCAGCCAGCTTCGCTCAACGGGCTGTTCACGCGCATGGATGAATGGAGCGGCGACTTCTACCGCGACCTGTACGGTGAGCATTATGTGCCGAAGGCCGACATCAGCCCGGGTGGGCACCGCCACTTGGCGTACATCGGTATTGCCGACCTGCTTGAGGGGATCGATCGCCCCCGCGCGCCCTTGCTCACCGAGTTCATGGCCTACACACCCGACCCGCTGGGCTTTCATTTCAGCCACCCAGCCTTTGCCAATCCGTTGCTGATGGCCCACCTGCGCGGCCTGCAGGCCGAGTGCCTGCGCGAATTGCGTTATGAGGAAGGCGTCGATGAGTTCCTGGTGCTGGCGCGTGAGTACCTGCGTCGGCGGCACGTTCCCGAGGAACTGGTGACTCGGGCCGTCAACCGCGAGGAGCGCGTCGTGTCGAGCACGTACGCGCAGCAGTTCTTCGGCCTGGATGAAAGCCAGCTGATCTGCCTGCTGTTTTCGCCGTTTATCCATCACGGCGAGCGACTGGAAGGTTACTTGCGCCAGTGCCACCCGGGAATGTTGGTGGCGTTGCCTGAACTGCACAAGGTGCTGCAGGGCAAGCCGGCCGCCGAGATGTTGCAGCAATGGGTGACCGATGCCAGCGGGCTGCCACTGCCTTTGCTTCAGCATCTGTACCGCAAACGGCCGATGACGCTTGCCCCGGGTGGCGTACGCAACGGTCCAACGCAACGGCCCCAGGCCAGTGGCAGCATGGCCTGTCAGCTGTCCGGGCGATGACGCTGCGGGGTGCGCGGCAAGTAGACTTCGCTTATCAGGCGGTCTATCGCTACATGATCAACCTGATCAATGAGGTCAGTAGCGATACGCGGGTGAAACTGCCGTCTTTGCGGCAGTTGTCCCAGCGTTTGAATGTATCGATCTCCACCATTCAATACGCGTACTCGCTGTTGGAGAAAGAGGGCCGGGTCTACTCGGTGGCGAAGTCGGGCTATTACGCATGGCCGCTGGCGGGTAGCCCGGTGAGCTGGCCCAGTGGCGATTTACTTGAACGCCTCTATGTGGCCGCGCGGCGCCCGGGCATGGTGGTACTCAGCGGCGACGAGCCTGCGTTGCTGGCGTCGCTGGACGGCACATTGCTGGGCCTGGAGCGCGAACTGGTGCGCCAGTACCCGCGACATTTGCAGCCGTGGTCCCAACCCTGTGGCGTTTGGGAGCTGAGAGCGGCGTTGGCGGCACGCTATACCACGTCGCCGACGCGTTGTTGGCACGCCGACGACGTGTATATCGGTGCCGACCTGCGCGGTGTGCTCGACATCCTCATTGAGGTGTTGGGCTTGCGCGGCTCCACGGTGATCGTCGAGTCACCCTGCGACTGGCTGATCCTGCGTGTGCTACGGGATGCCGGGGTGCGCATCCTCGAGCTGCCTTGGTCGGACGAGGGCAGTCTGGACCTGGTGATGCTCGAAGGCATGCTGCGCAGTGAACCGGTGCACCTGGTGTTGCTGTCATCGTCGGTCAGCCTGCCTTCGGCGGTCGCGATGCAGCCCCGCGACCGCCAGGGCGTGGCGAAACTGCTGGACCAGTACGCGTGCTGGCTGCTCGAAAACGACAGCTGTGGTGAGTTGGGGTTCAAGCAGCCCCAGGCGCCCCTGCGTGACCTCGTCAACCCCGAGCGATTGGTGGTGTTTTCCTCATTCGAGAAAATACTCGGGCCAGAGGCGCCGTTTGGCTACGCATTAGCGCGCCACAGCAGCGGCGAATTGCAACGTCAGTTCCTGTTGCGCGCGTTCCGGTTGTCCTCAATTCGCCAACGTGCGATTGCCCGTGTGTACCAGAGTGGGCGCATCGACCAGCACCTGCACGACTTGCGCCGGTTGCTGCGTGAACAGGCGGGCGAAATGAGCCAGTACCTGGACCGGTACCTGGGGGATCAAGTGAGCTATCGGATGCCCGCAGGGGGTGGCGCTTTCTGGTTAGGCTCCACGCAACCCGTCGACATGCGCCAGGCATTCCAGTATTTGCTGGCGCGGCAGGTGGTGGTGGCACCGGGAGAACTGTTCAGCGTCAGCGGCCTGCATCACCAGCACCTGCGGTTAAGTCATACTTTCCATGGCCAGCCCAACCTGGAGAGTGCCCTGGAGACACTCGGTGAGGCGCTGCGACAGGCACAGATAGCCTAAGCGCATGAAATTTCTCTCGCTGCTGTAGGATCGATACCGTCGCGCAGTAGTCCAACTCTCAGTAAACTGTCATTTTTTCCGAATCCTTCCTTCTCGAGGTTTATGCATGACAATCAGTCCTTTTGCGGGCAAGCCGGCCCCAGCTCAGTTGCTGGTGGATATCCCGCGACTGGTCACGGCCTATTACACCGGCCAGCCTGATGCAGCGATCTCCACACAGCGTGTGGCCTTTGGGACCTCCGGGCACCGTGGCAGCTCGTTTGAGCTGAGCTTCAACGAATGGCATGTGCTGGCCATCAGCCAGGCCATCTGCCTGTACCGTGAAGCCCAGGGCATCAATGGTCCTTTGTTCGTTGGCCTGGACACCCACGCATTGTCGACACCTGCCGGTGCCAGCGCCCTGGAAGTGCTGGCTGCCAACGGTGTACACGTCATGCTCGCCGAAGGCGATGAGTACACACCGACCCCGGCCATTTCTCACGCGATCATTTGCTACAACCGTGGCCGTACCAGCGGCCTGGCCGACGGCATCGTGATTACGCCGTCGCACAACCCGCCACAAAGCGGCGGCTACAAGTACAACCCGCCCAACGGCGGCCCGGCCGATACCCATGTCACCAAGTGGATCGAAGCCAAGGCCAACGAGCTGCTTGCCAACAAGCTGGCCGGGGTTAAACGCATCACGCACGCCCAGGCGCTCAAGGCGGATACCACCCATCGCCATGACTACCTCAACAGCTACGTGGCCGACCTGGTCAATGTGATCGACATGGACGCGATCCGCAGCGCCGATCTGCGCCTGGGTGTCGATCCGTTGGGCGGAGCAGGGGTGCGCTACTGGTCGGCAATTGCCGAGCACTACCGTTTGAACCTCGACGTGGTCAACACCGAAGTCGACGCCACGTTCCGTTTCATGAGCGTCGATTGGGACGGCCAGATCCGCATGGACCCGTCCTCCAGCTACGCCATGCAAGGTTTGATCGGCCTCAAAGAACGCTTTGACGTAGCCTTCGCCTGCGACCCTGATCACGACCGCCACGGCATCGTCACGCCGTCCGGTGGCCTGCTGGCACCGAACAACTACCTGGCCGTGTCGATTGATTACCTGTTCCAGAACCGTCCGGACTGGCGCGCCGACGCGGCCGTCGGCAAGACCGTGGTCAGCAGCGGCTTGATTGATCGCGTCGCCGCGCGCATCGGCCGTCGCCTGTACGAAGTGCCGGTCGGCTTCAAATGGTTTGCCGATGGCCTGTTCGAGGGTTCGCTGGGCTTTGGCGGCGAAGAAAGCGCCGGCGCCTCGTTCCTGCGTAAAGACGGCACCGTGTGGAGCACCGACAAGGACGGCTTGATTCCGGCTTTATTGGCGGCAGAGATGACCTCGCGCAAAGGCCAGGACCCCAGCCAGATCTACCGTGGCCTGACCGACGCCCTGGGCGAGCCGTTCGCGATTCGTGTCGATGCCAAAGCCACTCCGGCGCAGAAGGCGTTGTTGGGCAAGCTGTCGCCGGAGCAGGTCACGTCCACGCAATTGGCCGGGGAGAGCATCCAACAAATCCTCAGCCATGCGCCGGGTAACAACCAGGCCATCGGCGGTTTGAAAGTGATGACCGAGAACGGCTGGTTCGCCGCGCGGCCATCGGGCACCGAGGATATCTACAAGATCTACGCCGAGAGCTTTATTGGCGAAGATCACCTCAAGCAGTTGGTGGAAGAAGCCCAGGTGCTGGTAGACGGCGCTATCAGCCAATAACCACGCCAAACCCACTGTGGGAGGGGGCTTGCTGCCTCCCACCGTGTCGGTTGAAGCAACGCGTCACGTCAGGCCAGGTCGACCAGCACGATTTCACTGTCTTCCAGCGCCGTCACCCGCAACACCTGCTCATCCGCAATCGCCACACCGTCGCGCGCTTGCGCCCGTAAGCCATTGACTTCAATCACCCCCGTCGCCGGCACCAGATACGCCCGACGGCCGCTGTCGAGCCGATACTCGGCACTTTCACCCGCTTTCAGGTTGGCCGCCACCAGGCGTGCATCGGCACGAATGCGCAGGCTTTCGCTGTCACCGGCTTTGCCGCTGGCCAATGTCACAAACCCCTCGCGATCACCTTTCGGGAATGGCTTGGCACCCCAGGAGGGCGGCAGGCCGGCTTCATTCGGGATAATCCAGATCTGAAAAATCTTGCTCGGGGTGGCTTCCAGGTTGTATTCGCTGTGGGCAATCCCGGTGCCGGCACTCATTACCTGTACGTCGCCCGCCTCGGTGCGGCCCTTGTTGCCCAGGTTGTCGGCATGGCTGATGGCGCCTTCACGCACATAGGTGATGATTTCCATGTCGCGGTGCGGGTGCTGCGCAAAGCCGGTGCCCGGCGCGATGATGTCGTCGTTCCACACCCGCAGGTTGCCCCAGTGCATGCGCTCGGGGTCGTGGTATTCGGCAAATGAAAAGTGATGATGGGCGTCGAGCCAGCCATGGTGCGCGCCGCCCAGGGAATTGAAAGGTCGAAGTTCAAGCATGATCGTCTCCTGTTGATGGGCTCATCATCCTGCAGTGCAAGATCGATAAAAAGCGTAAAAAATGCCTGATTCCTATCAGTTGAATCGATTGATTGCTGGGGTTTTAACTTTTACTTCGTCGCCTAACTGCATGACGTCAAAGCAATTGGCTGGAACTGAGCGCCGATTCCGGCCACCATGGCGGCTCCGCCAAAACCAACCTCATCGCTGGAGTCCGCGTGCCGCAACAAACGCCTGATCTGCCCCCCGAACTGCGCCCGTTAAACGAAATGCCCTTGCTCAAGCGCCTTGCCGCGCGTTTGTTTGGCCATGGCCTCACGCGCCTGCGTGCGCAGCATCGGTTTTCGTGGCTGCACGGCCAGGCCGATGGCTTCCGCAGTGGGCATGAGGCGGGCGTCGAGTACGGTTATCGCGAGGGCAAGGCCGACGGCATCGAGGAAGGTCGGCAGGTGTTGCTGATCCGCGACTTTCGCCCTGAGGAGCACCGCGCCCCTGGCGTGGATGACAGTTTGTTCGACGACTGGCGCCTGCCACTCAGCGCCGAGGTAAAGAAGCGCATGAAGGCTGATGTGGCGCGCTTGCTGCCGGCCCATGCACAGCCAAGTGCGGCGCAGTGGAAGATGATCTTCAGCGACACACCGTCAACCTCAGTGATTGCTGGCGCGGGTGCCGGCAAGTCCACCTCGCTGGTGCTGCGGATCCTGTTGCTGACCCATTACTTGGGCTTTGAGCTGAGCTCGATGACCGTGGTGACGTTCACCCGCGAGTCGCGCAAGGACTTCATCAACAAGTTAATCGAAATTCTCCAATTGTGGGGCCAACCTCTTGGCTTTAAAGACGCTCAGGCGGTGGTGCGCACCTTTCACTCGCGCATTTTGCCGATGGTCCGTAGCCTGCCGGGGTTTGAGCGGCTGCAAGCCTTCGAAAACCTCAGCAGCGGCGTCGAGGACGCCGACAGCAATCCGTTCGACCTGCGCATCAGCGACGCCCAGCGCCAACAGATGAATGCCTGCTATCACCGGCTGCATGGCCGCCACGCGCGCTTCCGCGAGCTGATTGCGCCATTAGCGCGTCACGGCCTGCAACTCAAGGAACTGGAGCGCGACCACCCGGACGTCCAGAAGCGGGTGGCCGTGACCGAACTGGCCGCCAAGCGCGATGAAGAACTCTGCGATGTGATCGAGGACCTGTGGTTTCGCGCCGGCGCCTGGCCGATCAAGGGCATCGAACCCAGCCGGCAGACGTTTGAAATCAATGGCGCGCACTTCCATTGCCACGGCTATATCGCGGAGCTGGATGCCTGGGTCGTGCTGGGCTTCGATTCGCGGGAAAACCCCCAGATCAGTCGGCCAAACGCGAAGCTATCGGTGCGCGCGGAGTGGGCGGTAAAGCGCACCTTGTTTCAAGCTTTCTGTCGCAAGCCTCTGATATGGTTGGATAGTTACGAATCTTCAAAGCGCCTTTTAAGCAGCTTGGCCGGTGACGCCGCCGCCGGACCCGGTTTTGATTACAAGGTGAAAGGTGAGCTGTCCTCGGCGCCGCTGTTGGACAGTTTTGTCATGGCCGCCGGGTTTATCGAGAACCTCGGGCTGGACGTACCGACGGCGGTTGGCCAAATGAGCTTCGCCAAGGATGACCCGGACCGCTTCTTCTTTGAAGCCCTGAGTATTTTCTGGAAGGCCCTGGAAGATCACCTGCTCGATCAATCGCCGCCGATCATGACCTACAACCGGATGTTCTCGCTGTTCGGCGAAAACACCCCGGAAAACCTCAAGTTGCTCAGCGACCCGCTGCTGCGGCCGATGTCGCACCTGATGATCGACGAGTTTCAGGACGTCTCACCGCAGATCGTCTCGTGGCTGCGGGCCAGCCTGCGCGAGATCCGTAGCCGTGGCCCGGCGATGCACGTAGGGCGTGGCGCGCAACGCTCTTCCTTGCTGTGCGTGGGCGATGACTGGCAGTCGATCTATGGTTGGCGCGGTAGCTCGCCCAAGTACTTTATGGCGTTCAACACGGAATTCCCGTCGCCAAGCACCACCCGCGTGATGCTCAGTGAGAATTACCGCAGCCATCAGCACATCATCGACGCTGCCGAGCATATCGTGCGGGCCGCTCCGGCGATCCCCGGCAAGAAGGCCAAAGCCAGCGGCGAACCCAAGGTGCCGGTGGCGGTCACCGTGCAGGAGCGGGACGACGCGGCATTGGGCCGCCGGTTGCTGGAGCACTATCAAAACGGCCAATCCGTGTTAATGCTTTATCGAAAAAGTAGCGATAAGTTACTGATTCAAGAACATATTCAGTCTGTAGTTAATGTGGATTCTAGTTTGCCGCCACACGCGCGCCGGTTGAAGCAGCTGACCTATCACAGCGCCAAAGGCCTGCAAGCGGACGCGGTATTCCTGCTTGGGGATTGCCAGCACGTGACGAGTTCGCCGTATAAGAACCAGGTGTACCGCATGGCCGGCCTGGGCAATGAGGGTGACAGCGAACCGTATGACACCGCACAAAAAGACGAAGTGCTGCGTCTGGCCTATGTCGGGATTACCCGCGCGGTGAGCCATTGCTATTGGTATGTGGAGAAGCCGGAAGGCCAGGGCGTGAATGTGCCCAGGGCGTCAGAGCGAGTCGACGGCAAAAAAGCGTTTTTTGACGATCAGCGTAATCAGTAGCGCCACGCAGTGCGCCTGTGGGCGTCGGCAAGCCCACTCCCACAGGCGGGTGCATTGTGTTTGATCGGTGAGTTCAAGCCCGCAAGGACAGCGGTGGCACGAAACTCTCCAGTTCATCCTCTACCGCCTCGATGATTCGCTCTACATCGGCGGCGTTCATCACCGTCGCGCAGGGGATGCCGGCAATCGCAATCAATGTCTCGCCGGTGCCACGGTCGAACAGGCGGGCAACCATACTGCCAGGGGCGTCCATGCTCCCCTCAAAGCCCATTGGATGAAAATGCCAGCGCATCAGCTGGCAGGCGTTGGGGAACGTCACTTTGTTCATGTTGCCCACCTTGTTCATTGAGCGCTTCCTTTAGCTCGCGGCAGGGGGCCAGGACCGTCACTGGTCATGGCATTGACGACCTTAAAAATAGCATCCGTTCGCACCCCGACGGTGAGTTTTTTGCGCCCGTTGGGCGGTTCTCGTCCATTAGGTTGATGTGGGTCATGTCCTGCCACAGCCCAGGCAAAAGGCCACTACTGAGAACGGCTGTTTGGCCATTGTCGGGCCGGTTAAAATTCGGCAATCTCAGTGGTTTATCCCTTACCGAGCCTGACATGCCCGACATCGCCCCCGACGATGCTTGCCAAAACACTCAAGCCACCGGCGAGCTGGTCTTGCGCCACCATTTGTGTTGGCGAAATCGTGACCTCGATGGCGTCATGGCCTACTACCACCCCGACATCCAGTACCACGACTTCTTCCAGAACCGCGTCGTCGGTTACGCCGAGTTGCGTGATTACCTGCAAGCCAGCATGCCTCGCGGCGCCGATGAGGCGATTGAACACACCGACCGTATCCGCGCCGACGGCGACACTGCCTTTATCCAGTACCGCATCACCTTGCGCGGCGGGCAGGGCCTGGTGTCGTTTCGCACCAGCGAAGCCATCACCGTGCGCGATGGGCTGATCTGGCGGGTCAATGAGTATGCGTCGCTGGTCCACGAGCAGCCCACCCAGGCCCTGCGCCCAACCGTCAGCCGCCTGGGCCTGTCACCCCAGCAGTTGGGGCATATGGCCAATGACCTGCAGCACTATTTCGACCTCAGGCAACCCTACCTGGACCCGGAACTGGATTTGCAGCGGGTGGCCAAGGAATGTGGCTACAGCCGCAATCAGATTTCTTACCTGTTGAATCAGGTGCTGGGGCAGAGCTTCTACCGCTACGTCAACCAGGCCCGGCTCCAGTATTTGCTGGCCGCGCTGGACACCGCCGTGCCGCCGATTAAAGTCGATGACCTGGCATTCGCTGCCGGTTTCAATTCGCTGTCGGCGTTCTACAGTGCATTTCGCCAGCACACCGGCCAATCGCCCAAAGCCTACGTCAAACACATTTCCCTGCGTGCACGCACGCAAGACAGTTAGTAACAGCGCGCTCTAGGATCCAGCCTATCGAAACGAGGTTGGGGAATTTGGCATGCCGGCATGGCGCACTATCAGTTTATGGATGGACCAGTTGGACGACCCGCTGCATGCGCGGCCGTCGCTTGAGCACGACCTGGACGTCAATGTGGCCATCATCGGCGCCGGCTACACCGGCCTGTGGACCGCCTATTACCTGAAACGCCAGGCGCCTGAGTTGAACATCGCGATTATCGAAGCGCAGACCGCAGGCTTTGGTGCTTCGGGCCGCAACGGCGGCTGGCTGATGGGCAACTTGCTGGGTGAAGACCGCCTGCTGGCCGGGCTTTCACCGCCAGAGCGGCGTGCTTCATTTGACCTGCTGCACGGCATTCCCGATGAAGTGGCCCAGGTGCTGGCCCGCGAAGGCATCGACTGCGACTACCGCAAGGGCGGCGCTCTGTACTGCGCCGCGCGTTACCCCGAGCAAGAAGGCAGCCTGCGGCGTTACCTCGACACGCTGTATGCCCAAGGCCTGACCGAAGCCGACTATCGCTGGTTGAGCCCGCAGCAGTTGGCCGAACAGATCCGCATCGCCAAGCCCTACGGCGGGATCTACGCGCCCCATGTCGCGACCATCAACCCCGCCAAGCTAGTGCGCGGCCTGGCGAAGGTGGTGGAGGGCATGGGTGTCAAGATCTACGAAAACAGCCCGGTCACCCAATGGCAGTCCGGTAGCCTGCGCACCGCGAATGCCAGCGTGCGCGCAGCGTGGGTGGTGCCGGCGGTTGAGGGGTACGCCACCACCTTGCCGCCGTTGGGGCGCTATCAGTTGCCGGTACAAAGCTTGATTGTCGCCACCGAGCCGCTGCCCGCCAGCACCTGGGATGAAATCGGCTTGAGCCATGGCCAGGCGTTCGGCGAGAGTAGCCGCCAGGTCACCTACGGCCAGCGTTCAGCCGATAACCGCCTGGTATTCGGCGCCCGTGGCGGCTACCAGTTCGCCGGTAAGTTGCGCCACAACTTCGACCTGACCGACAGCGAAGTGGCGCTGCGTCGTTACCTGTTTGGCGAACTCTTCCCACAGCTTAAGAACGTAAAGATTACCCACTCCTGGGGCGGCAACCTCGGCATGTCGCGTCACTTCCGGCCGCACATGCTGTGCGACCACAAGACCGGTATCGCGCTGTCCGGCGGGTATGGCGGGGAGGGCGTAGGCGCCACCAACCTCGGCGGCCGCACCCTGGCCGATCTGATTCTCGGCCTCGACACCGCCTTGACCACGCAGCCCTGGGTGATCCGCGAGCGCGGCCTGGACGCGCTCAAAGCCTGGGAGCCCGAGCCCTGCCGCTGGCTGGGTTACAACGCGATCATTCGCAGCTTTGTCCATGAAGACCAGGTGTTGGCCGACCCGACTACCGCCCCGTGGCGCCGCAAGCTGGCGACTGGCGTGGCCGGGTTCATGGAAAGCTTCATGCACTAAGACGTTTCACTCACAACGAGAAGACCCATGAGCATCACTCAATTCAAAGACGCGCTGAACGCCCACCTGCCGGACTCATCACCCGTGGCCGTGCCTTTGGGCGAGCCCATCGCCGTGGCCTCGACCTTGAGCGTGGAACGTAGCGACGGCGTCGAAACCGGCATCTGGGCATGCACCCCGGGCCGCTGGCGCCGACAAATCAAAGCCCAGGAGTTTTGCCACTTTATTCAGGGTCGCTGCACGTTCACCCCCGACAACGGTGCAGTCGTCCACCTACAAGCCGGCGATGCACTGATGTTGCCGGCCAACAGCACCGGAATCTGGGATATCCAGGAAACCGTGCGCAAGACCTACGTATTGATTCTGTAACGCTTTGATCCTTGATCGCCTGCCATAAAAACAGCCCTAAAACCGCCAGGAAATCGAACCATGAAAGCCATTGCCCTGTTGCCCTTGATGTTGGTGGCCACTATCAGCCAGGCCGCCGAGACCGTGAAGATCTACAACTGGTCGGACTACATCGCGCCGGACACCACCAAAAACTTCCAGAAAGAAACCGGCATCGGTTTCACCTACGACGTGTACGACAGCAACGAAACCCTCGACGGTAAGTTGATGACCGGCAAATCCGGCTACGACGTGGTGTTCCCGTCCAACCATTTCATGGCGCGGCAGATCCAGGGCGGGGCTCTGAAAAAGCTCGACAAAACTCAGTTGCCCAACTGGAAAAACCTCAACCCGGTGCTGCTCAAGGCCCTGCAAAACAACGACCCGGGCAATGCCCATGGCTTCCCATACCTGTGGGGCAGCACTGGCATTGGCTACAACATCGACAAGGTCAAGGCGGTACTCGGTGACAACGCGCCAGTGGATTCCTGGGACCTGATCTTCAAGCCGGAAAACATGGCCAAGCTGCAAAAATGCGGCGTGGCGATCCTCGACAATGGCCCGGAACTGCTGCCTGCGGCGTTGAACTACCTGGGCTTGCCGCACCACAGCAAAAAGGCCGAGGACTACAAAAAGGCTGAAGATTTGCTGATGAAAGTACGGCCATACGTGGCGTACTTCCATTCCTCGAAATACACCGCTGACCTGGCCAATGGCGACATCTGCGTAGCCGTCGGTTTCTCCGGCGACATCCTGCAGGCCGAAAGCCGCGCCAAGGAAGCCAAGAACGGCGTGAAGATCGGCTACAACATTCCCAAGGAAGGCGCCGCGATCTGGTTCGACATGGTCGCCATGCCTGCCGACGCACCGGATGAAAAGGCCGGCTATGCGTTCATGAACTACCTGCTGCGCCCGGAAGTCATGGCCAGCATCACCAACTACGTGCACTACGCCAACGGCAACGCGGCGGCTGACAGCCTGGTAGACCCGGCGATCAAAGCCGACACCAAGGTGTACCCGAGCCCGGAGATGATGGGCAAGTTGTTCGCGCTGGAGGCCATGCCGCTGAACATTGACCGGGTGCGTACGCGGGTGTGGAACACCATTCGTACCGGCCGCTGAATAATGCCCGCGCGCCATAAACGGTCGCTCAACGCTTGCCGATTAATCAGGGATTGTCCAGGTCATGCCCCAGCGACTGGATAAACAACGAAAACAGCTCCGGCTGTGACGAAATATCCAGCTTCGCGTACAGATGCCGCCGGTGCACCTTCACGGTGTCCGGCGAGATCTTCAGGCGCTCGGCCATGGCCTTGGACGAGAACCCGCGCAGCACCAGGCGCGCGACTTCCAATTCACGCTCCGACAGCACGCCGCTGCCGAAGTGACTCAGCGCATCCCTGATCTGGCTGTCCATGGCCGGCGCCCGCTGGGTGCTTTGCTGCCAATGCTGCTGCATCAACGGCAGCAGCCACGCCGCCAATGTAGTCAGCAGCCCAGTCTCCTCAAACGTGAACCGGCGCTGCATGCCCAGCGACATTGACAAGGTGCCGGCGCCCGGCAGTTGCAGGATGACCTGCACCTCGTCTTCCAGCACGTTGTCGTGGAAGTAGCTGAGGAAATACTCACTCTGGCGAAAATGGTCCGGCGCGACTTCCTCCAGGCGGTACACGCCGCTGGCGTAGCCCTCGCGACAGGCCTGGTAAAACGGGTCGAGCAAATACAAGCCGTTGAGGTACACCAGCATCGACGCCGGTTTGCTGCTGGGCTGGGCGTCGTACTCCTCCAAGGCCTGGGGCGGGCCCTCCAGCGGATAGAAAATCGCCAGGGCGTTATCGAACGGCAGGCATTGGTGCAGCAACAGCACCAGCTGCTTCCAGAACCGCTCGGTGCCGAGGTGTGCGACGGTACGGCCCAGCCCGGCGTGCATGCCGACCTCTCTGAACAGGCTCATGGATCAGGCTCCCGCCAGCAAAAGATCGGCCAAGGGTTCGGCTTTTAACGAGTACCGTCAAGGGGAGTACGCCAATAGGGGAATTGGCTGGCATAAACACAACGTTTAGTTTTGCCGCTGTCCAGCGAGAAACATATCCCGCAAAAGCCCGACTTTTCGTTTCTGCCTCCTACCAAAAACAACGACAGAGGATAACGACATGAGTGCTTCCCCCGCGCCAGACGGCGTGCTCAAGCCAACGCTGAGTGTTTTCGATGTGGTGGCCATTACGGTTTCGGCGGTCACGCCGGCCAGCTCCGTCTTCGTGATTGCACCGTTTGCCATCCAGCAAGCGGGCAGTGGTGTGTTCCTGGCGTTTGTAATGGCGGCCTTGCTCGCGCTGATGTTCGCCTTCTGTTACGCCGAACTCGGTCGCGCCCATAACAGTGCCGGTGGTGAATATGTGTATGCCAAGCGCGTGTTTGGCGGCATGGCCGGTTACGCGACGTTTCTGACGGTGCTGGTGATGCTGTTGTTTATCCCGCCGGTGTTGGCCACCGGTGCGGCGACGTACCTGAATAACGCGCTGGGCACACAGTTCGACTCGCAAACCGTCGCCCTGGTCATCGTGGTGTGCAGCTACGCGCTGGGCATCCTCAATATCAAGCTCAATGCCTGGATTACCGGCACCTGCCTGCTGTTGGAAGTGGCGGCGTTGCTGGTCATCGTGTGTATCGGCTTTGGCAACCCGGTGCAGCCGGCCAGCGTGCTGTTCCAGCCGCAGATCGTCGAAAATGGCGTACTGCACCTGGCGCCCTGGGCACTGGTGATTGGCGCCGTGGGCATCGGCCTGTTCTCGTTCAATGGGTATGGTCCTGCGGTATTGCTGGCCGAAGACATGAAATGCGGTGGCAAAGGCGTGCACAAGGCGGTGCTATGGTCGCTGGGCCTGGTGGTGGTGATCGAGCTGGTGCCGATCACCGCGCTGTTGATCGGCGCGCCGTCGCTGAGTGCGATGATCAGCAGCCCCGACCCGATTGGCTATCTGCTGACCAGCCACGGCAATGAAACCCTGTCACGCTTGGTCAGCGCCGGGATCTTCCTGTCGGTGTTCAACGCGATCGTCGCGATTGTGATCCAGATTGGTCGAGTGGTGTTCAGCAGCGGCCGTGATGCCCTGTGGACGCCGCGCATCAACGCGCTGTTCACGCGCATTCACCCGCGCTGGGATTCACCGTGGCTGGCGACGTTGTTCCTGGCGCTGCCTTCGGCGCTGTTGAGTTTCAGCTCGAACCTGGCCGACCTGACGTCCTTCAGTGTATTGCTGATCATGCTGGTGTACCTGGTGGTGGCGTTGAGCGCGCTGATGAGCCGGGTGCTGCTGCGCGATCGCGAGCATCCTTATCGCATGCCGTTCTGGCCACTGCCGGCATTGCTGGCGGTGCTGGGCGCCGGTTACCTGCTGGTGACCCTGATCGCGGCGGCGTCCGTGCGCGACATCATGATTATCATCGGCTTGCTGGCCGTGTCGGTGATTTTGTATTGCATCAGTGGCCGGTCGAGTCCGGCGTATCAGAAATTGTAAGGAGTGGGTATGCGTGCACGTCAATTGGGCATTACGTTGGGGCTGGGCACGCCTGGCGAATTGAATGCGATCACCGATGTTCCTGGCGTCCGGGTCGGCCACAGTACGCTCAACACCCGTATCGACGGCAAGCAGGTGCGCACTGGGGTCACCGTGATCCAGCCGCGCGCCGGCGAGGCCAGGCACCAGCCGTGTTTTGCCGGCTACCACGTGCTCAACGGCAACGGTGACGCCACCGGCCTTGAGTGGATCAGCGAGGCCGGGTTGTTGACCACGCCAATGGCCATCACCAACACCCATAGCATCGGCATCGTGCGTGACACCCTGATCGCCCTGGAGCGCGAGCGCCTGGCGGACCCGGCGGTGTACTGGTGCATGCCGGTCGTGATGGAAACCTACGATGGCCTGCTCAACGATATCTGGGGCCAGCACGTCAAACCCGAGCACGTGCGCCAGGCGCTGGACACTGCCGAGAGTGGCCCGGTGCAGGAGGGCGCAGTGGGTGGCGGCACCGGCATGATCTGCCACGAGTTCAAGGGCGGCATCGGTACGGCGTCCCGCCGTTTGCCTGAAGCGCAGGGCGGCTGGACCGTGGGGGTATTGGTGCAGGCCAACCACGGCAAACGCCAGGAGCTGCGGGTGGATGGCTACCCGGTGGGCCGCCAGTTGATGGGCATTGCTTCACCGTTCGCCGAACGGGGCACGCCGGGCATGGGCTCCATTGTGGTGATTATCGCCACTGACGCACCGCTGCTGCCTCATCAATGCAAGCGCCTGGCGCAGCGCGCCGCCATCGGCATAGCCCGTACCGGCGGCGGCACCGAGGATTCCAGTGGCGACCTGTTCCTGGCGTTCGCCACCGGTAATCACGCGCTACCACCGGCGGATTACGCGCGCAAGGACCTGCCGCTGAGCACCGTGTTGCGCATGGTCAATAACGACCATATTTCGCCGTTGTTCAGCGCTGCGGCCGAGGCGGTGGAGGAGGCGATCATCAACGCCATGCTGGCCGGCGAGGACATGACCACCGATGACGGCGTCCAGGTGCCTGGGTTGGCGGGCGAGATGTTATTGGCGGCATTAGGCAAGTCGGGTTGGGGCATGTCCCGGTAATCGGGGACAGCGTTAATTAAATAGTCTAAGTAATGGCTCTTTAATGTCGCCAATGACACCGTGACAATATATTGGATCCATATTTCAAGTGCGCCGCGCAACTAGCGCGGCGCTCGGTCTATTTAATATTTAAATAACAGTGGCTGGCGATTTGCCTGCCAACAGCAATGCCGCCCAATAAATGCTACGCGCGACTTCTTTAAGTTGAATCTACGTCACATTTTCAGTTCAGAAATATTTGTAGACGAAAGATTTCAAGTTGTGTCAGTTTCGATACGCCTTCAAAAGAGGCGAGTGATAGGACGATCTCGCCCGCGAGGTTCCTATCGACCCAAGACTGATGCACTTGCAAACAAGGAAGTACGTTTATGTCAAAAGTAAAAGACAAAGCTATTGTTTCTGCCGCGCAAGCCAGCACCGCTTACTCGCAAATCGATAGCTTTAGCCATTTATACGACCGTGGCGGCAACCTCACGGTCAATGGCAAACCGTCCTATTCCGTGGACCAGGCAGCCACCCAGCTGCTGCGTGATGGCGCCGCGTATCGGGATTTTGATGGCAACGGCAAGATTGATCTGACCTACACCTTCCTCACCTCGGCTTCCTCGGCCACCATGAACAAACATGGCATCTCCGGGTTCAGCCAGTTCAACACCCAGCAGAAAGCACAGGCCGCGCTGGCCATGCAATCCTGGTCGGATGTTGCCAACGTGACCTTTACCGAAAAGGCCTCGGGCGGTGACGCACACATGACCTTCGGCAACTACAGCGGTGGCCAGGACGGCGCAGCCGCCTTCGCTTACCTGCCCGGCACCGGCGCAGGCTACGACGGCACTTCGTGGTACCTGACCAACAACAGCTACACGCCGAACAAGACGCCGGACTTGAACAACTATGGCCGGCAGACCCTGACCCACGAAATCGGCCACACCCTGGGCCTGGCTCACCCTGGCGACTACAACGCCGGGAATGGCAACCCGACCTACAACGACGCGACCTATGGACAGGACACGCGTGGCTACAGCGTCATGAGTTACTGGAGCGAGAGCAACACCAACCAGAACTTCAGTAAAGGCGGCGTCGAAGCTTATGCTTCGGGCCCGCTGATCGACGACATTGCCGCGATCCAGAAGCTCTACGGTGCCAACTACAGCACCCGCGCCGGCGACACCACCTACGGTTTCAACTCCAACACCGGGCGTGATTTCTACAGCGCCAAATCCAATGCCGACAAGCTGGTGTTTTCGGTATGGGACGGTGGCGGCAACGACACCCTGGATTTCTCGGGCTTTACCCAGAACCAGAAGATCAACCTCAATGAGACCTCGTTCTCCGACGTTGGCGGCCTGGTGGGCAACGTGTCCATCGCCAAGGGCGTTACCGTCGAGAACGCGTTCGGTGGTGCCGGCAACGACCTGATCATTGGTAACAACGCAGCCAACGTCATCAAGGGCGGTGCCGGCAACGACATCATCTACGGCGGTGGCGGTGCGGACCAACTGTGGGGCGGCGCCGGCAACGACACCTTCGTGTACGGTGCCAGTTCCGATTCCAAGCCGGGCGCTGCCGACAAGATCTTTGACTTCACCTCGGGTTCGGACAAGATCGACCTGTCCGGTATCACCAAAGGTGCAGGCTTGACCTTCGTCAACGCGTTCTCCGGGCATGCCGGCGACGCAGTGCTGAGTTATGCCTCGGGCACCAACCTGGGCACCTTGGCCGTGGACTTCTCCGGGCACGGCGTGGCGGATTTCCTCGTCACCACCGTTGGCCAGGCCGCTGTCAGCGACATCGTAGCGTGATGTAAAGCGCGCGGCGCTTCGGCGCCGCGCTCTAGGATGGAGCGAAAGATGCCGCGTTTTTCTCATTTGATTGCCTGTGCTTCACAGGTGTTGTTCGTTTCGGCAGGAGCCCACGCAATGGCGAGCAGTCTTGTTTTACCCACCACCGCGCAATTGGCCGGCCGTTGGCAGCTGCACCAGCAGGATCGGGTGTGCGCGCTGGACTTGCTGGAGCAGGCCAATGCCCTGGCCGGTGATGTCACGTGTGTCACCGAATGGCTGGGCGAGAAACCCCTGACCTGGACGCCCACCCCGGACGGGATCTGGCTGATGAATGCCGAAGGCACGGGCATTACCCATTTGAACCGCCAGAAAGAAGGCGAATATAAAGGGCGCACCCCTTCAGGTGGGGAAGTTGTACTGCAACGAATACCTTAGTTATAAACTTATAACTCGATTTTTATAGTTGGCCGCCCTTATTCAGGGGTTGGGTAACTATTGCGCGTCATTCGCTCACGGAAGATAAGAAGATATGGCGAAGTCCCATTCGGTTGCGCCCTTATTCAGGGCGTTGGGTGAATACAAGCGTATTTTGATCAGCATTGGCTGCTTCACGGCGTTGATTAACCTGTTGATGCTGGTGCCGTCGATTTACATGCTGCAAGTGTATGACCGAGTGCTGTCCTCCCAGAATGAAACCACCCTGGTGATGTTGACGCTGATGGTCGTGGGCTTCTTCGCGTTTATCGGCACCCTGGAAGTCGTGCGCAGTTTTATCGTGATTCGTATCGGCAGCCAGTTGGAGCGGCGATTCAACTTGCGCGTCTACAAGGCTGCGTTTGAACGCAACCTGCAACGGGGCCAGGGGCATGCCGGGCAATCACTGGGCGATTTGACGGTCATCCGCCAATTCATCACGGGGCCGGCGTTGTTCGCGTTTTTCGATGCGCCGTGGTTTCCCATCTACCTGTTCGTGATTTTCCTGTTCAACGTGTGGCTCGGCGTGTTGGCCACTGCGGGCGCGGTGCTGCTGATCGCGTTGGCGTGCCTGAATGAATACCTGACCAAAAAACCGTTGGGCGAGGCGGGTGTGTTCTCCCAGCAGTCCACGCAGTTGGCGACCAGCCATTTGCACAACGCCGAAACGATCCAGGCCATGGGCATGCTCGGTGCGTTGCGCAAACGCTGGTTTGCCGTGCATTCGCAATTTCTCGGCTATCAGAACACCGCCAGCGATACCGGCTCGGTGATCACTTCGCTGAGCAAATCCCTGCGTTTGTGCCTGCAATCATTGGTGCTGGGGCTGGGCGCATTTTTGGTGATCAAGGGCGAGATGACCGCCGGGATGATGATTGCCGGCTCGATCCTCATGGGCCGTGTGCTCAGCCCCATCGACCAGTTGATTGCGGTGTGGAAGCAGTGGAGTTCGGCCAAATTGGCCTACCAGCGCCTCGACGAGTTGCTGCGCGAATTTCCACCGGAAGGCGCGCAGATGGCGTTGCCGGCGCCCAAGGGCCATGTCAGTTTCGAACACGTCAGCGCAGGCCCGCCGGGGCGGCGCCTGGCGACCTTGCATCAAGTCAGCTTCAGCCTCGGTGCGGGCGAAGTGCTCGGCGTGCTCGGCGCGTCCGGTTCGGGCAAATCCACCCTGGCCCGTGTGCTGGTCGGCGTGTGGCCAACCCTGGCGGGCACTGTGCGCCTGGACGGCGCGGATATTCATCGCTGGGACCGCGACGACCTCGGCCCACATATCGGTTACTTGCCCCAGGACATCGAACTGTTCAGCGGCAGCATCGCCGACAACATCGCGCGCTTTCGCGATGCCGACCCTGAACGCGTGGTCAAGGCCGCGCAACAAGCCGGTGTCCATGAACTGATCCTGCGCCTGCCCCAAGGCTACGACACCGTGCTTGGCGACAACGGCGGCGGCCTCTCCGGTGGCCAGAAACAACGCGTGGCGCTGGCGCGTGCGCTGTATGGCGGCCCGCGCTTGATCGTGCTGGATGAACCCAACTCCAACCTCGACACCGTCGGCGAAGCGGCATTGGCCAGCGCCATCGTGCAGATGAAAGCCCAGGGCAGCAGCGTGGTGCTGGTGACGCACCGTTCCTCGGCGCTGGCCCAGGCCGACAAGTTGCTGGTGCTCAACGAAGGGCGCCTGCAGGCGTTCGGGCCGAGCCAGGAAGTGCTGCGCGCCTTGTCGGGCCAGCAGGAAGCACCGCGAGAAAAGGCCGGCGTGAGCCTCAGCCGTCAGTACCAAGCCGGAAGGAATCCAGGCGCATGAGCAGCCTTATTGTTGAACCCCGTTTTGAACAGCGTGACGCCGGTTTCTTTGTCCGTATGGGCTGGTTGCTGACCCTGGTCGGCGCCGGTGGTTTTTTCCTCTGGGCCAGCCTGGCCCCGCTGGACCAGGGCATTCCGGTGCAAGGCACGGTGGTGGTGTCGGGCAAGCGCAAGGCGGTGCAAACCTTCAGCCCCGGCGTGGTCAGCCGGATCCTGGTGAAGGAGGGTGAGCTGGTCAAGCAGGGCCAGCCGCTGTTTCGCCTCGACCAGACCCAGAATCAGGCCGACGTGCAATCCCTGCAAGCCCAGTACCGCATGGCCTGGGCCAGTGTGGCGCGCTGGCAGAGTGAACGCGACAACCGCTCCAGCATTACCTTTCCTGCCGAGTTGAGCGCCAACCCTGATCCAGCGTTGGCGCTCGTTCTGGAAGGCCAGCGCCAACTGTTCAGCAGCCGCCGCGAAGCGTTTGCCCGCGAACAAGCCGGTATCCGCGCGAACATTGACGGCGCCACCTCACAGTTGAGCGGCATGCGTCGGGCCCGCAGCGACCTGACCGCCCAGGCGCAATCGCTGCGTGACCAACTGAGCAACCTGCAACCGTTGGCCGACAACGGCTACATCCCGCGTAACCGGCTTATGGAATACCAGCGCCAACTGTCCCAGGTGCAGCAAGACCTGGCGCAGAACACCGGCGAAAGCGGGCGTGTAGAGCAGGGCATCCTGGAGTCACGCCTGAAGTTGCAGCAGCACAGCGAGGAATATCAAAAGGAAGTCCGCAGCCAACTGGCCGATGCGCAACTGCGCAGCCTGACCCTTGAGCAGCAGCTCACCTCAGCGGGCTTCAACCTGCAACACAGCGAAATCAACGCGCCGGCCGATGGCATTGCGGTCAACCTTGGCGTGCACACCGAAGGTGCCGTGGTGCGGGCGGGCGAGACCCTGCTGGAAATCGTGCCGCAAGGCACGCGCCTGGAAGTCGAAGGGCATTTGCCGGTGCACCTGGTGGACAAAGTCGGCACGCACTTGCCGGTCGATATCCTCTTCACCGCCTTCAACCAGAGCCGCACGCCGCGCGTGCCGGGGGAAGTCAGCCTGATCTCCGCCGACCAGATGCTCGATGAAAAAACCGGCGCGCCGTATTACGTGCTGCGCACCACCGTGAGCGAGGTGGCGCTGGCGAAGTTGCATGGCCTGGTGATCAAGCCGGGCATGCCCGCCGAGATGTTCGTGCGCACGGGTGAGCGCTCGTTACTGAATTACCTGTTCAAGCCGCTGCTCGATCGCGCCGGCTCTGCGTTGACTGAGGAATGAGCATGAAGCCTGTGTTCCTCGCCTTGCTATTGAGCTGCACCAGTGCCCAGGCCGCCATGGGCCCGTTTGATGTCTACGAGCAGGCCCTGCGTAACGACCCGGTGTTTCTGGGGGCCATCAAGGAGCGCGACGCCGGCCTGGAAAACCGCACCATCGGCCGCGCCGGGCTGCTGCCCAGGCTCTCGTACAACTACAACAAGGGCCGCAACAACTCCAAAGCCACCTTGCCCGACGGGCGCGGCGGTAATTACCACGACAACCGCAACTACGACAGCTATGGCTCGACGCTCAGCTTGCAGCAGCCGCTGTTTGACTACGAAGCCTATGCCAACTATCGCAAGGGTGTGGCCCAGGCGCTGTTTGCCGATGAAAGCTTTCGCGACAAGAGCCAGGCGCTGCTGGTGCGGGTGCTGAGCTATTACACCCAGGCGCTGTTTGCCCAGGACCAGATCGACATTGCCCGCGCCAAAAAGAAGGCCTTCGAGCAGCAGTTCCAGCAGAACCGGCACCTGTTCCAGCAGGGCGAGGGCACCCGCACCGATATCCTCGAAGCCGAATCCCGTTACGAGCTGGCCACCGCCGAAGAAATCCAGGCGCTGGATGAACAAGACGCGTCGTTACGCGAGTTGGGCGCGTTGATCGGCGTGCAGAGCGTCAACATCAATGACCTGGCGCCGCTGAACCAAAGCTTTGCCGCCTTCACGTTGACCCCGGCCAACTACGACACCTGGCATGAGCTGGCGATCAGCAATAACCCCACGCTGGCCTCCCAGCGTCAGGCCGTCGAAGTCGCGCGCTATGAAGTGGAGCGCAACCGCGCCGGGCATCTGCCGAAGATCACCGCGTTTGCCAGTACACGCCAGCAGGAGTCCGACAGCGGCAACACCTACAACCAGCGCTACGACACCAACACCATCGGCGTCGAAGTGAGCCTGCCGCTGTATGCCGGTGGTGCCGTCTCGGCCTCCACCCGTCAGGCCAGTCGCAGCATGGAGCAGGCTGAGTACGAGCTGGAAGGCAAAACCCGCGAAACCCTGATTGAGCTGCGTCGCCAGTTCAGCGCCTGCCTGTCGGGGGTGAGCAAGTTGCGCGCCTATCAAAAAGCCCTGGCGTCGGCCGAGGCGCTGGTGGTGTCGACCAAGCAAAGCATCCTCGGCGGCGAGCGGGTCAACCTCGACGCGTTGAACGCCGAGCAGCAGTTGTACAGCACCCGTCGCGACCTGGCCCAGGCCCGGTATGACTACCTGATGGCCTGGACCAAATTGCACTACTACGCGGGCAACTTGCGCGACACCGACCTTGCGAAAGTCGATGAGGCCTTCGGCCCTGTGAAATGAGCACTTATAAAAACAATAAGGATGATTTAGATGATCACCGATTCACCGCGTTTCAAACCGTTTACTGCAGGCTCTTTGCTCCTGTTGTCCGTTGCGGCACAGGCGGCGTATACCGAGACCGGCCAAGCCGGTAACCCTGCCAGTTGGCGCTCCGCCGAATTCCAGAGCGACTGGGGCCTGGGGCGCATGAAGGCGGATGAAGCCTATGCCGCCGGCATCACCGGCAGCGGGGTCAAGGTCGGCGCGCTGGACTCAGGCTTCGATCCCAATCACCCCGAGGCCGCCAAAGACCGTTATCACGCCGTCACCGCCACAGGCACCTACGTCGATGGCCGCCCGTTCAGCACCACCGGTGCGCTCAACCCCAATAACGACTCCCACGGCACCCATGTCACCGGCACCATGGGTGCCGCGCGAGATGGCGCAGGCATGCACGGTGTGGCCTACAACGCGCAAATCTATGTGGGCAATACCAACGCCAACGACAGCTTCTTGTTTGGCCCGACGCCGGACCCCAAGTATTTCAAGACGGTGTACAGCGCGTTGGTGGATTCCGGTGTGCGGGCCATCAACAACAGCTGGGGCAGCCAGCCCAAGGACGTCAGCTACCAAACCCTCGGTGACCTGCACGCGGCTTACGCCCAGCACTACAACCAGGGCACGTGGCTGGATGCCGCAGCGGATGTGGCAAAGGCCGGCGTTATCAACGTGTTCAGTGCCGGTAACAGCGGTTATGCGAACGCGAGCGTGCGTTCGGCGTTGCCGTATTTCCAGCCGGAACTGGAAGGCCACTGGTTGGCGGTGTCGGGTTTGGACAAGGCGAATAACCAGAAATACAACAAGTGCGGGATCGCCAAATACTGGTGCATTTCCACCCCCGGCGCGCTGATCAACAGCACCATTCCCGACGGCGGATACGGGGTCAAATCCGGCACCTCGATGTCGGCACCGCATGCCACGGGCGCGCTGGCGCTGGTGATGGAGCGCTACCCGTACATGACCAATGAGCAGGCGTTGCAGGTGCTGTTGACCACTGCCACCCAGCTCGACGGTTCTATCACTCAAGCACCGAATACTATCGTGGGCTGGGGCGTGCCGGACCTCGGCCGGGCCATGCACGGGCCGGGGCAATTGCTTGGCAGCATGAACGTCAACCTTGCGGCCGGGCAGGGCGATGTGTGGAGCAACGGCATCGCCGACCAAGCGTTGGTTCAGCGCCAGGCCGAAGACCGCGCCGAGCACAGCGCCTGGCAACAAACCCTGATCGACAAGGGTTGGCAGAACGGCGTGGGCGCAAATGCCAGCCAACAGGACCTGACCGATTACGCCGTTGGCACTGCCCGTGATCAGGCCGCGGCGCACCGCGTGTACGAGGGCAGCCTGATCAAATCCGGCGCCGGCAGCCTGGTACTCAGCGGCGACAGCACCTATCGCGGTGCGACCAGCGTCAATGGCGGCCTGCTGGCAGTCAACGGCTCATTGACCTCAGCGGTGACCGTCAACGACAGCGGCACCCTTGGCGGTTCCGGGCGCATCGGCGCCTTAAGCGTCAACCGCGGCGGCACCGTGGCACCGGGCAATTCGGTAGGCACCTTGCAGGTGGCCGGTGATGTGAACCTGGGCGCGGGCTCCACCTATGCCGTGGAACTCACGCCCACCAGCAGCGACCGTATCGTCGCCGGCGGCAAAGCCGTGCTCGGCGGCGGCACCGTGACCCTGGCGCTGGAAAACAGCCCCACACTGCTCAGCCAGAGCCAAGTGCAAAGCCTGATCGGCCGCCAATACAGCATCCTCCAGGCGGCGGGTGGCATTCAGGGCCAGTTTGGCCAAGTGCTGCCGAATTACCTGTTCCTCGGCGGCACCCTCGATTACGCCGCCAACGGCGTGCAGTTGGACGTGGGGCGCAACAACGCCACATTCGCCAGCGTCGCCGCCACCCGTAACCAGCGCAACGTTGCGGCCGCCGCCGAGCAACTCGGCGCCGGCAACCCAGTGTATGAGAGCGTGTTGTTGTCGGACTCGGTCGCCACCGCCCGCCAAGGCTTGCAGCAACTGTCCGGTGAAATCTACCCGGCGATTGGCGCGATGCTGATCAACGACAGCCTGCAACTGCGCGACGCTGTCGGCGAGCGCCTGCGCCATGTGCCGGTGAACGGTGAAAGCAACCTGTGGCTCAAGGCGCTCGGCGCCTGGGGCAAGACCGACAGCCGCAGCGAAACGGCTGGCGCCAACACCTCGATCGGCGGCCTGCTGGCCGGTGTAGACGGTGCACTCGACGAGCAGACCCGTGTGGGTGTGGTTGCCGGCTACAGCGACAGCTCGCTGAATATGGGCAGCGGCACGCATTCGTCGGCGTCCATCGACAGTTACCACTTCGGCGCGTATGCCGGGCGTGAATTGGGCGACTGGCGCGTCAGCGCCGGCGGTGCCTACAGCTGGCATCGCGGCGATGTGAAGCGTGAGTTGCAATACGGCGAAGTCAGCGGCAAGCAAAAGACCAAGCTGGATGCGCGCACGGCCCAGCTGTTCACCGAAGCCGCGTACCGCATTCACCTGCAACCGCTGGCGCTGGAGCCGTTCGCCAACCTGGCCTATGTGCACCTGGACAGTGACGCGTTCCACGAAAAAGGCGCTGCCGCAGCGCTTGAGCGTGGCAGCGATCGACGCGATGCCGTGCTCAGCACCCTCGGTCTGCGGGCGCTGAAAACCTTGCCTCTGAATGATCACCAGCAGCTTGAACTTTCCGGCTCCCTGGGCTGGCAGCACAGCCTGACGGCGGTTGATTCCGAAGAACACTTGGCGTTTGTCGCCGGCGGGCCGTCATTTGCCGTGCGCAGTTCGCCGTTGCTGCGCGATGCCGCACTGGTCGGTGTGCAGGCCAGCCTCGCGCTGAGCAAGGCCACACGGGTCAACCTGGATTACCACGGCCAGTTGGGTGGCCGCGAGAAAACCCAGGGCGTGGGGCTGAGCCTGAACTGGCAGTTCTAGACGGCAGCGCAGGTCAGCAGGTGGGAGCAGACGGTGGGTCAGTGATGAATGCGACGACTGATACAGCGCTTTCGCGAGTAAGCCCGCTCCCACACTGGCACTGCGGCGCTGAAGCAAAGTGATTCACATACCGGCAATAAGAAAACTAAGGAAGGTCACCGTGAAAAAACGCAAGTCAGGGTTAATTACCGCCACTCACACCGGCCCGGGCTACCCGCTCAAGGCCTTGAGCTGCGTGCCATACGGCGCGTTGCTGTGCTGCCTGGCAAGCCTGGGGACCGCCCAGGCCGCACCCTATGTGGAAACGGGTAAGTTGGGCGACGCCGCGAGCTGGCGCAGCAATGAGTTCAAGGCCGACTGGGGGCTGGGCGCCATCCATTCAGACACCGCGTATGCCGCCGGCTACACCGGCAAGGGCGTCAAGCTGGGGATCTTCGACCAGCCGGTGTACGCCCAGCACCCGGAATTCGCCAGCCCCGGCAAAGTGGTGACGATTGTCACCGAAGGCATCCGCCAATACACCGACCCGTATATTCCGGTGAAGGCGGGCGATGCGTTCCGTTATGACGGCACGCCGTCCCAGGACTCCAACGGCAAGCTGGGTAACCACGGCACCCACGTCGGCGGCATTGCCGCCGGTAACCGTGACGGCGGGCCAATGCATGGCGTGGCGTTCAATGCGCAAATTCTCAGCGCCGAAAACGGCGACCCGGGGCCGGAAGACGGGATCATCCTCGGCAACGACGGCGCGGTGTACAAGGCCGGCTGGGATGGCCTGGTCGCCAGCGGCGCACGGATCATCAACAACAGCTGGGGCATCGGCATTGGCGATCAATACGCCAAGGGCGGCCGCGATCCGGCGTTCCCGAATTTCACGGTCAATGAAGCGCAGGCGCAGTTCAATAACATCCGGCCGATCCTCGGCACGCTGGCCGGTGGTGCTTATCAAGGCGCCATCGATGCGGCCCGCAGCGGCGTGCTGACTATCTTTGCCGCCGGTAACGACTACAACCGCAACAACCCGGATGCAATGTCGGGCCTGGCGTACTTTGTGCCGGAGATTGCCCCGAACTGGCTGTCGGTCGCGGCCTTGCAACAAAACCCGGATACCACCAGCCCCAACCCGTACGTGATCAGCACCTTCTCGTCGCGCTGCGGGTATGCGGCGAGTTTCTGTGTGTCGGCGCCGGGCACGAAGATTTTCAGTTCGATCATCAACGGCACCACCCTTGCCAACCTCACCACCGACTGGGCCAACAAAAACGGCACCTCCATGGCCGCGCCCCATGTGGCGGGCGCTGCGGCGGTGCTGATGGAGCGCTTCCCGTACATGAGCGGCGAGCAGATCTCCACCGTGCTCAAAACCACCGCCACCGACCTCGGCGCGCCGGGCATCGACGCGCTGTACGGCTGGGGCATGATCAACCTGGGCAAGGCGGTTAACGGGCCAGCGATGTTTATTACCGCCGAAGATATCCCGGCTGAGTTCCGTATCGACGGGGCGTATGGCAGCGGGCAGTTTGTCGCGGATTTGCCAGGGATCGGCGCCGTGGTGGATGCCGGCAAACCGACCCAACGCCTGTGCACGGACGTGCATTGCGGGTTGGACGTGTGGAGCAACAATATTTCAGGCCATGGCGGCCTGACCAAGCAGGGCATCGGCACCCTGGTGCTGACCGGCGCTAACACCTACAGCGGCCCGACCCTGGTCAATCAAGGCGTGCTGGCGATCAACGGCTCGGTCACCTCCGACGTGACCGTCGGCCAGCGCGGTGTGCTCGGCGGCTCCGGGCGCATTGGCTCGCTGAGCGCGAAAAGCGGCGGCACCGTGGCACCGGGCAATTCCATTGGCACGCTGAATGTGGCCGGGAATGTCACCTTTGACCCAGGGTCGACCTACGCGGTGGAGTTGTCGCCGACCAGCAGCGACCGGATCGTCGCCGGGGGGACCGCCACGCTCAATGGCGGCACCGTGACCCTGGCCCTGGAAAACAGCCCGACGCTGCTGACCAATGCGCAGGCTGGCAGCCTGATCGGTCGCCAGTACAACATCCTGCAAGCCGCCGGTGGCGTCACCGGCAGTTTCGGTGCAGTAGTGCCGAACTACCTGTTTGTCGGTGGCACCTTGAACTACGCCGCCACTGGCGTGCAACTCGACGTGGCGCGCACCAACAGCTTCGCCAGTGTGGCTGTGACGCCCAACCAGCGTGCTGTGGCGGCCGCAGCTGACCAATTGGGCGCGGGCAATGCGGTGTATGAAAGCCTGTTGCTGGCGCCGACTGCAGCCTCGGCGCAAGGTGCGTTCCAACAGCTCTCCGGCGAAATCTACCCGGCGCTGCAAAGTGCGTTGATCAATGACAGCCGGTACGTGCGTGAAGCCGTGGGCGAGCGCCTGCGCCATGGCGAGATGGGCGCCAGCAGCCAGACCCTCGATAGCCGTGGCAACGTGTGGGTCAAGGCGTTGGGCGCGTGGGGCAAGACTGACAGCCGCAGCGACACGGCAGGCTACACCACGTCACTGGGCGGCATGCTTGCCGGTGTGGATGGCGCGCTGGATGAAGCGACCCGCATCGGCCTGGTCGCCGGCTACAGTGACACTTCGTTGAACATGGGCAACGACACCCATTCACGGGCGTCGGTCGACAGCTACCACTTCGGCGCATACGCCGGGCATGAAATCGGTGCCTGGCGTCTGAGCGGTGGTGCGACCTACAGCTGGCATCGCGCCGACGTGAAGCGCGACCTGCAATACGGCGCCGTCGCCGGCAAGCAAACCGTCAAAGTGGACGCGAGCAGCACCCAGGTGTTCGGCGAGGCGGCGTACCGCGTCAACCTGCAACCGTTGGCCCTGGAGCCGTTCGCCAACCTGGCTTACGTGCACCTGGACACCGACGGTTTCACCGAGAAGGGTGATGCCGCTGCGCTGAAAGGTCGCGACGACAGCCGCGATGGGGTGTTGAGCACCTTGGGCATGCGTGCGTTGAAGACCTTCAACGTCAATGACCACCAGCAACTCGAGGTGTCCGGCACGCTGGGCTGGCAGCACAACCTGAGCAGCACCGATTCCGAACAGCACCTGGCGTTTGCTTCGGGCGGTCCGGCGTTTGCGGTGGAAAGTGCACCGATGGTGCGTGATGCGGCATTGGTGGGCGCGCGGGTCAGCCTGGCGTTGAGCAAGGACGCGCGGGTGAACTTTGATTACAACGGCCTGCTGGCCAGCAAGGAAAAAGTCCACGGGGTGGGGTTGAGCCTCGACTGGGCGTTCTAAACAAGCACGACCTGCTTAATGTGGAACCGGACTTTATGTGGGAGCGGGCTTGCTCGCGAAAGCGGTGTGTCAGTTAACGGCCTCATTGGCTGGTACAGCGTATTCGCGAGCAAGCCCGCTCCCACATTTGGATCACCGGGAATCAGGTAGATTTGCGTCAGTCTGGAGGCCATCATCGCAGGCAAGCCAGTTCCCACATAAAGCCTGTCCCCTCAGGGGCAACGGGTGTTTTCGCTTTCTCTACAAATCCAACAACAGAGAGGCACTACCATGGGTATCTTTGACTATAAAAACCTCGGCACCGAGGGTTCCAAAGCGCTGTTTGCCGACGCCATGGCGATCACGTTGTACTCCTACCACAACCTGGATAACGGCTTTGCCGTGGGTTACCAGCACAATGGCTTGGGGCTTGGTTTGCCGGCCACGCTGGTGGGTGCACTGCTCGGCAGCACGAATTCACAGGGTGTCATTCCGGGCATTCCCTGGAACCCGGATTCGGAAAAAGCCGCGCTGGAGGCGGTGCAAAACGCCGGTTGGACGCCCATCAGTGCAAGCACCCTCGGCTACGGCGGCAAAGTCGACGCGCGCGGCACGTACTTTGGCGAAAAAGCCGGTTACACCACCGCTCAGGTCGAGGTGCTGGGCAAGTACGATGACGCCGGCAAATTGCTGGAAATCGGCATCGGTTTTCGCGGCACGTCGGGGCCGCGGGAAACCTTGATCAGCGACTCCATCGGCGACCTGGTCAGCGATCTGCTTGCGGCCCTGGGCCCCAAGGATTACGCAAAGAACTACGCCGGCGAAGCGTTCGGCGGGCTGCTCAAAAACGTCGCCGATTACGCCGCTGCCCATGGCCTTACCGGCAAGGACGTGGTGGTCAGCGGCCACAGCCTGGGCGGCCTGGCGGTCAACAGCATGGCGGATTTAAGCACCAACAAATGGTCGGGCTTCTACACGGACGCCAACTACGTGGCCTATGCATCGCCGACCCAAAGCGCCGGCGACAAGGTGCTCAACATCGGCTATGAAAACGACCCGGTGTTTCGCGCGCTGGACGGCTCATCCTTCAATCTGTCGTCCCTGGGCGTGCACGACAAGCCCCACGAGTCGACCACCGATAACATCGTCAGCTTCAACGACCACTACGCCTCGACCCTGTGGAATGTGCTGCCGTTCTCCATCGTCAACCTGCCGACCTGGGTCTCGCACCTGCCGACCGCATACGGCGACGGCATGACGCGCATCCTCGACTCCGGGTTCTATGACCAGATGACCCGTGACTCCACGGTAATCGTCGCCAACCTGTCCGACCCGGCGCGGGCCACTACGTGGGTGCAGGACCTCAACCGCAATGCCGAACCGCACAAGGGCAATACCTTCATTATTGGCAGCGATGGCAACGACCTGATCCAGGGTGGCAAGGGCGCGGACTTTATCGAAGGCGGCAAAGGCAATGACACGATCCGCGACAACAGTGGGCATAACACCTTCCTGTTCAGTGGCCAGTTCGGCAACGATCGCGTGATTGGCTACCAGACCACCGACAAGCTGGTGTTCCAGGACGTGCAGGGGAGCACCGACCTGCGTGACCATGCCAAAGTGGTCGGCGCGGACACGGTGCTCACGTTTGGCGCCGACTCGGTGACCCTGGTTGGCGTCGGCCATGGCGGCCTGTGGGCGGACGGCGTCAGCATCGGCTGATCACCGCCAAGGGTGCCCCCGCCAGCCGCCGCCCCAATACGGCCGGTGGGGGTTGCCATAGCCGTAACCGTAGACATGATGCGGATAGTAATAGGGCCGTGGGCCATAACCCCAATGGCCGTAATAGACCGGTGGAGGCGGGGCTTGCACCACGATCACCCTGGGTGGCTGACGAATGATGAGGGTGTCGGCAAACGCCGGCGCACTGGCCAGGGCCACCAGCGTCAACGGAATCAGTAAAAGAGCGCGTACCGTGCGGGACATGACTGCCATGGTCGTCGTTCTCCGTGCTACCGCCCGCGAAAATGAAGGCGGCTTATCGGTTAAACGCCGGCAGGGCGAAAATCCTTCGGTAAATAAATCTTCATGGATCAACGGCGCAGCACTGCGACGGATTGGGCCGGGCTCACGCGTTTAATCACTGCCTGCGAGAAGGTTCGCGCGTTATGTGAGGAGCTGAGCATGTCCCGATTTCGACTGATGCTGTGCGCGCTGGTAGTGCTGGGGCTTGGCGGGTGCGCGGTGTACCCGGCGTATCCGGGCCCATGCTGCTACCGCCCGTACTACCACTCGTACTATTACCATCCCTACTACCACCCGTACTACCGGTATTGATCGGTAGCGGCCCAAACAAAAAGCCCCGCATTGGCGGGGCTTTTTGGTGTGCGGGCGCTTACTTTTCGTTGCGCACTGTCGCGACATCATCCGCCTTGACGCGGATGTGCTTGCCGGCGATATCGGTGAATTCATAGAAACCGTCGGCCGTTTTGGTCTTGGGGGTGTCCTTGGTCAAATACTGTGTGCCGTTTTGCAGTGTCACGACGGTTTGCGTGGAGCAACCCGCCAACAGCAGAAAAGTGAGTGCAACCAGTGGAAGACCCAAATTCTTCATGTTCATAACCCTTACCTTTAACCCTGAAAAGTCCCGCGCCATGGGCTGCGGGCCGCAAATGTTACGCCATCAACTGTCCTATCTGATCATTTTTATACAAAAAGTTGCGTGCGCCATTTATCTATTACCGATTGCAACAGCTCGCCGCTGGCGGCACTCTGTATGCATAACCAGTATTTGATCAGCGCGCGACATGGCCAATCCCCTCGACGATCCCTTGTATTACCTGCATAACTTCCGCCAAGTCCTGCATTGGCTGGGGCAACGCTATGCCGATTTACTCGATCCGGAAGAACAGCATTTCATTCAGCAATTTGACAGGTTGCCGCAAGCGTCCCAAGCCTTGTTGGTGCGCATGGTGATGCGCAAGGGCGTGCACTTTCGGGCGAGCAAACTCAATTATCTGGAGATTGGCTGCACCCGCACGGCCGTGCTGGCACTGGTGGAACAGGGTTGGGTTGAGGATCAAGGGCTGCTGTGCGTGGAAGAGCTGTTTGCACTGCTGCAAAAAGGCGAAATCCTTGCGGCCTTCAAACCGTGGATTGCGCAGCCCAAGGGCAGGAAGGCCGATTGGCTGGCGTTACTGGCGGAACAGTTCAGCGAACAGCGCCGGTTTGCCCAGTGGTGCCCGCAGCTGAGCGATGCGCTCTACAGCCTGACCATCATGGATTTGTGCGATCGCCTGCGGCTGATGTTCTTCGGCAATCTGTATCAGGACTGGTCGGAGTTCGTGCTGGCCGACCTGGGCATCTACACCTACGAAAAAGTCCAGTTCTGCGCCGAGTCGCGTGGCCTGCGCAGCCGTGACGATGTGGTCGGTTTTCTGTTCCTGCACCAATGCCAGCAGGCTTTTGAAGCGGGGGAGGCGCTGCACGAGGTGCTGCCACGGATCGCTACGCTTGTCACCGACAACCCCTGGCTGGAAAAACGTCGCGCCAAGCTGTTGTTCCAGGTCGGCCAGTATTGCGAGCGCAGCGCCGAATTGGCGCTGGCGGCGCAGATCTACCGTGATTGCGCCTACCCTGGCGCGCGCGCACGGCTGATTCGCGTGCTGGAGCGTCAGGCGCACTACGCGCAAGCCATGGCCCTGGCGTGCGCCGCGCAACAGGCGCCGGAAAGTGCCGCTGAACAACAACACCTGCTGCGCGTGCTGCCACGCCTGCGCCGCAAACTCGGCGAACCGGCGTTGCCCAAGACCACGCCGCGCGAGGTCACCCGCCTGGACCTGGCACTGGCCCAGCAGCCACTGATGTCGGTGGAGTATTGTGTCCAGGCGCATCTCAGCGAGCCCGATGGGCCGGTGCATTATGTCGAAAATGGCCTGATCAATTCGTTGTTCGGGCTGTTGTGCTGGGAGGCGATTTTCGCGCCGTTGCCAGGTGCGTTCTTCCACCCGTTCCAGCGTGGGCCGGTGGACCTGCACAGTGACGACTTTCACCAGCGCCGCAGCGCGTTGTTCGCCGCCTGTTTCGAGCAACTGGAGGACGAGCGCTATAAGGCCACCATCCGCCAGCGCTACGCAGACAAGTGGGGTATCCAGTCACCGTTCGTGTTCTGGAACCTGCTCAGCGCAGAACTGCTCGAACAAGCACTGGCGTGTTTGCCGGCCGAACACCTGCGCTATTGGTTTGAACGGCTGCTGCTGGACATCCGCGCCAACCGCACGGGCATGCCGGATCTGATCCAGTTCTGGCCGGCGCAAAAGACCTACCGCATGATCGAGGTCAAAGGCCCCGGCGATCGTCTGCAAGACAACCAACTGCGCTGGCTGGAATTCTGTGGTGAGTACCAGATGCCGGTGACCGTCTGCTATGTCCGCTGGGCTGAACCGGCTTGAGCTACAGCGTTGCGGTGCGGGCGCTGTGTGAGTTCACGGCCAAGGTCGGCGACCTCGACCTGCGCTTCACGCCGTCGCCCAGCGCCCAGGAAGGTATCGTCGGCCATCGCACGGTCGCCTCGCGACGCAGTGCGCATTATCAACACGAAGTGGCCCTGGAAGGCGAATTCCAACAGCTCAGGGTGCGGGGCAGGGCGGACGGCTATGACCCGGACAGCAACCGCCTCGAAGAGGTGAAAACCTATCGCGGCGACCTCGACGCCCAGCCCGCCAACCATCGGCAACTGCATTGGGCCCAGGTCAAAGTGTACGGCTGGTTGATGTGCCAGAAACTCGGCCTGCATGAAATCGACCTCGCGCTGGTGTACTTCGACATCGTCGGTGAGGGTGAAACCTTGCTGAACCAGCGTTTTCACGCGGCCGAGCTGGAGCGGTTCTTCAACCAGCAATGTGCGCTGTTCCTGGGCTGGGCGCGCGAGGAAATGCAGCACCGCGACGCGCGCAACAGCGCTGCACAACGCCTGGCCTTCCCGCATGCCGAGTTTCGTCCCGGCCAGCGCGCGCTGGCCGAGTCCGTCTACAAGGCGGTCAGCACCGGCCGCTGCCTGATGGCCCAGGCGCCCACCGGCATCGGCAAAACCGTCGGCACGCTCTTTCCGATGCTCAAGGCCCTGGCGCCGCAGCAATTGGACAAGGTGTTCTTCCTCACTGCCAAGACCCCGGGCCGCAAGCTGGCACTCGACGCTGCCCAGGTGCTGTTCGACAGCAGCCCCGAGCTGGCGCTGCGGGTGCTGGAACTGGTGGCGCGGGACAAGGCGTGCGAACACCTGGACAAAGCCTGTCACGGTGATTCCTGCCCCTTGGCCAAGGGCTTTTACGATCGCCTGCCGGCCGCGCGCACGGCAGCCTCGAAGGTACAGCTGCTGGACCAACGCAACCTGCGCGACGTCGCCCTGGCCCATGACGTGTGCCCGTATTACCTCAGCCAGGAAATGGCGCGCTGGACTGATCTGGTGGTCGCCGACTACAACTATTATTTCGACTTTGGCGCCATGCTGTTCGGCCTCGCCCAGTTGAACCAATGGCGCGCCGCAGTGCTGGTGGACGAAGCCCACAACTTGGTGGAGCGCGCCCGCGCGATGTACAGCGCCAGCCTCGACCAATACAGCCTCCACACCCTGCGCGACGCTGCCCCCGAGCCGTTGAAGAAACCCTTGCAGCGCCTGAACCGCGAATGGAACGCCTTGCACAAGGAGCAGCTCGCGCCGTACCAGGCCTATGCCACCAAGCCGGACAAACTGCTCCAGGCCCTGAGCCTGTGCACCAGCGCCATGGGCGACCACTTCAACGAGCACCCCGAAGCCCTCGCCGGCGACCTGCAAGCGTTCTATTTCGAGGCGCTGCAATTTGCCAAAGTGGCCGAGCTGTTCAATGAACAGTTCATTTTCGATATCAGCAAGCGTCAGTTCGGCGGCAAGCGCAGTGCGTCAACGTTGTGCCTGCGAAACGTGGTGCCCGCCGAATTCATCCGTCCCAGGCTGACGGCGGCGCGCAGCAGCGTGTTGTTTTCCGCGACGCTCAGCCCGCGTCACTATTACGCCGACTTGTTGGGGTTGCCGGCGGATACCGCCTGGATTGATGTGGAATCGCCGTTCAAGGCCGAGCAATTGCAGGTGCGTATCGTCGATGAAATCTCTACGCGGTTTGTGCATCGCCAAGCCTCACTGGAACCCATCGTCGAGTTGATTGCCCGGCAGTTCGCGGCGCAACCGGGCAACTACCTGGCGTTTTTCAGCAGTTTCGATTACTTGCAGCAAGTGGCGCAATTGATGGCCGAACGGCACCCGCAGGTCGCGCTGTGGTTGCAATCACGCGGCATGGCCGAGGCCGAGCGGCAGGCATTTCTTGAGCAATTCACCCAGCACAGCCAGGGCGTCGGCTTTGCGGTGTTGGGCGGCGCGTTTGGCGAGGGTATTGATTTGCCCGGCGCGCGCTTGATCGGGGCGTTTGTTGCCACCTTGGGCTTGCCGCAACTGAACCCGATCAACGAGCAAATGAAAGCGCGCATGGGCGCGATTTTCGGCGCGGGCTACGACTACACCTATCTGTATCCCGGTATCCAGAAAGTGGTGCAGGCGGCGGGTCGAGTGATCCGCAGCCAACACGACCGGGGCGTGGTGATGTTGATTGATGACCGTTTTGGCGAGGCGCGGGTGCGGCAGTTGTTGCCGCGTTGGTGGGCCGTCGATTAAGTACGTTCGGCTTATTCCCGCCATCAATGATACTGGCATGCCCGCCGCCGATTCTGCAGGCTGATCAAAACACGCAGAAAGGTTACGCCCATGCGCCAGCAAACACTCTCCGTCAACGGTATTCAGCTGTGCGTGCACATCGACGGCGCGGAAAACGGCCGGCCAATCTGGCTGCTGCACGGGTTTCCTGAATGTTGGCACTCCTGGCGCGAGCAGATTCCTGCGTTGACCGCCGCCGGGTACCGGGTGTTTGCCCCTGAACTGCGTGGCTACGGCGAATCGAGTTCGCCCGCAGAGATTGCCGACTACCAATTGCTGACCCTGTGCGCCGACATCCAGCAGGCCATGGAGCATTTCGGTCACCGTGAGGTGGCCATGGTTGGGCACGACTGGGGCGCGGTGCTCGCCTGGCACCTGGCGTTGCTGGAGCCTGAGCGCATCACTCGGCTGATCACACTGTCGGTGCCTTTTGCCGGGCGCGCCCGCCGCCCGGTGATTGAAATCATGCGCGAGCTGTACGCCGATCGGTTCAATTACATCCTTTATTTCCAGGAACCCGGTGTGGCCGAACAGGAACTGAACGCCGACATCGAACGCACGTTGCGGCTATTCATGCAGGATGAGGATGTGTTCCTGCAGCAGAAATCGGCGAAGGCCCGCCTGTTCGCAGGCGTCTCAACCCCCAGTACATTGCCGCACTGGTGTTCCCCGGAGGATCTGGCCATCTACCTGCAGGCGTTCACCGAACACGGCTTTCGCGGCCCGCTGAACTGGTACCGCAACTTCGAACGCAACTGGCAGCACACCGAGTTCCTGGCGGGCCGGCAGGTGCTGCAACCGACCTTGTTCCTGATTGGCGACCGCGACCCGGTCGGCGTGTTCGAAGCCCACACCCTCAAGCGCATGCCCGACTCGGTGCCCGACCTTGAGCAGCAGGTGTTGGCCAACTGCGGTCACTGGATCCAGAACGAGCAGGCGCAGCGGGTCAACGCGCTGATGCTCGGGTTTCTAGGCAGAACGTAAAGGTCGCGCCATGCCCGGGGCGGTCCACCAAGCGGATGCTGCGCCCGTGCAGTTGCAGGATGCGGTGCACGATGCGCAGGCCCAGGCCGCCATCGCGGCGCGCGCCGCCGATGGTGAAGGCCCGCAGGAACAAGCCTTCACGCAACTCAGGGTCGATGCCCGGGCCGCTGTCGCTGACGGTGACGCCCATGCCATCCGCTTCGGGTGACAAGATCACCTCGACCTCGCCATTCACCGGCGTGTGCCGCAGGGCGTTGTCGAGCAGGTTGGTCAGCACCCGCTCGATCAAGCCCAGGTCGGCCAACACCGTTGGCACCTGTGGCGGCAAGCTGGCGGTGAGCGTGATGGACCGGGCCTCGGCGGTCAGTTCGAATTTCTGGAAGATGTCTTGCACCAGGTCCGGCAGCGAAAAACCTTCGATCACCGGCTGGACAAACCCATGTTCCAGGCGCACCAGTTCCAGCAGCGACTGGGCCAGGCCGCCGACCTTGCGGCTTTGGTCGAGGGCGATACCGAGGTAACGGCGGCGCTCCTCTGGGCTGAGGCTGGCGTCCTTGAGGGACAGCGTTTCCAGGTAGCCATGCAGCGAGGCCAAGGGCGTGCGCAGGTCGTGGGAAATATTCGCGACCATTTCCCGGCGTTCCTGGTCCTGGTGGGTGATGGCGCGCCATTGCTCGCCCAGGCGGTTTTCCATTTGCACGAAGGCGTGGTCGAGCACCGCGATTTCATCGCTGCTATCGAGCTCGCGAGGTGGCGGCTGCACAGGTTTCGGCGCGCCGTTGATGTCGAATCGGCCAACCTTGTCGGTCAGTTGGCGCAAGGGCCGGGTGATCCAGGCAAACGCGATCAGGCCGGCCATCAAGCACAGCAGCGCCACCAGGCCGATGGACCAGAGGGCGATCTTCAGCGCCATGCCGGTGGCGTCCTTTGCGTCGTACACATCGTGGGCTTCGCCCAGCAGCACGACGTACAGGAAACCGGTTTGTTGGCCGTTGGCCTTGAGCGGCGCGGCGCTGAACACCTTGCGCCCGTCAACGCTGCGCGGGTCATCGCCGAGAATCGGCAGCATGGCGCCGCTGAGAAAGCGTCGAACCGGCGTGAGGTCGACGTGGTCACGCAGTAAATGCCCGCTGGGTGCGGCATTACCGACGACGCGGCCGTCGATATCGAGCAAGTACACCTCGACACTCGGGTTGACCAGCATCAATTGGCTGAACAGCGTGCGCACCGCGTCGGGTTTGAGGCCGTCGGCGTCCATCAGTTGCGTATCACGGGCGATGTGCGCCGCGAGGTCGCGGGACAAGCCTTGCACCACTTCCAGTTCGTGCATGCGGTTGGAACGGACCTGCAACCAGGCCGAAGTGCCGCTGCAAACCACCAGCAACAGCGCAAACACGACTGACAGGCGTTGAGTCAGGGTCAGTTTCATGGGCCGCTCTCGGCAAACTTGTAGCCCCGGCCCCATACCGTAAGGATGAGTGACGGGTTGGCCGGGTCGGCCTCGACCTTGGCGCGCAGGCGGTTGATATGGGTGTTCACCGTGTGTTCGTAGCCTTCGTGGCTGTAGCCCCATACCGCGTTGAGCAGGTCCATGCGTGAGAAGACTTTGCCCGGCTGGCGTGCGAAGAAATACAGCAGGTCGAATTCGCGCGGCGTAAGGTCCAGGCGCTGGCCTTGCAAGGTCGCATCGCGGGTCAGCGGGTTGATGAAGAGCGGGCCGAGTTCAAGGCTGCCGGCGTCCATCTTCAGGTTACGCGCCATGGCGTCAACCCGGCGCAGCAGCGCCTTGACCCGCGCGACCAGCTCCGGCATGGAAAACGGCTTTGCCAGGTAGTCGTCCGCGCCCAGCTCCAGGCCAAGGATGCGGTGCAACTCGCTGGAGCGCGCGCTGGTGATGATGATCGGTGTGTAGCGCGCCATGGCGCGGGCCCGGCGGCAGATTTCCAGGCCGTCCACACCCGGCAGCATCAGGTCGAGGATCAGCGCATCCCAGCCGCCTTGCTCCAGCAGGCGCAGGCCTTCGGTGCCGTCGGCGCTGTGCACCACCTCAAATTGCTCGTCGCGCAGGTGCAGGCAAATCAAGTCAGCAATATGGGCATCGTCCTCGACGACGAGGACTCGTTTGGGCTGATCCATGGAAAGAAACCTTCGCTTGTAGTTCGCGCATTGTGCGGGTTTTGCACCCGTGTAGTTATCACGAATTGTTTAACTCTGCGTGAGGATTCCGCGACCGGCAAGGGTTCAAGATGGCCTCAGTGCTTAATGAGGAGAACGCCATGTACACGCGTCGACAAATACTGCTGGCCGGTGGTGGCCTGGGTGTTGCCGTCCTGGCCGGTGGTGTGCTGAAACAGCTGAGTATGGTCACCGAGGTGCAAGCCGCCGAGACGTTCGAAGTCAACCATACCGAGGCCGAATGGCGCAGCCTGCTGAGTGCCGAGCAGTTCGCCGTGCTGCGCGAGGAGGGCACCGAGCGCCCCTACAGCAGCGCCCTTAATGATGAACACCGTACAGGCACCTTTGCCTGCGCCGGTTGTGCGTTGCCGTTGTTCGCCTCCAGCACCAAGTTCGACAGCCACACCGGTTGGCCGAGTTTCTGGCAGCCGCTGGACCACGCTGTCGCCAGCCATGTCGACACGTCCTATGGCGTGGTACGCAAGGAAATTCACTGCCGCCGGTGTGGCGGCCACCAAGGGCACGTGTTCGATGACGGCCCGGCACCCACTGGCCTGCGCTATTGCATGAATGGCGTGGCCATGACGTTCACGGCGGCTTAAGCCGATGTCTCTGCATATTGATAAGGGAAGATTCCATGTGGCTTCTGGTTCTCGCGTATCTGGGCGGCGTGCTGACAATTGTCAGCCCGTGCATCCTGCCTGTTCTGCCTTTTGTCTTCGCTCGCACCGGGCAGCCGTTTATGCGCAGTGGCTTGCCGCTGTTAGCGGGGATGGCGGTGACGTTCGCCCTGGTGGCCTCACTGGCCGCGGTGGGCGGCGGTTGGGTGGTGCAAGTCAATCAGTACGGGCGCTGGCTCGCGTTGCTGTGCGTTGCCCTGTTCGGACTCACGCTGTTGCTGCCGCACCTGTCGGAACGCTTGACGCGTCCCTTAGTGGCCGCCGGCAGTCGCCTGTCGCAAGCCGCTGGAACGGACGCCAAGCCGCGTGCGGGCGCTTCGTTCCTGATCGGCGTGGCCACCGGTTTACTGTGGGCACCGTGCGCGGGGCCAATCCTGGGGCTGGTGCTCACCGGCGCGGCGCTGCAGGGCGCGAGCATCGGCACCACGTTGCTGTTGCTGGCTTATGCCGCCGGTGCCGCTACGTCCCTGGCGTTGGCGTTGCTGGTCGGCGGTAAAGTCTTTGGCGTTATGAAGCGCTCGCTCGGAGCCGGCGAATGGTTGCGCCGTGGCCTCGGTGCGCTGATGCTCGCCGGCGTGGCCGCCATCGCCCTGGGCCTGGACACCGGTGTGCTGTCGCGCTTGTCGACTGCCTCCACGGGCGGCCTGGAACAAAGCCTGGTGGACACGCTGAGTGCCAAACCCGCGCAGCAGGGCGGCGCGATGCTGGCCGGTGGCGCGATGATGATGGCTGCCAACCACAGCGACGCGCTGCCGATCGAAGGCACGTTGCCGCCACTGGATGGCGCAGTGCAATGGCTGAACAGCCCGCCACTGAGTGCCGAAGCGCTGAAAGGTAAAGTGGTGCTGGTGGATTTCTGGACCTACTCCTGCATCAACTGCCTGCGCAGCTTGCCCTACGTGAAAGCCTGGGCCGAGAAGTACCACGACCAGGGCCTGGTGGTGATTGGCGTACACGCCCCGGAATTTGCCTTTGAGCGCGACGTGAACAACGTCAGCCAGGCCATGAAGGACCTGGGCATCACGTACCCGGTGGCGATCGACAACAACTACAAGATCTGGCGCGCGTTCAACAACCAGTACTGGCCGGCGCATTACTTTGCCGATGCCAAGGGCCAGATTCGCTACCACCACTTTGGCGAGGGTGATTACGCCGAGTCGGAGCGAGTGATCCAGCAATTGCTGCGTGAAGCCGGGGCCAAAGATGTCGCCGGTGGGTTGATCGAGGCGGATGCGAAGGGCGTTGAGCAGGCGCCGGACATGCATGAAGTGCAGTCGCCGGAAACCTACCTGGGCTTCCAGCGCGCCGAACACTTCGTGACCACCGGCACCCAGGCCACCGACACCGTGGTGAATTACCCGGCCGCCGGCCCGCTGGGCCTGAACAGCTGGACCCTGGAAGGTCACTGGAACGTCGGCGGCCAGCAAGCCACCCTGGACCAGGCCGGCGGGCGCATCGTGTACCGCTTCCATGCCCGCGACCTGCACCTGGTGCTGGGCCCGGCGGCTGACGGCAAACCGGTGCGGTTCAAGGTGACGATTGATGGCCAGGCCCCGGGCGATGCCCACGGCACGGATGTGGCGCCCGATGGCCGCGGCACGGTGACCGAACAACGCCTGTACCAGTTGGTGCGGCAGCGCGGCGCCGTGCAGGACCGCACCTTCAGCATCGAATTTCTCGACCCGCATGTGGCGGCCTATGCCTTCACCTTCGGTTAACCGCTTCATTAACTGTTAACCCGGTCAATGTGGGCGCTGGCTGGCCTGCTGCCACCTTCAACCGAGTACTGGAGTCAGTGGTATGAAACTGCTCAAATGTTTACCCGCACTCGCTTTCGCTGCTTTCGTCGGCCAAAGCTCGGCATTCTCTTTTGGCGCCTCCGAAGACGCGGTAATGATCGCACCACCGGCCCTCGACCTTCCCGCCGCGCCCGGCAACCTGCAAACGGCAGTATTCGCCGGCGGCTGCTTCTGGGGCGTACAAGGGGTGTTCCAGCATGTGCAAGGCGTGAAAAACGCTGTGTCCGGCTACGACGGCGGCGCGGCTGACACAGCCCAGTACGAGGCGGTCAGTGGAGGCGATACCGGCCACGCCGAGTCGGTGTCGGTGACCTACGACCCAGGCCAGGTCAGCTACGGCAAGTTGCTGCAAATCTACTTTTCCGTGGCCCACAACCCCACGGAACTGAACCGCCAGGGCCCCGACAGCGGCAGCCAATACCGCTCGGAAATCTTTGCGCAGAATGCCGAGCAGCAAAAAGTCGCCCAGGCCTATATCGCCCAGCTGGACGCGGCCAACGCCTTCACCAGGCCGATCGTGACCAAGGTCGAGGTGGGCAAGGCGTTTTACCCGGCGGAGTCCTATCACCAGGACTTCCTCACCGAGAACCCTTCCTATCCGTACATCGTAATCAATGATTTGCCGAAAGTGGCGCAGCTGAAAAAACTGTTCCCGGACCAATACAGAGCAGAACCGGTGCTGGTCAAAAACCAATAGTCAGCGCAAACCAAAAGGTGTGCGCTTGCTCGCGAACGCGGTGGGTCCGTTACTCATACTGTGCCGGACACACCGCCTTCGCGAGCACGCCCGCTTCGACCTTCGTCGCCACTTCGGTTCAGGATTTGGCTTTTGCCAGGTAAGGCGCCAACCGCCGCGCCATTTCTTCACCCAACGCCTGCAAGCCACTCATTGGCCGCACCATCACTTCAAACTCAACAATCTGCCCTTGCTCGTTAAAGCGGATCAAATCAATGCCCTTTAACTGTTTGTCACCGACCCGCGCACTGAACTCCAGCACCACACTCAAGCCGTCACCGGTGGCCAGTTCGCGATGATAGGCAAAGTCTTCAAACACCTTGAACACCGTGTTGAGGATCATCGACACCACAGGCGCGCCAGGGTAGGGCGTGTGGGCCATGGGCGAGCGAAAGACGGCGTCGGGCGCGAGCAATTCAGGAAGCGGCTTGAGGTCGTGAGCCGTCAGCATGGCATGCCAGCGTTGCAGGCTATGGGCGGCGGCGGGGTGCAGTTTCAGTTCGGACATGCTGTGTACCTGTTCTTATGGTGGAAAGGTCGTTCACCTCGCCAACATAAGAGCGGTAACAAAGCAGGGTCAATCACCCGAATTGACAGTTAAGTGACTGCAATGAACTCACACCACTTCCAGGTAGGAGCTATGAATTGCCCGGGCCAGTTCGCGTACGGTGTCGATGAAGTCGGTGAGCCGACTGTGCAGGCCGTCCTCCAGAATCTCATCGATCCCGGTATAGCGCAGGCGCGCCTCAAACTCGGCCGCCAGGCGCTGCGCCGTGCGCCCATAACTGCCGGGCAAGTCCGCCAGGATGTGGCTCAACTCCTCGATACAGGCGTGCAACGAACGCGGTACGTCGCTGCGCAACAGCAGCAACTCGGACACCGAGCGCGCGTTCAACGCGTTGGGGTACAGTTCGGTATACGCCTCGAATGACGACAAGGCCCGCAGCAGGGCGCTCCACTGGTAATACCCGCGTGCCGACAGGTCGCTGACTTCTTCCGACTCCTCACCAAACATCTCGTAGCGCGCATCCAGCAGGCGCAGGGTGTTGTCCGCGCGCTCGACAAACGTGCCCAGGCGAATAAACCGGTAAGCGTCGTTGCGCATGATGGTGCCCGAGGTTGCCCCGCGGAACAGGTGCGAACGCTGCTTGACCCAGTCACAGAAGTGGCTGATGCCATGCCGGGCCAGGCCACCGGCGGCGATGCTGCGCATTTCCAGCCAGGTGGCGTTGAGATTTTCCCACATGTCGGCGGTGATCCGCCCGCGTACCGCGTGGGCATTGCCCCGCGCGGCGCGCAGGCAGTTGTAGATGCTGGCGGGGTTTTCTTCGTCGAGGGCGAAGAAGTGCAGCATGCGCATCGCGTCCAGTTGTTTGTGACGCTCAAGGTAACTGTCCAGGGTGCCGCTGCTGAGCAACGACATGGCCAGTTCATCCAGCCCATCACTGCGCCCGGCCTGGGGCATCAATGACAGCGAATAACTGACTTCGAGCATGCGCGCCAGGTTTTCTGCGCGCTCCAGGTAACGGGACATCCAGTACAGATCTGCGGCGGTTCTACTCAACATACTCAGCCCTCCACCACCCAGGTGTCCTTGGTTCCGCCGCCTTGCGACGAGTTGACGATCAACGAGCCTTCCTTCAACGCCACGCGGGTCAGGCCGCCGGGCACCAGGCGGGTCTCTTTGCCCGAGAGCACAAACGGGCGCAGGTCGATATGCCGTGGCGCGATGCCGTTTTCGACAAAGGTGGGGCAGGTGGACAGGCTCAGCGTCGGTTGAGCGATGTACGCGTGAGGGCGCGCCTTGATGCGTTGGCGGAAGTCTTCGATTTCGGCGGCGCTGGAGGCCGGGCCGACCAGCATGCCGTAGCCGCCGGAGCCCTGGGTTTCCTTGACCACCAGTTCGGGCAAATGGGCCAGCACATGGGACAGCTCATCGGGTTTGCGGCACTGGAAGGTCGGCACGTTTTGCAGGATGGGTTCTTCATCCAGATAGAAACGGATCATTTCCGGCACATAGGGGTAGATCGACTTGTCATCGGCCACGCCGGTGCCAATTGCATTGGCCAGCACCACATTGCCGGCGCAGTACGCCGCCACTAGGCCCGGTACGCCAAGCATGGAATCGGGGTTGAAGGCCTGCGGATCAAGGAACGCGTCATCGATGCGGCGGTAGATCACGTCCACCGCCTTGGGGCCGTCGGTGGTGCGCATGAACACCTTGAGGTCGTGCACGAACAGGTCGGCACCTTCCACCAGCTCCACGCCCATTTCCCGGGCGAGGAACGCGTGCTCGAAGAACGCGCTGTTGAAGCGCCCCGGGGTCAGCACCACCACGTTGGGGTTGTCCAGGCGGCTGGCGCTTTTCAGGGTTTTGAGCAGCAGGTTGGGGTAGTGGTCCACCGGCGCGATACGCTGTTTGGCGAACACTTCGGGGAACAGGCGCATCATCATCTTGCGGTCTTCGAGCATGTAGCTCACGCCGCTGGGGGTGCGCAGGTTGTCTTCGAGGACGTAATAGGTGCCGTCGCCATCGCGTACCAGGTCCACCCCGGAGATATGCGAATAAATGTCGCGGTGCAGGTCCAGGCCGACCATCGCCTGCTGATAACCCTCGTTGCCCAGCACCTGATCCGCCGGAATGATCCCGGCCTTGATGATGCGCTGGTCGTGGTAGATGTCGGCGAGGAACATGTTCAGCGCATTGACCCGCTGGATACAGCCGCGTTCGATCACGCTCCACTCGCTGGCAGGAATGCTGCGGGGGATGATGTCGAACGGGATCAGGCGCTCGGTGTCTTGCTCGTCGCCGTAGAGGGTGAAGGTGATTCCGGCCCGGTGGAACAGCAAATCCGCTTCGCGGCGGCGCTGGGCCAGCAGTTCCGGCGGCGTGTTGGCCAGCCAGCGGGAGAATTCCTGATAGTGCGCACGGCAAGCGCCTTGTGCGTCATTCATTTCATCAAAGAAAGATCGAGCCATTCCAGTACCTTGTCAGTGCCGAGGGTTGCGCGGGGGGCACTGCCGCTTTGAAAAACGCATAGTTTTATGAGCCTGTGGCTGAGGGTGCCAACAAGCCTGGTCCTTACTTTCTTATGGGGTCGGCTCTGGGTCGGGGGGTAACGAATGCTCCTGTATCCGGGCAGATGAATGGTTTAAGCAATGCCTGTGCCGAAACCCGTCATTAACAGACCAATGACCCGCTGGCGAGCGAGTCAACGCACGCCCGGCTGAGCAATGGGCCGAAAAAAGCCCGAGGGCTGCGCGCGCCAGCACCCGCCCGCCTCATGCGATGACCACAACAGTGCGGCGCGTGTTTCACGATGGTGCATGAACAAACTTGAACTTCACTCAGCCCCGATTCTTCTAACAAGGCTTGTCACCTTGTGGAGCATCGTCGTGCCCAGAATCATCTCTCCAAACACGCCAGAAGCGTCGCTGGACGAACACAGTGAACACAACGCCAAGATTTTCGGTTCACCCAAGGACCGTCTTGACTTCTACCGCCGCGAAATTCAGTACGAAACCACCATTCTGGCCAACCGCACTGACGCCTATCTCAGCGCGCAGTCGTTCCTGGTCATCGCCTTCGTCTCCGGCATGGGCAACTTGAACCCGGAGTGGGGCAAGCTGTTTACCCTGGTGGTCCCGGTGTTCCTGGTCATGCTCGGTGTGCTCAGCTCGCTGAATGCCTGGCCGGGCATTCGCGCGGCGTATGAAATCATTGACCACTGGCACTACAAGCAGAGTGAACTGCTGCGCAGCGAGCCGGTGATGGGCATGGCCTATGACGATTCGCCGCTGTTCTGTGAGACCGAGTCGTCCCACAAGGGCTATCGCAAGTCGCTGCTGTTCTCCATGCGCGCGCCGTGGCTGTTTATGGTGTTTTGGGTATTGCTCGGCGCGTATGCGTTTTACATCCAGGTCGATAACCCGATCTCTTGAGCATCGCCGGTTAAATCGGCGGAACTTCAGCGTCCTGCGCGAGACCTTACCTGTATACAGGCGGTGTTTTTCAAGAGAGGTGACCTATGAGCACAAGCAACGATCCCCAAGTCAGCAACCGTAACGATCCGGCAATCGACGGCGGTGAGCCCGCACCCGGCACGGCGGCTGACGCGCCGAAAGATCCGAAGCCTGCCAGCGACCCCAAGGCCAAGGAAAACGACTACAGTCCAGACTTCAAGCCCGAGCGCGAGCCCAAGCCTGAAACTGACGCTGATATCGACACCCAAGGCGGTTAGAGGAGACAGTCATGTCACACGCACTGGACGACGATGAAGACCTTGACGATGAAGAACTCAATGACCCGGGCAACGAAGACCCGGGTTCATTGATGGATGATGCAGAAGTGCCGCTCAATGACCTGGACGATGCGGCGGATGTGGGCAACACCGAAACCGAACATCTTGGCTGAGCGGTTGCCTATTCAGTGTGCACCTTGGCTCGTCGTTCATACCACGCCAGCATCGGCTGCGTGCTCAACCCATGAACGACGATGCTCAAGGCTATTACCGACACTGTAAGGTTCACCGCTACCGCGCTGTTGGTGCCGCCCAGCCCATGATTGAGCGCGTAGAACAGGTAGTAAATGCTGCCGATCCCGCGAATGCCGAACCAGCCGATCAAACCGCGTTGTCGGTAATCAATCAAACGGCCCCAAGGCATCGCCAGCACGCTCACGGGTCGAATCACGCAGAACAATAGCGCGGCCACCGGCAGTGCGCGCCAATCCCAGTGACTGATCAGCACAATGCCCAACACCGTCACCAGAAACACCTCCATCGAACGCTCCACCAGGCTGCCGAACGAGAGCATGTCGCCCATCATCACGCCAGCGGCGATCTGCGTATCCGCCAGTTCGCTGACATCGCCTTGCAGGGCGCGCTCAGGCGCCACCTCCAGGTGGCCCACCACCGGCAGTGCCAGATGTTCCGATGGGGTCACCGAGTGGCCCGTGGACCTGAACTCCGCTTGGCGCAAGCCCAGCCCGGCGGCGAATACCGACAGAAAGCCATAGCCGCCCACCGCCTCAGCGGCCACATAGGCCAGCGCAATCAACGCCAGGGTCAGGTAGTCGTTCGGGGACAGCGTGCTGTCTTCATTGCTGATGCGCATCCATAGCGTCACGCGACCGATGCCACGGCCCATCCAGTAGCCGATCAACAGCCCGGCCGGCACCGCCCACAGCAGGTTTTTCAGCACCCAGCCACCGAACCAGTCACCGTCAAACCCGGCGTGCTGCATGAACAGCAGGGCAAAGATCACGAAGGGAAAGGCGGTGCCATCGTTCAAGCCGGCTTCGCCGGACAGGCCAAAGCGCAGTGCGTCATAGTCCTGCGCATTGTTGACCTGGACCAACCCCGCCAACACCGGGTCGGTCGGCGCGAGTATCGCACCCACCAACAACGAGACGCCCCAGGACAACGCGAACACGTAATGCAGTGCCAGGCACACCCCGAGGATGGTCAACAGCATCACCGGGCCCGCCATACCAAACGCGATCCGCCATGTGCGATGCCTGAGAGGCAGGCGCAGTTTCAAACCGCTGACGAACAAGGAAAACAACACCGCCACTTCGGTCAGGTGTTCCATCCAGCGCGCCGAGTTTTTGATATCCAGGTGCAACAGGTCCACACCCAGCGGGCCGATGGCTACGCCCAGCAACAGGCACACCGCTGAGGTGGTCACCGGCATCCAGCGCAAATAGGAAGAGGTGAGGGCGAGCGTGAGCAACACAGTGCCCAGTACGGCCATCCACAGAATAAAAGTCATCGAGCGTGCACCAGGCCGTGGTTTATCTCCGTTGGAGGACCACGGCGCGGTGCAGGTTCAATCGGGTTCGATCACTTATCGGCCCAGGAATGATTAGCGCCAACTTTGACTCTGAACTTTAAGTTAAGCGGGAAGTAATGCTCTTTGGTCTTCAGTAACTGATAGCGCAGTGTGATTGGCGGCACAAGGCCCTGACGCGTATACGCCTCTCTCATGCTGTGTTCAATGTTGACGATCGGACCCTGCGAGACGAGTTGTCCATCGATGCGCTTTGCTTCTTTGGCGAGGCCATCCAAACCCAGGTCGTACATGTCGGGTCTTTTCGTTCTAAGGATGTCATTAAACAGGTTCGGCCCCACGGTATCGAATATGTTCGCCTCATACTCTGTGAACTCCGGGGTGTATTGGACAGCGCCATCCGGGCCTCGAGTGGCCGTTGGCCGATGGGCGGCAAAGTAGGCTTTGTTAGCCTCAAACCGTTTAGCCATCTCCTTGATCACCTCGTCAAGCACTGGGTTGGCGGGGCGAGTAGCAAAGTTGCTGGTGTTATAAAAGGATTTATAGTCAGTCACGTGGTGCGTCACTGACGCACCGAGCAGCACGTCGTCGGCGCCCGCAGTTACAGCGGCGGCATCGACGTTGGATTGGATAAGATCATCGGTATCCAGGTAAAAACCACCGTGCTTATTCATGATTGGGTAGCGGGCTACATCCGAAGCTGCAGCCAGATTTTGTCCTTGCCCGCGTCGGAAGTAGCTGTACATTTCGCCGTTCATGAGCTGCTTGAATGCGGCATCTTCATTCAGGTTGAGCACCGTCACGCCAGGCACTTTATCCTTGAGTGTGCTTTTTATCTGTTCAAACACAGCCGGGCTGTCGGCGTCCACGTGCAGGACTGATTTATACGCGGGGGCGCGGGTGGCGTTTTTGGCGATGTTATCGATCAGGTTGTCTGGCAGCTCCTGGCCTGCCCAAAAATAGTTCAGGGTCTTGGGCACGGGCGCCAACTGTGTTGGAATTCTGGGAATCGAGGAAACCTCAACAAAGTGATAGTGGTGGGCGCTGACTTTTTTAGCCTTTTTGTATTCCTCAAGTGTTCCCCCTTGCCATTTGCCGTTGCCACTTCGCCAGAAATACTGCGGAGCGTGTTCGTCGGTACTTCTCCATGCGCCGGCCACGCTGTCGAAGGCAACGTCCTGATCGACGCCTTTGTAGTTGATCCTGAATGGACTGCCTGAGGTTTCCACACGCTTGATATCATCCATCGGCACGACGTAGGTGCTATTCCCTAACCTGAAAGGCGTCGGTGGAGCCCCCGCACCGCCCAACAGACGTTCGGCACGGGAGGAGGGTGCCCACCCGGACGAACCCAGGTCGGTGACAGGTATATCGGGGCTCGTGCCTTTCGGATGGCAGATGACGCGCTGGCCGTCCTTTACCTGCGACTCAAACAGCCTGCCATCAACCTTCACATATTCCTTTCGACTGCGGCCCACAAACACGTTGTTCTGCAAGCCTTTGGGCGATAGTTCATCGGTCGCGATGTAGCGGCTTTCATAGCCGTGTAGATCGTCCAGTGAGCGAACTTCTCCACTGGCCGCAATGCGGTTGGGGTTAAAGTCTTTCAGGGGCGGGCCAATGGCACGTTTCTTTACCGTATCGTATTCGTGCCAATTGCCCTGAAACATAACCGCCTGGCGCTCGACTGTTTCTTGCCCCACCTTGACCGTGCCGGTTGCCGCCAGGCCGTGCTGTTCGCTTGCAGTCTGGATTGCGTCGTCACTGGCGATTGCGCGCAAACTGTTCGCGTCGCCCGGCTTGGGTAGATCCGGAACGAAGTTCTCCAGTGGTTTGCCGTAGGCGTGTTTGGTGTGCGGATCCAAGGCGTACCACTGATGGGTTGCCTCATCGAACTTAGCCAGGGCCTTGCTGCTGCGCGTGCTGTTGAGCGCCCTGAATGTTCCTTCCGCGATATCGGCCTTTTTTGCCAATTCCAACAGGTTGAGACTGCGGTACGAACCGCGCAGGTAATTGACCCCTTTATGGGCCTTGCCGGCGACAAACTTTACGCCCCTGGCGGCCCCCAGCGCGAGGTCATCAATACCGCCCAACGGGTTCAGCGCACCAATCGTCGCGCGCCCTAGAATCTTTAGCACCTGGGCCGCTTTTGATAACGCGGAAGCACCCGCCAAGGCGCCTTTTGCGGCCTTGGCAGCGGTACCCACACCGACCAGAAAACCAAAAATATCGAACGCCAGGTCGACCGCACCGTCAGCCGTCTTGCCCTCGCTGAAATTCTTGATCGCGGACCTGAACGGGATCAGGCCCAGAATAGCCTCGCCGATGGCCTCGTACGTCGCGTGTTCCGTCTGATAGGTCGTGGTGCCCCTGGCATAGGCGCCCACCGCAGGCAGTTCCATGTCCATGATCATTGCGTCGACCAGGTACTGGGTTCTGGCACTCGCAACGCTCTTCGGCGCACCACTGCCAGCCTGGCTTTCATCGGTGATTCCAGCGGGGTACTGACCTTCGGGTTTTATCCTGTCGTATCGTTTACCTCGCGCAGGATACCAACCCTCGGTCCGCCGGTTTTCTTTATAGACCTTGCCCGGTCGCCGGGTGACAGTGCCCTGCAGTCGGTCGATCGCATACGTCATGACGCTGACTCGGCCGTTGACGGTGCGCCGGGTCTCGACCAGCAGCACGCCGGCTTCAGTACGCAGGGGTTGATCGGGGCTGTCGTAGTCAATTTCTCTGCGCACGGCGATTTCGCCAAACTCCAGATTCTGGCGATCTTCCAGCGGCAGTTTGGAAATCAATAGTTTGAGTTGCGCGCCGGTGATCTTTTTGACCGCGTCAGCGTAATTGCGAAAGTCCTCATTGAACTGCTTGATTGGATCCGGCAAGGGTTTGAGCCTTGGCAGCACGTCGTTGATATCTATCTGGTCGGATGATGAAACCCAGACCCCAGGCTTTCCGGTATCGGAATCGGGCGGCGGCGACCTGAGCGCTCTGCCATCGATGTACAGGTCCAACAGTGAATAGGGGCCGGGGTACCAGTGGGTGTAGGGTTGCGAAGTGATGCACTTGTTCTCGAACAGCGCGGGGTCAATGGTCGGGAAGGCTTTTTTCAAATGCCCGAGGGCAATCTTTTTCGTCATCGGCGTCTCGGGGTCCGGCAGTGCGGCCGCTTCGCTCATTTCGCTGACATGCTGGTCGAACGCTTTGCGCACCTCGGACAGGGCGGTATCCGTTGTCGGATAGCCCAGACCATTGGGAACGGCCCAGGCTTTGATCGCCTCGTTCTGGGCGGCATATTCAATCTGGCGTTCCTCGTGCGAGATCGGTGCCGCGTTGGCCGCCAGCATGATTTGCGCGTAGTCCCGGAGGGCTGTCGAGCCTGGCGCTTTGGCTTCCTCGCGAGCAACCGCCGTGGTGAAGCTGACCCAGCTGTGGGAACCAATCGTCACTTGTTTCGGGATGCCCTTGACCAGAAACTGCGGCGCGCGACTGGCGAGCATCAGGTAGGCCTGTACTGATGCTGCCGGCACGGAGGAGGCGAGGCCGTTGGCGAAGAGATGCTCCTCCAGCGCCTTGACCACCGCAGATGCCGATTGGTGGCTGTTATTGGCTGAGACCAGTGGGTAGCCGTCAATACTTGCTTCACCGCGGCTGTCGCTGTATTTCCCCACGCCCAAGGCCGCCAGCAACCAGTCGGTGGCGCTGCCTTTTACCGAGCGCGCCTCGAATGTGGCTTGAATCGCCTCGCCCAGGGCCTTGCCTCTGGGGGAGCTGACCAAACTGTCGATGAGTGGCCGCGGGTTGAGCTGTTCTTCAGCGCTGATCGGTCTGCCGTTGAGCAGATAGTCGAGGACATGCTTGAAGGGTTTCAGCGTGAGGTCGCCGAATGTTCCTTCGCGTATAGCCATCCTCAGTTGTGCCTGGTGGTCATGCGCAAGCGGTTCGGGCCACGTCAGCGCGCCGCCCAGATTGCCATGGGCGGCGGCTTTGAGGTCTGTGCTGAGGAGGGCGCTGGCCAGGTTCTGCAGTTGCTCTGGGGTGGTGGGGACGTCCCAGCCATGGTCCTGCAGAAATTGCTGCAGGCTGACTTCATTGGCGGCGGTAATGCCCCCTGACCGGTAGGTACTGACGGCCGCAAGCGGGATCGTTTGTTGCAGCTCGGCCTGGAGTTGCTCGACCGGTGCGCTGCCATTTTCCAGCGCCATCGCCAGGCGTTGCAGTACAGCGCCTGCCCGGTAGCGGTTGTGGATGTCGCCCAGAATCGCTTGCTGATTCTGGAGGGCGTCCTCGCTGGTCGACTTGATCTGATCCGCGCAGCGGCTTGGGTCGAGGCGATCAAAGTTAGGGTTGCGGCTGATTTCGTTGCCGCGTTTGAGCATGCCAGCCAGGGTCAGCGTCTGCGATTCCTGATAAAAACGCCCGACTAGCCACCAGGGCACCGGTACGTCCGGGCTATTGACCGGAGGCGCAATGTGCGAATTGAGGCCGATGAGCTGGGCTGCTTGAAGGATAGGCCCGCTGATAGCGGCCCACTGGCTGTCGTCCTGGCCCAGGGTGTGTAATGTGCGTTGCGGGTCACGGGAACGTTCCAGGCGGAAGGTTATTTGAGCTGACGCCGGGTCGATTTTTATTGTGCTGGTGTCGATACCCTCGGCTCGAATCCACTGCTGAACGTCAGGTGACTGGAAGGTGTCATGTAAGTGCCGCCACCATTGGCCAAAGGTGGAATGGGCAGGAATGTAATCAAAGTCATCAACCTTGATACGACGCCCGGCCAGGTTCAGGGCCATCGCGTATTGCGCTGCCAACGCCCGGTCTCCGCCGGCACGCGTGGTGGCCTCTTCTTCCAGCGGGGCAGCGGTGTCGCGTTTTTGTCTTGAAAGCGGCGGCAGTAGAGGCAGGGCTGGAGCAGGGTTAGGGGCGGCGATGAGTTGATTGGAAATACGGTGCATGGGGCAGTCCTATGGCGTATGGAAACACAGCCTCGGCCTTAGCGGCTAACGAAGCATTGCCCTTGCGTAACGCCCAACGCAGATTGATTCCCTTGGCCCGCCGATTATGTGGTTACCCTATATTTCGCTCCTTCCAGGCCAGCCTGCGGGCGCAGGCTCGATGTATTGCTCCATCAGCGACGAGCCGATGGTTTTCAGGCGGATCATGTCCATCAATTGGCGCAACCCCGGCTGTGACTGGCGGCGGCTGGAGTAGTACATGCACAGCGGTTGACCCAGGCAGGCCCAGTCCGGCATGACCTCTACCAGACGGCCGTCCGCCAGTTCCTGTTGCACACGGTTGGATAGGCAATAAGCAACCCCCACGCCTTGCAGCGCGGCGTTGACGATGGTCTCGGTGTCGGCAGCGCTGAAATGCCCGGGCACGTCGATACGTTGCTGCCTCGGGCCGTTGCCCAGTTCCCATTTGTAGGGGGTTTTATCGCCCAGGTACATGCGGATGCACGAATGCTGCAGCAGGTCTTGGGGGGCCTGCGGTATACCGCAGCGTGCAAGGTAACCGGGCGAGGCGACCATGATCCAGCGCAACGTCCCGGTCAGCGGCACCGCCACCATGTCCTGCGGCACGGTGGCGCCATAGCGGATGCCCGCGTCGTAGCCTTCGGCAACGATATCGATCATGGCGTCCTCGACGATCACGTCCAGGCGCAGTTGCGGATAGGCGTTGGTAAATTCACCCAGGATCGGCGCCAGCAGCAGCGCCGCCGCATCGCGTGGCACGTTGAGGCGCAGGCGGCCGATAGGCGATTCGCGGTGCAGGTCGAGTGTGTCGAGGCCATCCTGGATCATCGCAAAACCCTGTCGCAGCTTTTCGGCGAGCAGGGTCCCGGCGTCGGTGGGCTCCACGGCGCGGCTGGTGCGGTACAGCAGTTTGACCCCCAGGCGCGTTTCCAGGTTGCGCATGGTATGGCTTAACGCCGACGTGGTGACCCCCAGTTCGTGGGCCGCATGGCGAAAACTGCGGCGCCGGATGATCGTCATGAACACATTGAGATCGGCCAATTCGGAACGATTGAAAGCCGCCATTACAAGCCTCCTTTATAGCGGTTCGGTTGCATGCGGCGTTGAGCCCTATTCAACCTTGGATGATCTAGAGTAATGGCTTTTATACGTCGCGTTACCGGCAGGGGTCATTTTTAATGCGCATCGAGACCCTCCGGATTGCCGGCATCGACAAACCCGTCGCGCGGATTGCCCTCGGTACCTGGTCCATGGGCGGGCATTTGTGGGGCGGCGCGGATAACGAGCAGTCGATCAGAACGATTCGCCATGCGTTGAACTGCGGCATCAACTTGATCGACAGCGCGCCAGTCTACGGCCTTGGCCTTTGCGAAACGCTGATCGGCAAGGCACTGCGCGGCCAGCGCCACAGTGCGGTGATCGCCACCAAAGCGGGCGTGCAATGGGATGATGGCTCGCCTTGGCGCCAGGCGACGGCGCAGCGCATTCGCAAAGCGGTGGAAGACTCATTGGTGCGGCTGGAAACGGACTACATCGACCTGTACCAGGTTGATTGGCCCGATGCGTTGCTGGCCCGCCAGGAAACTGCCGATACGTTGGAGAGCCTGCGCCGCGAGGGCAAGATCCTTGCCGTCGGCGCCAGCCACTGCTCTTGCGCACACATCAACGATTTCAGCCGGCATACCCCGTTGGCCACCGTACAGCCGCCGTACAACCTGTTTGAGCGCGCCATCGACTGCGACCTTCTGCCGTATGCCAAGCAACATTCGCTGGTGGTGTTGGCCTATGGCCCGTTATGCCGTGGCTTGCTGACCGGCAGCCTGCATGCGGCCAGCTGTTTTGCCGACGATGACAAACGCACGCTCGACGCGAAATTCACCGCGCCGCGTTTTGAGCAATACCTGGCGGCCGTGGCGGCGCTGGATAGCTATGCCCGTGAATGTCATGGCAAGTCGGTGCTCGCGTTGGCCTTGCGCTGGGTACTGGACCAAGGCCCGACCATCGCGCTGTGGGGCGCCCGTACTCCCGAGCAACTGAACGGGGTTGACGAGGCGTTTGGCTGGCGCTTGAGTGCCGAAGACCTGACACATATCGACCGTATCATCGCCAGCGAGCTGAACAATCCGCGCTAGCCGGATTCGATGACACCCTTAAAACGTTAGGGTTATGACAGGGCTGTCGGTAACAAAACACCCTCCCTGTGCGTAGAGGTTTTTGCATGAAGCGCGGTACCGTATTCAAGCTCGTCGGTGGTGGGTTGGTTGGGTTGGCGTTGCTCGGTGCCTGGCAATGGCGGGGCAATCCCGACGCCTTGTGGCAAATCGTCAGCCGGCAATGCGTGCCCAACCTGCAACAGCAGCACACCCCCAGCCCTTGCCTGGCGGTCGATCTGGACCGTGGCTACACCCTGTTAAAAGACCGCAACGGCCCACTGCAGGATCTGCTGATTCCGGTGGATAAAATCACCGGCATCGAAGACGCCGCGTTGGGCCGTGACTTGCTGCCGCATTACTTTACTCAAGCCTGGCGGCACCGCAGTGTGTTGTCGGATGGCCTGAAAAAGCCGATTCCCGACGCGTTCATTTCGGTCGCGATCAACTCCCGTTACGGCCGTACGCAGAACCAGTTGCATCTGCATATCGCCTGCCTGCGCGCGGATATCTTTGCCGTGCTCACCCAGCTAAGCAGCACCCTCAACGAACAATGGCGGGTACTGCCGGCTCGATTGATCGGGCACACATACAGTGCCCGCACGCTGACGGCGGCGGACGCCGATGCGCTCGACCCCTTGGTCGTGTTGCGTGCATATGTCGATGCCCAGGGCGCGAGCATGAGCCAGTACAGCTTGCTGATGGCACCCCGCGCAGACGGCAGTTTTGTGTTGTTGACCACACACCTGGCGCTGAGTGAACTGAACCTGGGGTCGGCCGAGGAATTACAGGACCGTCACTGTGACCTGATGACCGCGCGCTGAGCCCACTGTCGCGACGAGGTGGTTAAAACACTGACTGCGACCTGTTCGCTCGATAAACGACACCCCGCAAACGTATCCATTGAACGACTGTTCAGTTTGCACTATGTTGACCGCATCCACCCCTTTGTGCGCAAACGGGTTCGCGCTTTTTCTTCTTGAACGAGAGGCTCTGGCATGCGGTTTTCCCCCTTTGTTGAGCGAATTGCAGGGCAGGGCGTCGCCGCCTGGGACATCCACCACGCCGCGTTCCACGCCGCCAGCCAGGGTGAGGACATCATCATCCTCAGCGTCGGCGATCCGGATTTTGCCACGCCTTCCTTTATTACCGACGCGGCCGTCAGTGCACTGCGCGACGGTGATACCCACTACACCGAAATCCCTGGCCGCCCCCCATTGCGCGACGCCGTCGCAGCACGCTACAGCAACACCCTGTCGCGGCCGGTGGCTGCCGAAAACGTCATCATCGTGCCCGGTGCACAGAACGCGCTGTTCATCAGCTCGTTGTGCCTGCTGCAAGCCGGTGATGAAGTGCTGGTGCTCGACCCGATGTACGTCACCTACGAAGCCACGCTCAAGGCCAGCAGTGCAACGCTGGTGCGCGTGCCGTGTTCGCCGGAGTCGGGCTTTCGCCTGGATGCGCAGGCGCTCGGCGCGGCGATTACGCCACGTACCCGGGCGATTTTCTTCTCCAACCCGAACAACCCCACCGGCGTGGTCCTTAACCCGCAGGAATTGCAAGCCATCGCCGACCTGGCCAACGCCCATGACCTCTGGGTCGTGGTGGATGAGGTGTATGAAAGCCTGGTGTTCGACGGTGAATACCACAGCCTCGCCGCACTGCCGGGCATGGCCGAACGCTGCATCGTGATTGGCAGCTTGTCCAAATCCCATGCCATGACCGGCTGGCGCATCGGTTGGATCATCGCGGCGCCGCAGATGGTTGCGCATGCAGAAACCCTGGTGTTGAGCATGCTCTATGGCTTGCCCGGGTTTGTGATGGAGGCTGCCACGGCGGCGGTGCTGGCCCATGATCAGGTGACGCAGGGCATGCGCGAGATCTACCGGCGGCGCCGTGACCTGGTGGTGGCCGGCCTCGGCGCGTGCCCGGGGATCAAGGTGCAGGCGCCGCAAGCAGGCATGTTCGTGTTGATGGATGTGCGTGGCACCGGTCTGGGCTCATTGGATTTTGCCTGGCGGTTATTCCGAGAGGCGGGCGTGTCGGTGCTCGATGCCGCGGCGTTTGGTGAGCCGGCGCAAGGCTTTGTGCGGTTGTCGTTTACCCTCGGCGAAGCACGCCTGGCCGAGGCTTGCCAGCGTATTGCCGGGTTTGTTGCCCGGCTTGCCGGTGAGCCGCGTGTCGCCGCTGCGCCAGCGCGTGAAGTGCTGCCGCCGGTCGAAGCCAGGAAGATGATTGAAGTCATCGACCTGCATAAGCGTTTCGGCAATATCGACGTGCTCAAGGGCATTTCCCTCACGGCTCGCGAAGGCGAGGTGATCTCGCTGATCGGCGCCAGCGGTTCGGGCAAGAGCACCTTGTTGCGCTGCATCAACATGCTCGAAGTGCCGGATCAAGGCAGCATTCATGTCGACGGCGAAAGCATCAAGCTCAATTACGGCATGCCCGGTGCGCCGCTGGTGGCGGATGCCAAGCAACTGGTGCGCATCCGCTCGACCCTCGGCATGGTGTTCCAGAACTTCAACCTGTGGCCCCACCGCACCGTGCTTGAAAACCTCATCGAAGCCCCGACCCAGGTGCTGCGTGAAAGCCGCGCCGAAGCGATCGAACGCGCCGAAGCCTTGCTGGATCGCGTCGGCCTCGCCGCCAAGCGCAACGAATACCCGGCGTTTCTCTCCGGCGGCCAGCAGCAACGGGTGGCGATTGCCCGCGCGTTGGCCATGCGTCCCAAAGTCATGCTGTTCGACGAACCCACGTCGGCCCTCGACCCGGAACTGGTCGGCGAAGTGCTGCGCGTTATCCGCTCTCTGGCCGAAGAAGGCCGCACCATGATCCTGGTCACCCATGAAATGGCCTTCGCCCGGGATGTGTCCTCCAAAGTCGCTTTTCTGCACCAAGGCATGATCGAAGAAACCGGCACGCCGGACTCGGTGTTTATCGACCCACGCAGTGAGCGTTGCCGGCAGTTCGTCAACGCGCATCAAGCGCGCTAACTCCACACAAAGACGGGGCAAATCATGAACTCAAGACCCATGGCAAGCTGGTTGGGCGGTGCAGTGTTGATGTTGGCCGCAGGTTTTACGCTGGCGGCGGAGAAACCCATCGTGTTTGCGGTGGCGGCGGAACCCTATCCACCGTTCACCGTAAAAGGCGGGAATGGCGAGTGGTCGGGCTTTGAAGTGGACCTGATCCACACGCTCTGCGAAGGCATGAAAGCCGAATGCCAGATCAAGGAAGTGGCGTGGGATGGCATCATCCCGTCGCTGCTGGCCAAGAAGATCGACGTGATCTTCTCATCGATGTCGGTGACCGATGAGCGTGAAAAACAGATCGCCTTCAGTCGCGCCTACTACGACTCGCTGCTGGGTGTGGCGGGGCCCAAGGGCGCGACGGTGGACATTACCCCTCAAGGCCTCAAGGGCAAGTTGATCGGTGTGCAAATCTCCACCGTCAGCGCCAATTACCTGAAGAAGTATTACGAAAACATCGCCGACATTAAGTACTACGACACCCAGGAATCGGCCAACGCTGACCTTATCGCAGGCCGTATCGACTACATGATGGCTGACGACACCGCGATCGCGATGATGGTCAAGACCCCCGAGGCCAGTGGCCTGGCGCACATCGCCAGCGTGCCCTACGACCCGATCATCGGGCGTGGCGTCGGTGCCGGTTTACGCAAGGAAGACACCGCGCTCAAGGCCCGCCTCGACACGGCCATCGGCGAGCTGCTGGTGAGCAAGGCTTTTGATGACCTGTCCCAGCATTACTTCGGCGTGTCGGTCAGCCCGTGCAAGCGTGCCGACACCCCGGCGTATGTGAGCAAAGTCTGCGACAGCCCTTATCAGCAAATCGCCCAGAAGACCGAATAAGATGTTCGACCTTCTCCGCTTCGGCGAACAGGGATGGGGTGACGCGCTGTTAAAAGGGTTATGGATGACCCTGCAAATCTCCGCCGGCGCGTTCGCCGTGGGGTTGCTGATCGGCCTGGTCGTGGCCTGCGCCAAGCTCAGCGCGCCACGCCCGATCGCCTTGTTGATGCGCGGCTACACCACGGTGTTTCGCGCGGTGCCGGAGTTACTGCTGATCCTGCTGCTGTACTACGCAGGTTCCATGGGCCTGAACGCGTTGATGCTGTGGCTGGGGTTCGAGCAGGTGAACATCAGCGGCCCGCTGGTGGCGATCCTGGTGTTGGGGCTGGTGCAGGGCGCCTACGCGTCGGAGATTTTCCGTGCGGCAATCCTGGCGATTCCCCATGGCCAGATTGAAGCGGCGCGGGCCTTTGGCTTGAGCGGCATGGGCCTGTTCCGCCGGGTGACCCTGCCGATCATGGCGCCGTACGCCCTGGCCGGCATGTCCAACCTGTGGATCAACCTGATCAAGGACAGCGCCTTGATCAGTGTGGTCGGCACCAACGAATTGCTCTACACCGCCAAGCAGGCGGCGGGTTCGACCCGTCAATACTTACTGTTCTACCTCACGGCCGCCGCCTTGTATTACCTGGTGACGCTGGCTTCCAACTACCTGTCCGGGCGCCTGGAGCGACGTATTCGTCGCTGGATGCCGGTTGTCGAGTGAGTGGGCTATGCCTGAATGGATAAGTGACTACGCGGGGCTGATTGCCAAGGGGCTGCAGATTACCTTGTCCTTGCTGGCGATCTCGGCGGTGCTCGGCTTCGTCCTGGCGGTGCTGGTGGCGTTGGCGCGTTTGTCACGGCGCAAGTGGCTGGCCCGGGGGGCGCTGGCCTACACCAGTGTGCTGCGGGGCACGCCGCTGTTGATCCAGATCTATATCTTCTACTACGGGCTGGGCAGTTTGTTCGCCCAGTTTCCGCTGATACGCACCAGCTTCCTGTGGCCATTCCTGCGCGACGGGTATTGGTACATCGTCTTTGCCCTGGTGCTGTCGGTGGGCGCTTATGTTGGTGAAGTGATTCGCGGCGGCCTTTTGGCGGTGCCCAAGGGCGAGATGGAGGCCGCCTCGGCATTCGGTATGACGCCACGCCAGGCGTTATTGCGCGTGCGCTTGCCCCGGGCGATGCGCCTGCTGCTGCCGACCCTGGCGGGGGAGACAGTGATGTTGCTTAAGTCCACCGCACTCGCGTCGACGATTGCCGTGGTCGACCTGCTGGGCGCGGCCAACGTGGTGCGGGCGCAGACGTTGCAGATCTATCAACCGCTGTTGCTGGTGGCCGCTGTCTACCTGTGCCTGACGTTCCTGATCGAAGGCGTTTACGCCATCGCCGAACGACGCGGCACGCCACTGCGCAGGTCGCTCGGATGAAACAGGATCGCGCGTTGCAAGGGATTGCCCTGTGTTCACTGGCCTATGCGTTTCTGGCGCTGCAGGACGCGGCGATCAAATGGCTGGTGGCTGATTACTCGGTGTTCACCCCTCTGTTCTGGCGCAGCCTGGTGGTGGTGGGCGCGTGCGTGATCGCTGGGCGCATGGGCTTATTGCGCCGTGCATGCACATCGGTGAGCCGCCGGCTGCTGATCATTCGCGGGTTGCTGTCGTTGCTGGCGTGGTTGCTTTATTACACCGCCGCCAAGGACTTGACCCTGGCGGAAATGACCACCTTGTATTTCTCCGCGCCGATCATGGTCACGTTGCTCGCTGCGCTGATCCTCAAGGAACGCGCCAGCCGTGGCCAATGGGTCGCGTTGCTCATCGGCTTTGTCGGCGTGGTGATCGCCTGTCGCCCGAGCACTATGCTCGACCCCGTGCCGATCGTCCTGACCCTCACCGCTGCGCTGTGCTGGGCATTGACCTATATCCAGTTGCGCCAGGTCGACCCGACCACCTCGGTGCTCGAGCAGATGCTCATCACCAATGTGGTGTTCGTGGTGTGCATGGCCCTGACCTTGCCCTGGACGCACACCCCAGCGCCGACCCCGGCCTGGTTGGGCATGTTGGCGGCGGGGCTGGTCGGCGGTATCGGTCAGTTTCTGTTGTTCGCGAGTTTCCGGCGGGCCACGGCGACCTTGCTCGCACCGTTTGAGTACACCGGGTTGATCTGGGCTTTTCTGTTATCCAGCCTGATCTGGGGCACGTCGATGGACCTGTCGCTGATCATCGGCGCAGTGCTGATTGCAGTCAGCGGGACGTTGGCCATGCTCAGCGCCCGCCACCCCGAATCACTCGATGTGGTCGGCGCCGAATGCACCGTAACGCAAGCCCTGTACCCAGCATCGGCAGATGTGCAAGCCGTTGGCGGGGCTGAAAGTGCCGGGGTTGAGGCACCCCTCAAGCCAGAGTCCGTCGAGCATCGCCGATAGGCCAATCGCCGCCAGATGGCTGTCGTGGATCACCAGGTTTTCGCTGCGGGCAAGGTCGTCCAGCAGCTGCTGGATCAATGCCAGGTAGGCACGGTAGCTGTTTTCGTGGGACTGGTTCACGTGGGGCGAGTGGCGGATCAGGCTCCAGAACACCACCCACACGCCCAGCAGATCGGGGTCCATCACCCGCGGCGAAAAGGACGCGCTGAGGAAGGTATCCAGGCGCGCGGCGGCGCCTTCGGCCTGTTCGACTTGCGCCCAGAGCGCGCTGGTCAATTCGTTGGCGAGCTTTTGGTAGGTTTCGGCGATCAGTGCGTCGATGCTGCCGAAATGGTGGTTGAGCAAGCCCACGGAAACGCCGGCCTCAGCCGCAATCCGGCGTACGGAAATGCCCGCATGGCCGTCGCGGGCGAGGCTGGTCAGGGTGGCGGCAATCAGCAAGTCCCGGCGTTCATCCGGGTCGGCGCGGCGCAGTTTGGGAGGGTCGATGGTCACGGGGATGCCTTTGATGAAGACCAGTGATGAAAAACCAGAATGCTCAGGTTAGTTGAACGCGTGTTCAATCTCTAGCGATTAAATGATGGGAGGAGGGCAAGGCATGGCAAACGACCTTTCGTGGCAGGTGGCGGGCGATGCGGGCCACGCGCTGCACATCGGCGCCTGGCGCTTTGACGGCGACGGCAGTGGGCCGCGTGTGCACCTGCAAGCGGGCGTGCACGCCGATGAAATCGCCGGGATGCTGGTGCTCCACCAACTGCTGCCGCGTTTGCAAGCTTGCAGGGATCAGGGCCGCCTCAAAGGCACGGTGACCGTGGTGCCGCAAGCCAACCCGTTTGGGATCGGCCAATTCCGTCAGGGCCGACTGCTGGGGCGCTTTCACGAGGCTACCGGGCAGAACTTCAATCGCGCTTTCGATTACGCCCTGGCGATGGAACACCCGGCGAGCAACCTCGCGCAATGGCAAAAAAGTCTGCTGCAACTGGCCGCCGATGCCGACCTGGTGCTGGATCTGCACACCGACGATGAGGCATTGCCGTACCTCTACATCCATCGCAGCTTCTGGCCCGAACAAGGCCTGGCGCTGGCCGCGGCACTGCAGGCGCAGGTGGTGATCGTCTGGGATGAAGGCGGCGACGGCTCCTTTGAGGAAACCATCATCAATCACGCCGCGCCGCGCCTGGCCGCCACGGTCGAATTGCGTGGCCAGGCCGACGTCAGCGATGCCCTGGCGCAACAGGACGCCGACGGCCTGTGGGCGTGGCTGTGCATCAACGGGGTGATCGACGAAGTGGCGGTCATCAGCGAATGGCAAGGCGAAGCAGTGGACATGGGCTGCATGGAAACCATCCTGGCGCCCCGCGCCGGTGTGCTGGTGTTTGAGAAAGGCCTGGGTGATCAGGTCGAGGCGGGCGAGCGTTTCGCCAGGCTCATCGGGCGGCCCGGGGATGCGGCGTCAGAAGTGATTTTGCATGCCCCACAAACCGGGCGCATGCTCACGGCCCACCGTGAACGCCTGGTGGCACAGGGCGCGGTGGTGGCGAAGTTTACCGGCACGCGGTTATCCGACAGTTACAGCGGCGGGGTGCTCGACCCGTAGCAACCGCTGCTGATTGAACCTCGCAGTTACAACGGCGGCGTGCGCTCCAGCAAAAGGCGCTCCAGGGTGTCTGCGGGTAATGGCCGACTGAACAGATACCCTTGGATCTGATCGCAGCCGGCCTGCTTCAAAAACGCCAGCTGTTCCTGGGTTTCCACGCCTTCGGCGACCACTTGTAAGCCCAGGCTATGTGCCAGTTCAATGATGGTGCGGGTGATCGCTGCGTCTTGCGGGTTGGTGGTGACTTCGCGGATGAACGCGATGTCGATCTTCAATGTATCGATGGGGAACCGTCGCAGGTACGCCAGGCTTGAATAGCCGGTGCCGAAGTCATCGATGGAGATTTTTACGCCCAGTGTGCGCAATCGTTGCAAGCTGGCGATGGTGTGCTGGGTGTTTTCCATCAATGAGCCTTCGGTCAGTTCAACCTCCAGCCAATGCGGCGACACCCCGGTTTCCCTCAGGATGCGTTCGATATCGGCAATCAGGTCGCCCTCGATCAATTGATGCCCGGAGACATTCACCGAAACCTCTACGGCACCAATCAGGCCGCGTTGCCACACGGCGATTTGCTGGCAAACGGTGTCGATCACCCAGCGCCCGACCTGCACAATCAAGCCCAGGCTCTCGAGTACCGGTACAAACACCGCCGGCGACACCGTGCCATAGTTGGGACGCTCCCAGCGCAACAAGGCCTCAAGGGCACATATGTTCCCGCCCGCCAGCTCGATCTTGGGTTGGTAGTGCAGGGTGAACTCATGGTTTCGCACCGCCTGGCGCAGGGCATTTTCAAAATCCTGGCGCGCCAGGTCGTGCACGCTCATGCCTGCGGGCTCGCCCGTTTGCCGTTGCAGTTGCTGCTCCAGCATCAGGTTATGAACCTTCAATTGATCACCGCGCTCCTTGAGCCGCAACAGGTTGCGCACCCGCAGCCACAGCTCGACGCGTTCTACCGGTTTGCTGATGAACTCCTCGGCGCCGGTTTCCAGCCCGCTGACGCGCGCGCTCGGTTCACTGAGGGCCGACAACATGATGATCGGAATACTTGCCGTGGTTTCGTTGCCCTTCAAGTGGCTGGCCACCTCGTAGCCGTCCATGCCCGGCATCATGATGTCCAGCAGGATCAGGTCGGGCGGCCGCTGGGCCACGATCTGCAACGCTTCTTCACCGCTGCTCGCACTCAGGGTCTGGTAGCCCTCGTGCTGCAGCAGGGTTTCCAATAACTTGCGAATCTGCGGTTCGTCGTCAACGATCAACAGCGTTGCGGGTTGGCTGGCCATGGAGAGGACTCACAGGTGGGGGCTGATGTGCTGTTGCAGCAAGGTGTCGATGACCTGGTAAAGCTCTTTGTAGCGCAGCGGCTTGATGATGTAGGCGTCGCAACCGGCTAGCCGGGTCTTTTCGCGGTCTTCCTTCATGGCCATGGCGGTCAGGGCGATCACCGGGATGTGTGCGGTGTTGGGGTCCTGCTTGAGCAACGAGGTGGCGGCGAGGCCGTCCATGCCCGGCAACTGGATATCCATCAGAATCAGGGCCGGTTGTTGTTCCCGCGCCAGGGTCAGGCCGGTTTCTGCATCCGCCGCCCACAACACGCTGTGCCCGGCATTGACCAGCAACAACCGCGCCAGGCGCATGTTCGCTTCGTTGTCTTCGACGATCAGGATTTCAGCCATGCCGCCTCCGGCGCGCGGTGCAGCGGCAGCCACACCACAAAGCGCGCGCCCGAGCCTGCGCGGCTGGCCACGGCGACACTGCCGCCGAGCAGGTCGGTGAGTTGCTTGACCATCGCCAGTCCCAAACCCGTGCCTTCAAATTTACGCGCCAGGCTGCTGTCGATCTGGCTGAAGGCCTTGAACAGCTTGCTCATGTCGTCTTCGGCGATCCCGATGCCGGTGTCGCTGACACTCAGCTCCAGGAACTGCGTGCGCGTGCCGGGTTGCAGGTCGAAGCCGTGGGTAGGCCAGTCGCCGGGGATGTGGCCGACATCCGCGAGGCTGACCTCGCGGACCGCCAGGGTCACGGAGCCGCCGTGTGCGCTGAACTTCACCGCATTGGCCAGCAGGTTGTAGATAATCTGCTTGGTCTTGCGCAGGTCCAGTTCCAGGGTGCCAAAATCGTCCGCGCATTCCAGCTTCAATTGGATACGTTGCAAGGCGGCTTTTTCGCGCACGATCAACAAGCTGTTGGCGAGCAACCCCGCCAGTTCCACAGGCTCCAGCTCCAGGTCCATCATCCCAGCCTCGACCTTGGACAGGTCGAGAATGTCGTTGATCAACGACAGTAAGTGCTGGCCGCTGGTGAAGATGTCGCCGATGTACTCGCGCTGCACCTCGCTCATGTCGCCGACCAAACCATCCTTCAACGCCTCTGAAAAGCCAATCACCGCGTTCAATGGCGTGCGCAACTCGTGGGACATGGTGGCGAGAAACTCGGACTTCATGTGGCTGGCGTGTTCCAGTTCCAGGTTCTTTTCTTCCAACGCGCGTTCAAAGCCTTTGCGCTCGGCTTCTTCTTGTTTGCGCGCGGTGTTGTCAGTGCCGATCAACAGGTAGCCGATGATCGTGTCGTGGCGATTGCGCAGCGCCGTTACCGAGACCATGGCCGACAGGCGACTGCCGTCCTTGCGGATGTAGGTGAGTTCGTAGATGTCTTCGATGCCGCGTGAGGCCTTGAACACCAGCGCTTCAAAGCCCGGCGTGATCGGCGTGTCCAGCTCCAGGCTCAGGGCGGCGGCGCGGGTAATCAGCTCGGCGGGGTCGGAGATGTCGGCGGGGGTGATGCGGTTGAGCACATCGTCGGCGGCATAGCCGAGCATGCGTTCGGCGCCAACATTGAAGATCTGGATCACGCCTTTTTCGTCAGTGGCGATGCTGGAAAAATACGCACTGTTGAAGATTGCGTCTTGCAGGGCGCCGGTCTTGAGCAGGGTCTTTTGGCGTTTGAACTCGACGATTTTTTCGGCCCGCGATTGTAATTCGGGGGCTGCGCCAGGGTTTGTATTGTCCAATGCAGTGTTTTCCGTGCATATCAGACCCGACCGTATTCAGAACACGGCCGCAGAGCATGCTCACAGAAAATCGCATGAACGCGATGAGGAGGAGATGAGGTCCTTGGACAATAGCAGATGCTGCGATCAGCACGGTACTCATACACTCAAACGAGTGTATGAGCCGTACACGCTGGCATGCCGCTCAGAGCGCCACGCTGCTGATGATTTGAGTACGGTCATCCGGGTCTGTGACGCTGTTGAAGCCCAACGCATGCGTCAGTTCACGCAGTGGCAGGTTGGTCGCCGCATCTATCGTATACATCCGTTTGAATCCATTGGCTCGCGCGGCCTTTATCAGGTGCTGCATCAAAATGCGCCCCAACCCCAGGCGTTGCCATGTGTCGGCCACCGTGACCGCACATTCGCACTCATCCTCCTTGGCGGTGGCGTAACGCGCCACGCCGATTTCGATCAGCGTGCCGTTGGCGTGCACCAGGGCGATAAACGCCATGCGTTGCTGGTTATCGACACTCATCAACTGATCAAGCAGGGCTTTACCGGGCTCGTTGATTTCGCCAAGGAAACGCGCGTGCCGCGACTCGCGGGACAAACCCTTGATGAAGGCGTATTCCCGCTCACGGTCGTCGGCGGTCAGGGGGCGCACCAGCACGTGGCGGCCGTCGTCGAGTTGTTCGATCCAGTGTTCATGCGGTATGGCCGCATAGACGGCGTCGGCTTGGCTGTTCTGTGCTGCGAGGCTAGGCATGTGATGGCTCCGAGGTGGGGTGGGCAGGGAACATCGCCCTGTCGACAACAATGTGCGTACGCAGGCCCTCGCTACGCAGTGCGCGGCGAGGGCATCAGGGGGTTAATCGACGATCTCGGGCGCCACCATCCATACACTGCATGGCATTTTATACAGCAGGGTTTCGGCGGTACTGCCCAGCAGGCGAGACAGCCCGTGATGACCGACGCGGCCCATGACGATGACATCGACGTTGTAAGCATCGGCATAGCTGGCCAACACCTTCGCCGGGTTGCCCAGAATCATATGGCGCTGCGCCGGCGGGATGCCGTTGCGCGCGGCCAGGTCATTGAAGGCCTGGCCCTGGTCATCAAACAGGCGCTTGGCGGCCACTGAAGAGAAGTAGCCGGCCCCGCTGCCAAACCCATACTCCTGGGCGCTCAGGTCGGACAGGTCGTGGGCATAGACCACCTCCACCTCAGCGTTACACAGGTCGGCCAATTTGCTCGCCTCATGCAGGATGCGGTCGTTGAGGCCCTCATAGCGATCGTCACGATGGAACGGGTCCACCGCAGCGACGATCTTGCGCGGCAATGCATGCTGCGCGTTGCTGACAAAATGCAGCGGTACCGGGCATTCGCGCAGCAGGTGCACATCCAGCGGCGTGAACAACAAGCGTGACAGCAGCGATTCATGCTCCAGTGCCTTGATCACCACGGTCATCGGCTCTTCGCGCAAACGCACCAGAATCTCTTGAAGCGGGCGTTCCACCCACGCCACTTCAGTGGTGACGGTCAGCCCGTATTTGCGCAAGGGCGCGGCCCGTTCTTCCAGCCACTGGCGATGACGCTCCACGTAGCCGATGCGCATTTGCTCCAGGGCCTGCTCGTTGACCAGACCGGCGGTCGCCAGGCCTTCCAAATAGTCGAAGGCGAGGATATGCAGGGCAGCGCCATCGGCCTTCGCCAGGGCTGCGGCGCGGTCGAAGGCGGGGCTGTGTTCCATCAGCGGCGAAACCAGCAGCAAGTAACGGTCTTGGTCAGACATGGCAATCTCCCTCGGGGTCGGTGGCAGCGGCGGTGATACCTGCCGCTGATCATGGCCTGCGCTGCGAGGTCGAGGTTGATCTGTATCAAATTGCCCGCAGGCCCAGAGCGGCACGCGATGTGCGGTCAGTTGCGCGATAGTTGATCATGATCAACCTGCCAGGCGTGATCACGGCGCAATCTGGAGTTCCCCTGCGCAGGAGATCACCTTATGGCAACCATGAGCGCCGCTGTTTTCGTTGAAAAAAACCGCATTGTCCTGCAGGACAAGCCGATTCCCGACGTTGGCCCGCTGGACGCTTTGGTGCGCATCACCACCACGACCCTCTGCGGCACCGACGTGCATATCCTGCGCGGCGAGTACCCGGTCGCCAAAGGCCTGACCATCGGCCACGAGCCGGTTGGCGTGATTGAACGCCTGGGTGCCCAGGTGAGCGGGTTTGTCGAGGGGCAGCGGGTGATCGCCGGGGCCATCACCCCCAGCGGGCAAAGCTATGCGTGCCTGTGCGGCTGCGGCTCCCAGGACGGCCCCGACACCCGCCACGGCTTTCGGGCGGCTGGCGGCTGGAAGTTCGGCAATACCCTCGACGGCTGCCAGGCCGAGTATGTGTTGGTGCCTGATGCGCTGGCCAACCTGTGCCCGATCCCCGATGGCCTGAGCGACGAACAAGTGCTGATGTGCCCGGACATCATGTCCACCGGTTTTTCCGGCGCCGAGCGCGGCGAGGTCAACATTGGCGATACGGTGGCCGTGTTTGCGCTGGGGCCTATCGGCTTGTGTGCGGTGGCGGGCGCACGGCTCAAGGGCGCGTCGATGATCATTGGCGTCGACGGCGTGACTGAGCGCATGGGCGTGGCCCGACGCCTGGGGGCCACTCATCTCGTCGACTTCAAGCAAGGCAATGTGGTTGAGCAAATCATGGCCATCACGGACGGGCGCGGGGTGGATGTGGCGATCGAAGCCCTGGGCACCCAAGGCACGTTTGAGTCGGCATTGCGGGTGCTGCGCCCGGGCGGGCGCGTGTCCAGCCTGGGGGTGTACTCCAGTGACTTGCACATTCCCTATGATGCCTTTGGAGCAGGGCTGGGGGATTACAGCATCGTGTCGACCCTGTGCCCTGGCGGCAAGGAACGCATGCGCCGCTTGATGGCCGTGGTGGCCAGCGGCGGGGTGGACCTGTCGCCGCTGGTGACGCACCGTTTCAAGCTCGACGACATCGAGGCCGCCTATGAGCTGTTCGCTCATCAGCGCGATGGCGTCATGAAAGTCGCGATTACCCCCTGAAGGCGCCGGCCTATGACCACCCTGGGGCTTGCCGGCGCCGCCGCCGCGCTGGGCATCGGCATGCTGGTGGGGCTGGAGCGCGAGCGCCACAAAGGGCAGGGCGAGCGCCGCGCGTTTGCCGGTTTACGCACGTACGCGATTACCGCGCTGCTCGGCTATGTCACGCAGCAAGTCGGCGGCGCGCTCTTGTTGGGGCTGCTAGCGCTGTGCCTGGCGGTGCTGGTCAGTACCGCCTACTGGAAGAGCCGGGACACCGACCCGGGAATTACCAGTGAAGTGGCGTTGTTCACCGTGCTGGTGCTGGGTGCATTGTGTGGTGTCGCCCCCGAACTGGCGGCGGCCATCGGTGTGGTCGTGGCCGGTCTGCTGATCTACCGTCATTCGCTGCACGAGTTTGCCCGCAGCCAATTGACCGATGCTGAAATGCGCGATGGCCTGTTGCTGCTGATTGTTGCGCTGGTGGTGCTGCCGCTGGCGCCGGACCGTTTTATCGGCCCTTATGGGGCGCTGAACCCGCGCACCATCTGCACCTTGACGGTGCTGTTAATGGCCATCGGTGCGGTTGGGCATGTCGCCGTGCGTACCTTGGGCGCGCGTTATGGCTATGCCATCGGGGCGGTTGCTTCGGGGTTCGCGTCCAGTACGGTGACCATTGCCGCCATGGGCCATAGGGCCGCGAAAGAACCCTCGAACCTGCGCACGCTGGCAGCGGCAGCGATCTTTTCCAACCTGGCGACGGTGGCCCAGGTGGGGCTGATCCTCGGCACCGTGGAGCCGGCGCTGTTGGCCCAGATGGCCTGGTCACTGCTGGGCGGGTTTGTCACCACCGCCGCGTATGGGCTGTGTCTGATGCTGCGCACACCGACGACGTCTGCGGGTCAAGCCATCACCGTGGGCGGCGCGTTCGACCTGAAGCTGGCCCTGCTAATGGTCTTGACCCTGACGGGGATTACCTTCGTGTCGTCGATGATGCTGTTTCACTTCGGCCAGGTGGGCGTGATGTTGACCGCCACTCTGGGTGGGTTTGCCGACGCCCATGCATCGACCGCCTCCATCGCCGCCCTGGCCACCAGCGGCCAACTCGCCCTGCAGGCGGCGTCTATTCCGGTGTTGCTGGCGGTCAGTTGCAACTCGCTGAGCAAGTGCCTGGTGGCGTGGGTCAGCGGCGGCCGTCGGTTTGCGGTGTATGTGATTGCCGGTCAGGTCCTGCTGACCGGCGCGATGTGGCTGGGCCTGCTAGGCCAGTGATCCCGGGATCTGCAAGGTGGCGCGCAACCCGCCGTTGGGCAGGTTGGCCAGGCGGATCTGCCCGCCAAGGCGTTGGGCAATGGTCTGTACGATGGTCAGCCCCAAGCCTGCGCCTTCGGCATTGCCCCGGCTGTAGAACAGCTCGAACAGTCGCTCGCGCTCGTTCTCGTCAATGCCTGGCCCTTGGTCATCCACGGTCAACTCGAACCCCGCGGCCGTTTTGCACAACCCGACGGTGATCACGCCGTGTTCCGGCGAGAAATTCGCCGCATTGGTCACCAGGTTGGTCAGCGCGATATTGATCGCGGACGCGTCGGACCTCACGCCGTAGTCGGCATCATCGACGTCGAACGCCAACTCCAGGCCTTTGCTCAGCAACCAGGGCGTCAACTGAATCAGCGTTTCACGCACCGTTTTCTGCAGGTCGATGGCCTGCGCCTGGGGCTGCGCGCCGCTGGGCTCCAGACGCGCCATGGTCAGCAACTGGTTGACCAGGCGGCTGGTGCGGTCAACACCCGTGATCAGAAACGCCAGCGACTCGCGCCGCTCGGCTTCCGTACCGGCCTCCAACAGGTTTTGCGCGTGCACCCGCAACACCGCCAGGGGCGTGCGCATTTCGTGGGCGGCGTCGGCGATGAAGCGGCGTTCGCGGCCGAGCATTTCCTGGATCTGCGCCAGCATGCGGTTCAGCGCGGCCTGCATCGGTTCCAGTTCGGTGGGCAGCGGGGTCAGTTGCATCGGTTCCAGGGAGCCGGAATGCCGTGCGCGCAAGGTCGCCGCCATATTGGCCAGCGGCTTGAGCCCCCAGCCGATGGCCAGCCAGACCATCGCGGCTAGAATCAGGCTGCCGAGTATGTTGGGCAACAGCGTGTGGCGCAGGATGCGGTCGACCAGGTCAGAGCGTACGTCGTCGCGTTCACCCACCCAGATCCGCAGCCCATTGTCTTTGTCCTTGAGCAGAAAACCGCGCCATTGACGGCCATTCAGGTCCGCGACATTGCTGTACCCCGGTTGGCCGGGAGGCTTGGCAAATGACGGTGCGCTGGCGGTAAATACCAGGCGCTCACCTTCGCTGTTCCAGACCTGAAAGGCGATTTTGCTCTCGTAGGGGTGCCCATCGACCTTGGGCATCGCTTCGCCCAAGGCTTTGTTGAAGGCGCGATACAGCTCCGTCTGATCGTTACGGGCCAGTGGCATGCTCATCACGCCCTGGAGCAATCGGGCGTTCTGCGCCAGTTGTGCGTCGTAGACTTCGGCGATTTCGTGGTTGCTGTCATGCAAGTTGAGCACGCTGATCACCAGTAACCCCGTGAACAGCAGGCCGATGATCAGGGTCAGGGTGCGCCGCCGAATAGAGCTCATCGGCGCTCCTCCACCAGGTAGCCGACGCCGCGAATGGTGCGGATCAGCTCGCTGGAGAATTTTTTGCGCAGGTGATGGATATGCACTTCCAGGGTGTTGCTTTCGGCCTCTTCGTTCCAGCCATACAGCAACTGCATCAACTGGTCACGGGTCATCACGCGGCCGGGTGGCGACAGCAGTTCGTGCAGCAACTGGTATTCCTTGGGTGTGAGCGGCACCGGCGTGCCGTGGTAGCTGACCTGTTGGGTACTGGGGTCCAGGCAAATGCCGGCGTGCTCGATCACGACCCGCGCCCGGCCGGCGCTGCGCCGCAGCAGTGCGCGCAGGCGCGCCTTGAGTTCGGCGAGGTCGAAGGGTTTGACCAGGTAATCATCGGCACCGGCGTCGAGCCCGGCGATGCGGTCTTCAGTGGCATCGCGCGCGGTGAGGATCAGCACGGGCAGGTTGGACCCGCTGTCCCGCAGACGGCGCAGTACCTCAAGCCCATCCATGCGCGGCAAGCCCAGGTCGAGCACCACCGCGTCAAAGGTTTCGCTGAGCAAGGCATGCAACGCACTGCTGCCATCCTGCAGCCAATCAACGGTATAGCCTTCACGCACCAGTGCCTGATGAATCCCTTCGCCCAGTGCAACGTCATCTTCGATCAGTAATAGCCGCACATGGACTCCTGTCAGTTGAGTTGTTTGTCGAGGTCGGCCAGCAGGCTTTCGATCTCTTTGCGCCGCCCGGCATCGGCCGTCTCCCGACCCGGCCGTGGCGCGGCCAGTAAGGCTTTGCGCAGGGCATCACGGGCCTCGCCATAGCGTTTTTGCCGGTAGAGGTGGTCGCCCCAGAAATACAGACTATCAATGCCCGTCGGGTTCAGTTGCAAGGCTTGCGTGAGCAGCTGTTCAGCCTTGTCGGCATCACCAAAGCCGATCGGCCAGCCGGGGACGCGATCGTACAGCGCCGCGAGGCTGGTGTAGGCCGAGCCTTGCAGGGCCTTGGGGTTCAGAGCGAGCGCTTTCTCAAGGTCTGCCTTGGCCGCCTTGACCTTGCTCAATGCGCCGAGCCCGCCTTGGGCGCCGGCCCAGCTGCTGGTGACAATCCCGGACCAGATCCATGCTTCGGCAGCCTGAGGGCGCGCCTGGGTGAATGCCGTCGCCTGCGTCGCGAGTTGTGCAAACGCCTGGGTACGCTGCGCTTCAGGCAGGGTGTATTGGATATCGGCCCAGCGCGTCTGGATATCACTCAGGCGCTGCTGGTCGCCAGCCTCCAGCGCCCAGGTGAGTGGGCTCAAGGCGCTGAGCAGCAGCACGGCAAAGAGGCGTTTCATGGGTTCAGATCCTTATTCACGGGTTTATCGCTCAGGCGACGTACCAACGGCAATTGTTTGCGCAAGCCACGGTCAACCAGATTGGGCAACAGGCTGTTGAGGCGCACAAAAAAGCGCTCAGGCCAGCCCAGGTACAGGTCACGCCGATTATTGGCGATGGCGTGGATCACCGCCGACGCCACCGTCAGCGGGTCGTCCACATTGGACTTGAGCGCGTCGTTCAACGCCTGCGCTGCCGGGCTGTTCATCCGCGTATGGGTGGCGCGCGGCGCCACATACAACACGCCTACTCGGGTATCGGCCAGTTCCCGGCGCAAGGCTTCGGAAAACCCGCGCAAGGCGAACTTGGTGGCGCAGTAAGTGGCATAGCCGGGGTAGCCGATGGAGCCATAGGTGGAGCCGACATTCACCACCATGGCGCTCTCGGCTTGCTTGAGCAGCGGCAGCAGCAGCTTGGTCAGGCAGATGGGCGCGGTAATATTCAACGCCAGCATGCCGTTGATTTCGTTGTCGTCGTGTTGCTCAAGCATGGCGAAATGATTGATGCCGGCCGCGTTGATCAGCAGATTGACACCGCCGATGGCCTCGGCGGCGACCCTGACCTTGCGCCGATCGGCGAGGAAGGTCAGGTCGGCACTCACCCAGCACAGCTGCTGCGGGTACTGCGCAAGCAACGGCTCCAGCGGTGTGCGATGGCGTGCCACGGCCAGCACGTGCGCGCCGCTGGCACACAACGCGCCGGCAATCGCCAGGCCAATGCCACCGCTGGCGCCGGTCAGAACCACGCGGGCGTCAGACAGGCGCATGGGCAGCCTCCGCAATACGTGGCAGGTTGCGGAACATATCGGTATAGAGCGCGTACACCACCTTGGAGGCATGGATCACGGCGGCCTGGTCGTCGGCATCGTCCAGGCTGTTCATCAAGCGGCGGTAGGTTTCCATGTGCCCAATGTCCAGGGAGCCGTGGGAACTCAAGTAGCTGAACGCCGTGGCCGGCAGTTGCAGGCGCTCGCGGATGCTGCCGGCGGCGTGGGTCGCCAGGGCGATACTGGTGCCTTCCAGCACATTGACCATGCCGAACAGGCCGACCGGGTTGCCCCGCGCGATCAGGTCATACAGATAGCTGACCATCAGCTCAATGGGTAAACCCGGTTGCCCGTCACGGACCGCATCCTTATCGCCGCCACAGGCCTGGATGTCATTGAGCACCCATTGCTCGTGGCCGTACTCATCCTCGATGTACTCGCAGACAGCCTTGCGCAGCCATTCCAGGTGCGAGGGCAGGCGTGCACCACAGGCCATCATCAACGGCACGGTATGACGCACGTGGTAGTAGGCCTGGGCCAGGAAGGCACGATAGCTCTCCAGGCTGACCTTGCCTTCCAGCGCATCCCGGATGATCGGCAGGCTGAACAGCGTCTGGCGTTCCTGTTGGGTGGCATCTTGCAGCGTGTCGAAAAAATTCACGATGAGGTTTCCTCGTTGAAGGCGGGGGCAAGCTGGGTGTGATAACGCGCGACGATGGCCTCGCGCCGGGGTCGGCCGTTGGCGGTGAGCATGCCGTTGGCGGCACTGAAGGGTTCATCCAGACGCGTCCAGTGATGCACTTGGGCGTAGTCGGGCAAGCCGGCATTGACGGCGGCGACGGTGGCGGCCAGTTGGGCGTCGGTGCAATCGTTGCGGTGGGGCCAGAGCAGCGCGTGATTCGCGGGCTGAGCTTCGCCATAGACAAAGGCTTGGGCGATGACGCCGCCTTGGGTCAGTTCGGCCTCGACCCAGTCCGGGTTGACGTTGCGCCCATAACTGGTGACGAACTGATGTTTCTTGCGGCCGTTGAGGTAGAGGAATCCGTCCGCGTCGAAGGTGCCCAGGTCGCCGCTGGGCCACCACTGATCAGGGTGGCCGGTGTGGCCCAGATAGCCGAGCAAACTTGAGCCTTTGATCAGCACTTCACCGTCTTCGGCGAGGCGAATCTCCACATGGGGCAGGGGCTGGCCGACACTGCCCGGGCGCTGCGCATCCGGGCGATTAAGGCACACCACCGAGGCGCATTCCGATAAGCCGTAACCTTCGTAAACCGGCAGGCCCAACTGCTGCGCCCGTTGCAGCAAGCCCTTGGCCACGCGAGCGCCGCCGACGGCGGCAAAGCGCAGGTGCTGCGGGCTGAATGCCTTCTGCTCAGCGGCGATGACCAGCATTAACAGCAATTGCGGAACCAGAATCAGGCTATGGGGCTGACGCACCGCCAGGCAGCCGAGCAATTGCGCGGCATCCACTGCGCTGGCGCCCTGGATGCCCAAGCTTTTTTGGCTGGGCACACTCAAGGTGGCGCCGGCATACAGCGCGGCGTAGCACCCGAGGTTTTCCAGCAGAATCGCCAGCGGCAACAGCGCCAGGTGGTGGCGTGGAGCGCTCGCGTGGCTGGCCTGGTGCAACTCGCGGGCAACCCGCAGCAGGCTGTCGGCGCTCAGGCATACGCCCTTGGGCGCCCCGGTGGTGCCGGAGGTGAATGTCACCTTGGCAGTGCCCGATGGCATCGACGGGCGGCCGGCAAAGCTTCTGCACCAGAAGTCGCCGCGTGGCTGGTAACCGGCAGCCAGTAGCTCAGCCTCCAGGTGGGGCTCGGCGATCACCCGTTCGGCCTGGCTTTGTTCCAGGCAATGGGCGCGCTGGGCGGGGCTGAAAAACGGCGGCAGGGTCAGGCAGGTCAACCCTTCGAAGAGTATCGCCAGGTCCCACAGCATGGCGTCGACGCCATTGTCCAGGGCCAGCGCTACCACCTTCACGCCTTCATCACGCAGGCGTTGCTGGCGGTACGCAACTTCGGCGAACAGTGAGGTGTAATCCATTTTCAAGCTATCGCCCCACAGGGCAATGGCGCCGTCGTTGCGTTCGGCATGGCCGCGCAGCACAGCGTGGAAACGGCGGGTTTCAGGCGACATGGCTGTTGTCCTCAAGCGTGGTCGGCAACCCAAGGCGTGAGAACAGGCCCATGTTGCGCAAGTGGATGAACCCGGCGCGGATGTTGCCGACGTGCACCCACGGTTGGCTTTCGTAGTAACTGCCCCACAGATGCCGGTCATCTCCCAGACGCTGCGGGTCGGCCGCGCACAGGGTGACCGGCTTCAAACCGAGGCGGTGGAAACTGTTGACCAGCCCGATATTGCCGGTGAATGCCACCCACTCCAGGCCGCCCATGGCCAGCAACCACGTGATGGCGATGATGCTCAGGCGCGCACTGCCGGTATCGCTGGCGGCCAGGTTGCCGACTTCGGCAATTGCCTGGCGCTCTACTGTCTGGTCGGCAGCGGCGCTGATCAGGGGGTCGATCGGATGGTCCAGGTAACGCTCCAGAAACAGCGGCTCGGCACATGCCAGCCGTACACCGGCGACCGCACACAGGTCACCGTTGGCGTGGCTGACGCCAAACAGCTGCGGCATGAAATGTCGGATGTCGGCGCCGTGGGCAAGGCGAAAACGCTGTTGGATAAAGGCCTCGAAGGCGGGGCGCTGCGTGTCGTGGGGCAGGGCGCGAGCCAGGCGCATTTGTGCACGGTCGGCCGGGCCGAACAGCACGGGCAAGGGGATGTTCCAGTCGATATCGGGCATTGGCGCAGAGCCTCCCACGTGAAGTTGGGAGAAGTATCAAAGGCATTTCTTAACGGAGTCTGAAGGTGCTGAAAATGATCGTTGGGCCGATCTTCAGACTGCCTTAAGACTTGTTCGGCAGGGTAGCGCCACCACTCACGCAGAAGGCTTTTACCCCATGACTCAACCTCCGCAGACGCAGCGCTACGCGACACTCTCGATGACCTTGCACTGGCTGATGCTGGCGCTGTTTGTCGGCGTGTATGCCTGTATTGAAATCAAAGGCTTGTTGCCGCGCGGGCATGCGCTCAAAGGGGTGTTTCTTGGCGCCCACTCGCTGTTTGGTATCGGCATTTTCGTGCTGGTGTGGCTGCGACTGCTCGGGCGCCTGGCGCCGCGCCCGGCGATCCTGCCACGTCCGCCTCTGTGGCAAACGGCAGCCTCGCACCTGATGCACCTGGCGCTGTATGCCTTGATGGTGGTAACGCCGTTGTTGGCCTGGCTGATGCTCAATGCCGCCGGCAAACCGCTGCCGTATTTCGAATTTGCCTTGCCGACGCTGGTGGCGCCCGACCCGGACCTGGCCAAGCAGTTCAAGCACTGGCATGAATGGTTGGGCAGCAGCGGTTACTGGTTGATCGGCCTGCATGCGGGCGCAGGGTTGTTCCACCATTACTGGGTTCGGGACAACACCCTGGTGCGCATGTTGCCCGCGCGTTTCGGGCGCTGATCGCGCAGCACACGGCCAGACATGGGTGGCGGCAAGCATCCCCAGTGAAGCGTTCAGCCATCCATGAAACTCGCGGATTTCAGATTTATTGGCTTGATGAAACGTTTAACCACGCGATAAACGGCAGACGCAAGCGCTTGCGTAACGAAATGCAACTGGAATAGAGTCGGCAGCGTTCGACTACAAAAATAATAATTCCAGGAGCTCATGCATGAGCCTTGAACCCTTGCTTGAGATGCAGGGCATCAGCAAAACCTTTAATGGTTTGCGGGTGCTCAAGAACGTCGGCCTGAAGGTTTACCCCGGTGAAATCCACGCCTTGATGGGTGAGAACGGCGCCGGCAAATCAACCTTGATGAAAATCCTCTCCGGCGCTTACCAGGCTGACCCCGGCGGTGACATCCGCATCGACGGCCAGCGCATCGCCACGTTTGACCCCGCCACCGCCAAAACCCTCGGCATCGCTGTGATCTACCAGGAACTGAGCCTGTGCCCGAACCTGAGCGTGGCCGAGAACATTTACCTGGGCCGTGAACTGCGGCGTGGCTGGACCATCGACCGCAAGGGCATGCAGGACGGCTGCTTCGAGGTGTTGCAGCGGCTGGGTGCCGAGTTCAAACCCACGACGCCGGTCAGCAGCCTGTCGATTGCCGAGCGTCAGTTGGTGGAAATCGCCCGTGCGCTGCATGCCCACGCCAGGATCCTGGTGATGGACGAACCGACCACGCCGCTGTCATCGCGCGAGACCGATCGGCTGTTCGCACTGATCAAACAACTGCGTAGCCAGGGCTTGGCGATCATCTATATCAGCCATCGCATGGCCGAGATCTACGCGTTGTCGGACCGGGTGTCGGTGCTGCGCGACGGCCAGTACATCGGCGAGCTGACCCGCGATGCGCTGTCGGCCGAGGTGCTGGTGAAAATGATGGTCGGCCGCGATCTCTCCGGTTTCTACAAGAAGGAGCACGCCGCCTATAACCCCGGCAACGTGGTGATGCGCGTGCGCGACATGGCCGATGGCAAGCGCGTGCGCAATTGCAGCTTCGACCTGCATGCCGGCGAAGTGCTGGGCATTGCCGGGCTGGTCGGGGCAGGGCGCACCGAGCTGGCACGGCTGATCTTCGCCGCCGACCCGCGCACCTCCGGCACCCTGGAAGTGGTGGGCAAGACCGTTACCCAACTGCGCAACCCGGCGGACGCGATCCGCGCCGGCGTGGTATACCTCACCGAAGACCGCAAGGCCCAGGGCCTGTTCCTGGACATGAGCGTCGCCGACAACATCAACGTTTGTGCCTGTGTGCCGGATGCCCACGCCGGTGGTGTGCTGGACCGCGGCCATGCTGCGCAACGCGCGAATGATGCGATCACGTCGTTGTCGATTCGCGTGGCCTCCGGCAAGGTCAATGTCGGTGCGCTGTCGGGTGGCAATCAGCAGAAGGTACTGCTGGCGCGGCTGCTGGAGGTCAAGCCGCATGTGCTGATCCTCGACGAACCCACGCGGGGCGTCGACATCGGCTCCAAGTCCGAGATCTACCGCATCATCAATCAACTGGCGTTGGCCGGGGTTGGCATCGTGGTGATTTCCAGCGAGCTGCCGGAAATCATCGGCACCTGCGACCGTGTGCTGATCATGCGCGAAGGCCAGTTAGTGGCCGAAGTGGGCGGGGCATCCGGCCACGTTATATCCCAGGAACGTATTATTGACCTCGCCACCGGTGGCGATCAGGTGGCTGCTAATGGTTGATTCAAACAACACGATGACAATTGCCTCGGTGGGCAAGGCTGAACGCGTCCGCGAGCTGATGCGCACGGTGGGCATGTTGCCGGTACTGGTGTTGCTGCTGGTGGGCTTTGCCCTGGCCAGCGAGAACTTCCTGACCGTGCAGAACCTGTCGATCATCACCCAGCAGGCCTCGGTCAACGTGGTACTGGCGGCGGGCATGACCTTTGTGATCCTCACGGCGGGCATCGACCTGTCGGTCGGCGCGATCCTCGCGGCCTCCGCCGTGGTGGCGCTACAGGCCTCGATGTCGCCGCAGTTCGGCATGTTCGGGATCGCCGCCGGGATTGGTTTCGGCTTGTTGCTGGGCCTGGTCAACGGTGGGCTGATTGCATTCATGCGCCTGCCACCGTTCATTGTCACCCTCGGCGCACTGACTGCCATGCGTGGCCTCGCGCGTTTGCTGGCCGACGATAAAACAGTGTTCAACCCTGACCTGCCCTTTGCATTTATCGGCAATGACTCGATCCTCGGCGTACCGTGGCTGGTGGTCATCGCCGTGGCGGTGGTGGTGTTGTCGTGGTTCATCCTGCGCCGCACCGTGATGGGCGTGCAGATCTACTCGGTGGGCGGCAACCCGGAGGCCGCGCGGCTGTCGGGGATCAAGGTGTGGAAGGTGTTGCTGTTCGTCTACGCCATGTCCGGCGCATTGGCCGGGCTCGGCGCGGTGATGAGCGCCTCGCGCCTGTTTGCCGCCAATGGCCTGCAGCTGGGCCAGTCCTATGAGTTGGATGCGATCGCTGCGGTGATTCTCGGCGGCACCAGTTTTACCGGCGGCGTCGGCACCATCGGCGGCACGTTGATCGGCGCGCTGATTATCGCGGTGCTCACCAATGGCCTGGTGCTGCTGGGGGTGTCGGATATCTGGCAGTACATCATCAAGGGCATCGTGATCATTGGCGCGGTGGCGCTGGATCGCTATCGCCAATCCGGCGCTCGTACCTGATTTCACTCCCACAATAATCACAAGAGAGATCCGCATGAACCTTAAACGCCTGTTTCCCGTGCTGGCCCTGGCTGCCCTGATGTCCAACGTCGTGCAAGCCCGGGAACTCAAAGCCCTCGGCATCAGCATGGGCTCGCTCGGTAACCCGTATTTCGTGACCCTGGCCGACGGCGCTACGGCGCGGGCCAAGGAGCTCAACCCCAACGTCAAGGTCACCTCGGTGTCGGCCGACTATGACCTGAGCAAGCAGTTCTCGCAGATCGACAACTTCATTTCCTCCAAGGTCGACCTGATCCTGATCAACGCTGTCGACCCGTCGGCGATGGCCTCGGCCATCAAAAAAGCCCGTGACGCCGGGATTGTGGTGGTGGCCGTGGATGTGGACGCCAAAGGTGTCAACGCCACCGTGCAAACCGACAACGTCGAAGCCGGCAAGCTGGCCTGCCAGTTCCTGGTGGACAAACTCGCGGGCAAAGGCAATGTGATCATCCAGAACGGCCCGCAAGTCACTGCGGTGACCGACCGTGTCAAAGGCTGTAAAGCCGCGCTGGCCGCAGCACCGGCTATCAAGGTGCTGTCCGACGACCAGGACGGCAAAGGCTCGCGTGAAGGTGGCCTGAATGTGATGCAGGGTTACCTCACACGCTTCCCGAAAATCGACGGGCTGTTTGCGATCAACGATCCGCAGGCCATCGGCAGCGACCTGGCGGCCAAGCAGCTGAAACGCGGCGGCATCATCATCACCTCGGTGGACGGTGCGCCGGATATCGAGAATGCCTTGAAGACCGACACGCAGATCCAGGCCTCGGCCAGTCAAGACCCTTGGGCCATGGCCCAGACTGCGGTGAATGTCGGCAATGACATTCTCAATGACAAGGCCCCGGCCGAAGCGGTGACCCTGCTCACGCCAAAATTGATCACCCGCGACAACATCGGTACGTACAGCGGCTGGTCGAGCAAACATTGATCCACTGAAGGGGAGCGCGTCATGGTCACCATGGATGACGTGGCGAGCCGGGCGGGTGTGTCGACGTCGACGGTGTCACACGTATTGAACGGCACTCGCAAGGTCAGCCCGGCCACGGTGCAGGCGGTGCAGCGCGCGATTCAGGCATTGGGCTACATCCCCAATACCCTGGCGCGCTCGCTGGCCCGGTCCAGTACCAGCACGATTGGCGTGGCGATCTCGGCGCTGTCCAACCATTACTTCAGCGAGATGGTGCACGCGATTGAAGCCGAGTGCACCAAGCACGGCTTCATGATGCTGTTTGCCGACCCCCATGACGACCCTGAGCAAGAGCTGCGGGTGGTCACGGCGCTGCATCATCGGCGCGTCGACGGCATTCTGTTGGCACCCTCCACCGGCTCAAAGGCCCTGGCGTATCTGCAGGCCAATGACATGCCAACGGTGTTGGTGGACCGCATGATGAGCGAGCAGTTTGATCAGGTCGGGGTGGAGAATATCCAGTCGACTCGGGCACTGGTCGCCCACCTGATTGAACACGGGCACCGACGCATCGGCTTTATCGCCGGGCGGGCAGGGCTGAGCACCACCGATGAGCGCGTGGCGGGTTACCGCGATGCGCTGGAGGCGGCGGGCCTGATATTCGACCCGCAATTGCTGGTCAGTGGCGGCTCCAGCAGTGCGCCGGCACGGGCCGCTACCGTGCAGTTACTGGGCCTGGCCGCGCCACCGACAGCGATCATGGCGGGCAATAACCTGATGACGCTGGGCGCCATGCACGCCCTGCGTGATGCGCACATTGAGGTGCCGGGGCAAATGGCCCTGGTGGGTTTTGATGATTTTGACTGGGCAGATTTCTTCGTGCCGCGCCTGACGTTGATTGCCCAACCGGTCAACGAACTTGGGGCGCGCGCCGTACAAATGTTACTGCAACGCATGGCGTCGCCGGCTGCGCCTGCGCAAAGTGTGCGCCTGGCACCCAGCCTGCAATACCGTAACTCATGTGGCTGTACTTGATTGGAATGATCCGCGTATGAGCAGTCCTGTTTCCCTCGGCATAGACCTCGGCACTTCGGAACTCAAGGCGATCCTAATGGACGTTGACGGCGAGGTGCTGGCCCACGCCGGCGTGCGTTTGAGCGTGTCGCGGCGCCACAGCGGCTGGTCCGAACAAGCGCCGCAAGACTGGTGGCACGCCTGTTTGCAGGCGCTGGAGCAGTTGCGTGCCCATGAGGCGTTTGCCCGGGTGGCGTGTATCGGCCTGTCGGGGCAGATGCACGGCGCGGTGCTGCTGGGGGATGACGATCGCGTGCTGTACCCGGCAATCCTGTGGGACGACTCGCGCGCGGTGGCCGAGGCCGAACAACTCGGCGCCGGCTTTGCCGAGGTCACCGGCAGCTTGCCCATGGCCGGGCTCACGGCGCCGAAATTGCTCTGGCTGCAGCGGCACGAACCCGAGGTATTCAAGGCGATTGATTGCGTGCTATCCCCCAAGGATTACCTGCGCTTGCGGTTGACGGGCGAGCGCATCAGCGAGATGTCGGATGCCGCCGGCACACTGTGGCTGGATGTGGCGCAGCGTGAGTGGTTTGCGCCCATGGTGGGTGCCACGGGCCTGACGCTGGCGCAGATGCCCAGGCTGGTGGAAGGCGGCGCGGCAAGTGGGTGTTTGAAGGCGAGCGGGTTGGGCCTGTCGCCCGAGGTGGTGATTGCCGGCGGTGGCGGCGATAACCCGGTGGCCGCCGTCGGTATCGGCGCAATCAACGCCGGTGACGGCTTCATTACGCTGGGCACCAGCGCGGCGATTGTGGCGATCACCGATCATGCCGCCGGGAATCCGGCCAGTGCCGTGCACAGCTTCTGTCACGCGCTGCCCAACCGCTGGTACACCATGGGCGCGATGCTCGCCGGTGCCAGTTGTTTGCGTTGGGTCACGCGGCTCACCGGTACGCCGGATGAGCAGACGTTGTTGGATCAGGTGCAGGCCCAATTGCCCATTGCACAGCTCGTGCCATTGGACACGCCGCTGTTTCTGCCGTACCTGGCCGGTGAGCGCACACCGCATAACGATCCTTTATTGCGCGGCGGCTTTATGAGCCTGGGCCACGATTGCACGCCAGCCATGCTCGGTTATGCGGTGATGGAAGGCGTCGGGTTTGGTTTGCTCGATGCCTTGCACGCCGTGCAATCGGCCGGCGCCAACGTCGCGGCATGCGCCCTGGTCGGTGGCGGCGCACGCAGCGAATACTGGGCGCAGTTGCTGGCCAATATCCTGCAGCGCGAGATATTCACCTTGCACGGCAGTGAATTGAGCGCCTGCATTGGCGCCGCGAAGCTTGGGTTTCTGGCGATCGGGCAGGGTGCCGCCTTGTTGCAGGCGGGCATGCCGGTCAAGGCACGGTACTTGCCGGACACCGCGCAGCAGCCAAGGCTGCAAGCGCGTTATCGCCAGTTCCAGGGGTTACACGCTGCGGCAACGGCGCTGCACGACTGATCAAGCGCCTGGTGACGGTTGTTGTGGCAAGCCCGCTCGCCACCGCTGCGGGGGCCGCACTGAATTATCCGGTTTAACTGGCCAGACTGCGCAGTACGCGGTCCAGCGAGGTGGTGCCCTTGAGCACGGCGTCGTGTTCGAAACAGATCCAGCCTTCGTTGAACCCATCAACCATGCGCATGCGCGGCATTGGGTGTTGTGCGCCTTGGGCGCGAAGCAAGCTTTCCCAGCGCTCGCGTTCGACCACTTCGGCCTTCACGTCACGGCCCAGGATGTGCCCCAGGGCCTGGGCAATGTCGTTCGGGCTCACCCATTGGCCTTCCAACTCAACCACGCGGCGGCCGGCCCAGTCTTGCTGCAACAACTGCGCGGCGAGGGTGCCGATGTCGGCCGTGGCAACCATCGGCACGCGCTTGTCGAGCGGTTGCAGGAAACTATGGATCCGCCCGGTGTCACGCGCGGTGCTGACATCGTACGCCGCGTTCTCCATGAACCAGGCCGGGCGCAGGAATGTCACGGGAATGTCCAAAGCGCTGAGCGCTTGCTCCATCAGCGTGCGCTGAGTCAGCAGGTTGAGCGTTGTGGCTTGGGCGCCGATGGTCGACAGGCACAGCACCTTGTGGGGCGCGGCGGCCTTGAGCGCCTGGCTGACGGCGGCGATCACCGCACGTGCTTCCGGAAAGCCGGGCTGCGGGTCAAATTCCGACGGCGGCAGAATGAACACGCCCGTGGCACCTTTGAACGCTTCAGTCAGTGCGTGTGCATCTTCCATCCGGGCCAAGGCGATCTCGCAACCCAGGTCGGCCCAATAAGCCGCTTTGCTGGCATCGCGAATCACCGCGCGCACCGGTTGCTGCGCTGCGAGGAGCGCATGCGCCAACGCGCCGCCGACCTTGCCTGTGATACCTGTAATGACGTACATGAGCGTTACACCTCTGGGTTCCAATGAAGGGAGCCCAGCATAAAGACCCGCCTGCGATGACAGAATAGCGATTCCGTCACTGCTTTAATGACCCCCAGTCATTAATCAGCCAGCGGTGGCAAACGCCGTTTTACCGGGGTTTTCTTGACGATGGCGGTGTTGGTTTCGGCATACGCGTTGAGCCGGTCGAGCAGGCTGTCGAGGTGGTCCATGGTGCGCACGTGCAGGCGGGCGATAAAGCAGTCATCGCCGGTGACTTTGTCGCACTCGGTGAACTCCGGGATCGCCTGGATCTGGCGCTCCACCTCCTGCAATTGGCCAGGCAACGGCCGGATGCGCACGATGGCTTGCAACAAGTAGCCGAAGTGCCTGGGGTCGATATCGACGGTGTAGTGGGTCAGCACGCCGCGCTCTTCGAGGCGCCGCAGGCGTTCGCCGACACTCGGCGATGACAGCCCGGTGATGCCCGCCAGGGCCTTGAGGGACAGGCGCGAGTCGTCCATCAAAGCGGCGATCAGTTGCTGGTCGATGGTGTCAATCATGCGATGTGCCTAATAAGAAAAGGTGATTGCGGCGTTTTGCCTTTTTTAGTCGCTGGAGCGGCTGACACGCAGATTGCCATAATTGAGCCTCACTTGAGGAGCCTCTATCGTGGACACATCTATCCGTCGCGGGTCGTGGGAAATGGTTGCCGCCATGCTGATTTCGGGCAGCATCGGCTGGTTTGTGCTGGTGTCGGGCGTCTCGGTGATCGAAGTGGTGTTCTGGCGCTGCGTGATAGGCGCGCTGACCTTGTTGCTGGTCTGTGCGTTGCTGGGTTACCTGCGACTGAACCTGCTCACCTGGGCCAAGCTTGGCCTGGCGATGCTCAGCGGCGTGGCCATTGTCGGCAACTGGTTGCTGTTGTTCGAATCCTATTCGCGCGCGTCCATCGCCATCAGTACCGCGGTGTATAACGTGCAGCCGTTCATGCTGGTGATGCTGGCGGCGGTATTGCTCGGCGAAAAGATCACCGTGCAGAAACTCGCGTGGTTGAGCGTGGCGTTCCTGGGCATGTTGGCGATTGTCACCGCCCATGGCGAGCAGCAACGCGGTGGCGGGGATTATCTGGCGGGTATCGCGTTGGCCCTGGGCGCGGCGTTCTTATATGCGATTGCGGCGCTGATCATCAAGCGCTTGAAGGAAGTGCCGCCGCACTTGATGGCGTTGATTCAAGTGATCACTGGCGCATTGCTGTTGGCGCCGCTGGTGCCTTGGAACAGCTTGCCCGCGACCACAAATGCCTGGGCTGCACTGGTTACGCTGGGCGTTGTGCACACCGGCCTGATGTATGTGTTGCTGTACGGGGCGATCCAGAAACTGCCGACCGCGATTACTGGGGCGCTGTCGTTTATCTACCCTATTGCGGCGATTTTTGTCGACTGGCTTGCCTTTGGGCATCGCCTGGGTTGGCTGCAATGGCTGGGGGTTGTTGCGATTCTGTTCGCGGCAGCGGGGTTGCAGCGGGGCTGGTGGTGGCCCCGCTCCCCAAGGGCTAGTGCGTGCCCTGAAAGATGATATTTTCCGGGTCGAAATGGCCCACGCCGCTGCCCGGCAGCGGTAAGCCAAGGATATGCCCCTTGATCTTGCCCACCACGTGCATCTCGCATGGCTTGCAGTCGAATTTCAAGGTCAGCACTTCGTCGCCGTGGATCAACTGCATCGGCGCGACTTTGGTCTTCACGCCCGTCACACCCTTGGCCTGTTTAGGGCACAGGTTGAACGAGAACCGCAGGCAATGCTTGGTGATCATCACTGGCACTTCGCCGGTTTCTTCGTGGGCTTCAAAGGCAGCGTCGATCAGCTTCACGCCGTGACGGTGGTAGAAGTCGCGGGCCTTCTGGTTGTAGACGTTGGCCAGGAATGACAGGTGCGCTTCCGGGTACACCGGCGGCGGCGTGGTCTCGGCCTTGCGCCCACCTCGTGGGTGCGCTGCAACGCGTGCGGCCGTCAGCGCTTCGATCACTTCGCGGCGCAGTGCCTTGAGTTGCGAGTTGGGGATGAAGAACGCCTGTGGCGCATCCAGCTCGATGTGCGTGGCGTGGTACTCGGTGGTGCCGAGTTGGCCGAGCAAATCGCGCAGTGTCTCCAGCGCTTGTTCCGGCTTGTTGGCCACGCCAAACGGGCCGGGCAGGGTGACGCTGGCGCGGATGCCTTCTTCGCTGGTGGCGGTGACTTCCAGCTGATCTTCTCGCAGGCGTGCCACCCACGACAGACCGATACGGCGCTCGGCCGAGGTCTTGAGCAGCGCCTGTTGCCAGTTATGGTCCAGGTTGCGGTTCAGCGGGTGATTCGGGCGCAGTTGGTGCAGCCCGGCCGGCATCTCGTTCGGCTCGACGCGGTAACGGTAGCGTTTCTCGCCGTCTTCCTCGAACTCGCCTTTGGCTTCTGCAATGTTGGCGCGGAAACCCACGACTTCGCGCTTGATCAGCACATTCAGGCCGTCGCCGTTGGACAGCGGCTCATGGGTGACCACCTGCAGGTCGCGCTTGCCGGCTTTTTCCACCACGCCCACCGGCAAACCGGTGAACGTCGGGGTGTCGAAAGCGCCGATGTCGATCTTGCGATCACTGACGAAGTAGTCGGTGCTGCCACGGTGGAAGGTTTTTTCCGGGTCGGGCAGGAAGAAATGCGCGGTGCGGCCGCTGGACGCGCGGGCAAGGTCCGGGCGGTCTTCGAGGATGTCGTCGAGACGCTGGCGGTAATAGGCGGTGATGTTCTTCACATAACCCATGTCCTTGTAGCGGCCTTCGATCTTGAACGAACGCACACCGGCTTCGACCAGTGCGCGCAGGTTGGCGCTCTGGTTATTGTCTTTCATCGACAGCAGGTGCTTTTCAAAGGCCACGACGCGGCCCTGGTCATCTTTCAAGGTGTACGGCAGGCGGCAGGCCTGGGAGCAGTCGCCACGGTTGGCACTGCGGCCATTCTGCGCGTGGGAAATGTTGCACTGCCCGGAAAACGCCACGCACAAGGCGCCGTGGATAAAGAACTCGATGGCTGCATCGGTTTCATCGGCGATCGCGCGGATTTCCTGCAGGTTCAGCTCACGGGCCAATACCAACTGCGAGAAACCGGCCTGGTCGAGAAACTTGGCGCGGCCCAGGGTGCGGATGTCGGTCTGGGTGCTGGCGTGCAGCTCAATCGGCGGAATATCCAGCTCCATCACGCCCAGGTCTTGCACGATCAGCGCATCGACACCGGCGTCGTACAGCTGATGGATCAGCTTGCGCGCAGGTTCCAGCTCGTTGTCATGCAGGATGGTGTTGATGGTGGTGAACACGCGAGCGTGGTAACGGCGGGCGAATTCGACCAGTTGAGCGATATCGCTCACCTCGTTACACGCATTGTGGCGGGCGCCGAAGCTTGGGCCGCCGATGTAGATGGCGTCGGCGCCATGCAAGATGGCCTCGCGCGCGATGGCGACATCGCGGGCAGGGCTGAGCAATTCCAGGTGATGCTTGGGCAAGGACATAGTTTTTTAGTCAGGCTTGTCACGGTTGAGGCGCGCATTGTAGCTGTGAAATGCCTGACCGGCATCTACCGCAGGGCTGTCAGGCCTTGGCGGCCATCGCGGTGACTTCCACCCGCATGCCTTCAACGGCCAGGGCCGCTACACCGACGGCCGCGCGAACAGGCCAGGGCTTGGCAAAAAATCGCTTATAGACTTCGTTGAATGCAGCCCGATCAGCCATGTCGGTGAGGTAGATGGTCAGGTGCATGACCCGATCCATCGAACTGCCGGCCTTTTCGAGCGCCACTTTCAAGGCTTGCAACGTGCATTCGCTTTGCAGGGTGATATCACCCAGTTCCAGGCTACCGTCGGCGTGGGTCGGGATCTGTGTGGAGACCAGAATGCCGTTGAAGCCAATGACGTCGGAGGAAATGGAATCGGCATCCGGGTCGGGGGTGTAGGTCAGGTCGTGGTTGGCCATGATGGTTTCCTGGCAGGTAAAAAGGGCCGTCAATTTAAACACAGGGTCACTGCAAATCGGCGCAAAGACAGCAGAGAATTGGCGTCAATTAATAATTATTTTTCGACTATAAAGTTGCCTGTGCCCAAGTCGATAGTGCAATGAAGCAGCCCAGATTCTGCGCACAAACGAGGGTAGGTCATGTTCAATAAAACACTCAAAACAGAACTGACGGCCAGGACGGCCGAAGTTGTCGAGTATAAAGGACTGATTACTGCACTCGAGCGCTCTATGGCGGTGGTCGAATTCGACACCAATGGAAAAGTGCTGCGCGCCAACGAAAACTTTATGAACACCCTGAGCTATAGCGCCGAGCAATTGGTCGGCAAGGCTCATCGTGATTTCTGCTTGCCTGCGCTGACCAGCAGCCCGGCCTATGCGGCGTTATGGAACGACCTCAAGGCGGGAAAATTCGTCTCAGGTACGTTCAAGCGCGTAACCCGTGACGGCCGGGTAGTGTGGCTGGAGGCCAGTTACAACCCGGTGCTGGATGAGCGTGGCCAGGTCCTTAAAGTGGTCAAGTACGCGTTGGACGTTACCCGCAAAGTCGAACAGGAGGCGGCCACCCACAGCAAACTGGTCGCGCTGGACCGAGCGATGGCGGTCATCGAGTTTGACTTGAAAGGGCAAATCCTGGACGCCAATGAAAACTTCCTCAACGTGATGGGGTATTCGCTCGCCGAACTCAAAGGCAAACACCACCGCATGTTTTGCGAGCCCGAGTTGATCAACAGCAATGAATACACCGACTTCTGGCGCCGCCTTAACAATGGCGAATTCTTTACCGGGCAATTCAAGCGTCTGGGCAAGCACGGTCGCGTCGTCTGGCTGGAAGCCAGTTACAACCCGGTGTATGACGGCGATGGCACTTTGATCAAGATCGTCAAGTTTGCCAGCGACATTACCGAGCGCGTGGAAAAGTTCGAGGAAGATTCGCGCGGCGCTTCACGGGCTTACCATATTTCATCCGAAACCGAGCGATTCGCCGAGCATGGCACACAGGTGATTCAAGAAACCGCCAGTGAAATGCGCCGGATTGCCGACAACATCGGCGTCTCCGCGCGGCTGGTGGGCCAACTGGGCGATCGCTCCGAACAAATTACCGCCATCGTCAATACCATCCGTGGCATCGCTGACCAGACCAATCTGCTCGCGCTCAACGCTGCCATCGAGGCGGCGCGGGCAGGTGATCAGGGCCGTGGCTTCGCGGTGGTGGCCGATGAGGTACGGCAACTGGCAGGGCGGACCAGCGGTTCAACAGCAGAGATTGCCGAGATGATCAGCATGATCCTGTCGGAAACCCGTGATGCCGTTGCCAGCATGAATGCCACTCAGGAAGGCGCGCAGCGTGGCGTGAGCCTGGCTGACCAGGCGGGCTCGGTGATTCTGCAGATCCGCACCAGCACCAGCGATGCCGTACAAGCCGTGAGCATGTTTGCTTCAAAGCTGGATGAGTCTGAGGTGATTCCGAAAACCGCGGTCGGCTGGGTGGGATAACGGCGGAGCGCCGGCCGGCACAACAGCCGGTCGGCGCACTGACTGCCTTACAAAAGCGTGAACGGGTAGTCGACGATCACCCTCAGCTCATTCAACTTGCCGTCGCGCTGATCGGCATTCGATGAAACCATGGCGTCACGCACGCGCAGCGACAGGTTTTTCGCCGGGCCGCTCTGCAGCACGTATTTGGCCTCCACATCGGTTTCGTGGTGATCGCCATCCGCGCCGTAGTCGCCGGCATAGGCGCTGTTGGCCGGGGTGTGGGTGCCATTGATGTCCGAGCCATTGATGTAGCGGGTCATGAAGCTCAGGCCGGGCACGCCATAACTGGCCATGTTCAGGTCATACCGCACGCCCCAGGATTGTTCCCCCGGGCCGTTGAAGTCGCCCCATTGCACCGAGTTGGCCAGCAAGACCGAGTCGCCGCCTTCGCCTGCGCCGTTGTCGCCGGTGCCGATGTAGTCGAACGGCGTGTCGCCATGCACTTTCTGGAACGACAACGTCACAGTGTGCGCGGCCAGGAACGAATAGGCCGCCGCCACCGAGTAGGTGGTGTTGTTGATTGCCCCGGCTTTGGCGCTGCCGGTGTCGAGGGTGCGGTACAGGTTGCCGTCCAGTGCCAGCGACTGGTCATGCGCCAATGGCAATACATAATTGAGGTTGGTGTAGTACTGGCGCCAGATATCTTCCAGCTCGCCGGCATACACGGTCGCGCTCAAAGACGGCGTGAAGGTGTATTTGCCGCCGATGAAACTGGCACTGTTGGCGGCCACGTTGGCGTAGGTCGCATAGATATCGTGGTCATGGTTGCTGGTCATGCCGCTGTTGGTGCTGGTGAAATGCCCGGCTTCCAGGTCCAGGCCGGCGATTTCGCTGCTGGTCAGGTCAAAGCCGGTGGCCGTCTGCGGCAAAATTCGTGTGCCGCCAGTGGCGAAGACCGGCGCGGTGGGCTGCATATCACCGAATTTCAGCTGAGTCTTGGAGACCTTGATCTTCACCGCAGCGCCCACCGAACCGTAGCCATTGGCAGGGTCGCCATTTCGGTCGGTGGGCAGCTCACCGGTGCCGGCATCTGCGTGGGTGGCGTCGAGCTTCATCGCGCCGTAAGCGTAGGCATCCACGCCAAACCCAATAGTGCCCTGGGTAAAGCCCGAGGCGTAATTGAGCATCGCGCCCTGGGTCCAGTCGCGGTTGTCGGCCTTGCCGCTTTGGCGATCGCGGTCGAAGTAATAGTTGCGCAACAGGCCGGTCATGCTGCTGCCCTCGATAAAGCCTTTGGAATCTGCCTGGTCGGTGACGGACTCGGCGAAGGCCAGTTGGCTGACGCTGGCACACACCGCCAACGTTAACAGGCTCCACTGTTTGATCATGTTGTTACTTCCCCGGAATAATTAACGCGTGCACAGAAACACCGCATTTTTTTGGACGGAACTTAAGCTGGAATGGGCAGATGTTTTCAGGTGAGCGACAGGCTGTTTTTATTGTGCTCGACGTGTTTGTCGAGGCTGATTTTTATCATATTTTTTGCCACCTGCAGCGCGGCCGTTGATTAAACTCGATTAATTAAACTTCACCTCTTTTAATCCGCCACAGGTGTAGCGTTGATAGGGTCTTAGCCGCTCTGCTTCGACAAAACCTTTGGTTTGCCGCCGCAGGCTCTGCGGCGGATTTTTTAGACATGGTCAACTCAACTTAGCTCACTGTTTAAACTCGGAAATGGCCATTCACTAGTGGCGATATAACTCTGCGCGTCACAATTATTCGTTTTTATCTAGACTGTTGCACCGACGCGCCAATAATCCTCTCGCTTACGTCACAGCCAGGCGACAGCTACGCGATCAACGCCGACAGTGCGCGTAACAAACAGCAAGCGGTTTGGTACACAGGGCTCACGGAGCAGCGCAAGGGTTTCGGCGTCACGCCGCCGCCACTCGACGCCATCATCACGCCGAAAAATGGCGACGTTGATGTGGGTAATCCCAACACCCATTACTGACTGCAGATGGACTTTGCCAGCCACACCGTCGAAGTGGCGGCGTGGGTGTTCTCGCCGCTTGCCGCGAAAAATACATGCCCTATCATGGCGCACGCTTTCCTCTTAACAAGGACCAGAGGCCTCATGAATTGCTGGCCGATGACGGTGGCCTCAAAGGCATCGGCTACAACAATGGTCGCGGGTTTGCCCCGTATGGCTCGGGCCCCAGCTGGCGTTCCGATGGGCAAGGCGGCTATGAGGGCACCGGCGAGTACCGCAAGCGTGGGTATAAGTCTGATGGCCGTGGCGGCTATATCGGCACCGGCAATAATAGGGGAGGGCGCTGGAAACCCGATTGAAGCTGCGCTCGCCAGAGGAACGCGGTGCTGATTGTTTCAATCAGCACCGTCGCGACGCTTACTCTTTAACGTCCATGAACTCAGCAGCCCACGCCACGTAGCTCTCCGGCAGCGTGTAGGTATGCGTCAGTTCAGTCGCGCTGAGGTTCGAGGTGCTGCTGGTCATCTTGCGCTGGGCGCGCAGGCTGTCGTAAGTCGCCTTGATCGAGGCGAAGTAGGCGCCGTGGCCGGCCACCACAATGCGCACGCCCAGGCTGGCCAGGCGCTCGCTGTCATTGAGCTTCGGATTGCCGTAGGTCACCAGCATCAGTGGCACGGTGAGGTTTTCTGCGATCTGTTCAAGGTGTTCGAAGTCTTTGACGCCGACCATGCAAATGCCGTCAGCACCGGCATGTTCATAGGCCTTGGTGCGGGCGATGACATCTTCGGTCGGCAATACACCTGCGTTGGTGCGGGCGATGATCGACAGCTGCGGATCGACACGCGCCTCCAGGGCTGCCTTGACCTTGCCGATGCCTTCCTCGACAGAAATCAGGTCGGTGGATTTACGGCCAAACTGGGCAGGCAACAGCGTGTCTTCAATGGTCAGGGCGGCCACCCCGGCACGCTCAAGCTCCTCGACGGTGCGCATCACGTTCAGGGCATTGCCGTAACCGTGGTCGGCGTCAGCGATGAAAGGCAGTTGGGCGACACGGCCAATCCGGGTGGCCTGCTCGACGAACTCACTCAGCGTGATCAATGCAAAATCCGGTGCCGCCAGTACCTGCAAAGACGCGACTGAGCCACCCAGGATACCGACCTCAAACCCCAGGTCTGCCGCGATACGGGCGGACATGGGGTCGAAAACCGAGGCGGTTTCAACGCATATTTTTTTTGCAAGCAATTCACGGAAGTTGCGGCGCAACGCTGAGTGAGAAATCTTCGGCATGTTCTTTCCTGGCTCTGTCATCGTCGAGTGACGATCAATGTCTATTCATGGTGATGCCAGATTACCATGCAGGCGAACCGGGGATTATGACGTTTGAGCATGGGGTAGGCGCCCAACACATGGATTGTTGCTTCACGCTTGGCGGCTGGACACGGCGATAAGGCGCTTTCTGCGCCTAATCACCCATACGCCTGCTGCGCCGTGCCTGCCTCGTGATGGTGCGTCGCGCCAATAAACAGGTACATCGCCGGCACCATGAACAACGTCAACAGCGTGCCGATCGACAGCCCGGCGAAGATCACCAGGCCCATATCATGCCGCCCGGCCGCCCCGGCACCGGAGGCCCAAACCAGTGGCACCACGCCCAGCACCATGGCGGCGGTGGTCATCAGGATCGGGCGCAGGCGCACTGCGGCCGCTTCTTCAATCGCCTCACGCTTGCTGCGGCCTGCGCGCTGCAACTCGTTGGCGAACTGCACGATCAGAATCCCGTGCTTGGTGATCAACCCCAGCAGCGTCACCAGGCCAACCTGGGTGTACACGTTGATAGAGGCGTAGCCCATGGTGATAAAGGCCAGCGCGCCAAACAGGGCCGGCGGCACCGAGAACAGAATCACCACCGGGTCACGGAAACTCTCGAACTGGAAGGCCAGGGCCAGGTAGACGATCAGAATCGAGAACAGCAGCAGGCCGACGAACCCGCCGGACTCCTGGATGAATTGGCGCGATTCACCCGAGAAGTCGGAGGTGTAACCCGAGGGCGCAACCTGGGTCAGGATCGTGTTCAGCTTGGCCAGCAGCTCGCCTTGGGCCACGCCGCTGACGCCCGAGAGCGTGGCCGAGTTGAGTTGCTGAAAGTGGTTGATCGATTCCGGCTGTGTCGACGTCTCGATATGCGCCACCGTACGTGCCTGGATCATGGCGCCTGCGGGGGTACGAATGGAGTAATCGAGAATTTGCTCGGGGTTGAGGCGGTCGACCTGCAACACCTGGGGGATGACCTTGTAAGAGCGCCCGGCGGTGGAGAAGTAGTTGACGTAGTTGCCACCCAGTGCGGCAGACAAGGCGGCACCCACGTCGGCTTGGGTCATGCCCAGCGCGGCAATTTTCTCGCGGTCCACCACCAGCTTGGCTTGTGGCTTGTCCAGCTTCAAATCCATGTCGGAAAACCAGAACAGCTGTTGTTTTTGCGCCTCGGCCATGACTGCCTGTGCGACTTCGTTGAGGTTTTCCACCGAGTCGGTGGTGGTGATCACAAATTGCACCGGCAGCCCTTGGGCGCCTGGCAGTGACGGCAGCGGAAACGCCGCGATCGTGGCGCCGGGCACCTGATTCCATTTTTGCTGCAGATCCAGGATCAGTTGAGCCTGGGAGCGCGTGCGATCTCCCCAGGTCTTGAGCAACACGCCACCCAGGCCCTGGTTCAGTGCCGGCAGGCCGGTCAGCTGGAACATTTGCGCGTATTCCGGCTCTTTGTTGGCGATCTGGAAAGCCTGGTCGGCAATCCGTTCCATTTGTTGTGGCGAGGCCGTCGGCGGGCCTTTGATCTGCATGAAGACCAGCCCCTGGTCTTCGGTGGGGGACAGCTCGCTTTTGGCCGTCATGCCGCTGGCGGCGACCAGCAGGAACAGCACAAAACCAAACGTCACCAGCACCGGCCAGATGTCCAGGCCGCCTGACAGCACACGGTGGTAACGCCCGCGCAGCCAATCAAAGTAGTGGTCGAGCCGGCGTGCGAAACGGCCTTCTTCCTGCCCGGTCTTGAACAGCTTCGAGGTCATCATCGGTGAGAGGGTCAACGCGACCACGGCCGACACGGTCACCGCGCCCGCCAAGGAGAAACAGAACTCCTTGAACAGTGCCCCGGTGAGCCCACTGCGCAGCCCGATAGGCACATACGCAGCAATCAACACCACCGTCATCGCAATGATCGGGCCGCCCAGTTCCCGCGCCGCCAACAGCGCCGCCTCGAGCACGCCTTTGCCTTCTTCCTTGATATGACGGTCGACGTTTTCCACCACAATAATTGCATCGTCGACCACCAGGCCAATCGCCAATACCAACGCGAGCAGGGTCAACAGGTTGATGGAATACCCCAGCAGGTACATCACAAAGAATGTGCCGACCAGCGACAGCGGTATCGCCACCAGTGGCACCACCACCGCGCGGAACGAGCCGAGGAACAGGTAAATGACCACCGAGACAATAATCATCGCCTCAACCAGGGTCTTGACCACCTCGTAGATCGAGGTGTTGATGAACGCGGTGGAGTCATACACGATGTCGCCGCGTACCCCGGTAGGCAGTTGCGACTGCAGTTCGGGGAAGGCCTCGCGCACGCTGTCGGCGACGGTCAGGATGTTCGCGGTGGGCGCCACCTTGATGCCGATGAACACGGAACGCTTGCCGGAAAACGCCACGCTGCTGTCATAGCTTTCGGCGCCGAGGGTGACGGTGGCGACATCTTCCAGGTACACCAGCGCGTCGCCTTTCTGCTTGATCACCAGCCGTTTGAACTCATCCACGCTGTGCAAATCGGTCCCGGCCGTCAGGTCCACCGTCACGGTTTGCCCCCGGGTCGAACCGACGGCAGACAGGTAGTTGTTGTTGGCCAGCGCGGTGGCCACGTCCTGCGCCGTCACGTTATGCGCCGCCAGTTTGTCCGGGTCCAACCAGGCGCGCAGGGCGAACTGGCGCCCGCCGAGGATCTCTGCGGTTTGCACGCCCTGGATCGAATCCAGCTTGGGTTTGACCACCCGCACCAGGTAATCGGTGATGTTATTGGTGGCCAGCGTGTCGCTGTAGAAGCCCAGGTACATGGCGTCTGTGGTCTGCCCGACGGCGATCGTGAGCACCGGCTCCTGGGCCTGGGCCGGCAGTTGGTTCTTGACCGAGTTGACCTGGGTATTGATCTCGGTAAGGGCCTTGCTCGCGTCGTAGTTGAGCCGCAGCGTGGCGGTGATGGTCGAGACCCCGGTGATGCTCGACGAGGACAGGTAGTCAATGCCCTGGGCCTGGGCAATCGCCGACTCGAGCGGCTGGGTAATGAAGCCTGCGACCGTGGACGCGTCTGCACCGTAGTAGGCCGTGGTGATGGTGACCACGGTATTTTCGGTACGTGGCCATTGGTTCACGGGCAATTCGAAGATCGAGCGCAGCCCCAGGATCAAGATAAACAGCGACACAACCACGGCCCAGACCGGTCGCTGAATAAAGGTATCGGTAAGTTTCATGGGGCACCTTTAATGTTCTTGGGGCGTCGGCGCCGGGTCGTTCAGCGGTGCGGTGCTGTTATCGACCTTCACTGCCGAACCGTTTTTGAGCTTCATCTGGCCACTGGTGATCAGCAGATCGCCTTCTTTCACGCCGGACAGAATGGCCACCTGATCACCACGGGTCGGCCCGGTCTTGATGAAGGTTTGCTGCGCGGTGAGTACCGTTTCGCCCTGGTCATTCTTGCTCGACGTGGCGATGAACACCGTGGTGCCGTAAGGGTTATAGGTGACCGACGTTTGGGGCACGGTGAGGTAGCGCTGGGTGGTCCCCGCGTTGACCACTGCGCGGGCAAACATGCCGGGCACCAGGGTTTGTTTGGGGTTCTCGACCGTAGCTTCGACCGTCACGTTGCGTGTGGTTGAATCGAACTGGGTATCGATGGTGCTGATCTTGCCGGTGAAGGTCTGGTTGGACAGGCCATCGGCGGTCACCGACACCGCTTGGCCGATGGCAATAGCCTCCAGTTGGGTTTGCGGCACCGTGAAATCAATGTAAATCGGGTCAAAGGTCTGCAGCGTCGCGATTTTGTCGCCGGGGTTAAGGTACTGGCCGGGGTTGACGCTGGTAATCCCGATGCGCCCGGCAAACGGTGCGCGGATGGTTTTTTTCGCCACCAGCGCGCGTTGCTGTTCGGCGGCGGCGAGCTTGGCCTTCAAGTCGGCAGTGTCGGTATCAACCTGGGCTTGGGACACCGCGTTTACCGCCAGTTGCGCCTTGTCGCGCTTGAGCACGATCACGGCCAGGTCGGCCGTGGCTTCAAGCGAGTGAAGTTGCGCGATGTCGGCGTCGGCATTCAACTGCACGAGCAGTGCCTGGGCCTCGACGCCTTGTCCGGGTTTGAAGCCGATGGTCCGCACAATGCCGCCGACTTCGGTGGTCACATCCACCCCGCGTACGGCTTTCATCGAGCCGACGGCGGTGACACTCGGTTGCCAATCGCTGAAGGGCACCTGCATGGCCGTCACCACCGCGGCGGGCAAGGGCACTTTGGACTGGGCAATCAGCGCTGAAATCTGCACGAATTTCACCCCGGCAATGATCGCGACTATCACCACGACCACCCCGATCATGATCAGCATTGGCCGCCACAGTCGCCGCTTGCGTGGGCTGCCGGGCTGGGGCGGTGGGGCAGCGGCAGTGTTGACTTCAGCCATGGGGTTTCTCGCTGTTTCAGTGATTCAACTCAGTTGAGCCGCGCCGCATCGGCAGGCGCCGCCTTGCTCTTGGTCGGCATGATTTCTTGCCATGACGGCAGGCCGAAACGATCCGGACGGCCCTGGGTGGCGGGATCCACATCCGCGCGGTTCCACCAGCCACCCCCCAATGCCTGGAACAGCGCCGTGGTGTCGCTGTACCGCGCGGCCTGCGCCTTGACGCGCGCCAGCGCGGTGTTCTGGTAGGTTTGTTGGGCGGTCAGCAGGTTGATGTAAGCCACCGCGCCGAGGCGAAACTGCGCCTGTACCAACTCAAGGTTGGCCTGTGCGGAGCGTTCCGCCGCCACCTGCTGGTTGAGCGCATCGGCGTCAGCCTGCAGCGCGCGGAGCGCGTTGGCGACATCCTGGAACGCGGTAATCACTGTGCCGCGATAGCGCGCCGCGGATTCGTCATAGGCCGCCACGGCGGCACGTTTGCGATGTTCAAGTGCGCCGGCATCAAATAGCGGTTGGGTGATCGAACCGGCGAGGCTCCAGACGCCGGAGCCGGCTGAAAACAGCTGGGTGCCGCTGGTCACCGTAGACCCCAAAGACCCGGTGATGCTGAACTGCGGCAACTGGTTGGCGACGGCCACGCCAATGTTGGCACTGGCTTGATGCAGTTGAGCTTGTGCAGAACGCACATCCGGCCGCTGGCCAACGATGGCTGACGGCAAGCTGAGCGGCAGTGCTTGCGGGAGTTGCAGAGACGCCAGGTTGAAGCGCTCGTCCCGATCCTGGTTTGGAAAACGGCCGAGGTAAGCCATCAGCTGGTTGCGCGTTTGCGCCAATTGTTTTTGCAGCAGCGGCAAGGTGGCGCGGGTTTGCGCCAATGCCGTTTGCTGAGTGAGCACGTCGGCATCCCCGATGGCGCCCAGTCGGCGCTGCGCCTGCAGCACATCCAGTTGGCCGCTCTGGAGGCGGATGATTTCTTCGCTGGCGGCGACTTGATCCCGCACAGACGCCAGGCTGATGGCGGTATTGACCACATTGGCGGTCAACGTGAGGTACGTCGCCTCCAGTTGGAAGCGTTGGTACTCGGCTTGCGCTGTGGTCGACTCAATTTGCCGACGGGTGCCGCCGAATACGTCCGGGGCGTAGGAAACGCTCAGCGACGCGGAGCTCACCGTGAGAATCGGCGATTCGGCGAGGCCAGACGTGGCCCCGGAGACTTTCTCGCGGGCTTTCCGCACGTTGCCGCTCACCGAGGGAAACAGCGACGCCTGGTCGGCGTAGACCAGCTCGTTGGCCTGGCGCAACGCTGCTTGTGCGGCGCTCACATCAGGGTTGGCCCGTAAGGCCTCTTCGACCAGGGCGTTCAACGCCGGTGAATGGAACAGCGTCCACCATTGCCCGGGAATATCCATCCCGGCAATCAGCCGCTGCGCCGCGCCACCGACGTCAATGTCGGCCTGGGCGGTGGTGGTGAGTGTTTCCCGCGAGTAGTCGGCATTCGCCGCCACGTCGGGCCGTGTGAAATCAGGCCCGACGGTGCAGCCGGCGAGGGCAACGCACAGCAGGCTGAACGAGGCCAGAAGGTGCGAGGGTCGAAAAAGCGCACAGGCTGGCGCCACTGGGTGCGGTCCCGATGCAAGCTGCCGAGGCTGCTCTTTCATAGTCACTCTGATTGATCAGTTGGTTAACTGCTTTTTGGGTTCAGCAATGAGTGCAGGTGCATCAGGCCGGCCGGCTTGGCGTGACGCGGTTCAAGGCACGCGGGGCAGGTGGGTTGAACGTTAATTCAAGAATCGAGTAACCGCCAATAGACGCAGTCTTCAACGGGCGATGATGGGTGAGGGTTGCGCCTATCCTGCGAGTGTCGGTTGACTGCCCCATTGCGCATAACTGCTGTGCGGCGTGAGGGCTTAATCGCCTGGCGCGCGATCACTATAGTTCGAGCACCGTCGCAACGCCTTGCGAGGCGCTGTGCAATCCAGCCGAAGATTGAGGTGAACATCATGAATCGCGAATTCAAGCCTGACCACGCCCACGCCTTGCCGAGCCACTTGGTGGACGCCGAGTACTTTGAATACAGCAAGGCAGCCAACCCCATCAGCGCCAATCTGATCAGCCGAATTCCGTACCACAATTTCCCGGCATCGCTCTACGACAGCGGCCCCTCGCGGGTGGTACCGCTCGACCTCAGCGATGCACTGGGCTGCGCAGGCCCGGCCACCGGGCCGGGGCTGTGTGCCAATTTCATGCGCCTGAACGCCGGCGACGCACTGACCTTGCACCCCAACGCGACGTCGCAAGTGTTTTATGTGATTGCCGGGGAGGGCCGTGTCGTGCAGGGCGAGCACGCCATCGAATGGTCAGCCGGCTGTTTTATCGCGTTGCCTGGCATGCGGGAAGCGCGTTTCAGCGCATCACAGGATGCGCGACTGTACTACGTGCACGATGAGCCGCTGCTGCGCTATCTGGGGGTGACGCGCAGCACCGACCGTTTCGTGCCAACGCTGTACCCTGCAGCACTGGCCAACCAGAAACTGCGTGAAGCGGCAGATGATCCGCATGCCCAGGATCGCAGCCGTATCAGTATCTTGCTGGGTAATCGCAACTTCCCACAGACCCGCACGGTGACCCATGTGCTCTGGGCAATGTACGGCATTCTGCCGGCGGGCTCGATTCAAAAGCCGCACCGGCACCAGTCGATTGCGCTCGACTTCATCATCGACTGCCCCAAGGGGTGCTACTCACTGGTCGGCACTGAGCTGGATACCGATGGCCAGATCCGCCATCCGGTGCGCGTCGATTGGGCGCCTGGCCTGGCGTTTGTGACGCCACCGGGTTACTGGCACGCGCACTTTAACGAGTCCGACCAGGAAGCGTTCCTGATCCCGATCCAGGACGCCGGGCTGCAAACCTATTTACGCGCGCTGGACATCCGGTTCAGCCAATAGTCGATAACGGCGCCGCCCTGGCCTTGTTGCCGGGCGGTTTTAGCCTTTCCAGTAGGGTGTATCACCCAACTGCTCGACGATAAAGTCGATGAAACACCTGACCTTGGACGACACGATTCGCTTCGGCGGGTAGACGAACCACACCGCATACGCGTGCTCCGCGCCACGGATCTCCCATGGATCGAGCCAGGCTTGCAGTTCACCCGCTTCAAGACTCTTGGCCACCAGCCAGTCAGGCAGCAACGCAAAGCCCAGCCCTTGGCGCGCGGCGATTAACTGAGCATCCAGATCATTGATCCGCACACAGGCGTTATGCACCAGTGGCAACACCTCGTTGGCGCGGGCAAACGCAAAGTGCCCGGCGGCATGCGTACTCACAATCGCCGGCAGGCCGGCGAGGTCTGCCGGCGTTGCCGGAACCGGGTGCTCCCTGCAAAAAGCCGGGCTTGCCACCAGCCTGTACTTGCCGTCGCAGATCTTGCGGGCTTTGAGCGTCGAGTCGGCAAGGGCACCAATGCGTATGGCAAGGTCCACGCCTGAATGGATCAGGTTGACCTGCTCGTCATCCAGCACAAGCTCCAGTTTGATCTGTGGGTAGCGGGCCAGAAACAGGTTAACGACCGGAAGGATATGGTGGCGGGCAAATGCGGGCGGCAAGTTGAGTTTAAGTAACCCTCTGGGTTCCTGGTTCAGTGCCGAGGTGGCCGCTTTGGCTTGTTCAAGTTCATCCAGCACTCTGCGCGCGTGCATCAGAAATGTCTGGCCGCCTTCCGTCAGGTGCAGCATGCGTGTGGACCGGTTGAACAGGGCGATGCCCAGATCCTGCTCAAGATCCTTCACGTAGCGTGAAACCGTTGAGGCCTTGATGCCGAGCCGCTCGGCGGCACGCGAGAAGTTATTGCCTTCAGCGGCTTCGACGAAAGCGGTTAGCGCAGTGAAATAATCCAAGTGCCGCCTCGCTATTGAGGATGAGGAAGAGGCGCTCAGGTTACCGGCTCTTGTCACGCGCGACCATTTAACCCCATGGCCACACTGAAAATGGTCGCTGCAAACACGACCAAGGCTACAGGGCGATAAGCCCCTGCAGCCTTGATTGCGGTCTTACACCTTCGGCGCCAGCCACGAATCTTCGGCT